>NZ_CAMCWT010000044.1:0-20616 GCF_945882885.1 Sandarakinorhabdus limnophila DSM 17366
CCGCCGGATCCGTACAACCGTCTCCACAACCAACATCCCGATCTCGCCACCTGGAAAACCAAGTCGCTGTCTAAACCATCGGAATGGTGGTTCCCTTTTGGACGCCGATCACCCCGCTAACAGGGTCCCTTTTGCACGCCGATCCACAGACCCGGAGATCACCTGCCCCTCTCAGCGGCCCTTGCCGTCTGCAGGGAAGAGGTCGTGCTTCTGCAGGAAGGTGAAGGCTTGGGCTTCGGGCGACAGGTTGTGCTCCCACTGGTCTTCCCACGAGTAGCCGTCCATCGGCTGGAACAGCTCCTCCTCGGTCAAATCGCCTTAATCGCATAGGGCGTCGATCTGCTCATGCGTGTCGAGCACATGGCCATGCCAGCGCAGGTTGTCGATCAGCAGCTGCGGCTTGGGGATCTCGAAGGCCGGCTGGCCAAGATGCAGCCGCCAATGATCTTCGACAGGTGCTGTCAGACCAATCGCAACTTGTCTCCGTTTGGAGCGCCTTGGGCCAAAAGCATCGACTTCAGGCGGCAAGCGACTGCCACTCGGCTAGGGCAGCCGAGCGTCGCAGCTTGTAAGTTTGGCGATCGACGAGGTGACGTTCCGAGTTTAAATGGTTGTGCAGCGAGGCGTGGACCGAAGCGAATTTCTGTAGCGATTTCATCCGCCAGAACCGCGGAATCGCCCGCTCTCGTCGTCGGAATGGAAGATGCGAGTTCTCGGCTCGGCTGTTCAACCAGCGGCCCATCTCGCGGCGGTCCAGATTGCCCAGTTGCCGCATCGCTGCAGGGTAGGATCGCAGTCCGTCCGTAACGATTGCCTCCGCACGTCCATGGCGCTTCAGGGCCTTCTTCAGAAAGGCCAAAGCCGCTGCTTTGTCGCGCGTTTTGGTAACGTAGCTTTCCAGGATCTCGCCTTCGTGATCGGCCGCTCGCCACAGATAATGGCGCTCGCCGTTAATCTTCACAAACACCTCGTCAACGGGCCAGCGCCAATGCCGGAAACCTCGCATTCGGCATTGACGCTGGCGACGGATTTCTGCCGCAAACAGCGGCCCAAACCGATTCCACCAAAACCACACTGTTTCATGGCAGATGTCGATGCCGCGCTCGAACAGAAGATCCTCAACGTTGCGCAGGCTGAGCGGGAACCGTACGTAAATCATCACCACGAGCCGGATTACCTCCCGCGACGAGTTGAAACAACGAAACGGGTTGGCGGGCATCGTCATTTCGCTTTTTTACCAGCGCCCTAACCCGCCTGCAATTTTAGTCTGACAGGACCATATTTCTCCTTAGCTGCCTGCCAGGCGGGCTATCTGATTATTCGGCCGGCACATCCGGCGCCATGTTATCCATGTCACGCCACAGCTTCCAACCGGCATCGAGCCCAGAACCCTGCCATTTGTAGATCAGCATCGATCGCCCAGCCACGCGCACCGGGGCTGCTTCGCCGGGCAATTGAGCCGTCATCCAGTATCGAGCCACAACAACCCCGAATGGCCGGCTTGCCATCACGTCTTCCGGTTCAAACCGAAACTTCACCACAGAACCGCGACCACTGAACCGTCTCAGGTAAGCGATGATGGCATCAGGGCCCTTCGCAACCGGCGCCTTGTTTGTCATCAGCCAGGCATCGTCGGCATAAAGCGCCCTCAGCGCGGTCCAGTCACCGGCGCTGTAGGCCGCATTCCAGCGATCTCCTTCTTGCTTAAGCGCGTCCTCGGCCCGTCCTGCCACAGCCGGCGTGGCGAGAAGCAGTGCCAGAACGAGCATAAGGGCAAGCTGCGCAAGGCGCATGGTGTTATCCTTTACGGAATGAGCAGGCTGGAACCGGTGGTCGCCCTGCCTTCGAGTGCGGTGTGCGCGGCGGTGGCCGCTTGCATTGGCCAGCGCTGGCCAATGCTGATCTGCACCTGGCCCGATGCGACCATCTCCCAAACACGCAGCGCGCCAGCGGCGCGTTCGCCGGGCTCGTGATAATAGTCAAACAAGGTGGGGCGTGTATTCACCAGGCTTCCCTTCTGCGCCAGAACAGCCAGATCCACCGGGCCAACCGCGGCATCGGCATTGCCATAGTTCACAATCAGACCGCGCCGCCCGGTCGCATCCAGTGATGTCGCCCAGGTTGAGCGCCCCACACCATCATAAGTGACGCGCACGCCCGCACCGCCCGTGAGAGCCCGTATCGCTGGCATCACGTCTGCTTCGGCATAGTTCAGGACGTGATCGCAGCCTGCCGCGCGCGCTGCTTCCGCCTTGGATGCGCTTGACACCGTACCAATCACCATGGCGCCAACTGCCTTGAGCCATTGCACTAGGATCAGCCCGACACCGCCAGCGGCGGCATGCACCAGCACCGGCCACCCGGGCTGCACTTGTCCGCAACGTTCCACCAGGAACTCGGCTGTGGCCGCCTTCAAGAAACCGGCGGCTGCAATATCGTCGTCAATCCCGTCCGGCAGTGCAAAAAGTTGGGCAGCGGCGATCGTGCGCGCAGTGGCATAGGCGCCGCGATCCGGCCCGAAGCTCACCACACGGTCACCTTCGCAAAATTCGCGTACGCCAGGCCCAACCGCCACCACTCGGCCGGCCGCCTCGAGCCCCAATCCGCCGGGCAGCGGCATCGGGTAGACGCCGCGCCGGTAATAAGTATCGATGAAGTTGATGCCGATGCTGCTGTGAGCCACCGTAACCTCGCCAGGGCCTGGCGGCATCAGGGTCTGTTCAACCCATTCGATCACGTCGGGGCCACCGACACGGCGAACGATCGCGGCTAGCGCCTTCATTGCAAACGGCCTTCCTGGTTCAACCGCGTGTCGCCAGCCTGCAACCAGTGCACGCATGGTGATCATGGTCGGCACTATTGCCGATTTGTCCGGACAAATCCATAGTGCGGGTAAATGAGAGGACAGGATGAACTCAACCATTCCCGCCATGGTGCCGGCGACTGCAGGCCTTGGTCCGTGGGCCGCCGACGACAGGCCGCGGGTCGTCATCGAACACGTGCTGCCGGTGGCCCGCGGCACCACGAAGTTCGGCTTCGACGCGGCCAGACACCGCATCCGTGACCGGGGCTTTACCAAGCCGCGCGGCCGGCACGACCGCAACAATGAGGATTTCGTCAGGGGCCAGCGCCTACCATGGCCACAGGCGCGCCAGGTGGCGCTTTTTCCCAGCCGCGCCCTCCAGAACAGAGTGCACGGGCTACGCTTTACCTTAGCATGTCATATCCCGGATGCGCTGCTCGCGCCGGCCGCCATCTTCATCAGCCTGCAGGAGCCGCAACCATGACCGCCTGGCTCGTAATCACCGCCCGGATCCATGATCGCGAAGCCTTCATCAATGGCTATGGCCCCTCAGCGGCCAAGCTGATGGACCAGTTTGGCGGCCGCTATGTCATCCGCGCACCTGGCGCCTTAGTGCTGGAGGGTGACGGGGTGGACGGCTCCTCGGTGGTTGTGTCGGAATGGCCGTCGCGCACCAGTGCATTGGCTTTCTGGAACTCGCCCGAATATGCCGAGGTGAAGAAGCTGCGTGAAGGCCTGGCCGATGTGGAAGTGATCTTGGTGGGCGAATGATGCTGCGTTAGCCTGTCTCTACCAGTTCCAGCAATTCGCCTGCCGCGCCAATGCACGTGCCGGCCTGCCGGCCGTCATACAATGGCCCGAAACGGCGCACGGGCGGGCAGATCCAGTTCACGGTACAACTGTCCAGATCGCGCACAGCCAAGGTCACCAGCGCATTGCCGGGCGGCAACATGCCGATATGGCGCGGGCGGCGCCGGGCCTGCATCGGATAATCATCCACTTCCACAATAGGCATGCGCCCGGCCTGCACCATTGTGAGAGCGCTGATGTGACTGTTGGGCAGGCCAAAGGCGCTGTTGATCATCTCGTAGGGCAATTCGAATGTCTCTCCCAGAACAAGGCCTAAAGACCGGGCATACCAGTCACATGCGGCAGCGCGATCAGGCGCAGCGAGGATAACAATAAAGATATGGTCGCTGATCGATTGCGCCATGGGCAGATCGATGGCAGCCATGTTGCCGAACACTTGATTGAGATAGATCATCTCCTGTCCCGGCCCGAGCGCTTGCATCGGCACGAAGGCATCCATGCCGGGCAATTGCTTGGGTTCGCCAACAATCGTGAAAGCGCTGCCGGCAAGCCGGTCGGGCCAACCGAAAACGTCTTTCACTGTAAGCTCGAAAGCGCCCCAACCAAAGCTTGTGGTGGGTCTGAAGCCGGCCACCGGCGGTTGTTCGACCAGCCGAAACCAGCAGGGTGCCCCGCTTTTCGGGCGCAGCACAGCGTGGCGCATGTTGGCGCTGGCCGGACAGTCCCAACTGGCGGCCAAATCGGCCGGCAACGGGCCTTCGTGGACCAGATCAAGCTGCAGTGTGCCCTGGTAGCCGGCAATGGCGGATGCCAGATCAGGTACCACTGACAAGCCGCCCATTATCGTTCCGTGTGGAATCATGCCCTAAACTCCGGTTGGCGCTTTTTCACAAACGCGCTGGTGCCCTCGGCAAAATCCGGGCCGGTAAAGGCGGCAGCGAAGATTGCCAGCGTCTCCTCATCGTCCGCGACCTGACCGTCGAGTACGCGGCGCACGAAGCCCTTGATCGCCTTCGTCGAATAGCGTGAGGCGGCTACGATCGCCGCCTCGATGCAGGATGGGCTATCAGCCAGCAACTCCACCAAGCCGATCCGCTGCGCCTCATTTGCATCCAGAAGTTCGCCCGAAAACAGCATCCGCCTAGCCTGGCCAGGGCCCACCAGATCGACCAGCAACTTCACGTCGTGCAACGGATAGACGAGGCCAAGCTTTGCCGGCGTGATGCCGAACCGCGCCGCCTTCGTGGCGATGCGCAGATCGCAGGCCATCGCCAACCCGCAGCCACCGCCAACCGCATCGCCTTCGACAAACGCGATTGTGGGAAGTGGAAACCGCGCGATTTCAGATTGCGCCCGGTTGATCGCGGCCTGATTGGCGGCACGCCAATCGGCATCGCGCATGTTCGCCAGAAGCTCAGCGATGTCCGCTCCGGCACAAAAGGCGCTGCCGGGCTGGGCCGCTTGCACCACCAGCAGGCGCAGATCGGAATGGGTGGCGGCCTCGGCAAGAAGGCGGGGCAGTTGCGTCCACATCGCATGTGAGAACGCGTTGCGCTTTTCGGCCCGGTCGATGATTAGCCGGGCAGTCCGGTCTCCATATTCAAGGCGCAGGCTCATGCCGGCTGCACTCCCCTGAAATGCTGCGCGATTTCGTGCCGAGTAGCTAGCCAGACGCCATCATGCGCGCGCACATGGCGGAAAAACGCCTCCAGCGCCCAGATGCGCCCCGGCCGACCGATTATGCGTAAGTGTAAACCCAGGCTCATCATCTTGGGATTGCCTTCCATACCCTCGCGATAAACTTGGTCGAAATTGCGTTTGGCATAGCCCAGCCACTGCTCAGGGCTCATCGCCGGGTCTGTCCACATCTTCATATCGTTGTTGTCGAGCTGGTAAGGCACAATGACGATCGGCCGTTCCGGCACGGTCGCTTTGTCCCAAAAAGGCACGTCGCTCGAGTAATCGTCCATGTGATAGTCAAAGCCGGCTTCAATCAGCAGGCGCCGGGTGTTGTCCGTGTGGAAATAGCGCGACAGCCAGCCATAAGGACGCACACCGCACGTCCGCCTAATCGATTCGACGGCCTTGGCGATGAACTCGCACTCGCCCTCCTCGTTCAGTTTGAACTGGTGGATCCAGCGCCAGCCATGGCTAACAGGCTCATGACCGAGCTCGATGATGGCCTCAGCCAGCTGCGGGTGGTTTTCCAGGCTCAGCGCCGCCACCGTCCAGCTCGCCTTGATATCAAAGGCCTTCAACAGCTTGACGACGCGCGGCGCACCAGCCTTGATGCCATATAGGTAGTTGGATTCATTGCCATAATTGCGGATCGGTGCCTTGATGAAGATGCCGAGCTCGTCCACCGGCTCCATGCCCTTGTCTCCGCGTGCAATCGTCTGTTCTGAGCCCTCCTCGACATTAACCACCACCGAAAGCGCCATCTTTGCTGCGCCCGGCCAATCGATGCGTTCTTCGCGCATTAGTGCATCTCCTCCCCGCCCGACACGTTCAGCGCCTCACCGGTGATGTAGAAAGCATCGTCGCTGGCCAGGAACGCACAAGCCCCCGCCGTATCGCTGGGCAGGCCAGGGCGACCCATCGGGTTCTTGGCGGCCATGTTGGCAAGATAGGCCTCTACCGTCGGGAAGCCGAGCAGTTTCGAGAAATACTCGTTCTGAACGGCACCCAGGCCGGTGGTGACATGATTGGGGCAGACGGCGTTTACTGTGATGCCATACGCGCCCAATTCCACCGCCGTAGCCCGGGTCAGCCCCACCATGCCATGCTTGGAGCTGACATAGGCCGGCAAGTGCGGAAATCCGGTCTTGGCGGCCTGGCTTGCGATGTTGATGATGCGACCACCCTTGCCGGCCGCAATCATCGCCTTGGCCGCAGCCTGCGTGCAGTAAAAAGCGCCTGAAAGGTTGACCGCAATTACTTTGGCCCAATCGCTCGGATCCACGTCGAGCATCGGCTTCATCATGAAGCCGATGCCGGCATTGTTTACAAAGATATCGACACCGCCCATCGCGGCCAATGACCTATCCAGCAGTACTTGGCACTGAGCGGCATCCGACACGTCGCAGGCGATGGTGGCCACCTTCCCGCCCCGCTTGGCAAGATCGGCGGCCACGCTTTCAGCTTCTGCGTCGATACGCACATCAGAGACAACGCAGTTCGCACCCTCATCGGCAAAGCGCCGCAGGATACCCTGGCCGAGGCCGTTTTCTTTACCCGAGCCGGTTACGATAATCGTCTTGCCTGTAAAGCGTCCCATCACAGATCGTCCGTCAGGATGAAGGTCGGATTGTCACTGAACTGACCAAATTCAGCGGCGACCTTCTGGAATTCAGCGTTCGAAACGTCGGAAACAAACTCATCCATGCCATTGATATCTATAACTTCGATATAATCGTAGGGTGGCACTGCATCCGATCCGAACAGGCCAGTGGCGCGGTGAACCGTAAAGGCCTTCACGCTGCCCAGCGCGTTGACACCAGGGATATCGGTGCCACGCGCCCAGGCTTCATAGCCTTCGCGCGATGCACCGGGCTTAAGGTTGAACAGGCAGATAATGCGCATAGGTCATTCTCCCTTCGGCGGCCGATACTGATTCAAAGCCGCGTCAAGGCGGCAGGCAAGCGCGATAAGCCGACGTTCCGATCCGGCGGGCCCGACTAGCTGGACCGAGACCGGAAGGCCATCGTCGCTCCACCCCGACGGCAGCGCGATTGCCGGCAGGCCGGCGATATTGGCCAGCCCGGTAAAATCGGCCTGGTTTGATGGCGGACGACAACCATGTGCAAAAGCGGCCTGCGGCGCGGTGGGCAGCAGAGCCACACCGTCATCGCCCAACGCCTCCAACAACACCGCCCTCACTGCGGCCAATAGCGCGGAATTGGAGGCTGCGTGCTCCAGCGCATCCAGGACAAAGTGCAGTTCAGCCGATGCGTCGGCGCGATGCTCACCCAGCGCACCGATCAAGTAGCGCACCGAACCCGTCAGCGCAGCGAGGCGGATGACGGTAGGAGGTTCTGGCAGGCGGATAACAGTAGCAGGCAAATCCAGCGCGGCGCGGGCAGCCTGGTAGCCGGTCAGCACAGCGGGCTCACACACCACCCCTGCCAGATCGTCGAGTAGCAACAGGCGGGAGAAATCCTCTTCCCCGCCTCCATTGCCGATAACATCCCACGCCTGCTTGATCAGATTGAGATCACGCGCCAGTGGCCCGATGCAATCCAACGCCGGATCAAGATAGAGAAGTCCGTCCTCGTTGACCGCGCCGTGGGTGGGCTTCAGGCCATAGACACCACAATAAGCCGCCGGCAGCCGGACACTGCCCAGCGTGTCGGTGCCCAGCGCCAGATCGACCAGCCCCGCCGCCACTGCTGCGCCACTGCCTCCTGACGAGCCTCCGGGCGTATAGCCTATGCGGTGCGGATTATGGGTGCGGCCATAGAATGCGTTGTCGGTGGTCGCGCCCAAAGCGGCTTCGTGCATGTTAAGAGAGGCCGTGATGCTTGCCCCGGCGCTGCGCAACTGTGCAACCACATGGGCGTCACGCGGCGCGATCTTGCCGCGAAGATGCGCCATCCCGCCCGTGTGCGGCATGCCAGCCACCGCGATATTGGATTTGACACCAATGCGCACGCCAGCAAGCGGGCCACTGCCACCACCGGGATCGGCGGCAACATCTACAATCGCGTTCCAGCGGTCGTGGCTCACAAGCCCCTCTTGTCGATCAACCGGAGCGGCTTCTGGCGCATGTCAATCTGCGTGGCCTCCGATGTGCCGCCGGGCGGACAGAGCGTGACTTCAATCTCCACCCCAAGCCCGCGCCGCAGCAACTCGGAAAGCGCTGCAACATCGCTGCCACCACGGCTTTCGATCGCCACCAACATCGAATCGCGTCCGGCGGCATTTCGGCTAAGCGTGCAGACATATTCGCCAGTCAGGTCACTGCGGTTCTCGATCAACGCAGCAATTGCATGCGGGAATATGTTGATGCCGCGCAGTTTCACCATGTTGTCGCTACGGCCCTTGAAGCCGGCGATGCGGCGGAAGGCAATCTCACCTTTGCCGGCAAATTCGTGGGTGATGTCATGAGTGTTGAAGCGAATGCAAGGCGCGATATCATCCTTGAAAAGGCAAGTCACCACCATGTCGCCAGCTTCGCCAAACTGGACCGGTTGTCCGTTATCGACGTCGAGCAATTCTAGGTATTGCGCATCTTCCCAGACATATAGTCCATTGCGATCGGGTCCCTCACCCGCAATTGTCCCGGTATCACCGACACCATACCAGTCAAAGGCCTTGGCGCCGTGCCATGCGGCCTCGGTTGCAGCGCGATCTTCGGTACCAAGGTGGCCGATGATCATGCGCAGCTTAATGCGATCAAACAATTTCTCGGCTTCGGCCATTTCGGCCAGCTTGCGGATATAATCAACGAAGCCAACCATCACGGTTACGCCGAAATCGGCCATCAGATTGACCTGATTGACCGAACGCGTCTCGATACCGGTACCTGCGGACAGAAAGAGCGCGCTGGTGAAGTGAGTGACCGCCTCGCGGATGTAGTGGCCGCCGTTGATCATGCCATGGCCATAGACACTATGGACGACATCGTCGGATTCCAGACCCATCCAGCGATACATGCGGCCGACGAGCAGGTTGGTTACCTCGCGGCCCTTGGGGCCGAACATGAGCGGTTGCGGTCGGCCGGTGGTGCCGCTCGTGGTGTGGAAAATCACCGGATCGCTGCCACGCCCATCGAAATCACCATATGGCGGTGCGGCGTTGACCGATTCCATCAAATCGCTCTTGTCATAAACAGGCAGCTTGGTGATGTCGTCTAGGGAACGGATATCGCCCGGCTCAATGCCGCGGGCGCCCCAAAGGCGCTGATAAAAGGGTATCTGCCATCCGCGTGCGATCAGCCGCTTGAATTGCGCTTCCTGAAGACCGCGCAGTTCATCATGGCTGATGCTTCGATACCTGCGGGTAAAGTCCTCTCCTACCGGATAATCGGTCAACAATTGCTTGATATCCAAGCACTCGAAGTAGCTGCGTTGGCTCATTTCGGTTCCGTGAAATAGGCGAGAGGATCAGTGAAGATGCGTGGGTCGCAGGCGGGGCTGGCAAGCTCGCGGGCGAGGGCAAACTTTGCCGCGATTTGGGCCGGGTTGAGTGGCGCGTGCGGGCTGCCCAGCGTTGCCGGGATGGCAATGGGTTGCGTGCTGCCATCCGCAAAGGTCAGGCGGATCGCCTGCGGGAACAGCGCATTGGGGTCGGGATTTCCATCTTCCAGCAGCGTGACCCTGCCGGCAAAGGCCAGTAGCGCCGGATCGGCAAACTGTTCGGGTGTGAAGCAGCGTGGGTCGATGCGGCCATCGCGCAGCATGACCCCGGCTAGGAACGGCATGCACAGCCGCGCCCAGGCCGGGGTCATGTCGGGCTGCATTGCACGGCCAACCAGGCGACGGATCAGCGGCGGGCAGGCCAGTTCTATCGCCGCCACGTCCTGGCCGACAAAGCCGGCCAGGACGCCGAGCGCAGCATGGCTGGCGCGCCCGGAGGGGTAGGGTTTTACCGACAGTTCGGCTATGCGCCAGCGCGCGCCCAGCGCGGAGACCAGCGCCCCGCTGTCGCCAACATCAATCAGTTGGAAATAGCCGAACGGCCCGTCCAGCACATTGGCCGGGGCCGGAAAGCCGGCTCGGGCAAGATCGCTGGCCAGCACCGCCGCTCGTGCGGCATTCGCGATCTGAAACGGCAGCGCCAGCGACCCTTCGACATGCGCCTGCATGGTGCCAGCGACGCTGGAGTAAGCGAGGCCCAATGCGGGGAGCAAGGGCGCGCCGTCGATGCGGGCGACCGCAAGCGCCGCACCAATCAGGCCAGCAGTGGCAGGACGAAAGAAGCGAAGCGGGGAGGTCGCGGCATCCCCCAATCCTGCCGCGACCTCGACGCCCACTGCCAGCGCGACCAGAGCCTCATCAGCCGCAATGCCTCCACGTCGGTCAATCGCCACGCCAAGCGCTGCGGTGACCACGCTCATCGCGTGGACCACGGCAGGTTCATGGACCGCGTCCCATTCCAGACAATGGATGCGATAGCCGTTGACGAAGGCCGCAGCGCTGGCTGGCAAGCGCTCCGCATCACCGAGCAGACGAGCTTCTGTTGCTTGCCCTTGTCCCCGCGCCACCCTCAGTATGGCCTCTGCGCCTGGCGCGTCATGCCCGGCCGCACCCACCGCCAGAGTGTCGGCAAGGAAATGCCGTGCGATGGCAGACACCTCCTCAGACAGGCGATGCGGTGCGCCGACGAAATCAATCAATGTGTCAACCGCGCTCATGCCGTCCAATCCGTCAGCAGCGCAATGATGTCGCCGACATCGTCGCCATGCAGAACCAGCGCCGCAGCACGGTCGACCTCCGTCGCTGGCAGCCCGCCCCAGCCCACCAGCATCGCCAACTTGGCTATCAGTCCACCCCGGTCCAGCGGACGTTCCGGGTCACCGCGCGTGTCTATCAATTCCAGCCCATTCAGCCGCGCGCCGAAATGCCGGGGGTAACGAAGGGAGAAGTCGGCGCCCTCACGCACGGTCACCTCGGCACGCAGCGCGGCCAGCGACGCAATGGCCTGCGGTGTGAAATCCGCCGGCGTAGCCTCACGGCCATCGGCAATCACAGCCACCGCATGCTGAAGGCTGAACTTGGCATCGACTTCCGTCACCGGGTTGGGCCGGTCGCAGAAGCGCAATGCATCTGCATAGGTCTCGATCACGAAAGGCGGATTGAGTGCGCCCCTTGCCCGCAATTCCAGCGCGCAATCGATCACCGGATGGGCGTGTCGGCATGCCGCCCACGGCTTGAAACTGACGTCGCCTATGCGCCAATCGGCTGGTTCCAGCAGAGGCCCCGGAGTTTGCGTCATTGCTGCAAACAGCCCCTGCGGCCCTTCAAGCACAGCGGCCGGTCCGGTGAAGCCGGCGCGCGCTGCCCGCGCGCACCACAAGCCTTCCAGCGCAGAGCGGGTCACGTGAAGTTGCTTGGTCATGACGTCATCATGGCGCATGTGCCAAAGACCGCCCGCCATCGAGGCGGCATGGCCAAGCGCGCTAACTGTCTGGCGTTCATCTAAACCGAAGATGCTGGCTGCGGCCGCAGCAGCGCCAGGCCCACCGGCGGTGCTGGTTGGGTGCCACAGGCTGTAATGGTAAGCGTCCAGCATGGTGCCGATGGCGATCATCGCCTCATAGCCGCGCACTGCGCCGGCCAGCATCATTGCCATGCCGCCACCGGCCTCGCGCGCTGCGCTCAAGGCAGCCGGCCAGATCACCGGGCCCGGGTGCAGCAGCGCGCGGCGGTGGACGTCATCCATCTCCAACACATTGCCAAGATAGGCCACTCGCTCCAGAACATCGCGGCCGGCGCGGTGCGCTGCCGCAGCCACCGCCGTTTGTCTTGCACCTGCAACACAGGCCAGCCAATCCAGCAGATGAAACCGGGCGCGCAGCCCCTCGCTTTCCGAAACCGGGCGCGCTAACGTCCGGACAAGTCGGGTGAGTAGCGGTGCGGTCATCGCCAACGCCAACCAAGGAGCAACCGTTGAACCAGCTCGCCGCCATGGCCCGCGATCCGGCGCCGCGTTATCTGCGACTGGCAGCAAGTCTTCGTGCCGATATCCTGGCCGGACGCTTTGGCAGTGAAACACCCTTCCCCACCGAATCCGATCTTTGCGCCGCCCATGGTGTGTCGCGTTTTACCGTGCGCGAGGCACTGCGCCGTCTTCAGAACGAAGGGTTGATTGCCCGCCGCCGCGGATCGGGCACTGTGGTGCAGCCGGCCAGAGCCCGTGGCGGAGCGCTGCACCAGCCACTTTCGAACGTGGGGGAAATCCTGCAATATGCCCGCGATACGCGTGTCACCTACCAGCCAGCCGGCCACGGCCCGCTGCCGGCCTGGCTGGGAGCCAGCATCGGCATTCCGGCCGGCGGCCAGTGGGCGCTGGTGCGTGGCGTGCGCACCACATTCGACGGCGACCAGCCGATTGCGACGACCACCGCCTATTTCCACGAGATGCTGGGCGATACTGCGGCCCGGTTGGATCTGGCTGCCGGCACGCTGTTCAGCCAGATTGAAGCACTGTCCGGCGTTTCTGTGGTCCAAGTTACCCAAGACATCCAGGCGGTGATTGCCAGCGCCGACATTGCCCGCGAGCTCGGCATCAAGCGCGGTGCTGCCGTGTTGCGCATCATCCGTTGCTACCGCGACGCCAAGGGCCATGTGTTCGAAATCTCGGTGAGCCACCATCCTGGCGACCGCTTCGCCTATTCGATGCATATCGACGTCGAATAGAGCCATCAAGCTTCGCCCAGCGCGGGCACCGGCCCCGGAAACCATGCTTCACCCGTGAAGCGTATCGCCGGGGCGATATGATGGCGGCCATCGGCCTCCACGATAAGACCGCGCTCGGCGATGTGCGGCTGGGCAAAGGCTTCGGCGAAATCCAGCACCGGAGCATAGGCGACATCGACTGTGTGCATGAATGCGTCCCACGCCTCACGGCTCCTGGTGCGAAAGGTTTCGCGCAAGAAATCGATCAGAGGGACCTGCGCCGGACCGGCGTCGGCCTCGGCCAGTGCAATCAGATCAGGCCGGCCCAGTGCCGTAAGCAGCGCGGTTGCAAACTTGAGCTCACGCCCACCAAGCACGATGTGGCGACCATCGGCACACTCATAGACATTGTAGAATGCTGCCCCGCCCAATGATCGCTGCGCTGCCGAGAACGGCGCGGCGCCACCCGCCAGTGCGCCGCCGGCAATGTGCGCGCTCCACGGCAGTAGGCTGTCGAGCATCGCGATGTCGAGATAATCACCCTGCCCGCTTTTCTCCCGCCCAATCAGTGCCATCAGGACCGCAGCCAGCCCAGTCAGCCCCGCTGCCACGCCGGCCGCCGGCACGCCGGGCACCACAGGGCACGATCCGTCGCCGGCATCATTGACGCTTATGAAGCCGGCCATCGCCTGCACCGCGATGTCGTGCGCGGGGTGATGGGCAAGGCGACCCGACTGCCCAAAGGCGGAAATGGAGCAATAGACGAGGCGCGGATTGAGCGCGCGCGCCACGTCCCAACCAAAGCCCAGGCGCGCCGTCACGCCGGGGCGGAAGCCTTCCAGGAACACGTCGGCGATTCGGATGAGGTCGCGCAGGGAGTTTTTGCCCGCTTCGTTTTTCAGATCAAGCACAATGCTGGTCTTGCCGCGATTGAGGTTGGAGAACCACACGCTCTGGCCATTCTCAAACGGTGCTTGGCTACGGGCCGGATCGCCGGCCGCCGGCTCCACCTTGATCACACTGGCGCCCTGATCGGCCATCATCAGGCTCAGCATCGGACCCGGCAAGAATTGCGTGAGGTCAACGACTTTGATGCCAGACAGTTTTCCCATCGCCTCAGACGATCCCGGCAAGTTTCAGTTCGGCCAACTCATCGACACCTATACCAAGATCGGTGAGGATGACGTCTGTATCCGCCCCGAGAAGCGGCGCAGGCCGGTTGGGCAGGCGCTGGCCATTGATCCGGATCGGGTTGGCGAGCACCTGCATGCCGGGGCGGTCGGGATGATCAACACTGTCGCGCATTCCGGTACGGCGCAGCCATGGACTGTCGAGCGCCTGATCGAGGCCATAGACCGGCGCCACTGGCACATGACCGGCCAGCAGTTCCTGCCAATGCGCCATTGGCTGGGTTTCGAACAGTTCATCAAGCGTTGCGGTGAGAGCGGCGCGATTGGCGAGCCGGTCCTTGTTCGCCGCAAAGCGCGGATCCGAGCTCAGTTCCCGGTGGCCAATCTTCTCGACCATGATCGTCCAGAATTTCGGCAATTGGCACATCACAAATATCCAGCCATCGGCAGCCTTGAACATTTGGCTGGGCGTGGCCGTGGGGTGGGCGCTCCGCGGCGTCCGCTCGGTCACGTCGCCTTCATTCATGTACCATAGTGCCGGGTAACTGGTCTGGTGAACGGCGGCCGACAGCAGATCGGTATCGACATCGCGGCCTACACCGCTGCGTTGAGCATCAACCAGCGCTGCCAGCAGGCCGATGGCGTGGATGGTGCCGGTGATAAAATCCACCATCGAAAGGCCCATGCGCTGCGGCTCTCCACCGGGATCGCCGGTGAGCAAGCAATAGCCGGCTTCGGCTTGCATGAGATAATCATAGCCCGGCCAGCGCGCCCGTTCATTGTCGCGGCCATAAGCCGACAGGTGTGCGCAAACGATGGCGGGGTTTATATCCTTCAGCGTCTCATAGGTTAGGCCCAGCTTGGCCGGCAGATCACCGCGCATGTTGTTTGCAACCGCGTGGGAAGTTGCCACCAGTTTGCGAAATATGACTTGCCCTTCCGGCGCATTCAGATCGAGCGTCAGGCTACGCTTGTTGAGGTTGAAGGCCTGGAAATAAAGACTTTCGCCGTCGCGCAGATAGTGCGGCCCGACAGCCCGCGCCGTGTCTCCACCCTTCCCTTGCGAGCCGGGCGGTTCGATCTTTATGACGTCGGCACCCAACTGGGCAAGGAACATGCTGCCATAGGGCCCGGCGCCATATTGCTCGGCACTGATGATGCGAAAGCCAGAGAGCGGGAGATGGGACATCAGGCGGGATTGGCCTTGAGCCATTGCTTGGCAATGATCATGCGCTGCATCTCGTTCGTGCCCTCGCCGATGCACATCAGCATGGAATCACGATAGTAACGCTCAATGTCATACTCCTTGGAATAGGAGTAGCCGCCGTAAATGCGCATCGCTTCCTGGCTGTTCTCCACCGCAGATTCGCTGGCAAAGAACTTGGCCATGCCGGCTTCCAGGTCGCAGCGTTCGCCCCGGTCATAGGCTGCCGCGGCATCCATCGTCAGCAGACGGGCGGCCCGCGCCCGCGTCACCATCTCGCCCAGCTTCAGTTGGATAGCCTGATGCTCGGCAATCGGTTTCCCCATTGTCTGGCGTTCCTGGGCATATTGTGTCGCGAGCCGGAGCGAGCCTTCCGCCAGCCCGACGCCCCGCGCGGCCACGTTGATCCGGCCCAGTTCGAGCCCGCCTGTTGCTTGGAAAAAGCCTTGGCCTTCCACGCCGCCAATCAACTGGTCGGCCGGAATGCGATAATCCTGGAACACCAGTTCGGCGCTATCAATGGATCTATAGCCCAATTTGTCGAACTTCTTCCCCGTGGTGAAGCCGGCCCGTTTGTCGGCGATGAACAGGCTCATGCCCTTGTAGCGCGGGTTCGCATCCGGACCGGTCTTGACCAGCAGCGCAAAGCAACTGCCGTTCAGGGCATTGGAAATCCATGTTTTGGTGCCATTGACCACATAATCATCGCCGTCACGGCGCGCGACCGTGCGGATGGCCTGCAAATCGGTGCCAGCGTTCGGCTCGGTCAACGCCAGACCGCCACGGATTTCGCCAGTGGCAAAGCGCGGCAGCCATTTGGCCTTTTGATCAGGAGTGCCAAAGCGCTCTACAGCCGCCGCCATAATCAGGTGCGAATTGAAGATGCCGGTGATTGCCATCCAGTAACTGGAAATGCGCATCACGATCTTGGCATATGTTGTCGCTGGCAGGCCAAGACCGCCATATTGCTGGCCAATGGTGGCACCAAAGAGACCCATATCGGCCATTTCGGCGACCAGCTCGGCGGGCCAGATGTCGTTGTGATCGTGGTGCATAACCACCGGGATCACCCGGCGCTCTAGCCAACGGTCAATGGCATCCAGAAATGCGGCCTCTTCGTCTGCATCGATACTGCGACCCTGATCAGCCATCAGGTCTAACTTGGGGGCGGGGGCCATTGCGTCACTCCTCATCAGTCAAATTCAATCGTCGACTGGGCCAAAGCCGCGCTTCCACACCAGCATTGTGCGGTTAAACGTGCAGACCGTATCGCCATTCTGGTTCTTGCCGATGGTCTTGACGGTCACGATCCCCTGTTCCGGCCGGCTGCTCGATTCCCGCTTCTGCAGCACCTCGCTTTCGGCATAGAGCGTGTCACCGCAAAACAACGGGTGAGTCAGCCGGATATTGTCCCAACCCAGATTGGCCACCGCCTTCTGGCTGATGTCGGAAACGCTCATCCCCACCATCAACGCCACGGTCAGCGGCGAGGCCACCAGCGGCTTGCCGAATTCGGTCTTCTTGGCGAATTCATAGTCGAAATGCGCCGGGTGGGTATTCATGGTCAGAAGCGTGAACCACACATTGTCCGTATCGGTTATCGTGCGGCCGGGTCGATGTTCATAAATATGACCCACCACAAAATCCTCGAACGCGCGGCCAAACACCTCGCGGAAGCGGCCCGGGGCAACTTCTTTCACTCCATCACGCATGTGACTTCCTATTCCTGGCTTCTAGCACAGCCTGGTAGCGGCGGATGAAGGGCGCTTCCAGCATGCGCCCCTTGAAACGAATGGCCTGTCCGCCACCAGCCGCATAGGCGGCCAGGGCCTCCCGTGCCTCGGCCACTTCGGCGTCGGTCGGCTGGAAGGCCTGGTGGATGGCAGGCAATTGGGCCGGATGAATTGCGGCCTTGGCGGCGAAACCCAGCTGGCGAGCGCGGCGAGCCTCATCGGCCAAACCGTCCTGATCATCCAGCATAATGAACGGCACGTCGATGGCCGGCACCCTGGCTTCAGCTGCTGCCATCACTAACTGACTGCGCGCGGCGACCAGCGGTTCCCACGCCAGCGCCACGCCCAGTTCAGCCGAAAAGTCGCCGCCGCCGAACATAAGCGCGATAACGCATGGCGCCTGGCCAATCTGGTGGGCCACGCGCAAACCTGCCGGTGTTTCTATCATCGGCACCAGGCCCGGAGCACGCGATCCCAGCGCATTGGCGACAATCTTCAGCTCTAGCGGGTTTTCCACCATCGGTATCAGCAGCACCGGCGGCAGCACGGCGGCTTCACCCAGCACGGCAAGATCAGCAATACCTGCAGCCGTCGTCACCGGATTGATCCGCAAGCCCCATGCGGGCAGCGCCGACCCAGCTTCGCCAAACTGGGCCAGAGCCGCCAACCGCGCCGCAGGCTTGTCTGCTGCCGGCACGGCATCCTCCAGATCGATCACTGTGAGACCGGCCCCCGCTGCTGCAGCCTTGCCAAAGCGGTCCGGCCGGTGCCCCGGCACGAACAAAAGGCTTTGCGCGGTCAACATGATGGCTGAATCAATCCCTTTTGTCGTACGCACCATGCCTGAATTGCGCGGGCTGCCAGCGAATGACGCTTCACAATTTGTCCGGACAACTCTATTGTCAAGCGATAAGCCCGCACATTTGAAAATTGGGCTTTGCTGGGGAGAAGCAGCAATGACGGTACGCACCCGGACTGCGGCGATTTGCATCACGGCCATCACCACTCTCTTCGCCGGACCAGCCCTGTCGCAGGGCAAGGCCAAGGCCCGCCTGCTTGATCCGGCGGTGGCCGAAGACGCGCTGGAGATTTCCAAGCGGGTGCAGTGCGGCGAAGCCGATGGCAAGCCCGCCGTCTATCACTGGGCCGGCAAGGTCTATAGCCGCGTTGCCGGTGAGCCTGATCGGCTGCTGTTCAAGGCCGAAGGCATGAACATTCGCACCTGCACGACCGTCGACGATCCGGCGCGCGGCAAGGGCTGGCGCCTGGTCTCCCGCGAAATCCTGCTCTATCTCGACCCCAAGACCGGCGAGGTGGTGCGCCAGTGGACCAATCCCTGGACCAGCGAAGCGGTCGAGGTGCTGCATATCGCCAACGACCCGGTGAACCAGCAGCCGCAGTTCGCCAAGTCGGCCAGCGGCGCGCCCTATTCGATCCCGACCCTGCGCCGCGAAGGCCGCTGGTTCTTCATGCCGTTCGAAGCGCCGCTGTTCTATAACAACCCGCTTCAAGGCGCCTATCAGGATTGGATCGGCGGCAAGTATCACGCCATGGAAATCTTTGATTTTGTCTTTGATGCCAATGAGATGCTGGACAGGAAAAACGCAACGGCCTATCCCACGGTCAGCTGGGTGCGGATTTCGGATTTCCTGCCATGGATGAAGATGCGCGGCCGCCAGGGGCAATTGGTGTTCAACGCCATGGGGAGCAAGTTGAAAAGCTATGACGATCTGCCCGCTGTGCTG
The DNA here is from genome assembly GCF_945882885.1 of Sandarakinorhabdus limnophila DSM 17366. GTDB lineage: Bacteria > Pseudomonadota > Alphaproteobacteria > Sphingomonadales > Sphingomonadaceae > Sandarakinorhabdus > Sandarakinorhabdus limnophila_A. Next base: position 18,764 of record NZ_CAMCWT010000044.1, read on the forward strand.
AAAACCGAGATTGCGGCCAGCTACCCGGTCTATGCCAGCGCGCCGCCCACCGACGACAAGCGGCCGAACGAAACCAGCTGGACCGTGTTCAAGAAATGGATCGACGCCAAACAGCCGGGCAAGCCCGCCAGCGCACAGCACTAATACGGACCATTAAGGCTCAACCTAATAAATGGTTGGGGTCGTGACGATAATGATTCTGTTCGCTGGCAAGGCGTTAGGAGGGCGCGATGCCTTAGCATCGCAACAGACGACGCAACGCCACCAGTGGGCAAAATCAGCGTCGCTGCTACGCGTGACGTGCACTCCTGATTGGTAACGATCAGAAGTAGAGTCCTGTGCTTTGATGGCTGATGGTTGATGTGATGCCAACGGGGTTGGGGGCATGCCCCCAACCCCGTTGGCCGGCGATTTCGGCGGGGGTGCGGCCGCCCAGTTTCGAGTGCGGCCTGACTGTGTTGTAGTCGTGCTTCCAGGCCGCCAGGATCGATCTGGCGTGCGCCAGCGAGGTGAACAGCGTCTCGTTGAGGCATTCGTCGCGCAGCCGGCCGTTGAACGATTCGACGAAGGCGTTCTGCGTCGGCTTGCCGGGCGCGATGTAATGCCATTTGACCTGACGTTCCTGTGACCAGCGCAGGATCGAGGTCGACGTCAGCTCGGTGCCATTATCGCTGACCACCGTCAGCGGCTTGCCGCGTGCGGCAAGCACGCCGTCCAGCTCCCGTGCGACCCGGGCACCCGACAGTGACGTGTCTGCCACCAGCGCCAGGCATTCGCGCGTGAAGTCATCGACGACGCACAGGACGCGGAAGCGGCGGGCGCATGCGAACGCATCGCTCACGAAGTCGAGCGACCAACGCTGGTTCGGCCCCTGTGGCACCGTCATCGGCGCCCTGGTCCCCAGCGCCCGCTTGCGGCCGCCGCGGCGGCGCACCTTCAACTCCTCCTCCCGGTAAATCCGCAGCAGCTTCTTGTGGTTCGGCACCCGCCCCTCGCGTGCCAGCAGATAACCCAGGCGCCGATAGCCGAGCCGCCACCGTTCGCCGGCCAGCTCGCGCAGCCTGACGCGCAAGCCTGCGTCATCTGGACGGGTCGGTTCATAACGAACCGCCCGCCTCGCCACACCGATCAGACTGCACGCCAGCCGCTCGCTCAACCCGAACTTCTCCCGGGCATGGGCGACCGCATTCCGCTTTGCGTCGGGCGTCACCATTTTTTTGAGGAGATGTCTTTCAACACCGCGATGTCCAGCATCGCCTCCGCCAGCAGCCGCTTCAGCTTGGCGTTCTCATCCTCCAGCGACCGCAGCCGCTTGGCCTCCGATACCTCCAGACCGCCATACTTGGCCTTCCACTTGTAGAACGTCGCCGAGCTGATCCCGTGCCGCCGGCAGACCTCGGCGGTCGCGATGCCTGCCTCCTGCTACTTCACGATCGCGATGATCTGCTCGTCCGAAAATCTGCTCCGCTTCATTCGTCCGTCTCCTCGAGAAACGGACCCTACTCAAAAATGGCGCCAATTCAGGGGCGCACGTCACACGGCATCCAGCCTGGGGGGAAAAAAGGGGGTCTCGGGCGGCTCATCGGCCGCACCAAAGGCGGCATGAATACGAAGCTCCACGCTGTGACGGATGCCGACGGTCGCCCGATCAGCTTCTTCATGATGGCGGGACAGGTCAGCGATTATACCGGAGCGGCAGCCTTACTGGATGGCCTGCCCAAGGCGGACTGGCTGCTGGGCGACCGGGGTTATGACGCCGACTGGTTCCGCGATGCCCTTGAGGAGAAGGGGATTACGCCCTGCATCCCGGGCAGGAAATCCCGCACAAAGCCCGTCAAATACGACAAGCGCCG
>NZ_CAMCWT010000045.1:0-20328 GCF_945882885.1 Sandarakinorhabdus limnophila DSM 17366
AGCCCTTGGTTGCGCCATTGACGGCGGTACGACGGAAAAACATGATTGGCGTAGCCCGTGCGCGTTCGGACGGCTCAATGGCGGCATGGGTAGCATGCGCCTCGAGCAGAGCCTTATTACCCGGTGTCTGGGCTGGATCCTGCCGCGGGGTTTTTGCATCTCCAAAGTAGCGAATGTGCCCGTTGTCGACGTCAAATATGTCATGCCACGGGGTCTGCGCTGATCCAACGCGATTTGGGCTACTGGAAATTAGAATCACTGGCCGACGGCTACCTGCCGCTGTCTTGATAGCTGCCGTTGGGTTGATACCCTTCTCCAACTGTGGCCGTGAGAACCCTTCGGCGTGGGTCAGGTGCCAGAAGTTTCTGACGTTATCGATGACCGGCACGTTGGGCGAGAACTCGCGTGGATAGCGAAGGATTTGATCCACGGAGAGTTTGTATTCCGACATGCCCTGAGATTAGCTGTCTGGTACCGTTAGTCCAGCCGTCCAAATCCATCCTTCAACGAGCAGATCAATATGTACGAAGGAAGCTCAGGTCCCATATCTGGGGAATGGGGGTACCCCCGGGGTGGGGTCTGGCTGGGCAGAGATTTAAGGGGTGGCGGGTGGGGGGGCAGTCCGAAGCAGTTGGTGCGTGACTCCCTCTGACGGGATGTCCGCTAAATGTCAGTCCCGGCCGACTCTATGGCTCTTTAAAACCGTCTAAGTTATTGAAAAAAATGGTGAACGCATTTGAGTTCGAACCTGCGACCTACTGATTAAGGGGCAGTCTCACATTCAACGGTATTTGAAGGGCGCCCTTTGTAAGAAAAGTGCCTCCCCCGGGGGTCCGAGGTTTGCCGCAAAAATCGACGGAGCCTAATTTCATAAAAGGCATGCAGCTCTCAGCAGGAAGTAGGGCCAAAAGTAGGGCCGATAGTTCAAATTTATATAAAAATCTTATTTTCTCAATAGCTTCAACTTATATAATGGCGGAGGGGGTTTCCCCTAACATCCGAAAATGGAGGGCTGGCGAAGCCGCCTGCGCCCTGTCACGCTCCGCCAAAATCACGGGGAGAGATGATCATGGGCACACTCACAGGGCGCGTGGCCTTTGTCACCGGTGCAGCCAGCGGCATCGGACGCGCTTGCGCCGTCCAGCTGGCGGCCGAAGGCGCCATCGTCTTCGTCACCGATATCGATGCCGAAGGCGGCCGCAAGACGGTGGAGCTGATCGAAGCCGCCGGCGGCCAGGCGACATTCCGCGGCCAGGACGTGACCGAGGAGCCGCGCTGGGCCGAACTCGTCAAGCGCGTCATGGATCTATATGGCCGGCTCGACATTCTCGTGAACAACGCCGGCATCGGCACCTCCGGCCTGATTACCGATGTGACGCTGGAACAGTGGAACCGGCAGATGGACATCAATGTCACCAGCTGCTTCCTCGGCACCAAGCATGCGCTGCCGGCGATGCGGACGCCGCGCCCCGATGGCCATGTCGGCGGCTCTATCATCAATATCTCTTCGGTGGCCGGGCTGGGTGGTTCGGCCGGCATGTCGGCCTATTGCGCCAGCAAGGGCGCAGTGCGGCTGCTGACGAAGGCCGTCGCCATGGAATGTGCGGCCATGAAGGACGGCATCCGCTGCAACAGCGTGCACCCCGGCATCATCGACACGCCGATCTGGCAAAAGATCGACACGTCAGGCGCGCTCTCCGCCGCGCTGGCCACTGCTAGCCAGTCGGGGGCCAATGCCATCGATGTCGATGCCGTCGGTGCCGGCGCCCCGGTCGGCTTTGCCGGCAAGCCTGAAGATATCGCGGCCGGCGTGGTGTTCCTGGCCAGCGACGCCAGCCGTTACATGACAGGTTCGGAACTAGTGATCGACGGCGGCTGGACAGCGCACTGAGCGCCTGTGGGCTGCGGGTTACGGTGTGACCCGCAGCACCTTGCCCGCATCCTCATCCGTCGTCAGCCACACCGCGCCATCAGGGGCCACCCGCACATCGCGGATGCGGGCCTTGATCGACGGGAAAATGCGTTCCTGCCGTACCACCCGACCGTCGGCATCCACATCCAGCCGCCGCACCTCCTTGTTCACCAGCGCGCCGACGATCAGATCGCCCGCCCAGGCCGGCCATAGCGCGCCGCGATAGACGGCCAGGCCGGACGGCGCGATCGACGGCACCCACACGGCACGGCCATCGATCATGCCGGGATAGGTCTGGAACGGACTGATGGTCGCGCCGCTGTAATCCAGGCCCTTGGTCGCCACCGGCCAGCCGTAATTGCCACCCTTTTGGATCAAATTCAGCTCATCGCCGCCCTGCGGCCCGTGTTCATGCGCCCACAGATGGCCATTGGCCGGATCAACCGCAAGCCCTTGTGGATTGCGGTGGCCATAGCTCCAGATATGGGGCTGCGCGCCGGCCTTGCCCCCCCGTTCATTGGCAAACGGATTGCCCGCCAGCGGCCGGCCATCGTCGGCCATGCGCATAATCTTGCCCAGGCCCGATTGCAGCCGCTGGGCCTGTTCGCGATAATCGAAACCGTCACCGGTGGTCAGCACCAGGCTGCCATCGGGCAGGAAGGCCATGCGCCCGCCAAAATGCACCGGCGTATCCTTGGCCGGGCTGACCTGGAAGATGAGCTTGGCCTCCACCAGCCGATCCCCGTCCAGCCGGGCGCGGGTAACGCGGGTGAAGTTGGCGCCCTTCTCTCCGGCGGCATAGCTGAGGTAAATCAAGCCATTATCGGCAAACTTCGGGTGCAGCACCACGTCGAACAGCCCGCCCTGGCTGGCCAACCGCACCGCCGGCACGCCGGCAATCGCCCGCTTCTGCCCGCCGGTACCGAGCCGCCACAGCCGCCCGGCGCGTTCCGTCACAAGCACATCACCTGCCGGCAAAAACGCAAGGCTCCACGGGTGATCCAGCCCGCTGGCCATCACCTGCACCTGCTCCGCCTGCGCCGCGCCTGCCGTTAAGGGGCCATGCATGGTCACAGCAAGAGTTATTAACAACTTTTTCAGTTTGATTACCATTTTCGCCGAATCAACCCTTCCCTCGCGGTTCCATCATGGAGTAAGAAGCGACAACGAACAGGAAAAAATACAACATGGCATCCCTCAAGGACCTGTTGCGTACTGCCCCGGCCTGGTCCGCCGCGGTTCTCACCACCACCGCCATCGCCAGCATGATTCAAAGCTGCCAGGTGCAATCCGGCCTGCTCGATCTGGGGGTGAAAATTCCTGCCGGTCTGGCGCTGGAAACGGCGGGCCGCGATTTTGCTGGCCTATTGCTGCCGTTGCTGGCGGTGTTCGGCTTTGCCCTCCTTGTCGCCTTCAGTGCCGCGCACTGGCTGAAGCCGCGCCTGCCGCTACTTGCGCCCATTGCCTGGCCGCTGGCCGGCGGCCTTGCCATTGCAGCCGTGCTGATGGCCATGCACGCCCAGTTCCAGATGACCCCTCTGGCCGGCGCACGCGGCATGGATGGCTTCACCCTGTTCTGCCTCGCTGGCAGCATCGGCGGCTTTGTCTTTGGCTGGCTCAAACCGCGCTGAACGCCACTTCCGCAACATCCCTACTTGTGTTGCTATAAAGCCACACCATATCCTCCGGTGAACAGGAGGACCATCCGCCTATGAACATCGAAAAATTCTCCGATCGCGCTAAGGGGTTCCTGCAATCGGCGCAAAAGGTTGCAATCCGCAACAACCACCAGCGCGTGGCGCCCGAACATGTGCTGAAAGCCCTGCTGGAAGATGAGCAGGGCCACGCTTCCGGCTTGATCAAGGCGGCTGGCGGCACGGCGGCCACCGCACTGCAACTCACCGATCAGGCGCTGGCCAAGATCGCCCAGGTATCGGGCAGCGGCGCGCAAAGCCTGGCGTGGGACAATGACACGGTGCGCGTGCTCGACAGCGCTGAACAGGTGGCGGTGAAGGCCGGCGACAGCGTTGTCACCGTCGAACGGCTGCTGGTTGCGCTGGCGCTCGCCACCACCACCGAAGCCGGCAAGGCGCTGAAGGGCGCCGGCGTCACCCCGCAGGCGCTGAACGAAGCCATCAACAGCGTCCGCAAGGGCCGCACGGCTGATTCTGCCGGCGCCGAAGACAGTTTTGATGCGCTGAAGAAATATGCCCGCGACCTGACCGAGGCGGCGCGGGCTGGCAAGCTTGATCCGGTGATCGGCCGTGACGAGGAAATCCGCCGCACCATCCAAGTGCTCGCCCGCCGCACCAAGAACAACCCGGTGCTGATCGGTGAGCCCGGCGTGGGCAAGACCGCGGTCGCCGAAGGCCTGGCGCTGCGCATCGCCAATGGCGACGTGCCCGATGGCCTGAAAGACAAGCGCCTGATGTCGCTGGACATGGGCGCGCTGATCGCTGGCGCCAAATATCGCGGCGAGTTCGAAGAGCGGCTGAAAGGCGTGCTCGACGAAGTGCGCGCCGAAGGCAGCGATGTCGTGCTGTTCATCGATGAAATGCACACCCTCGTTGGTGCCGGCAAGGCGGAAGGCGCGATGGACGCCTCCAACCTGCTCAAGCCCGCCCTGGCCCGCGGTGAACTGCATTGCATCGGCGCCACCACGCTGGAAGAATATCGCAAGCATGTGGAGAAGGACGCCGCGCTGGAACGCCGCTTCCAGCCCGTCCTTGTTGGCGAACCGACGGTGGAAGACACGATCTCCATCCTGCGCGGCCTGAAGGAGAAATATGAACTCCACCACGGCGTGCGCATCACCGATGGTGCCATCGTGGCCGCCGCGACGTTGTCCAACCGCTACATCGCGGACCGGTTCCTGCCCGATAAGGCCATCGACCTGATGGACGAGGCGGCTTCGCGCCTGCGCATGGAGGTGGAGTCCAAGCCCGAAGAGATCGAAGCGCTCGACCGCCGCATCATCCAGCTGAAGATCGAAGCCGCTGCGCTGTCCCGCGAAACCGATGCCGCCTCCAAGGAGCGGCTGGTGGCCCTGAACGAGGAATTGGCGGGCCTTGAAGAGGAATCCGGCGCACTCACGTTGCGCTGGCAGGCCGAGAAGGAAAAGCTGGCCGGCGCCACCCGCATCAAGGAGCAGCTCGACGCCGCCCGGATCGAGGTGGAACAGGCCCAACGCGGCGGCGATTATGCCAAGGCCGGCGAGTTGACCTACAGCCGCATCCCGGAACTGGAACGCCAACTGGCCGAAGCCGAGCAGGTGACCCAGGCCGCGATGGTGCGCGAGGAAGTGACCGGTGATGATATCGCAGCGGTCGTCTCGCGCTGGACCGGCATTCCGGTAGACCGGATGCTGGAAGGCGAGCGCGACAAGCTGATGAAGATGGAAAGCATCCTCTCGGCCCAGGTGATCGGTCAGGCCGCCGCCGTGAAGGCGGTTTCCAGCGCCGTGCGCCGCGCCCGCGCCGGCCTGCAGGACCCGAACCGGCCGCTGGGCAGCTTCCTGTTCCTCGGCCCCACGGGCGTCGGCAAGACCGAGCTGACCAAGGCGCTGGCGCAATTCCTGTTCGATGATCCGCGCGCCATGGTGCGGTTGGACATGAGCGAGTTCATGGAAAAGCACAGCGTTGCCCGTCTGATCGGCGCGCCTCCCGGCTATGTCGGCTATGAAGAAGGCGGCGTGCTCACCGAAGCCGTGCGGCGGCGGCCCTATCAGGTGGTGTTGTTCGACGAAGTGGAAAAGGCCCACGGTGACGTGTTCAACGTGCTGCTGCAGGTGCTCGATGACGGCCGGCTGACCGATGGCCAGGGCCGCACGGTGGATTTCACCAACACGCTGATCATCCTCACATCGAACCTTGGCAGCCAGTATATCGCCGCCCTGCCCGATGGTGCGCCGATCAGCGAGGCCGAACCGCAGGTGATGGAAGTGGTGCGCGGGCATTTCCGCCCCGAATTCCTTAACCGGCTGGACGAAATCGTGTTGTTTCAGCGGCTTGGCCAGGAAGTGATGGCGCCGATCGTCGATATCCAGGTAAGCCGCGTGCAGGCCCTGCTGAAGGACCGCAAGGTGACGCTCGACCTCACCGACGCCGCCCGGCGCTGGCTGGCGCGGGTGGGCTATGACCCGGTTTATGGCGCACGCCCGCTGAAGCGCACCGTGCAGAAACATCTGCAGGACCCGCTGGCCGAACTGATCCTGGCCGGTGAGGTCCCCGATGGCAGCACGGTGAAGGTCGACGAAGGCGACGGGAAACTGGTGCTTGTAGCGGGCTAGAATCCCGCCACCATCTGCAGCAGCGCCTGCCGGCCCACCGGACCGGCAGCGCTGCCTGCATCGCCGGCATTGCTCACACTGGCGATCAACCGCACGCGTTCACCGATCTGCCGCTCCACGCTCACATCTAGCCCGCCGGCCAGCGCTGTGCGGTGCCGCAAGCCAGCACTCACCGCCCAAGGCCCCGTCTCCAGTGTCGCCCGCAGCAGGCTCGCAAAGCGCGGCACCGGCATCGGCGTGAAAGCCGCCTGGTCGTGATGCGTGGCCAGCGCAGTCAGCGCCAGTTGCGCGCCCCCGCTCACCCGCCCGCGCCAACTGGCCGACACATCCCACGCCTGCACCCTCGCGGCGCCCTGTGCTTGCCAGCGCCGGTCCACGGTCAGTGCGAACCCCGGCAAAAACGCCGGCGTGGCAATCAACCCGACGCTGCGGCTCATCCCGCTCAGCGTCGCGAAATCATCCACCCCGCGCGCCACCTGCCCGCGCAGCGCAATGCCGGGAAACGCCTCCCAGCGCCCGCCGGCCTGCCACAGCGTTTCGGATTTGCCGGCCAACCACGCCTGCCGCACGCCCAGAGTCGCCACCAGATTCTCGGCGGCCGGCTTGTCCTGCAGCACCGGCACGGCGGCTTCCGCAAACAGCTCCCGCGCCCGCACCACCCCCGCGCCCAGCCGCAGCCGCCGCCAATCCGCCCCGGCGGCGAGGGTGATCGGCTCGGCCGCGCCCGGAAGGATCAGGCCGGTCGCTCCGCTCAGCACGGCTCGCGCCTGCGCAAGCCGGCTGCTGGCACCCGCCGCCTCCTGATGGCCACCATTGGCCACCGCCAGCCGCCACTGCCAGCGGGTGCCGCCCGAAAGCCCCAGGGCAACATCATGCCAATCAGCACGAATCACACCGTGCGCCCGTCGGGCAAACATTCCCCGGCCCCAGAGTTGGAGAGGCCCAACATCCTGTTGGAACCGCCCGGCCAGATGCCAGCGATCCTGATCTGTGGCCCCGCCGGGCAGCGCGCCGCCCCGCGTATAGCCGCCACCCACCCAGCCAAAATCATTGCCCAGCTGCAGATCAACCGCGCCAATGCCGCGCCCATCCTGCGCGCCCGCCGCTGCCAGCAGCCGGCCACCAGCCGCCACCGGATGGCCACCCGCCGCCAGCACGCCGCTCAGCGCGCCAGCGCCCTGTGCCACACCGGCCGCACCTGCAGACAGTCGCGCGCTTTCGATCAGGCCCAGTCGCAGCAGGGTCAGGTCCACCACGCCGCTTGCCGCCGGCGCCAGCCGCAGGCCATCCAGCGTGACCAGCGTGCCCGGAAGGCCGGACACCACCAACCCCCTTGCCGAGCCGCGCAGCCACGGCCAGTCACCAATCGCCTCCCCCGTCAGCACCCCGCCGCGCCGGCGCAGCGTTTCAGCGGAAAGCCGCTGCTCGCTCACCACGGCCGGGGCATCGGCATTCTGGCTGGTGAGGGGCAGGTCCATTCAGGCCTGATCGGGGGTGTAGGCCGCCACCGTTTCAAACAGCACGGTCAGCGCCTGGCGTTCGGCCGCGGTCAGTTCCGGCCGCCACACTTCAAACAGCAGGATGGCCCGCGGGGCATCGCTGTCGTTCCAGGCCTCATGCTCGATGCTGTCGTCGAACAGCAGCACCTCCCCGGCGCGCACGTCGCGGGTCTCGGCGCCCACCCGCAGGCGGCAGCCATCGGGCACGATCAGCGGCAGATGGCAGATCAGCCTTGTGTTCAGCATGCCGTTGTGTGGCGGGATATGGGTGTGAGGTGCCAGGATCGAAAACAGCGCCATCGGTGCCGTGCCAGCGATGCGCGGCAAGGGCGCCTGGGCCAGCGCCGCCATCGTGGCGGGGCAGCGGGCGGCATGGTCGGCGATGGGCAAGCCATTGCGGAACAAGTGAAATGCGCTCCAGCGCGCATCGGCCAGCAGGGCATGGCCCTTGTTGGGGCGATCGGGATCGGCCTCCACATAAGGCGCGATGCCGTCACCGTGGGCCATCACCGCTTCGGCTTCGGCGCGGATGGCGGGCAATGCGGCGGCCAGCGCGCCAGTCCAGGCGAAATCGGCCGGATCATAAAAGGGGATCTGCGGTAGGCGCGGATAATAGAAACTGGTGGGCTGTTGCAGATAGGGCTGGCTGCGGCCCGACACGATCTGCAGGGCTTCGGCAAAGCGCGGGCCGGTGCTGGCGGCATCAACACCGGCGGTATCGAAGGCGCCCCTCATCTCGGCTTCGAACTGGGCAAAGGCGGCCTCCCGCGCAGCTGCAGCGCGGTTCAGGCGGGCGATCAGATCCGGCGGTAATTGCCGGCCCTGTGCGGCGTTCAGCGCACGTTCGTACCAGGCGATGGCGGCGCGATCATTGCCGCTGCGGGTCTGCACCTCGCCGGCCATCACCAGTGCATAGGGATTGGCCGCGTCAAGCTCCACCACCCGGGCCACGTGCGCCATCACGGCTGCGCGATCATCCAGCATGTCGCACGCCTGCGCCAGCCACAGCCAGATCTGCAAGGTGGCGCGGCCACTGGCCACGATGGTTTCAAACGCCCGGCGCGCAGTCTTGCCATCGCCTGCCTGCAAGGCCGCGATGCCGGCCTGGGCAGTGCGTTCCAGTGCGGCCTTTTCAGGATCGTTCATGGCAAGGCGCCATCACTGGCTGCCGGGACGGCTCATGGTCGAGTTGTTGAGATCTCGCGCGAATTGCTGGTTGGTATCCTGCACATAGGCCCATTGCTGGCGGGTCAGGCAGGTGCGCTTGGCCTTGACCAGGCTGCCGGTTTCCTTCTCGCGCTTGCAGATGATTTCCTTGCTCTTGTCCACCGGCGCAGCAGCAGTCGGCGCTGCTTCAGGTGTCTGGGCCGCAGCCGGCGCTACCGCTGCGGCAGCAAGAAGCAGGGCGAAGCAATGACGAACCATGATGACGTGTCCTTCGCGATCAGTTGACGAGGCCGGTAGCGGGATTGCACTTTCCGGGGCAGCACGTCAAATCGGCAATGTGTCCACCATCGCTTCAAATCCCGTCTGGCTGCCGCATCGCTATGATCCGCAGCATGATGCCATCCACTTCCGGCACACGCCGCGCGCCGCGCATGGCGCCGCCACTTTCCTGACCGACGAGTATCTGGGCGAGGCTAAGCCCACGATCATTGCCCGGACCGCAGCGCTGGCCCAGGCTGGCACGTCGGCACCCTTGCGCTTTATCCTGCACAGCGCCTTCTGCTGTTCCACGCTTTTGGCGCGGGCATTTGATGCGCCGGGGCTGGCCATGGGCCTGAAGGAGCCGGTGATCCTGAACGATCTGATCGGCTGGCAATTGCGCGGCGGCGACCGGCGCCAGATCGCCAATGTTCTGGATGGCAGCCTGACCCTGCTGGCCCGACCATTCGCACCCGGCGAGGCGGTGGTGATCAAGCCGAGCAACGTGTGCAATGCCATGGCACCCCTGATACTGCAGATGCGCCCCGACGCGCGGGCGCTGCTGCTGTATGCCCCAATGCCGGTGTTCCTGGGGTCTGTGGCGCGCAAGGGCATGGATGGCCGGATCTGGGTGCGCGAACTGCTGCTGAAACAGCTGAAGCAGGGCCTGCACAGCTTTGGCTTCAGCGGCGAAGATTATCTGGGGCAGACCGATCTGCAGATCGCAGCCATGGGCTGGCTTGCGCAGCACGCGTTGTTCGCCCGGCTGGCGGCGCAGTTCGGCCAGCAGGTGACAACACTTGATTCCGAGTTGCTGCTGGCTCATCCCGCGGCGGCGATGACGGCCCTGTGCCGCTTCTTCGACGTGCCGCTGGACGTGCAAGCCGTTGTTTCCGGGCCAATCTTCGGCCGGCACAGCAAGTTTGGCCAGGCCTTTTCCACCGACGATCGCATCGCCGAGCGTGCAGCCGAAGCGGCCCACGCCGATGAGATTGCCAAGGTGGCGATCTGGGCTGAGGCCGTGGCCAAGGCCGCCGGCGTGCCGATGCAATTGCCGCGCCCGTTGCTGGGCTGAACGCCGCCGTCGGCCGCAGCCGGCGCGCTCGCTTCGCCAAGTTCCAAACAGCAAAAAGGGCGGGTGTTGCCACCCGCCCTTTCGCATTTCACAGCCCTTGCGGGCGCTTCATCAGAAGCGGACGTTGATCTGCATCGTGTAACGGCGGCCCAGCGCGTCGTAGGTCGACGGGAAGGTGTTGCCGCTGTTGAACGAGGTCGAACCGGCCGCAGCACCAACCAGAGGCGGCTTGGTGTCGAACAGGTTGCTGACCGTTGCGATCAGGGTGATGTTGTCCAGGATGTTGAAGCGACCGGTCAGATCGAAGTAATCATAGGCACGGATCTGACGGAAGGCCGAGAAAAACGGCGTGTCATCACCGAAGAAGCCGTTGGCAGCGGTCGGCGCTGCCGCATTCAGCGGCTCCTGGATCACCTTGTCGATGTGGCGCCACAGCAGCGACACGTCGAAGTTTTCGAAGCCCAGGGTCGTGCGCAGCGAGGTCTGCCACTTCGGCTGGATCGAACCGGTGAACGAGCAGTTTGGGCTGTAGTAGCCGACGCACTCACGGTTGACCGAGGTCGGCGTGGCCTGGAACTGCGAACGGAAGGTGTAGTTGAAGTTGCCGCTCACACCCAGCTTGGCGAAGCCAAGATCGGTCGAGTAGGTCAGGTTCACATCCAGACCGTCGGTCTTCAGGCGGCCCAGGTTCGACAGCGGACGCGGCAGACCCAACGATTCACCATCAAACGAGCCAGACAGCGGGTCACGGCGGATGGCCGTGCAAGCTGCGCTGGTGGCGCTGGCGGACGTGATGCTGCCGAAGCAGGCGGCGATCGCATCGCCCGGCAGCGGGCTGGTGATCGCGTCGGTCACGCTGATGTTGTAGTAATCGACCGTGAGGGCGAGGCCCGGAGCGAAGGACGGCTGCAACACCGCACCCAAGGTCCAGGTGTTGGCCTTTTCCGGCCGCGCGTTGGGGTTGCCGCCGCCGTAGGCATTGGCCTGGCCCGCAGCCGGCTGATCGATCTGGCCGATGATGCCCGGAGCAGCGCCCTGCGCAATGCAGACCGCACGCAGGTTGGCGTTGGTCGTCGGAGCGGCGCCAGCGCACGGATCAGTGCCCAGGTTGGTCAGACCGCGCGAAACCGGCGAGAAGAGTTCGCCGATGTTCGGGGCGCGGACAGCGCGGCTGTAGTTACCACGGACCTTGAAGCCCTGGGCCATTTCCCAGGTGCCGCCGGCCTTCCAGGTGAAGGCGTCGAACGACGGGTTGCCCGGCGCAGCGACTTCATAGGACGAATAGCGCGCACCGGCTTCGAGGGTGAGGTTTTCGAAGAAGGGCTTGCCTTCAAGGATCGGGGCGATGACTTCGCCGAAGACTTCCTTGACGTTATAGCCACCTTCGACGCGCGGGGTCGGGCCACCGCCGCCGCCCAGAGCGCCACGCTCCGAGAAGTCGTCCGGCAGCACGGCAGCGCCGTAATCGCGATACTCGGCACCGACAGCGAAGCCGATTGCTTCAGCATCACCGAAGCTGACACCCAAATCACCCGACAGCAGCGCACGAACCTGAGTCAGGCTGGAGGTGCGGCGATCGGTGGAGTCTGCCGAGATGAAGCGCGCCATCGCCGGCGTGATCGAGCCGGCCGGGCCGTAGACGTTCAGCGGAACGCAGGCCACGTTGCCGCTGAGGCAGGTGTTCGGGTTGGTGGCCTGAAGGGCTTCCAGCACGCGATCGTTGATCAGGTAACCGGTGGCGCGGGCGATGTTTTCGCTCTGGCCGTAGGAGGCGGACACGTCCCAATCGAGCGTGTTGGTCAGCTTGCCGCGCAGGCCGGCGGTGTAATCGAACAGCGTGGTGGTGTATTCGCTGTCACGCGTGCCGGCTTCGACGGTACGGCGGCTGAGCAGGGTGGTCACCTCGCGGTACTTGGGATCGGCCTTGGTCGTCGCAGTCGCTGCAGCGGCGCACTCGGTTGGCGTGAAACGCGGCGTGTAAAGGCCGGAGGCCACCGAGCTGGTGTTGAAGGCGCAATACTGGTTGCGGATCGCTGTCGGCAGGAACGGGTTCGACATTGGCAGAACAACCGTCTGCGAGAACAGGCCCGACGGCGCGATGATCGTGCGCACGGTGTTCTTGGAGAACATACCGCGGGCATAAACCTCAATATTGTCGGTGATCTCGTAGTTCGCCTTGGCGAAGAGGTTGAAACGCTGGAACGGCGTCTGGAAGATGTTGAATGGGTTGAAGTTGAAATCCTGATAGAACGGAACAGCCGTGCGGCCATCGGGCGACAGCTGGCCGTTGCCGAGGTTAGCCACAGCCGGATTGGTGCTCGGCTGGCCGGTCAGGGGATCAATCGGACGCACGTTGCGGATGCGGGTCGGCACCGTCGTCGGCGAACCGCCGCCGGTGTTACCGCTGAAGGTATCGAAGCCGAGACGCGACACGTCGCGGTCGCCCTGGAAAACAGGATCGGCCTTCTGGTAACCAACTGAGATCACGGCGTTGCCCTTGCCGTCGGCAAAGTCGCCGCCGATGGTCAGGTCGGCGCGAATGCGATGGCCGTCGCCACGCTCGGTGAGCGAGTTGGAGACCTGCAAATCCATGCCGGTGAAGTTCTTCTTGGTGACGAAGTTCACGACACCGGTGATGGCGTCGGCACCATAGGTGGTCACGGCGGCGCCGGTCAGCGCGTCAACGCGCTCAACGAGAGCCAGCGGGATGTTGTTCAAATCGACGACGCCGCCGAGGCCGGCAGGCGCGATGCGCTGGCCATCGAGCAGGACGAGGTTGCGGTTGGTGCCGAGACCACGAAGATCGACGAAGCTGGCGCCGCCGTTGCCGTTGTTCACGGCCGAACCGATGCTCGGCACGAAGCCGGGGATTTCACGCAGCACTTCTTCGGCCACGTTGCTGCCGCGCAGCGCGATGGTTTCAGCCGAGGTCGTGACGATCGGCGATGCCGACACCAGGTTCGGGTTGCGGATCAGGGTACCGGTAACAACGATGGTGCCTTCTTCGGCAGCTTCGGTTTCAGCGGCGGCAGTTGCCGTCTGAGCGAGCGCCGGGCCGGCCATCAGGGCGAGAGCCAGCGTGGCGACGCTGGACGTCAGCGCGAGGCGCCGATTCGAATTCTTGAGTTGCGTCACGGTGTATTCCTTCTTCTGACCAAATTCCAAGGAAACCCTGCCTCGCCAGAAAAATATCCACTCCCTTTTCGGTGGCGGCCTATTCCCCTCGCGGTGCCATTGACGGCACACCAGCACAATTTCCAGCCCCTCTGAGGCTTGTGACGCTTCTGTGAAAAGCCAGACCTCGTGTAAAGCGCGCAAACGCAGATGTGGTCGTTTCCACCTCGCTGTGTGGCCAATTCGCCACAATCTTGAGGGATGGCAGGGCAGAAACGCCAGCCTTTTGCTTTGCCGGCGAACTGATTATGGCTGCTGCATGGATAGTGAAGCCACCATCGCCGCCTATGCCGCGCGGTTCCGCAGCGGCAGCGGCCACGCCGCCAAGCCGCCCACACGGCAAACGCTGCCGCCCGATCTGGCGCGGCTGGAGGCGGAGGCCATCCATATCCTGCGTGAATTAGCCGCCTCGTTCCGCAAGCCGGTGATGCTCTATTCCATTGGCAAGGATTCAACGGTGATGCTGCACCTGGCGCTGAAGGCGTTCTGGCCTTCGCTGCCACCGTTTCCGCTGCTGCATGTGGACAGCCTGTGGGAATTTGCGGCCATGGGCGCGTTTCGCGACACGCTGATGCCGGCGCTGGGCATCGATATGCGCGTCCACGTCAATGAAGAGGGCGCGGCGCGCGATATCAACCCCTTCGTCCATGGTTCCGCGCTGCACACCGAAGTGATGCGCACCACCGGGCTGCTGCAAGCACTGACCGGCGGTGGCTTTGACGCGGCGATCGGCGGCGGCCGCCGCGACGAAGAGAAATCCCGCGCAAAGGAGCGCATCTTCTCGTTCCGCGACGCCCACCAGGGCTGGGATCCGCGCCGGCAGCGGCCGGAATTCTGGCGCACCTACAACACGCGGGTGGGGCCGGGGGAATCCATGCGGGTCTTCCCGATCTCCAATTGGACCGAGCTCGACGTGTGGCGGTATATTGAAGCCGAGGCGATACCGGTGGTGCCGCTCTATTTCGCAGCGGAGCGCCCCACAGTGGTGCGTGATGATGTGCTGCTGATGGTGGATGATGATCGCCTGCCGCTGGAGCCCGGCGAGGAACCGGTGATGCGCCGCATCCGTTTCCGCACCCTGGGGTGCTACCCGCTCACCGGCGCGGTAGAGTCCGAAGCCAAAACGCTGGCCGATATCGTGGCGGAAATGGCCGATACCCGTACATCGGAACGGCAGGGGCGGGTGATCGATCGCGACGGCGATGGATCGATGGAACAGAAGAAGCGGCTGGGATATTTCTGATGGCCAACACCCTCAACCGGGATGGCGTGCTGCGCCTGATCACCTGCGGATCAGTGGACGACGGCAAGTCCACGCTCATAGGCCGCCTCCTGCACGACAGCCAGGCCATCATGGACGACACGCTCAGCACGCTGGCCAATGACAGTCGCAAGCATGGCACCACCGGCGGCGAGATCGATTACGCTCTGCTGCTCGATGGCCTTGATGCCGAACGCGAACAGGGCATCACCATCGATGTCGCCTGGCGCTTCTTCGCCACGCCGCGCCGCCGCTTCATTATCGCCGACACGCCCGGCCACGAACAATATACGCGCAACATGGCCACCGGCGCCTCCACCGCCGATCTGGCGATCATCCTGGTCGACGCCTCCAAGGGTCTGCTGCCACAAACCCGCCGCCACAGCTTCATCGCCTCGCTGATGGGCATCGGCCACATCGTGCTGGCCGTGAACAAGATGGACCTGGTGGATTTCGACGCAGCCCGCTTCCGCGCAATCGTCGATGAATACACAGCCATTGCCGAACGCTTGGGCTTTCTCGGCTTCACCGCCATTCCGATGGCCGCCCGCGCCGGCCTGAACCTCGCCACCAGCGCTACCGAAATGCCGTGGTATGATGGCCCTACGCTGATCGCCCATCTGGAAGGTTTGGAACTCGCCGCCACCGATGCGTCCGGGCCATTGCGCTTCCCGGTGCAATGGGTGAACCGGCCCGATGCCCACTTCCGCGGCTATGCCGGCACCATCGTGGCCGGCCAGGTGAAGCCCGGCGACCCCATCGTCACCGCCCGCTCCGGCAAGGCCACCCGCGTCGCCCGCATCGTCACCGTGGACGGCGACCTGCCGCTCGCTGGCCCGGAAGCCGCCGTCACGCTGGTGCTGGAAGACGAAATCGACATCTCTCGCGGCGACATGCTGGTCAGCCCCGAAGACCGGCCCGCCGTCGCCCAGCAATTCGCCGCCGATCTGATCTGGCTCGACGAGGATGCGCTCAAACCCGGCCGGTCCTACCTGCTCAAATCCGGGTCCCTGACGACCCCGGCCTCGGTCACGCTGCTCAAACACCGCATCGACATCACCACGCTGGACGAACGCCCGGCCCGCACGCTCGCCATGAACGAGATCGGCCTCGCCAACCTCGAAACCACCGCGCCGCTGCTGTTCGATCCCTACGGTGAATGCCGCGACACCGGCGGCTTCATCCTCATCGATCGCTACACCAACAACACCGTGGGCGCCGGCATGATCCGCCACGCCCTCAGGCGTGCCAGCAACATCCACTTGCAGCCGATGACGGTCACGCAAGCCCAGCGCAGCGCATTGAAAGGCCATCAGCCCGCGGTGATCTGGTTCACCGGGCTTTCGGGTTCCGGCAAATCCACCATCGCCAATCTGGTCGAAGCCCGCCTCGCCGCGCTCAGCTGCCACACCTACGCGCTGGATGGCGACAATGTCCGCCACGGCCTCAACCGCGATCTCGGCTTCACCGATGCCGATCGCGTCGAAAACATCCGCCGCATCGGCGAAGTCGCCAAACTGATGGCGGACGCCGGCCTGATCGTCACCTGCTCCTTCATCTCCCCCTTCCGCTCCGAACGCGAAATGGCCCGGCAACTCGTGGGCGCCGAACGCTTCATCGAAGTCTTCGTCGATACCCCCATCGAAATCTGCCAAGCCCGCGACCCCAAAGGCCTCTACGCCAAAGCCGCCAGCGGCGAACTCACCAACTTCACCGGCATCGACAGCCCCTACGAAGCGCCTGAAGAGCCGCAACTGCACATCACGACCAGCACCATGAGCGAAGCCGACGCCGCAGAGGCGATCATCAACTGGCTGCGGGCGCGCGACATCATCGGGTGAAGGTGAAAGAAAGGGTGCCTCCGGCGGGCAGGGTCGATGACCCTGCCCGCCGGAGGCACCCTTATCTGAAAACACCCTCAGGCCGCTGAAAACTCCGCCAGCCCGCGGCCATGCGCGTCCAGTTCGTTCACCCAGCGGGTGATCAGGGGGCGTTCGTCGGCGGCGATGAAGGGGTTCCAGGTGTCGAGGATTAGCACCGCGCGCAGCTCGTCGGTGGGGTTGTGAGCTTCGTGTTCGATGGTGTCGTCGAAGGCGAAGGCCTGGCCTTCGACCCAGGGGCGGGTGTCGTTGCCAACGCGGAACCAGCAGCCTTCGGGCACGATTAGCGGGAGGTGGATGATGCTGCGCACGTTGGTGGCGCCGGTGTGCGGCGGGATAACGGTGCGGGGTTTGAGCAGCGAGAAGAAGGCGGTGGGCCCGCGACCGGGCAGATCGAACAGCGGCATGCGATCCAGCACGGCGGCGGTGTTGGCGCAGAGCGTGCACATGGCTTCGTCGCGCACGCCATGTTTCAGGAAGAAGCGCGCCGCCCAGGCATCGCTCTTGTTCAGGTCCTTCCACTGGTTCACCGGCACGCCGGCCGGATAATCCACATAGGGAGCAAAGCCTTCGCCGCCCGCCGCCAGCACCGCCTGCAATTCGGCGCGGATCGCCGGCGTGGCGGCTTCCAGGTCGGCCAGCCAGGGGAACAGGTCGCGTTCGAAATACTGGATGGCGGGCAGATAGGGATAATGCAGCGCCAGCGGCTGGTGCACATACACGCGGCGCCGGCCCAGTTGCGCCTCCATGGCGTGGCGCACGCGGGTGGCCGATGCCGGGGAGGCCTGTTCCAATTCATCGGCCATCGCCGCATCCAGCCGTGCAGCGAGCCCATCATTGGCCGCCTGCACCACGCCGGCGGCATGCTGCAGCCCGGCTGCAAAGCCCGGCCCCACCTGCTCGCGCGGATCAACCGCCGCCAGCAACCGCTGATAATCCGACAGCGCGTCGGCCGTGCGGCCCTCATGCTCATGCAGCCGCCCGCGCGCCAGCAGGGCATGGGCCATGTACGGATCACGATCCAACGCGGCATTCAACGCCACCAGCTGCGCCTTGGCATCGCCGGCCAGCGCGTGGGCGTTGGCCAGATTATAATGCAGGATCGCCGCCGCCGGATCGGCCTTGACGGCTGCCGCAAAGGCGATGGCGGCGGCCTTTGCATCGCCACGCTGCAACGCCTGCATGCCTTGGCTGTTCAGGACGACGGGATCTTTGCTCATGCGGGCGGTGATAGCGCAGTGTGGCTCGTGAGACAGCAGAAAAAGGGGAGCCTCCGAGGGCACCCATCGAAACGAAGTTTCGATGGGCCCCGCCGCGGGCATGGTCGCGGGCCCTACACCCGTTTGTTTTGGGCGCCATCTCCGAACGAAGCGCCGCCCGAAAATGCAAGTGGGTGAAGGGCCTCAGGCCCGGCCCGCCGGAGGCCCTTGATTCTGCATTCAAGCCTTGTTCAAATTATACTTCATGATCCGCCCATGCCGTCCATCGCGGTCGCGTTCGAGGGCGTAAACATCGCCTTGCGGTCCCGGCGGCAGCACGCCAGCGATGGCGGTGTGGTCGGCGGCGGAGAGGCGCAAGGCGGCGATGGCCAGCGTGTCGGCAAGGTGGCCGGCGTGGCGGGCGCCGATGATGACGGCGGCGACGCCGGGTTGATCGAGCACCCAGCGCGCGGCGACGGCGGAGAGCGGGACGGCGTGGTGTTGGGCAATGCGGTCGAGAACCGACAGCAGGGCCTGAAAGGCATCCCACCCGCCGCATTCATCGATGATCAGGCGATATTTGATCAGGCTGCGGTTGGTGAGGCTTTCGGCGGGATCGGGTTGCCCAAGCCAGCGGGCGGAGAGGAATCCGCCGGCAAGCGCGCCATAGCAGATCAGGCCGGTGTGGCTGGCGGCCGCGGTGGCGGTGAAGGCACCGGCCGGGCGGCGATCAAGCAGCGAATATTGCACCTGGATGCTGGTGAGCGGCGCACCGGCGGCGGCGAATGCGGCGACGTGGGCCGCATCGAAATTGGTGCCGGCGATGTGGGCGATCTTGCCGGCTTGCTGCAATTCTTGGAGATGCAACAGCGCTTCGACGCAGCGCGGCTGGGCATAATCCCACCAGTGGAATTGCACCAGGTCGAGGCGCTCCATCCTGAGCCGGGCGCGGCTGCGATCGATGATGGCTTCCACGTCGGCGCGGGAGAGAGTGGGGAGCAGGGCAAGATCGGGCACGAATTTGGTGTGCACTTTCAGGCGGTCCAGCGTTTCGGCGCCGCGCGCGTTGGCCAGATGGCGGCGGAAATCGCCGATCATCTCTTCCACGCCGGTGTAGATATCGGCGCAATCGAGCGCGGTGATGCCGGCATCGAAGAAGGCGAGGAAGCCGTCATTGAGGCTGTCTCGCGCCACCGGGCCATGATCGCCGGCCAGCTGCCAACCGCCGCGAATCAAACGGGAAATGCTGTAGCCGGGGGCAAGATCGATGCGCTCCACGCTCATGGCTTCACCGTTGCCGTGGTCTCGGCACGGCGGAATGTGCGTTTGCCGAGGCGGGTAATCTTCAGCCGCGACGGGCAGTTGGGATCTGGGCAGGCGATTTCGGCGTCGCTGGCCATCCAGTCGTTGGGATCGGTGGCGCGCTGCTTCGCGGCTAGCAATGGCAGCACGGTGGCGAGGCTGTAGATCGAAAAGCCCTGGCCCGGCGGCAGAAACAGCAGTTCGCCGCGCAGTTCGAACCAATCGCCGGGCTGCGCATTGCACCACAGTTTCGCGCCAGGCGGCGCAATCACCTCCACCTTGAGATCATAGAGCTCGAATTCGTGCGTCATGCCGGCGCTTGTGCACCAGATGCATCAACGAAACCAGAGCGCTGGCCAGTACGATGGCTTCGTGCCATCATGGCATCGGGTCGGCCTTTCTGGGGGAGCATGATGCTGCGCCCTTTTACTGCCCTGATGATCGCCTGTGCGCTGCCGGGCTGTGCCTATCACAGCCTCACCGTGCCGGTGCCCAATCGGGGCGATCAGAATTTGCATCCCGTGGACAGCAACGCCATCGCCTGGGGCGCGCTGGAGGATCCGAAAAAGGCTGAGGCGTGCGTCGGCACCAACAGCATCAGCGATGTGCAGGTGCGCACGTCGCTGCTGCAGTCGCTGGCCACGGTGCTCACTCTTGGCATCTGGCAGCCGTCCCACATCCGCTATCGCTGCGGCAAGCTGCCGACCGGTGAGGGCGAGATTCCACAATAAGGAGCCCGGCATGGCGCGCATCCTGAAATTTGATGATCGCAGCTGGCACAATTGGCATTTCACCGAGCGTGATGTGCCGATTGCCGGGCGATACGAACTGCACCGTGCCGTCACCGCCAGCCTGTCCGATATGCGGGCCAGCGCCAAGGCCGTGCAGGATTTGATCGGCAAGGCCTTCACCGGTCGGTGCCGGCTGCGCGCCGACGGTGCGACCTGGTCATTCTCTGCGGCGCCATCGGTGCCCGGCGGCTGGCCACTGGCAACCGGCTATGCCAACGAGCTGTTTGCCCTGCCGAAAACCCACGTCGATCCGACCTTCAGCGGCGATCACAATGGGCTGGCGCTGTGCCAGACCGGGATTTCTGTGGCCGAACTCAACATGTGGCTGGAACCGCACTGACGGTCGCTCTCCACCAGCGGCGCGTCGAATGGGCAGACGTTCGTGGGGGCGATGAGCTGTTCCACCCACAGGTCCGCCATCGATCACGGCGCCATTCAGAGCCAAGTCCGCGCCATCCAACTGATTCCGGGGCCGGACCGCAATCTGTGGATCGAGCCGGCTTCGCGGCCTGTCACCGATGG
>NZ_CAMCWT010000046.1:0-20206 GCF_945882885.1 Sandarakinorhabdus limnophila DSM 17366
GCCCGTAACGTTCCGTGGCCATGGCCGGTGAAGGCGAGGCTGCCTTGCAGCGTCACCACCACCCGCGCACCCTCCGGCCAGCGCCGCCGCGCCAGCCGTTGGCCATAGCGCAGCGCAATGCGCATCGGCCCCACCGTGTGCGAACTGGACGGGCCAACGCCCACGCGAAACATGTCGAGCACCGAAAGCATGGCGGAATCGTGGACCAGGCGGCGCAGAAGGGCAATGGGGGGCCGCAATGCCTGCCGGAAACTCCAGCCTGTGCGGAGACGAAAGCTGCGCCTAAGCTGGGGCCATGGATGATGTGCTGATCGATCAAGTGAGCCGGTTGCTCGCGCATGAAGCGACGGACGCGCGCCTGCGCGCTTCGCGTGCAGGCGGCCGAGCGGACGGCTGGGACGCCATCAGCGGCGCCGGCCTGCCGCTGGCGCTAGCCAGTGAAGCGGCGGGCGGATTGGCGCTGGATGCGGCGACCGTGCTGGCCATCGCCCGCGCGCACGGCAAGGCCGGCGCGCCGTGGCCGCTGGCCGAAGCGATGATCGACGCGGCGCCAGAGTGTCCGGCCGAGCTGTGGGTGCCGGCGCTGGCCAGCGCCGAGATCGCCGGCCTCGCCGAAACCGTGCTGGCGCTGACCCTGGAGTGGACCCAGACGCGCCAGCAGTTCGGCAAGCCGCTGTCGAAGAACCAGGCGGTGCAGCACAGCCTGGCGCAGATGGCGGCCGAAACCGCTGCAGCCGGCGGAGCGGTCGGGCTGGCAGGCCTGGGCCTGGCGGGTGAAAGCTGGGCGATGGTGGCGGCAGGCAAGGCCCGCGCCAGCGAAGCGGCCGGCGTGGTCGCAGCCCTGGCGCACCAGTTGCACGGCGCCATCGGCGTGACGGCGGAACACCGCCTGCACCTGTTCACGCGTGCGCTATGGCAGCGCCGCGATACGGCCGGCAGCGAACATGATTGGCACACACGGCTGGGCGCTGACGTGCTGGCGCGGGGCAGCCTGTGGCGGCTGGCGACGGACGAACCGCTGCTCGGTCTCGCCGAACCGGCCACGGCCGGTGATCGTTTCCGCTTTCCGGTGGTGGCCGAAACCGCCACGCGTGCCGATTTGCGCGCCGACGTGCGTGATTTCCTGGCCGAGGAGCTCGCCGCCCTGCCCCCGGATGTCCGCGTCCACAGCTGGAACGGCCACAGCCCCGATTTCAGTCGCAAGCTGGGCGAACGCGGTTGGCTGGCGATGACATGGCCGAAGGCGGTGGGCGGGCACGAGAAGAGCGCGCTCGACCGGCTGGTGGTGATCGAGGAATTGCTCGCTGCCGGCGCGCCGGTGGCGGCGCACTGGATCGCCGACCGGCAGACCGGGCCATTGTTGCTCAAATTCGGCACGCCGGCCCAGCAGGCGGCCTATCTGCCCGCCATCGCGCGCGGCGAACTGTTTGCCTGTATCGGCATGAGCGAGCCGGGGGCAGGTTCCGATCTGGCTGCGCTCACCACCCGCGCGCGGCCGGTGGACGGCGGCTGGCGGGTGAACGGCACGAAATTGTGGACCACCTATGCCCACAAGGCGCACGCCATGCTGCTGCTATGCCGCACCGGAGAGGGCCAGCGGCATGAAGGGCTGAGCCAGTTGCTGGTGCCGATGGATACGCCGGGCCTGACCGTGCGGCCGATCATCGACCTGATGGGCGAGCATCATTTCAACGAAGTGCATTTCGATGATGTGTTCGTGCCCGCCGACGCGCTGGTGGGGGGCGAAGGCAATGGCTGGGCGCAGGTGATGAGCGAGCTGGCCTACGAACGCTCGGGCCCCGAACGCTTCCTGTCGACACTGGTGCTGGCAGAGGAACTGGTGGCGGCACTGCCCGAAGACGCGGCGGCGGCCCATGCTCCCATCGGCCGGCTGGCGGCGCATCTGATGGTGCTGCGGCTGATGGCCCGCGGCATGGCGGCGCTGCTGGAGGCCGGTGAAGACCCGGCGCTGGAAGCGGCGATGGTGAAGGACCTTGGCGCGACCTTCGAACAGGCCATCCCCGAAATCGCCCGCAGCCTGTTGCCGCTGATCCCCGATCCGCCCGCATCGCTGCTGGCCACGCTGCACGCCACGGTGCAGATCGCCCCGATGGTGAGCTTGCGCGGCGGCACCCGCGAGATATTGCGCGGCATCATCGCGCGTGGCCTTGGCGTCCGTTAGGAGAAAGAAATGATCGAGCATGTCCTTTACGAACGCGATGGCCACATCGTCACGCTGACCCTCAATCAACCGGAACTGCGCAACCCTGTTTCGGATGACGACATGGTGGATGCGATCCTCGCCGCGTTGGTGCGGCTCGAGAATGATCCGGATGCAAGGGTCGCGATCCTGACCGGGGCTGGCAGCGCCTTTTCATCAGGTGGGAACCTAAAGAAGATGGCGAGCGGTGACGGGTTGGCCAGTGCGTCGCCGATCAAGACCCGGCGCAACTATCTCACCGGCATCCAGCGCCTGCCCCGCGCCTTTGCCGCGCTGGAAGTGCCGATCGTGGCGGCGGTGAACGGCCCGGCCATCGGCGCCGGCTGCGATCTGGCCTGCATGTGCGACATTCGCGTGGCCGGCGAGAGCGCGAAATTCGCCGAGAGCTTCGTTAAGCTGGGCATCATCCCCGGCGATGGCGGCGCCTGGCTGCTGCCGCATGTGGTGGGCCATGCCAAGGCCGCCGAAATGGCGCTGACAGGCGACATGGTGGACGCCGCCGAAGCGCTGCGCATCGGGCTGGTGAGCAAGGTGGTGCCGGATGCCGAGTTGCTGGACGCCGCGCGCGCCTATGCCGCTCGCATCGCTGCGAACCCACCGCAGGCGGTGCGGATGACCAAGCGGCTGCTGTGGGAAGCGCGTCAGGCCAGTCTGGAAACCGTGCTGCAGCTTTCGGCCGCGATGCAGGCGCTGGCGCACACGACCAGCGACAACAAGGAGGCAATGACGGCCTTCCTCGAAAAGCGGCCGCCGCAATTCAAAGGACAGTAGTTCAGCGGGCGTTGAGGTCCCTGCGATGCAGGGTTGCCATCCCGATCACCACCAGGAAGGGCTGCATCACGAAGGTCGCAAAGCCCGCTGTTGTGGCCATGCCGCTCGGCCCGGCGATGGCACGCCACGCCACTTCCAGGCCCAGCATCACGGCGAGCAGAAACAGGGCATCGGATGAAAGGCGGTGCAGGCGAAGGCTGGTCAGGCCCCAATCCAGCAACGTCCGCGCCAGGCAATAGAAGATCAGCAACCAGCAGATATTGCCGGCGAGATGGCTTTCATCCCAGCGCCCCAGAAAACTGCCAAGATGGCCCTGCACCACCAGCCACAATGCCGACATCACGATGAAGGCGCGCTGCACCCAGACAACGCCGCCGACGTTGGTATCACGATCTTGAAACACGTTCGCCACCCGCAACTATGCATCCATTAAGGGTGTAATTGTCGCCGTTTTGCGTTAAAACCCGGTTAACTGCCCAGCCAATTGGCCAAAATACTTTGTTCGTCTTCACCCACACGCGGTGGCGGGCGGCGCATCGTGGCGGGTGTGGCGCTCAACTTGCCAGGAAAAGCAACGCTGGGGATATGGGCGCCGTCTGCCCGCACGAAATCATGCACGACATTGCGGGCGGTGATGAAGGGATCGGCGAACACCTCGCTCACCTTGTTCACCGGCCCGGCCGGAACCCCGGCGGCGGCCAGCCGGTCGATCAGTGGCAGGCCGGGTTCGTTCGCCACCAGCCGCTGCACTTCAGCTTCGATGGCATCGCGGTTGATCAGGCGGGCACGGGCGGTGCCGAAACGCTCATCCTGCGCCAGTTGCGGCACGCCCATCAGCGTGCAGAAAGCGCGGAACTGGCCATCATTGCCGATGGCGATGATGATGGTGCCATCGGCCACATCGAAGGTCTTGTATGGCACCACCGTGGGGTGCCGGTTGCCCAGCCGGCCGGGATCGACGCCGCCCACCAGCCAGTTCATCGCCTGGTTGGCCAGGCAGGCGATCTGGGTATCGAGCAGGCTGATATCGATCTGCTGGCCCTCCCCGGTGCGTTCGGCATGGCGCAGTGCGGCCAGGATGGAAATGGTGGCATAAAGCCCGGTGGTGACATCGGCCATGGCAACCCCGGCCCGCAATGGCTGGCCGCCCTCTTCGCCAGTGATGGCCATGAAGCCACCCATGCCCTGCGCCACGAAATCATAGCCACCGCGGCTGGCATAAGGCCCGGTCTGCCCGAAGCCGGTGACAGAACAATAGACCAGGCCCGGCTTCACCGCCCGCAGGCTCTCCCAATCCAGGCCATATTTCTTCAGGCCGCCAACCTTGAAATTCTCGATAACGATATCAGCCTTCATCGCCAGCTCGCGCAGAAGGGCGGCGCCGGCTGGATCGGCAAAATCCACCGCGATGCTGCGCTTGTTGCGGTTGGCAGCGAGATAATAAGCGGAGGTTCCGATCTCGTCCTCACCGTCCGCGCCTTTCAGGAAGGGCGGGCCCCAGGCGCGGGTATCGTCGCCACGGCCCGGCACTTCCACCTTCACCACATCGGCGCCCAGATCGGCCAGGATCTGCGTGCTCCACGGCCCGGCCAGCACACGCGACAGATCAAGCACACGGATGCCGGCCAGCGCGGCGGGAGCGGTCATTTCAGTCATGATCTGGAGGTAACCGGAAAAAGAAAACGGTGCCAGCCCGCAAGGACTGGCACCGCTCCTAGCCCCCGACCGGGGTTAGCCGTTGCTGAAGGGCGATTGCCCCGATCTGGAGAAATTTGCCGCGATCGTGACGATAAGCCCCCGTACGCGACTGACTCCCCCGAGTCACACTCAGTTCTCTGTTACCAAACTATGAAGGTCCAAGAAAACAGAAAGAAGTTAACAACTTGGCACAGAGGTGATCAGACTCTTTCAAAGATGGCGGCCAGTCCCTGGCCACCGCCGATGCACATGGTCTCCAATCCAAAACGGGCCTTTCGCCGCTGCATTTCGTGACACATCGAAGCCAATATGCGCCCACCAGTTGCGCCGATCGGATGGCCAAGACTGATGCCTGAACCGTTGACATTAAGCTTGTCGGGATCATGCCAGCCCCAGCCTTTCAACACCGCCAGAACTTGCGGTGCAAAGGCTTCGTTCAATTCGACCAGATCAATATCATCCCATTTCATGCCCGTGCGCGCGAACAACCGCTCCACTGCTGGCACCGGGCCGATGCCCATGCGCGACGGATCGCAACCGGCCGCCGCCCAACCGGTCAGCCAGGCCATGGGTTCAAGGCCCAGCGGCTCAAGCAGTTCTTCAGCCACCACCAGACAGGCCGACGCGCCATCGTTCTGCTGGCTGGCGTTGCCGGCGGTCACCACGCCGTCCTTCTCGATGGATTTCAGCAGCGCCAGCTTTTCCGGCGTCGCATCGGCGCGGATGCCCTCGTCCGCCGCAAACAGGATGGGCGGGCCCTTCTTCTGCAGGATTTCCACCGGCACCAGTTCGTCGGCGAACTTGCCATCGGCCCAGGCCTTGGCGGCGCGCTGGTGGCTTTGGGCGGCATAGGCGTCGCATTCCTCGCGGCTGATGCCATAATCCTTGGCGAGGTTGTTCGCGGTTTCGATCATGCCGGAAATCACGCCGTAACGGCTAATTGGCTGGCTCATCACCCGACCCCGCACCAGGCGGTCGTGGAAAGTGGTGCTGCCCATGCGGGCGCCATTGCGGTGGTCGGTGCTGTAATATTCAACCTGGCTCATGCTTTCGACGCCGCCGGCCACGACTATATCAGCCGCGCCCGTTGCCACCCGCATCGATGCATCGATCACCGCCTGCAGGCCGGATCCGCACCGCCGGTCGAGCGAGACGCCCGGCACGGATTCGGGAAAGCCCGCCGCCAACCACGACCAGCGCGCCACGCAGGGCGCTTCGCCGTTGGGGTAGCCGTGGGCGAACACCACGTCGTCCACCCGTTCCGGATCGATCTTGGTGCGTTCGATCAGCGCTTTCAGGATGATGGCGCCCAGTTCGCCGGCCGGTAAGCCCGCCAGCGACCCGCCAAAACGTCCGACCCCAGTGCGAATGGGGGAAACAATTGCTGCGCGCCTCATTGGGTCTTCTCCCGCATCATGGCCTTGGCGATGATCGTCTGCTGGATCTGGCTGGTGCCTTCATAGATCCTAAGCAGCCGTACATCGCGATAGAAACGTTCCACCTTGTATTCCGCCATGTAACCGGCGCCGCCGTGGATCTGCACGGCGCGATCGGCAATGCGGCCCACGGCCTCGCTGGCGTGGAGTTTCAGCACCGAACATTCGCGCGCTGTCACCTCGCCTGCATCAAAGCGCGCCGCGGTGCGTTCGAGCAGGGCAGCGGTGGTCAACCGATCCACCTCCATGTCGGCCAGCATCGCCTGCACCAGCTGAAAATCACCGATGCGGCTGCCGAATTGCTGGCGTTCCATGGCGTAATTCAGGCTCATCTCGATCAGCCGGTCCGCCATGCCCAGCGCAACGGCAGCGATGTGGATCCGGCCGCGGTCGAGAACCTTCATGGCGGTGCGGAAGCCCTGGCCGGGCACGCCGCCGATGATGTTGGCGGCCGGCACCATCACGTCTTCCAGGATCACATCGCAGGTCTTGGCGCCGCGCTGCCCCATCTTGCGATCGGGCTTGCCCAGCGAAATGCCCGGGCTGTCGGCCGGGATGATGAAGGCGCTGATACCGGCAGCACCTTTCATGTCCTGTTCGGTGCGGGCCATCAGTGTGAAGACCGTCGCGCGTGGGGCGTTGGTGATGTAACGCTTGGTGCCGTTGATGCGGTAATGATCGCCCTCGCGCACCGCCGAGCAGCGCAGGGAGGCGGCATCGGAACCGGCGCCCGGCTCGGTCAACGCGAAGCTGGCGATGGCCACACCCATAGCGAATTTCGGCAGCCATTCGGCCTTCTGCGCCTCGGTGCCGTCGATCATGATGCCCTGGCTGCCGATGCCGACGGTGGTGCCGATAAGGCTGCGGAAGGTGACGCTGGCGCGGGTAAGGATGCGCACCAGTTGCGATTCCTCCGCCATGGTCAGGCCAAGGCCACCAAATTCCTCCGGCACGGACAGGCCGAACAGGCCCATCGCCTTGAATTCGGCTACGATATCGGGCGGGATATCGTCGGCTTCTTCCACCGCGTCTTCGGCCGGGATCAGCCGTTCCTCGACATAGCGGGCCAGCTGGTCTTTCAG
The DNA here is from genome assembly GCF_945882885.1 of Sandarakinorhabdus limnophila DSM 17366. Lineage (GTDB taxonomy): Bacteria > Pseudomonadota > Alphaproteobacteria > Sphingomonadales > Sphingomonadaceae > Sandarakinorhabdus > Sandarakinorhabdus limnophila_A. The sequence goes on from NZ_CAMCWT010000046.1 coordinate 7,209, forward strand.
CAGACCAAAGGTTTCAGTGTCCATAGCTTCACCCCGCGTTCGCTTGCATCGCCACCGTGCCGTCACAGCGGAGCACCTGCAAGCCATCATCGCGAGCGCTGAGCGCGATCGGCTGACCGGCAAACAGCGGCGCCTGGGCCCGGAAGGCGAATGTCTTCGCCTGCCCGTGTCGCCGTTCCCACAGGCCAAGCAGTTGCGCCGCCACCAGCGGGCCGTGGACAACAAGGCGGGGGTAACCCTCCTCGCCTTGCGCATAGGCCAGATCATAGTGGATGCGGTGAGCGTTGGCGGTGGCGGCCGAGAACAGGAAGAGCTGGACTGGGCCGGGGGTAAAGACCGCATCACACGTGGGCGGCGGACTTGCGGGGATAGGCAGCGGCACGGGCGGGCCATCATCGCGCCACACAATCGTCTGCACCTCCTCCAGCGCCTTTTCGCCCTCCTGCCAGATCTCGATGCGCACCTGGCCGAGCAGCAGCGTACCGGTCTTGCCGGTCTTGGACGTCAGGCTGTCGAGCACACGCATCTGCATGGCGGGCATGCCGGCGATCAGCGGGCGGTGAAACTGATAGTCTGCACTGGCAAACATCCGGCGCGGCAGGAAAACCGGAGGGAAGAAGCCGCCCCGCGCCGGGTGGCCATCCATCCCGCGCGGTCCAGGCGGCGGCAGGAACAGCGCGAGATGGCCAAGGGGCGGCCAGCCCAGCGCCTCGACATCCCAGTTCAGCGCCTCGGCCAAGCGCAGCACATCGTGGCCGTGCAGCACCTCCTCGCGCCATTCCGGCTTGGCACACCAGCCTTGCCAGTGGGCGATATCGTCCGGCGTCATGCTACCAGCCCTTCGTCGTGCAGCTTGCCGATGGCGCCACTGGCAAGGCCCAACACTTCGGCCAGCACCGCGTCGGTATCCGCACCAAGCTGCGGCGCCGGCCGCACGGCCCCGCGCGCTTCGCCAGCCAGCGTCGCCGCCGGACCGGCAGCGGGATAGGTGAGGCCGGATTTGTGCGCGATGGTCTGGAACTGCGGATTGGCGGTGAACAGCCGCGCATCGCCATGCACGGCCTCAGCCAATGTCTGATACGGCCCCCAGGTGACGCAGGCCGCATCAAGGCGTGGGCCAAGCTCGGCCAGTTTCTGCGCCGCCATCGCCGCTTCGAACAGCGGGAACAGCAGCGCCCGCTGCGTGAACCGCGCGCCTTCGTCCCTGGTAAAATCGGCTCCCGTCTGGGACTCCACCGCCGCCACGGCGTCGGCCAGACCGAGGGCGGCCACCAAGCCGCGCCATTGTTTCGGCGTGATGGCGACAAGGTAGATGCGCTGGCCATCTGCGGTGGCAAAATCCCGCCCGAACGCGCCGAACAGATCATTGCCCAGCCGGCCGCGATCGTCCTGCAACAGCGCTTCAGCGGCAAAACCGAGATGGGACATCGAGGTGGCAGCCAGATCGGAGAGCGGAACGCGGATCTCGGCCCCCTCCCCCGTCTGCCGGCGGCGATGCAGGGCGCTGACCATGGCAAAGGCCGCCCAGGTGCCGCCGAGCAGATCCCAGGCCGGCAGCACGGCATTCACGGGCCGCGTATCGCCCACCGGCCCGGTCATCGCTGGCACACCCACGGCGGCATTCACCGTGTAATCCAGCGCCGGCTTGCCATCGGCCCAGCCCATGATGCGCGCCGTGATGATGTCGGGCCGGTGCGCGGCCAGCGCCGCGTGGGAAAGGAAGCCATCCACCGGAAAATTGGTCAGGAACAGGCCGGCCTCGTCGCCCGGCGCGGCGGCCAGGGCGAGGGCCAGTTCGCGGCCTTCAGCGCGCGACAGATCAATCTGGATCGAACGCTTGGCCTTGTTCAGCCCCTCCCAATAGAGGCTGTCACCGGCTTCGGTCAGCGGCCAGCGCTTGTAATCCGGGCCGCCGCCGATCTGATCGATGCGGATCACGTCGGCGCCCATCTGGGCCAGATAGAGCCCGCCGGTCGGCCCGGCGACAAAGGCCGCCGCTTCAACAACGCGCAGGCCGTAGAGGAGCTGGTACATCAGCCCCTCCCCTGCTCTGCAATCACATGCGCTCGATGATGATGGCAGGCGCCATGCCGCCGGCCGCGCACATGGTAACCAGGCCGCGCTTCAGATCGCGGCGCTCCAGTTCGTCGAGAACCGTGCCGATCAGCATCGAACCCGTGGCGCCGATCGGATGGCCCAGCGCGATGGCGCCGCCGTTCACGTTCACCTTGTCGCGGTCCAGCTTCAGATCACGGATGAACTTTTCCGCAACCACGGCAAAGGCTTCGTTGATCTCCCACAGGTCGATATTGTCAACGGTCAAACCCGCCTTGGCCAGCGCCTTGCGGGCGGCCGGCACCGGTGCGTTGAGCATCAGCGTCGGGCAATCGCCCATGTTGGCCATCGTCACGATGCGGGCGCGCGGCTTCAGGCCGTTCTTTTCGGCATAGGCCTTGCTGGCCAGCAGCACGGCGGCCGCGCCATCGACCACGCCCGACGAGTTGCCGGCGTGGTGCATATGCTCGATCTTCAGATCGGGATATTTCGCGTTGATCAGCTTGCGGAAGGTCGTGCCCTGCGCATCGAGCGGCATGTCCGCCAGCTTGGCAAAGCTCGGCTCCAGCTGGCTCAGGCCTTCCATCGTGGTCTGCGGGCGCGGGAACTCTTCATGGTCAAGCGCCAGCGTGCCGTCTTCGCGATAAACCGGGATCACGCTCTTGGAAAAACGGCCTTCAGCGATGGCGACGGCAGCGCGCTTCTGGCTTTCCAGGCCCAACGCATCGACGTCGGCGCGGCTAATGCCATCCTTGCTGGCAATCGCGTCACCGCACACGCCCTGGTGGCTTTGCGGGTGATGGGCCTGCAGGCGGGCATTGCCGCTGCCCATCATCATCGGGGCCAGCCCGGCGGCACGCTCTTCCTGCGCCATGGTGGCGGTATAGCTCATCATTTCGGTGCCGCCGGCGATCAGCAGATCTTCCATGCCGCTCATGATCTGGGCAGAGGCCAGGTTCACCGAGGTGATGCCGCCGCCGCAGAAGCGATCCAGCGTCATGCCGCTGGCCTTCAGATCATAGCCGGCATCGAGCGCGGCCATGCGGCCAAGGTCGCCGCCCTGGCGGCCCTTCTGGGTGGAGGTCGACCAGATGATGTCGTCCACCTCGGCGGTGTTGATGTGGTTACGCTCGGCAATGGCCTTCAGCACGGCGGCGGCGAGATGCTGCGGGTGCATGTCGGCCAGGCTGCCCTTCCCCACCTTGCCAATGCCACGCGGCGTGCGGACGGTATCGATGATATAGGCTTCGGCCATTGAAACTCTCCTTGGATTGCTGGGCGCAACCTACGCTTGTGATTGGCCCCGTCGATTGCGGTTTTTGGCAGTCTCAGTAACTCTTCGGCAAGCCCAGCACATGCTCGGCGATATAGGCGAGGATCAGGTTGGTGGAGACCGGCGCTACCTGATAAAGTCGTGTTTCCCGGAACTTGCGCTCGATGTCATATTCGGCGGCGAAGGCGAAGCCGCCCAACGTCTGCATCGCCGCCTCGCCGGCCTGCCAGCTGGCTTCGGCGGCCAGCATCTTGGACATGTTGGCCTCCGCCCCGGCCACTTCGCCGGACTCGTATCGGCGGCAGGCATCGGCAACGACCAGGCTGGCGGCATGGGCGCGGGCGTGAGCCTGCGCCAAGGGAAACTGTATGCCCTGGTTCTGCCCGATCGGCCGGCCAAACACCTGGCGCTCCTTCGCGTAACTGGTTGCGCGATGAAGGAAAAACCGCGCATCACCAATGCATTCGGCGGCGATCAGGATCCGCTCCGCATTCATGCCGGAGAGGATGTAGCGGAAGCCCTGCCCCTCCTCCCCGATGCGGTTGGCGGCGGGGATGCGGACATTATCGAAGAACACCGCCGTCGTGCCATGATTCATCATGGTTTCAATCGGTTGGATCGAAAGTCCGGGGCAGTCGCGCATGTCGAGCAGGAACACCGACAGGCCTTCGGTGCGCTTGGCCACCTGGTCCTTGGGCGTGGTGCGGGCCAGCAGCACCATCAGATCGCTCTGCGCCGCCCGGCTTGTCCAGATTTTCTGACCATTAATCAGATAGTTGTCGCCGTCCCGTACTGCTGTCGTGCGCAAGGACAGGGTGTCGCTGCCCGACGTCGGCTCGGTCACGCCAAAGGCCTGCAGGCGCAGCTCGCCCCGCGCAACCGCCGGCAAATATTGGGCTTTTTGCGCCGCCGAACCATGGCGCAGCAGCGTGCCCATCACATACATCTGCGCATGCGCCGCCGCACCATTGCCGCCGCTGGCGTGGATCTCCTCCAATATCGCGCAGGCCGCCGACAGCGGCAGGCCAGAGCCGCCAAACTCTTCCGGAATCAACGCCGAAAGCCAGCCCTCGCGTGTCAGCGCCTCTACAAATTCAATGGGATAGTCGCTATTCTTGTCTTTCGCCCGCCAATATTCGCCGGGGAAGCCAGTGCAGAGTTTCGCCACTGCGGCGCGGATATCAGGCCAATCGTTCATGCCACCATCAGGCCCTGCCAGCGCCTTGTCTGCAAGCCCTCCTGATGGGCAGGGTTGCGGGACCGGGCTTGCAAGTGGTTCTGGGCCGGGGCAGCCTGCCGCCATGGACGCCCTGCCCCTGCTCCTCGATTGGCTGAAGCCCCGGCTGGGGCATGGCCCGCTGATCATCGGCCTGGCCGGCGCGCAAGGCAGTGGCAAGTCCACTTTAGCAGCGCAACTGGCGAAGCGGCTGCGGGTTTGTGCCGGCGCGCTGCCAAACGGTGCCGGCGCGCTGCCGGATGCTGGCGGCAGCGTGCCCCCCGTGTCTGTTGCCGTGTCCCTCGACGATTTCTACCTGACACGCGCCCGCCGGCAGGCCCTGGCCGCCCAGATCCACCCGCTGTTCGCCACCCGCGGCGTACCCGGCACACATGATCTGCCGCTGCTGCTGGACGTGCTGCTGCGCGTCCGTTCCGGCCGGCCGGTCAGCCTGCCGGTATTCGACAAATTGGCCGACGATCGCCTGCCCCCGCAGCACTGGCGCCGCTTCGCGCGGATCGACGTGTTGATCCTGGAAGGCTGGTGCATCGGCGCCCGCCCGCAACCCGCCGCCCTGCTCGCCGAACCAGTGAACGCGCTGGAAGCCGCCGAAGATCCCCACGCCCTCTGGCGCACCCACATCAGCCAGGCCTTGGCCGGCAGCTATGCCCGCGCCTGGGCGATGCTCGACGCCCTCGCCTTCCTCGCCGCCCCCGATTGGGAAACCGTGCCGCGCTGGCGCGCCGGGCAGGAAGCCGGTCTCACCCGCGCCACCGGCCGGCCGGGCATGGACTCTGCCGCCATCGCCCGCTTCTGCGCCCACTACGAACGCCTCACCCGCTGGCAATTGGCGGATACGCCCCGTCACGCCGGGCTCACCCTGCAGCTGGATGGGCAGCGGCGGGTGATCGGACAGGCGCGTTCCTAGCCCGCGAAAGCCGGCGTGTCGGGGCCGTTGGCGTAGCCGGAGATGAAGGGCTTGATGCCGCCCTCTGGCGGATAGACGTGGCGCGGGTGGCGGCCGATGTCGGTGCCATAAACGTGGATGCTCACCGAGACGATTTCGGCGGCGTTGGAGACTTTGTGGATGTCGCCCAATTCCGGGCCGACCCGTTCGACCATGCCGGGCTGGAGCGTATGGGGATCACCGATGGCGCGCGGTGGGGTGGTGCCGTCGGCGGTGTAGGCCTGGCTGTGTTCGGCGCCGCGCAGCACGCCCACGGCGCCCCAGACGCCATGATCATGGACGGGCGTCGCCTGCCCCGGGCCCCATACGAAGCTGACCACGGAAAAGCGTCCGGCGGGATCGGCATGGAGCAGATATTGCTGGTAATGTTCGGGGTGCGGCTGGGCATAGGCGGGGGGCAGCCAATCGTCACGCGCGACCAGACGGGCCAGCGCGGCAGCAACTGTTTCATGCGCGGCAGGTTGGCCGAGGGCGTGATGCACGGCGGCGATGAAGCGCATCAGGGGATCGGGCGTGTTCATGTGTGGCGAGTGTGGCGCAGGGCTGGGCCTGCGTCAAAAACCGGCTTTCGCTGGCCGGGTTCGGGTGCCACTCTGCACAGGATTTGATCAATGGGGGCAGGCATGAAGCGGTTTTTGATGGGCACGGCGTTGGTGGCGCTGGCGGCGGCGCCAGCTCTGGCACAGGATGCGGCCTATATGCCAGTGAGCATTGATGCCGCGAAAGGGCGCGTGCTGCTCACAATTCCGGCGCTGGATACGGATATTCTTTACTACATCAGCCTGGCCAGTGGCGGCGGATCGGTGGAATTGCCGTTGGATCGTGGCACGATGGATTCAAGCCTGATCCATTTCCGCCGCGTTGGAGCCAAGATCCTGGTGGAGGAGCAGAATCTCGCCTTCCGCAGCCTTTCCGGCGATGCCGCGCACCGCGAGGGCGTGAAGGACAGTTTCCCCACCTCGATCATTGCCAGCCTGCCCATCGAGAGCGACGCTGGCGGCAAGATCGTGGTGGACGCGACCGCGCTGGTGATGCGCGATGCGGCCGGCGTGGAGGCGATCATGCGCCGGGCCAACCAGGGTGCCTACAAGTTCGACGCTGGCCGTTCGGCGCTGAACGCGGCGCGCACCAAGGCCTATCCGCTCAACACCGAGTTGGAGATTTTCGCCACTTTCAGCGCCGACAATCCCGGCGGGCTGGTGCGCGAAGTGGCACCGACACCCGGCCTGGTGACGATGCGGGTGCACCACAGTTTCCTGAAGGCGCCGCCCACCGGCTACGCCCCGCGCGTGGCAGACCCGCGCATCGGGGTTTCCACGTTGAAGTTCAAGGATTTCAGCGCGCCCTTTTCGGGTGGCATCGATACGGAATGGGTGACGCGCTGGCGGCTGGAAAAGAAGGACTCGGGCGCGGCGCTTTCCGAGCCGGTGACGCCGATCACCGTCTATTTCGATCCGGCCATCCCGGCGCCGGTGCGCCACGCCATGAAGCAGGGCCTGCTGTGGTGGAACAAGGCCTATGAAGCCGCCGGTTTCAGGAACGCGCTGGTGGCCAAGGACGCGCCGGCGGACATGGATGCGCAGGATATCCGCTACAATTATATGCAGTGGATCAACCGCGATGAGCGCGGCTTTTCGTCCGGCGGTTCCTATCGCGATCCGCGCACCGGCGAGATCCTGGGCGCAAAGGTGCGGATGGACAGCCACCGCATCCGCACCGTGGGCAATTATTGGGATGCCTATGCCGGCGGCCTGCCGGGCGATGGCAGCGGGGTGACAGTGGCGGATGCTTCGTTGGTGAACGGCCAGTTCGCCGCCATGCCGCAGGGCCAGCGCGACATGGTGCTGCTACGCCAGGCGTTGCTGACGGCGCATGAGTTCGGCCATGCGCTGGGCTTTGGGCATAATTTCGCGTCGAGTCTCAATAACCGCGCATCGGTGATGGAATATCCGACACCGCGGGTGACGGTGAAGGGCGGCAAGCTGGATCTGAGCGAGAGTTTCCAGAAGGCGATCGGTGCCTATGACGTGATGATGGCGCGTTATGCCTATACGCCCTTGGCCAGTGAGAAGGCCGGGCTGGAGGCGATCATTGCCGACATGCGCAAAAAGGGCCTGCTCTATGTGCCGGACAGTGATCCGCGCTGGACCTGGTATGATGATCGCGCGACCCCGGCCGAGGGCCTTGCCGAGGCGCTGGCGGCGCGACGGATCATGCTGGCCAATTATGGGCCTGACAGCGTGCTACTACCGGGTGAGCCGGTGGGCGAACTCAGGAACCTGCGGCTGTGGATGGTCTATCTCCACCACCGCTACCAGGTGGAATCGGCCGTGAAATATATCGGCGGGCTCTATACCGACATCAAGGTGAAGGGCGAGCCCGGCCCGGCGACCAGCCCGATCCCGGCGAAGCTGCAGGTCGATACGCTGGCCCTGCTGCAGCGCGCGCTGTCTCCGGCTGAACTGGCGATCCCGGAAGCACTGCTGGCCGAATTGACCCCCGATCCGGGCCGCAACCTGGAGGATCTGTCCGACGATCCGGTGTTCAACCAGCTGCAGGCCGCGCGCATTGCCGCTGCACTGGTGGTGGAGCCCCTGCTCGCCCCCGACCGCGCGACGCGGCTGGTGAGCCTGCAGGCGCGCGGCATCAAGGGCATCACCCTGCCCGATCTGATCGACGCGCTGATGGCCGTGAGCTGGAACACCCAGACGCCGGGCAATGCCGGCGAGGCTGCGCTGCTGCGCGTGGTGCAGAAGGTGGTGCTGGATGGCCTGATGATCCTGGGGGCGAACAGCACCACCGCCCCGGAAGCCCGCGCGATGGCGCTGCAGACGCTGGGCGATCTGGCCAAGATGCTGCCGACGCGCGGCGGCGATGCCCATGGGGCCAGCTTCAACCGCCAGACCGCCGCCGACATCAGCGCCTATCTCGCCGATCCGGCGGGCAAGGCGCCCAAATCGATTGGCGTGCCGTGGGGCAAGGGCCCGCGCAGCCGCAACCCGCTGCCGCCAGGGCCGCCATTGTGATCCCGGCGCTTCAAGACTGACAGCCGTGGCTCGTTACGACAGCATCGGCATCAACTATGCCGATCTGCGCATTCCCGATGCACGGATTGCGGCGGCGATTGCGCAGGCGCTGGGGCCGGCGCGCAGGGTGATCAATGTTGGCGCCGGCACGGGGTCCTATGAGCCGGCCGATCGCGAGGTCACGGCGGTGGAGCCTTCCATCGAAATGATCCGCAAACGCCGCCACCCGGCGGCGGCCGTGGTGCAGGCCAGCGCCGATGCGCTGCCGTTTGCAAACAACGCGTTCGATGCGGCAATGGCGATCCTGACCATCCATCACTGGCCCGACAAGCAGGCGGGTCTGCGCGAGATGCGGCGGGTGACGAAGGGGCGCATCGTGCTGCTCACCTTCGATCCGGCGCAGCGGCCATGGCTGACGGAGTATCTGCCCGAACTGGCCCGGCTGGACGAGGCGCAGATGCCAACCATGGCGGATTATGCGCGCTGGCTGGGCCCCGTCCGCATCGAGCCCTTGTGGTTGCCGCACGATTGCACGGACGGTTTTCTCTATGCCTATTGGCGGCGGCCAGAGGCCTATCTCGACGCGCACATCCGATCGGGCAGTTCGTCCTTCTGGGCGCTGCGGGGATCGGATGCTGGCCTCGCACGGCTGGCGGACGACCTCCAGTCGGGTGCATGGGATCGACGTTATGGAGATCTGAGGACGAAGCAGACCTATGACGCAGGCTATCGCCTCGTCATCGCGGAACCGGAAATGGCGGCGGACTGAGCGCAAGTCACGCGCAAAGGAAAAGGGCCGGCGCCTCGCGGCACCGGCCCTTCGGTTTGCGGATCGCGCAAGGCTCACTTCACCTTGGCGAAATCCTCGTAATTGATGCCCAGTTGTTCCAGGTAGCTCTTGTACTTGGCCGGGTCATAATAGAATTTTTCCTGTTGCGGCCGCATCTTGCTCATGATGTCGGCGTTCAGCCAGATCGCCGGCTTGTCCTCAGGCGTCAGCAGCGGGTCGTACTTGTCGCTCTTGAACTGCACGTCCTGCTGATAGGTCTTGGCATCCGTGATGATCTTGGGCGTGGTCGCCAGATCGAGGATGGTCATGGCAACGGCCTTGGCGGCGACCACCACGCCCTTGTGGGCGATCGGCGTCGCCATGGCGATGGCCGATTGGCGGTTGTGGCCGATTGCGTTGGGGATGTTGGACGGATAACGGATGGTGACGGTGGGCACCGTCCACATGATGTCGCCAATGTCATCCGAACCGCCGCCCATCGAAACGCCGCGCAGATCGGGCGTCGAAAGCGGCGCGAGCGTCGTGGAGAGCGCCTCCACCTTCTGGCCGTTGGCCTGCTGCATCGCCTTGGCAAAGCCCTGATCGGCCGCAGACCAGCTGGGCAGGCCAACGCTCTTGATGTTGGCGTACAGCGCTTCGGCCAGCGGCTTGTTGCCATAGTTTGGCGCAGCGTAGCCCAGGGTCCGCTTGGTGACGGTCGTATCGGTGGCCATGGCGGCGGCATCGGCGATGCGGTTGCCGATTTCATACAGGCCGCGGATCTTGGCGAAGCTGCCTTCGCGGAAATAATACCAGACGCTGGCCTTTTCCGGCACGATGTTGGGCTGGCCGCCACCTTCGGTGATCACATAATGGCTGCGCTGCGTCACTGGCAGATGCTCGCGCCGCATGTTCCAGCCGATGTTCATCAGTTCAACGGCGTCCAGCGCGCTGCGGCCGTCCCAGGGCTGGCCGGCGGCGTGGGCGGTCTTGCCCTTGAACGTGTATTCCACGCTGACCATGCCGTTGTTGCCGGCTGGGCCCCAGCTCACGCCGAAATCGCGGCCAACGTGCGCGAAGATGGACGCGTCCACATCCTTGAACATGCCGGCGCGCACATAATAGGCCTTGGTGGCGAGCAGTTCTTCGGCAACGCCGGGCCACAGCATCAGCGTGCCCTTGATGCCGTTCTTTTCCATCACCTGCTTGGCGGCGATGGCGGCAACGATCATCATCGGCATGCCGCTGTTGTGGCCTTCGCCGTGGCCGGGGCCGCCTTCTACCATCGGCTTCATCTGCACGACGCCGGGATATTGCGACAGGCCGAGCAGGCCATCGATATCACTGCCCAGCGCGATCTTCGGGCCAGGGCCGTTGGACCAGGTGGCGGTGAAGGCCGTCGGGATGCCGGCAGCGCCGCGCACCACGGTGAAGCCGTTCTTTTCGAGGATGCCCGTCAGATATTCGCTGGTCTTGTGTTCCTGGAAACCGGGTTCGGCATAGCTGAACACCATGTCGACCATTTCCTGCGCCAGCTTGGTCTGCGCGTCGACCAGTTCGGCGGCGACCTTCTTCTGGGCCGGCGTGGCCAGCGCCAGCGCCGGGCTGGCCATCACACTTGCCGCCAGCATTGCGGCGATCATCTTGGCAGTCTTCATCGTCAACGCCCCCCTGTTGGCTTCTCAATATTCGAAACGCACGCCCATACGGTACACGCGGCCCAGCACATCATACAAGTTGCGGTTGGTTTGCGGATAGGCCGGCGTGTTGTTGCCGGTCGGGCCGTTGCCCACCAGCACCGGATCGCTGTTCAGCAGGTTGCGGACATACAGGAACAGATCAACCTTGGATCCGCCCAGCTTCACCTTCTTGGTGATCGAGGCATCCACATACCATTGGCCGGCGATCTGGTTGTTGTTGATCGTGCGGGCCTGCGGCGTGGACGCCGGGCAACCGGTGGTGCACTCGATGAAGTTGTTATCATACACCCCGCCCGAGAAGCCGCGGCCGATCAGGTTGAAGCTCCAGCTGTCGATCTCGTAATTGGCGGTGAGGCGGTAATTCCACGACGGCGTGGCATCGCCGCCGCCGGCATTCTGCCCGGCCAGATCGCGGGCCACGTCGATGCCGTTATCGATGATGTTATCGATATAATGGCTGGCCAGCGCGCGCAGCGTTGCCTTGCCGCCGCCCAGATCAAAGCGGTAGCTGGCTTCCAGATCGATCCCGCGCACCTTCACCGAAGCGAAGTTGAACGGCACCAGCCGGATGCCGGTGACCGGGCTGGACGTGCCGGGCGGGCCGTTGAAGGTCATGAACTGGCACAGATCCTGGCGATTCTGTTCCAGGCACAAAGTGGTGATGGTCTGCGCCGTGATGGTGGCGATGGCGCCGGACAGATCAATGTCGAAATAATCCACCGAAGCGGCAAAGCCGGGCAGGAAGCTGGGCGTGAACACACCGCCAACGCCCCAGGTGAGCGCAACTTCCGGCTGCAGCGTGGTGTTGCCGGTGGTCTGTTCGGTGAACTGATCGGTGCGCTGGCCGCCGCCGGGCAACGGCACGTTCACCGTGTTGGTGCGGGCGGTGCCCGGCGCGAACAGCTCGTTCAAATTGGGCGCACGGATATCGCGGCTGCGCACCACGCGCAGTTTGAAATCATCAATGATCTGCCAGGTGGCGCCGGCCTTCCAGGTGGTGACGCTGCCGCTGGTGGAATAATCGGTCTGGCGGATGGCGCCGTTGAAATCCAGGCCCTTGGCCAGCGGCACCACGGTTTCGGCGAAGAATTCCTTCACGTCATAGCTGCCGCTGGTGACAAGGTAGTTGCCGTAGAGCCAGCCGCTGTTGAACTGCGGATCGACCGAGCCATTCACCCGTTCGCGGCGATATTCACCGCCAAAGGCAAAGCTGACCGGGCCGGCCCAGGTGTCGAACAGTTCGTTGGTGGAAATGTTGATGGCCGCCACGTCCTGACGCAGCGACTGGAAGCGCTGCGGCTGCTGGCCGTTGTTGAACACATAATCGATGGCGGCCTGGGTGACGCCGCCGATACCAATGCGGTTCAAGGGAACGCAGCCGTTGGTCGGAGCGGTCAGGGTCGAACGGCAGACGATGGTGCCGGCCGCGATGCCGGCGGCATTGCCGGCAGGCGCGCGCACCGCATCCTGCGCCAGCGTCACCCGGCTGTTGAGCCAGGTGTTGGTGAGCAGTTCGTTGGTCTTGGCAACACCCACCTGATAATAGGCCGCATATTTCCAGCTGCCCTTGCCCAGTTCGAATTCGCCATCGGCGCCGGCGACGAAGCGATAGACTTCGCGGGTGTTGTTGGAACCGGCGGCCGGGAAGCCATTGTTGCTGGTGCCGATCGAGATGTTGGTGAGGCCGCGCGCCGTCATGTCGGCCACCAGCGCGGTGGGCAGGAAGGCGTTGTCGCGCTGGATGGTGACGCCAACCGACGGCGTCTGCTGGTAGAAGCTGCGGCCGTTGTAGCCGGAATAGCTGTACTGCACGAACGGCACGAAGGCGCTGCTCACCTCAAAGCTGAGGCGGCCAAAGACGTTGCCGCGCTCTTCATCAGGCGACAGGCTGTTGCTGCTCCAGTGGCCTTCGCGGCTCACCCGGAAATCGCCCCCCACCATCCACTGACCGCGATTTGGGCCGTAGGTGAACTGGTTCAGGCTGGCCTGGCC
>NZ_CAMCWT010000047.1:0-20018 GCF_945882885.1 Sandarakinorhabdus limnophila DSM 17366
AAGGCCATGCTCAGAAAGATCGGTGAGCGGACCGTGAACGGCCTCTGGGACCTGATCGGCAGGCTCGTCGATATCTTCAAGCCAAACGAATGCGCAAACTACTTCACATCGTGCGGCTATGATCCAGACTGATCGAAAATCGCTCTAAATCACAACCTCAAATCTGAGCCATAGGTGCTGACGGGGAATATTTGGGGAACAATTTGGGGAACGGGCTGGGGCACCTGATAAAAATCAGTGCAATATCAAGCCAGTAACTTCCCACGCTGGCTCCCCGGGTAGGGATCGAACCTACGACCATTCGATTAACAGTCGAATGCTCTACCGCTGAGCTACCGAGGAACAGCGTGGGCAGGCTCATTTAGCGGCGGCAGGGGAGCTTGCCAAGGCATAAAATCAGGATGCGAACTGTTCCAGGCTGATGCGGTCGTCCAGCGCGTATTCGGGGTCGAACAGCAGGGTGAGGCTGATGCTGCGGTTGATCGCCACCTTCACATGGGAAACGTCGCGTACTTCCATCTGATCGGCGACGGCCGACACCGGGCGCTTGGCGGCTTCGCGCACCTCGAATTCGATCACGCTGGCCGAAGGCAACAGCGCGCCGCGCCAGCGCCGGGGCCGGAACGGGGAGATCGGGGTGAGGGCGAGGAGATCGGCTTCCAATGGCAGGATCGGGCCATTCGCAGACAAATTGTAGGCGGTGGAGCCGGCCGGCGTCGCCACCAGCACGCCGTCACAGATCAATTCTTCCATCCGTGTCTTGCCGTCGATGATGATGCCGATCTTGGCGGTCTGGCGGGTTTCGCGCAGCAGCGACACCTCGTTGATGGCCGGGTGGGTGACGGTTTCGCCCGACGTCGCCGTAGCGGTCATCTGCAGCGGGTGGAGAACGAACGGCTTGGCGGCGGCCACCCGGTCTTCCAGTTTCGTCGCCTTGAAATCGTTCATCAGGAAACCCACCGTGCCGCGGTTCATGCCGAACATCGGCTTGGGCGCCTTCAGCGTCATGGCTTCGTGCAGGCAGTGCAGAAGATGGCCATCGCCGCCCAGCGCCACCACCACATCGGCCTCGCGCACTGGGACGAAATCGTACTTTGCCCGCAGCGCGTCGCCGGCCGCGCGAGCGACCTGACTGTCGGAAACGATAAGCGCGAGCTTCATTGTCTTGTCGTCCTCAGCCGCCGGTCAGGCTCATGTAGCGGGCCACGGCAGGCCGCGCGCCGCGCCGGTCGATCACGAAATCATGGCCCTTGGGTTTGCGGCTGATGGCTTCATCCAGCGCGGCGTCGATGGCGGCGTCGTCCGTTCCAGTCCGGCGGATCACGGATTTCAGATCGGCCTGGTCTTCCTGGCCCAGGCACATGAACAGCTGCCCGGTCGCCGTCAGCCGCACGCGGTTGCAGCTTTCGCAGAAGTTGTGCGTGAGCGGCGTGATGAAGCCCAGTTGCAAGCCAAGCTCCTCAACATGGACATAGCGCGCCGGGCCACCGGTGCGGTGCGGCAGATCGGTGAGCGTGTAGCGCTGCGCCAGATCGTGGCGCACGCGCGACAGCGGCAGATACTGGTCCACCCGGTCCTCGCCGATCTCGCCCAGCGGCATGGTTTCGATCAGCGTCAAATCATGGCCACCGGCAGCGGCGAACTGCATCAGCGCTTCGATTTCGTCGGCATTTTCATGGGCCAGTGCCACGGTGTTGAGTTTCACCTTCAGCCCGGCGGCCGTGGCAGCCGCGATGCCATCAAGCACCTGGGGCAGGCGGCCCCAGCGGGTTATGCGGGCGAATTTTTCAGCGTCCAGCGTGTCGATGCTGATGTTGACGCGGCGCACCCCAGCGGCAAACAGCGCCTCGGCATGGCGCGCCATCTGGCTGCCATTGCTGGTGAGCGTGAGTTCTTCGAGTGCGCCCGTCTTCAGGTGTCGGCCAAGGCTGTTCACCAGATCGATGATGCCACGCCGCACCAATGGCTCGCCGCCGGTCAGCCGCAGCTTGCGGGTGCCGCGCCGGATGAAGGCGCTGGCGATGCGGTCGATCTCCTCCAGGCTCAACACTTCGTTCTTGGGCAGGAAGGTCATGTCTTCGGCCATGCAATAGACACACCGGAAATCGCAGCGATCGGTGACCGAGACACGCAGATAAGTAATGGCGCGGCCGAACGGATCGACCAGCGGCCGTTCCGGTGCGCTCACCGGGCTGTTGCCTTCGCCAAACATGAGCCGAGCCTGTGGCACGGCTGCATCGGTTGGCAAGCGCTTTTCGCATTAACGCTTCGGCCGCTTGATTGTCGGGCTGGACAGGCACAGAGTAGAACGTCATCAAAGCATGCAGTGTAGAGCGTTCAGCAGGGGCAGGTTCTGGACGTCATGGGCGCAATGAACGCTGGACTTGTAACGGTTTTGTGCCGGTCACCTATCTCACTATGCCACCTTGGCTTCGAATGTGAGCGGGCTAATGCCGCCCAGGTATGAATGGCGCCTGCGGGTGTTGTAGAACCCGTTGATGTATTGGAAGATGGCAGTCTCAGCCTGACGCCGGTTTGGCCATTTCTGCCGCCAGATGAGTTCAGCCTTCAAGGATTTGAAGAACGTCTCCACGGCGGAGTTGTCATAGCAATTGCCCTTGCCACTCATTGATGGCCGCAGGCCGTAGGCCTGCAGCTTTTTCTGATAATCGTAGGAGCAATACTGGCTGCCGCGATCCGAGTGGAAAAGGCAGTCTGGCGGTGGATTACGCAGCCGCACCGCCATATCGAGTGCACGGATGGCCAGATCCTTCTTCATTCTGTCGCTGACGGCCCAGCCCACCACACGGCGGCTATGCAGATCAAGAATGACAGCCAGGTAGAGCCAGCCTTCCGACGTCCAGATATAGGTGATGTCGCCGGCCCACTTCTGGTTGGGCGCAGCGGCAACAAAGTCCCCGTCGAGCCAGTTCGCCGCGACACCCAGGCGGTGGTTGCTGTCGGTGGTGACCTTGTGTCTGCGGGTGCGGACCGGCTTGATCCCGTTGAGGCGCATCAGCCGTCCGACACGGCGCTCACCGACAGCGAAGCCCGCCTCTTTGAGTTCCATCGTCATGCGAGGACGACCATAGCTGCCCAGGCTCAGGCTGTATTGCTCCCGGATGTGGGCCAGCACCATCATGTCCGTGCGGGAACGCTGACTGACCGGTCGTGACCTCCATGAACGATAGCCGCGCGTGCTGATCTGCATCACCCGGCAAATCGTCTCGACTAGCCAGATATGGCGCCAGCTCTCCACGAACGCAAACCTCACGGCCGCTGGCTCGCGAAGAACTGTGTGGCCTTTTTTAGGATGTCCCTCTCCTCCTTGAGCACGCGGTTCTCAAGGCGAAGCCGCTCGTTCTCGCGGGCCAGATCTGCCTGCGGCGTTGCTAGCAGATCAGTCGGCCGGTATTGCGAAATCCACTTGCCCAGCGTCGATTTACCAATGCCCAAATCCTTGGCCACGCGCTCACGCGATAGCCCGCTGGTCAGCGCAATCCGCACCGCCTCACCGCCTCCTGCTTGAACTCTTCGGAATGCTTCATCATGTCGTCGGTCTCCTGCTGCGAGCTCTAAACGCTCAGGTGACCGACACAAAACCGTTACAAGTCCACGCCGAGCCGGTTTTAATCGTATCACCCCGCTACGCGGATGACGTGGCGGCTCTTGTTGCGTCTGCTGGCCAGGCCCCGCGGGTGGAACGCCGCCCCGAACTGGCTGCCGGCCGCTTTGCCGCCGAACCGGTGCGGGTGGTGGTGGTGGATGCACGCGGCGCATTAGCGGCAGGTCTGGCCGTGGCGCAGGCGTTGGGCCCGGCGGTGGAAGGCCGGCGCGGTGCCATGCTGGTGCTGCTCTCCCGCAATGATGCCGATGCCGCTGGCGCCGCCCGCGATGCCGGCGCGACATCGGTGATGGTCTCCCCCTTCGGGTCCGACAGTTTTTCAACGGCGCTGCACCTGGCCGGTCGCCATGCCGATCGCCTGGCCGCCGCCGCCGCTGCGCCCTTGCCGCCGGATTCCAGCCAGGTAGACCGGTTGACGGGCCTGGCCAGCGCCGAACGCCTGCAAAACTGGCTGGCCGAACAGCGGGCAGCGGAAATCCCGTGCGGGGTGATTGTCATCGGGGTCGGCCGCTTTGCCCAGATCAACACCATCTATGGCCGCGATGTCGCCGATCGTCTGCTCGCGGTAATCGCGCGACGACTGGGGCCGATTGCCGATTCCCGGACGCCCAGCGGTGAATTGCGCCTGCTGTCACGCCTGACCGCGGCGGAATACGCAATCGGTATCTCGGGTGCCGGTGCTGCCGACAAATTGGAACGACTGGCCCGCCAGATGCTGCGCGGCTTTGAACGGCCCTTTGCCATCGATAATCGCCTGACCCATGTTTCGGGCCGCGCCGGCATCGCCTGGGATGATGGCAGCATGGATGGCGATCCAGCCAGCGTGGCCACCGCCTTGCTGCGCGAAGCCTCCATCGCCCTTTCCGATGCGCGCGGGCGTGAACCCGGCGCCGTCGCCCGCTTCCACCAGGAAAGCGACCGCGAGGCGCTGGCCCGGCGCGCCGATCTGGAATCCGATCTGTTCGGCGCGCTGAAGGATGGCGGCATCACCATATTGTTCCAGCCGCAAGCCAGCCTGTCTGATGGCGTGGTGGGCGGGGTGGAGGCGCTGTCGCGCTGGGATCACTCGCTGCATGGCCGGCTTTCGGCCGTGACCCTGCTGGAAACAGCGGCATCGGCCGAACTGGCGCTGGCCGTTGGTCGTCACATTCGTTCGCGTGCCATTGCCACCGCCGCAGCCTGGACCGGGGCGCTGGCCAATCTGAAGATTTCGCTGAACGTGACCGCCGCCGATCTGGCCGATCCGGAATTCATCGCTTCGCTGGCGAAGGATCTTGCCTCTTCGGGGCTATCGCCGCGCCGGCTGGTGATCGAAGTGACCGAAGAAGCCATCATCAACGATCTCGACGCCGCCGCCGCCACCCTCTCCCTGCTGCGTCGCGACGGGGTGGGCATCGCGCTGGATGATTTCGGTGCCGGTTATTCCAGCCTTGCCCGCCTTGCCCGCCTTGCCCGCCTGCCGGTGGACACGATCAAGCTTGATCGTAGTTTTGCACAAGGCCTGACGGGGAACGAACGCGAACGAATCGTGGTGGAAGGCATGATCGCCACCGCCCGCCGCCTCGGCCTCACCGTGGTGGCCGAAGGCATCGAGGACGACGTGCAACTCGCCGCCGCCCGCGCCGCCGGCTGCCAATGGGTGCAGGGCTATTGCGTCGCCCCGCCGCTTGACCAGACAGCGCTCACGGCCTTCTGCAACCGCCGCAAATCCAAGAGCAGCGTGGCGTAAGGTAGAGTGGCCTCCGGCGGGCAGGGACTCGTCCCTGCCCGCCGGAGGCCACTTCTTCCTATCTTTTGCCGAACTTCGATTTGAACACCGCCGGCCGCATCGGCGCTTTCGGCGGCGGCAGCGGCTTTGCTGCCGGTTTCGCCACGGGTTTCAGCTTTGCGCCGGCCGCGAGCTTGCTCAGGGCCGATGCGATGGCCAGCGCGCCTTTCAACCGTGTGCGGTCATCGCCCCACTCGGCGGCGATGAAGAGTTTCTGATCCGGCCGCACTTTTGCCCGTTCGCCAAGGCGGGCGATATAATCCATCAGCGCATCGGGGTTGGCGAAGCGGTCGTCGCGGAACGTCACCAGCCCGCCCTTGCGGCCGGCTTCCAGCTTGGCGATGCCGGCGGTGATGCAGGCTTGCTTGATTTCGATGACGGAGAGCAGGTTTTCGACTTCCGATGGCAGCTTGCCGAAGCGGTCGATGATCTCGGCGGCGAGGCTGTCGATGCCGGCGCGGTTGTCGATCTCGTTGAGGCGGCGATAGAGCGCCATGCGCACGTTCAAGTCGGGCACATAATGATCAGGGATCAGGATCGGCACTTCGGCGGTGATCTGGGGGCTGAATGCTTCGGCGGGCGGCTTCATGCCGGCGGCTTCGGCGCGGGCTTCCAGAATCGCCTCTTCCAGCATCGACTGGTAAAGTTCGAAGCCGATCTCCTTGATATGGCCCGATTGTTCGTCGCCCAACAGGTTACCGGCGCCGCGCTGATCGAGATCGTGGCTGGCCAGTTGGAAGCCGGCGCCGAGCGTATCGAGCTGTGAGAGCACCTGCAGCCGCTTTTCGGCGCCTTCGGTGATGGTCTGCCCGGCGGCGGTGGTGAGATAGGCATAGGCGCGGGTCTTGCCGCGCCCCACGCGGCCGCGGATCTGGTAGAGCTGGGCGAGGCCAAACCGATCGGCGCGGTGGACGATCAGCGTGTTGGCCGACGGGATGTCGAGGCCGCTTTCGATAATGGTGGTGGAGAGCAGCACGTCATAGCGCTTGTCGTAGAAGGCGCTCATCCGCTCTTCCACTTCAGATGGCGCCATCTGGCCGTGGGCGGTGATCGGCTTCACTTCCGGCACCTGTTCGCGCAGGAATTGTTCGATATCAGCGAGATCGGCGATGCGCGGCACCACGAAGAAGCTTTGCCCGCCGCGATAATGCTCGCGCAGCAGCGCCTCGCGGATCACCACTTCATCAAATGGGCTCACATAGGTGCGCACGGCCAGGCGATCGACCGGTGGGGTGGCGATGATCGACATTTCGCGCAGGCCGGTGAGTGCCATCTGCAGCGTGCGCGGGATCGGCGTGGCGGTGAGCGTGAGCATGTGCACATCGGCCTTGAGCGCCTTCAGCCGTTCCTTGTGGACGACGCCAAAGCGCTGTTCCTCATCCACGACGACCAGCCCCAGCCGTTTGAACTCGATCGATTTGGCCAGCACGGCGTGGGTGCCGATGACGATATCCACTGTTCCGTCGGCCAGGCCTTCGCGACAGGATTTGGCGTCGGCGGCATTCACCAGCCGCGACAGGTGCCGTACTTCAAGTGGAAGGCCGGTGAAGCGTTCGCGGAAGCTCTGATTATGTTGCCGCGCCAGCAGGGTGGTGGGGCACACCACCGCCACCTGCACCCCGGACATGGCGGCAGCATAGGCCGCACGCAGGGCGACTTCCGTCTTGCCGAAGCCGACATCGCCGCAGACCAGCCGGTCCATCGGGCGGCCGGAGGTGAGATCCTCGACCACGTCGGCAATGGCTTTGAGCTGATCATCGGTTTCGGCATAGGGGAAGCGGTCAACGAAGGCCGCCATGCCGCGGCTGTCGATCTGCACCGGTTCGCCTTCACGCAGGGCGCGTGCCGCCGCGGTGGCCAGCAATTCGCCGGCAATCTCGCGGATGCGGTTTTTCATCCGCGCCTTGCGCGTGCTCCAGGCGACGCCGCCCAATCTGTCGAGGCCGACACCTTCAGAATCGCTGCCGTAACGGGTGAGGACGTCGATATTCTCGACCGGGACATACAGCTTGTCGCCGCCGTCATAGGTGAGCGCCACGCAATCATGCGGTTTGCCGCCGATGGCGATGGCCATCAGCCCGTCGTAGCGGCCGATGCCGTGATCGCGGTGGACGATCAAATCGCCGGGCGTGAGCATCGCCAGTTCTGCGAGGAAGGCATCGGCCTTGCGCGCTGAACGCGCCTTGCGGACCAGGCGGTCACCCAGCATGTCCTGCTCGGTGAGCAGGGTCAGCGGCCCGCGCGGGTCAATCTTGGTGAAGCCGTGATCAAGCGGCAGTACGGTGAGCACGATCTGGCCGGCAGCGGCGAGGCCTTGGGCTTCCTGCCAGTGATCGGCGGTGACGAGGCGTTCGACGCCTTCATCGACAAGCAGGCCGCGCAGCCTTTCGCGCGCGCCGTTGGAGTAGCTGGCCAAAATCACCCGGTCACCGTCAGCACGGCGATCCTCGATATGGGCCTTGATCGCGGTGTAGACCGGCGGGCCGCCATTGGCCTGCGCCACGCGTTCC
Organism: Sandarakinorhabdus limnophila DSM 17366; assembly: GCF_945882885.1. GTDB lineage: Bacteria > Pseudomonadota > Alphaproteobacteria > Sphingomonadales > Sphingomonadaceae > Sandarakinorhabdus > Sandarakinorhabdus limnophila_A. Next base: position 7,904 of record NZ_CAMCWT010000047.1, read on the forward strand.
GGCGCGAAATCGCGCGCCGGAACGGCGTCGCAATCGATAGCGAACAAGGTGCCGGGCGCAACGCTGTGCGAGCTGGTGCCGTGGACGGCGTGGGCGGTGAGCCGCTCGGCCCACTCCTCGCGCGACAGGTAGAGCGCGGCGGGCGCCAGCGGGCGGTAGCTGCCCTTTTTCTGGCTCAACGCGGAAACGCGGTTCTCGTGATAATCGCTGATGGCGTCGAAACGGTCAGCCGCGGCCTTGTCCGCGCCCGCATCGCGCACCACCACATCATCGGCAGCCAGCCAATCGAACAGGGTGACGAGATCGGGTTCGAACAGCGGCAGCCAATGTTCCATGCCGGCCAGGCGGCGCCCGTCGCTGACGGCTTCGTAGAGCGGATCGCCGGTGGCGGTGGCGCCGAATTTTTCCAGCCAGCCCGAACGGAAGGCGCGGATGCGGTCGGCATCGAGCAGCACTTCGGAGACCGGCAGCAGGTCAAAGCCGTCCGCCGGGCCCAAGCTGCGCTGGGTGGCGGGATCGAAACGGCGAATGGATTCAATCTCGTCGCCGAAGAAATCGAGCCGCAGCGCGAACTCCTCGCCGGATGGCATCACGTCCACCAGGCCGCCGCGCAGGGCATATTCGCCCGGCTCCACCACGGTATCGACACGCACAAAGCCATTGGCCGCCAGTTTCAGCGCCAGGCTGTTGCGATCGATGCGGCTGCCGGGCTTCAGCCGCGCCGACAGGCTGGCGATGCGGGCGGGGGGCAGGCAGCGCTGGCTGATGGCGTTGACGGTGGTGACGACGAGTTCGGCGCCCCGCTGTGGTTCTGCCAGTGCCGCCAGCGCCGCGACGCGTTCGGCGGCGGCCTTCAGCGATGGTGAGGCGCGGTCATAGGGCAGGCAATCCCAGGCCGGCAGCATGGTGATGGCGATTTCGGGTGCGAAATAGGCGGCGGCTTCCGCAACGCTGCGGGCCTGCGCTTCATCAGCCGCAATGAACCAGGCCCGGCCCTTGGCGGCGCGCGCCACGTCGGCCATCAGCCATGGCAGATAACCGCCGGCACAGCGCGCCAGCGTCACCGGCCGCGCGGCTTCGACGAAGCGCGGCAGATCGATCATTTCGTTACTTCGACATAATCGAGTTTCTTCAGCAGCTGCATCTGCTCGCCGTCCAGCCGGGCCGGCACGGCGGCGGTGCCGAACGCCCAAGCCAGGATATCGACATCCTGTTCCTCCAGCAGTTGTTCGAACCAGGCCAGATCGGCTTCGGTCCAGCTGGCGTGGTAGCGGTCGAAGAAACCGCCCACCACCAGATCGGATTCCTTGGTGCCGCGATGCGAGCCGCGATACTTGGCCTTGCGGATACGCAGGTCCCACGGGTCGATATCGTTGTCGTTCATCGCCTGCACCTTCAAACAGATATGCCGCGCGGGCGTTTCAAACGGCCAGCGCGGTGCTATCAACGGTGCCATATCATGCGCCCTGCCATCCTCAACCCCCTGTTCGCCGAAGTGGCCGCGCTGAAGGGCGTCGGTTCGGCGCAGGTGCGGCAATTGGCGCGACTGAAGATCACGCGGGCGCTCGACCTGGCGTTCCACCTGCCGACGATGGTGATCGACCGGCTGGCGGTGGACACGCTGGACGAAAGCCTTGTTGGCCGGCCGGTGGTGGTGCCGCTGACGCCGGCCCGCCACGAGCGCGGCGGCCCGCGCAGCCCGTTGCGCGTGGCGGCGGTGGATCGCGGCGGCCAATGGGTGGACTTGACCTTCTTTGGCCAGACCGCCAACTGGGCGCAGACCAAGCTGCCGATCGGCGTCGAAAAGCGGGTGATCGGCAAGCTGGATCGGTTCGGTCAGAAACTGCAGATCGCCCATCCGGAAGTGCTGGCGATGGACAGCGCTGCACCGCCCGGCTTGCGCGAGCCGGTCTATCCGCTGACCGAAGGCGTCACCAACCGCCGCATGGGGCAGTTGGTTGGCGAGGCGCTGACGCGCGTTCCGGCTTTGGCCGAGTGGATCGAGCCGAGTGTCATCGAACGCTACGGTTGGGCATCGTTCACCGAATCGCTCCACGCCGCGCACCGCATGGAAGGGGGGCGCGACCGGCTGGCCTATGACGAATTGCTGGCCAATCAGTTGGCGCTGCTGCTGGTGCGGGCCGATACGCGGGCGCGGCGCGGGCGGGCATTGGCGGGCAACGGCCGGTTGGTGCAGCCGTTGATCGCCAGCCTGCCGTGGCAACTGACCAATGCGCAAAATCGCGTGATCGGCGAAATCACCGGCGACATGGCGCAGGCTCAACCGATGCTGCGGCTGCTGCAGGGCGACGTGGGTTCGGGCAAGACGATGGTCGGCCTGATCGCCATGCTCACCGCGGTGGAAGCGGGAACGCAGGCGGCCTTGCTGGCGCCGACAGAAATCCTCGCCCGACAGCATCATGCGACATTGACCAAGGTCGCCGCTGGTCTGCCGGTGCGGATCGAACTGCTTACCGGCCGCGACAAGGGCAAGGCGCGCGAGGCGTTGCTCGCTGATCTGGCAGCGGGCCGGATCGATATCCTGGTTGGGACCCACGCCATCTTCCAGGAAGCGGTCGCCTATTATGATCTGGGCCTGGTGGTGGTGGATGAACAGCACCGCTTTGGCGTTGCCCAGCGGTTGATGCTGGCCAACAAGGGCCGGGTGCCGCCGCACGTGCTGGCGATGACCGCGACGCCGATTCCGCGCAGCCTTGCGCTCACGCGCTTTGGCGAAATGGATCAGAGCCAGATCGACGAGCGCCCGCCCGGTCGCCAGCCCATCGAAACGCGGGTGACCGCCCGCTTCGAGGATGTCGCCGCAGGCCTTGCCCGCCATGTCGAAGGCGGTGGGCAGGCCTATTGGGTGTGTCCGCTTGTCGATGGCACCGAGGATGCGGACGAAGCTGCAGCGACCACCCGCGCGGCGTTCCTGAAAGGGCGGCTGGGGGAAGGGCGTGTTGGCCTTGTCCACGGCAAGATGAAGGGGCCAGACAAGGATGCTGTGATGGCCGATTTCGCTGCCGGGCGGCTGGCCGTGCTGGTGGCGACGACGGTGATCGAGGTGGGGGTGGATGTGCCCAATGCCACGCTGATGATCATCGAGGCAGCGGAGCGGTTTGGCCTGGCGCAGTTGCACCAGTTGCGCGGGCGTGTTGGGCGCGGCAGTGGGCAGAGCGTGTGCATGCTGCTGCGCGGCGAGGAGCTTTCGGAGACCGCACGCAGCCGGCTGAAGCTGATGCGCGAAACCAACGATGGCTTCCGGATTGCCGAGGAGGATCTGCGCCTGCGCGGCGCCGGCGAGATATTGGGCACGCGGCAATCGGGGGAGGAGGCGTTTCGTTTTGCCGATCCCGAACGCGTGCAGAAGTTTGTCACCATGGCGCGCGACGATGGGCGGTTGCTGCTTGATCGCGATGGCGGGTTGGATGGGGCGCGGGGGCAGGCGGCGCGGGTGCTGTTGTATCTGTTCGAGCGCGACGCGGGGGTGGCATTGCTGCGGAGCGGCTGATGGATGCGGCCCATGAAGCATCTGCCCGCAACGCTTGCGCGTTGCGGGCAGAAAGGACCACGTCGCCTGTAAGCCGGGTTCTGTCCAGGGTTTGCACCCCTGGGCGACCATTCCTCTCGGACGGCGGTTACCCGCCGCCTCCAGCAACCAACCCGGATGACTGGGCCGGTTCCTGCCCTGCATGCCGAAACATGCGCGCCATCCCTATTCGGTCTTGCTCCCGGTGGGGTTTGCCGTGCCGCTTTGGTTGCCCATCGCGCGGTGCGCTCTTGCCGCACCGTTTCACCCTTGCCTGTCCTCTGTTGCCAGAGCCATCGGCGGTCTCTTCTCTGTGGCACTGTCCCTGATCCGGGTTTCCCCGAACCGCCGGGTGTTACCCGGCACCGCGTTCCGTGGAGCCCGGACTTTCCTCGGCAGATTTGCACCTGACGCGGTCGCCCAACGACGTGGTCGCGCTTTGCCATTGCCATGACGCGGCGATTCGCGCCACAGGCAGCGGCATGATCGAGATCGAAGGCAGTTGTGAGAGTTTCACCGTCTCGGCGGAAACCATCGCCGAGGGGTTGAAGCTTCAGCCCGAGCAGGTGCAGCCGATGCTGGCTGGCCGCCTCATCACCTCGTGGGTGGAAGCCGGCGTGGATGAGGATTTCGGCACCTTCCGTTTCACCTTCGCCACCGACAAGCGCCGCCTGCGCCTGATCGTCGATGCGCTGGGCAGCGTGATTTCCAAGTCCACCCTGGACTTTGGCGGCCATGATCTGCCGCTGGGCGCGCGCAAGCCTGGCGCAGTGTGAAAATCGGCGCAGATCAACATTACAGACTTGCAATGTTGGTGCGCTGACTGCATAACTTACGCATCGGGCCGGCCTCTAATTTCACCGGCCCGCTGGCTGGCAGCCCTGCCAGCGCCCGCAAATACGGTGGCCTTCCCCCTGTTGGACCATCGGCGGAACTCTCACGGCCGGTGCTCCCTCGGGCACTGGCCGCTTTTTTACAGCCCTTCCGCCAGCAGCAGCCCGCGCAGGATCGTGCGTGTTTCCGCATCGATCATGCCGTCGAACCGCGCCGGGCGGTGGTGGCGCTGGAAGGCGATGACGGCCTCAAGCGGTGCAAACACATCATAGCCATAACGGCCGAGCGCGGCCATGAAGCCCATGTCGGCCCAGTTCGGGTCCATGCAGGGCTTTGGCGCGGCAGCAAGGCCGGCGCGGGCGAGGCGGGGCCAGTCGAACAATTCGCCGGGGTCTTCCTTGCGGGTGGGGGCGATGTCGCTGTGGCCCACCACATTGGCGGGCAAGATGGCGTGGCGGGCGCAGATTTCGGCGACCAGCGCGTGCACCGCGTCTATCTGCGTGGTGGGGAAGGGGACATAGCCGAATTCGTGGCCGGGGTTGACGATCTCGATGCCGATGCTGGCGCTGTTCACGTCCGTCACGCCGCGCCACCAGCTGCGGCCGGCGTGCCAGGCGCGCTTGGACTCATCCACCATTTTCAGCACCGTACCGTCTTCGGCGACGACATAATGGGCGGAAACGCCGGACTGCGGGTTGGCCAGCCAGTAGATGGCTTCGGCGCCGCTCTGCATGCCGGTGTAGTGCAGTACCACCATGCCGATCGGCAGTTGCCGGTCGTTGAAATTGGGGCTGGCGCGCTGAATCATGTTGGCTCCACCGGCATGTCGCTGTCGCGGCGTTGCGCGGTGCGGATGGTGACGATGGCGACGCCAACCAGCGTCAAGAGCCCGCCCACCATCATCTGGCCGGTGATCGGCGTGTCATACACCGCCACCGCGATGGCGACCGAGATCAGCGGCGTCGGCAAGGTGAGCGGCGAGACGACCGCGACCGGGTAACGCTGGAACAGCCAGGTCATCCCGCCGTGGCCGACAATGCTGGACATGAGGCCCGAATAGGCGATCCAGCCCCAGGTGCTGAGCGGCAGTTCGGGGATGGCGGCGAGTTTGGCGGGCTCAAACGTCCAGGCCAGCGTTGCCATGATCGGAATGGCAACGATGCCGAGCCAACCGTGGATGACCAGCACCGACACGCCCTGCAGCTTTCGGAACAACAGGTTGCCTGCCGCCCAGCTGAGCGCCGCGCCAACCGTGAGCAGGATGCCGATGCGTTCACTGGCGATCGCCGGATCAAAGCCCATCACCACCACTCCCATGAAGCAGATGGCGATGGCGGTGATGCGCGGCCAACGGATTTCCTCCTTCATGAAGATGACGGCGAGGATCAGGCTGAACGGCACGCCCAATTGCCCGACGATGGACAGGGCCGAGATATTGTCGGCCAGCGCGAAGCTCACAGCGCCCAGCGACATGAACAACGCTCCGGACACAAAACCGGCCAGCAGGATCAGCCCCATCCGCCCCGGCAGCCAGCGCAGGAACGGCAGGCAGACGGCTGTGGCGACGACATAGCGCAGCAGAACGGCCGTGAACGGCCCGGCGCTCATCACGCCTTCCTTCACGGCAACGATGTTGCAGCCCCACACCACATCGATGGCGAGGATCATGGCAAGATGCAGGGGTTTCATCGCCGCCGTCCTGTCAGCCGGTCATAGGCGGCGTTGATATCGGCCATTCTGAGTTCCGACACGCGGATGAATTCGGACGGCACGCCTTCAGCCAGCGCGCGATCGGGGTGATAGCGTTTCACCAGTGCATGATAGGCGGCGCGCAGCGCGGCGGCATCGGCACCGGGTTCCACGCCCAGAACTGCCCACGGATCATCGGCCGCCGGCGCGAGGTGGCGGCGGCGGGTACGGGCTTGTGCTGCTTCATCAAAGCCCAGGATGGTGGCGACTTCGCCCAGAAAGGCCAGTTCGGCTTCGTGAAAGCCATCCACCGCCGCAATCATCCACAGCGCATCGAGCAGATCCTCAAGCGTGGCTGAACCCTGCCCGAGCAGATCGGCAGCCTGGATGGCATAGGCCTGGAAACCCGCCATCGATCCCTTGGCCAGATCATAGAAGCGCCGCGCATTGCCGGCTTCGCTTGGATCGACGTGAAACAGGCGCTGGAAGGTGGCGAATTCGGCGGCGCTGGCATTGCCATCGGCGCTGGCCATCTTGGCGGCGAGTGCGATGGCGGCGATGGAGAAGGCGACGCGGCGGCGTTCCGGGTTGGTGGCGCGGGCCCGCATTGCATCCACGGCACCGCCCGCCGCCGCGCCGGCCAGCGCCCCCAAGGGGCCGCCGATCACCAGGCCCAGTGCCGTGCCGGCCAAAGTCGCCCATATGCTCATGTTTAGCCGCTTAGGTGATTGGCGGCAGTGGGGGAAGGGGTGTGTTGCCCCGCTCCGTCAGTGGCTGGCGGCGACGGGCTCCACGCCGGACAGGGCAAGCTGCTGATTCAGTTCGGCCAGCAGCCGGGCCAAGGCGATGGCATCCTTGGCTTCAACCCGCGCGGTGAGCACGTCCTGCGTGTTGGACGCGCGCAGCAGCCACCAGCCATCGGCGCGCATCACGCGGGCGCCGTCGATCTCGTTTACGCGGGCGCCCTCAGCCTTCAGCCGGGCCAGCACCTCGGCAACGACGGCGAACTTGCGCGTTTCGGGGCAGGGGAAGCGGAATTCGGGCGTGTTGATCATCGCCGGCATCGAGTCTTTCAGCGCTGTAAGCGAGCCGCCCAGTGCCGCCACCGCCTCGATCAGGCGAACGGCGGCCAATATGCCATCGTCCACGCCATGCCAGCGGTGGGCGAAGAAGATGTGGCCGCTCATTTCGCCGGCCAGCGGCGCGTTCAGTTCCAGCAGGCGGGCCTTCATCAGGCTGTGGCCGCCCTTCCACATGTCGGGCACGCCGCCCAGCGCGGCGATGCGATCGAACAGGGCCTGGCTGGCCTTGATGTCGCCAATGATGGTGCTGCCGGGCAGTTCACGCAGCACCGGTTCGGCCAACAGGGCCAGCAGCTCATCGCCCCACACCACGCGGCCCTGGCCGTCGACCGCGCCGATCCGGTCTGCATCGCCATCGAAGGCGACGCCGAAATCGCAGCCCTGCTCGCGCACCACGCGTTTCAGATCGGCCAGATTGGCTTCCACCGTGGGATCGGGGTGGTGATTGGGGAAGCGGCCATCCACGTCGCTGAACAGCAGATGATGGGTGCCGGGCAGTAGACGGGTCAGCCGTTCGACCACCGGGCCGGCGGCGCCGTTGCCGCAATCCCAGGCGATGGTGAAGGCGCTTCCGCGAAAATCGGCCAGCATCGCTTCGACATAGCGATCCATGATATCAGCCGTGCGGGCTGAACCGACGCCAGTCTCCCAATCGCCCGCTGCTGCCATGGTGCCAAGCGCCTGAATATCGGCACCATGGAAGGGTCCGCTGCTGCGCATCATCTTGATGCCGTTCCAATCGGGCGGATTGTGGCTGCCAGTGACCATCAGGCCGGCATCGGCGCGCATTTCGAACACGCTGAAATACAGCATCGGCGAGGGGCCGAGGCCGATATCTATCACATCGCAGCCGGCCGCCATCAACCCGCCCGCAACGGCGTTGGCCAGGCCGCGGCTGCTCACGCGGCCATCCCGGCCCAGGCAGACGGTGCGGCCGCCAGCGCGGCGTAGCATGGTGCCAAAGCTGCGGCCAACGGCGGTGGCGTCGTCCTCGGTCAGGGTGTCGCCCACGATGCCGCGAATATCGTAGGCGCGCAGCAGGCTGGGATGGAAGTTGTGGCCGGCCATCAGGCGCTCAGTCCGCTGATTCCCGGCGCTTTTCGGCCGCCATGATCAGCAGGTCGCGTGCGGCGGTGAGGGCCTGGGCGGCTTCGGACGTGCCGCCGGCATCGGGGTGGGCGCTGGTCATCGCCTGGCGCCACGCCTGCCAGATGGTTTCGGACGGGGCATCGGGTGCAACGCCGAGCAGCTGCGCGGCCTGCGCCAGTTCGCCGTTGGCCTGTCCACCCTGCTGATTCCACATCCACCACGCCCAGCCGCCCGCCGCAACCAGTGCGGCCGGCACAAAACGACCGCTGGAGAGGAAGCGAACGGCCAGCAGGCCGGCGACACCAAGACCGCCATACAGCATCAGATTGGGCAGCAGCCGGCCCTTCTGGTACAGCCACCAGGCGAGCCCGAGCACGACGATCAGGGCAAGGCCCATCAGGCTGCCATCTCGATCCCGCCGGGCAGGTTCAGCCCGGCGATGAGGGCGCGCAATTCGTTGCGGGCGGCAACGAGGGAGAGTGAGAAATCGGTGAGCGCGGCGCGATCAAGCAGGGTGAGCCCGCTTGGGAAGAATTCGCGGAAGATCACGCGCTCCGAAAGGCCGGGCAGCACGCGGAAACCAATGCGTTTCGACAGGGTTTCCAGTGCCGCGCCCACTCGCTGCTTGTTGCGGGCATCAAGCGTGGAGAGGCGATTCCTGAGCACCACCCAATCCATCGGGCGGCTTTCTTCACGGGCACGGCGGGTGCGGGCTTCCCAGACCATTTCGGCATAGAAGCTGGGCTTCTTCACTTCGAATGTGTCGCCGTCCACTTCGCCGATCAGATCGAAATCGACGAAACTGTCGTTGATTGGTGTCACCAGCGTGTCGGCATGGGCCATGGCGGCGCGGGCCAGCGCCGAATCGCGGCCGGGCGAATCAACCACGATGAAATCTTGGCCGCGCGCCTGCTGGAAGCGCATCGCCAGTTCGGCTTCGGCGCCGTCGCCATCGGCCACCACAACCGCAGCCGGGCCGGGCAGCGTGATGCCGTGGCGCTGGGCGTGGTTCCAGCGGTTTTCCAGATAGCGGGTGGAGGTGCGCTGGCGGCTGTCGAGATCGATCAGCGCGGTCTGCTTGCCGGCAAGTGCCAGAGCAACGCCGATATGCACGGCGGTGGTCGATTTGCCGGTGCCGCCCTTTTCATTGGCGAGCACGATCACATGAGCAGTCACGATTATCCCTTGTTCTGGCTTGCACTGTGGTTCCGTATCGCCCACAGCGCCGCCTGCCTGTCAACGCCCCTTGCGGGTGCTCCTTGGTGAAGATTGCATGACCAACACACTGCCCACCCTGCGAACGCCCGCCGAATTGCGCGCCTAGGTGCGGGCCTGGCAGGCCGCGGGCAAGCGTGTCGCCTTCGTGCCGACAATGGGCGCGCTGCACGCTGGCCATCTGGCACTGGTGACGAAAGGCCTCACACTGGCCGATGTCGTGGTCGCGTCGATCTTCGTGAATCCCAAGCAGTTCGGGCCGAACGAGGATCTTGCCCGCTATCCGCGTGATGAAGCCGGCGATGCCGTGAAGCTGGCGGGCTAAGGGTGCAGCCTGCTTTACGCCCCCGATGTCGCCACCATGTATCCGCCGGGCTTTGCCAGCTTCGTGCGGGTGGGCGGCCTGCCTGATCTGCTGTGCGGCCGGGTACGGCCGGGGCATTTCGACGGCGTGGCGACCGTGGTGGCGAAGCTGCTGAGTGCCGCACAGGCCGATGCGGCGGTGTTTGGCGAGAAGGACTGGCAGCAACTGGCCATCGTCAAGCGCATGGCAGCCGATCTGGACATCGGCACGGAAATCCACGGCTGCGCGATCGTGCGGGATGATGACGGGCTCGCCCTGTCCAGCCGCAACGCCCATCTTTCCGCCGACGAACGGAGCCGCGCGCTGGTGCTGCCGCAGGCGCTGCAGGCGACGCGGCAAGCTATCCTGAATGGCATGCCGGTGGCTGCAGCGCTGGCCGCCGGTCAGCGCACCGTCAAGTCTGCCGGTTTCAGGCGGCTGGATTATCTGGAACTTGTTGATGGCGAGACGCTGCACAGCCTGGGCACCTCGGCGCCGGGTGCACGGCTGATGGTGGCCGGCGTGATCGGCACAATGTGGCTGATCGACAATATTGCCCTGCACTGAGGGATTGACCCATGCCGCTGATCAGGCCGGACGCGATGCTAACCGAGAATGAGGATGCGCCCGGCGGCACCATCCGGTCGCAGTGGATCAGCGGGCCAGATGGGCTCGAACAGCTCGGCGCGCTCATTCAGACCATCCCGCCGGGGGCATCCACGTCACGCAACCACTGGCATGCCCATGAAGACGAGATGCTGTTGCTGCTCGACGGCCATTTGATGCTGCACGAAGGCGGGGTGGTTACGCCGATGCAGCCCGGCGATGCCGCGACCTTTGCGGCCGGGGTGGCCGCCGGGCATCATCTTGAAAATGCGAGCGATCAGCCGGCGCGCCTGCTGGTGGTGGGCACGCGTGCGCCCACCGATATCATCACCTACACCGAAGACGGCCGCCGCTGCTTGCGGGTGCGGACGTTGCCGGATGATCTGTGGATCGATGCCGCAGGGCAGCCGATTTAGCGCCGCCGCATCCGCAGGGCGGGCTGCCAGGCCTGAACATAAGGGGTGGTCCAGGGGCCGCCAAAGGCACCATAGCCGCCATGGCCGCCATAGCCGCCGAAACTGTTGCCGATGATCATATTGTTCTGCGCATCACCGCTGGTGTAGCCGAACCCGAAACCCGAAATCCCGCCCCAGCGGCTGGTGCCCTGCATCACTGAAAGCGCAGCAGTGCCGGTTTCACCCACCGGCACCATTGCGGTACCGCTCACGCCGAAGGTGCCGCCGCTGCCGGCAAACATGCTCATTTCGCCATGCACCTTGCGATCCAGTACGGCGCCGCCGCCATCCTGATAAAATTCCGGATAAAGTGAGCGATCGAGCACCGATTGCCGCTTGGCCTGTTCAGGGGTGAGGACCGGGGTTCGTTCGGGGCCATTGGCCGCCGCCGCGATTGCCGCCTCGCGCTGCGCGTCAGACAGGCGAACCACCTCGGTGGCAGCAGCGGGGGTGGCCAGCACGGCAAGCAGAAGCATGAGTCGCATGAGTTACCCTAGCACGGATCAGGCTTGCGGCTGCCTGTACGGGCCATGTTGATCCAGATATTCGATTTCCTCGATCACCGCCTGGGTTTCGCGGGCGAGATAATCGGCCACGGCCTGCCGGAATCCGGGGTTGGGGATGTAATGCGCAGAGATCACTGGCGTGGGCCGATAGCCGCGCGCCAGCTTGTGCTGCCCTTGCGCGCCGGCCTCAACCCGGGCGCGGCCATTGGCAATGGCCCATTCGATGGCCTGATAATAGCACAGCTCGAAATGCAGGAAGGGCACCTCTTCGGTGCAGCCCCAGTAACGGCCGTAGAGGCACTCATCGCCGATGAAGTTGAGTGCGCCGGCGACGGGTTTGCCACCCCGCAGCGCCAGCATCAGCAGCACGCGGCTGCCCATTGCCTCGCCGATGAGGCTGAAGAAACTGCGTTTCAGGTAGGGCTGGCCCCATTTGCGGGCGCCGGTGTCCTGATAGAACGTCCAGAAGGCATCCCAATGGCCTTCCGTGATGGCGTTGCCGGTGAGATGCACGATCTCCAGGCCGGCCAGCGCGCGCTCACGCTCCTTGCGGATCATCTTGCGGCGCGAGGAGGAGAGGGCGCCAAGGAAGTCCTGGAAGTCGCGATAATTCTCATTCTGCCAGTGGAACTGCTCGCCGGTGCGGATCAGCCAGCCGGCATCGCGGAACATGATCTGCTGTTCGGGCGTGAGAAAGGTTGCATGCGCGCTGGAGAAATTGTTGCTCTCCGTCACCTGCTCGGCGGCGCGGATCAGGGCCAGGCCGG
>NZ_CAMCWT010000048.1:0-17150 GCF_945882885.1 Sandarakinorhabdus limnophila DSM 17366
ATCAGGCAAAGGCCGAGGTGTTCGATTACATCGAACGCTTCTACAATCCCACACGCAGGCACTCGACCTTGGGGTATCTCAGCCCCATCGACTTCGAGCGGCAGGCTAATGTAGCCTAACCTCGTGTCCATCAAACCGGCAGCAGCTCAATGATCGAGGCGATGCTGAGCGCAGCGTGACGCCAGTGTGCGCCCAAGCGGCTGGCAATGCTGCCGATTTGATCAACAGCAACGCGAGGATCTTGCGATGGGCTTGGTGTCGATAAGGATCCACAAACCGCGTCTGCTGCTGGTCATGATTACGCTGCTGCTTGCATTTTGGTGGGGATGGAGCTGGATTGGTCGTCCGCGCGGTGTTCAGGAGGTCGCCTACACGCCCGCTGCGTCAAGCTGTGGCAACGATGGCGCCCTGCGCTACTGCATCTACAGAAACAGGGCGGGCACAAATGGTGACGTGCTCTACCATCTTCACGGTCGCAATCTTGATGAAACCAGCTGGAACGACAACAGCTATTATACTGCCATGGTCCAGTCCGAATGGCAGAAAAGCAGCGCCTTGCCGCCAATCGTGATTTCACTCTCGTACGGCTCGACGTGGCTGCTTACCGCCAAGGGTACGGCCGAACAGAGCGGCCTGCTCGATGATCTGATGCGACGGCTTCCATCGCTGGAACGACAAACTGGCCAGCCGCGCCGCCGGCTGCTGCTGGGCGAGTCGATGGGCGGGCTCAATGTGCTGATTGCCGGGCTTTCCCATCCCGGTCACTTCGCGAAAGTCGCTGCGCTTTGCCCTGGCGTCTATCAGCTGTCGCCCTTTGCCCCGGTGGGCGAGATGGAGGCTGCACTGCAACGAACCGGCGCTGATCCCAGCATTGCCTTCGGCATCTGGATGCTGTCCCGCCGATATTTTTCCAATGACCGCGAATGGCAGGCGGCATCGCCGCTGGCCTTGATCGAAAGGGCTAGGCCGACGTCGCCCGCCATTTACCTGTCAAACGGCCTGTATGATGCCTATGGCAACTTCGAAGGCACGCAGATTCTGGCCCAACGCGCCATGAAGCGCGGCGTCAAGACGGAATGGCATCCGATCTATGGTGGCCATTGTGCGACAGACGCAAAATCCCTCGCAGCCTTTTTGATTTCCTGAATCCGCTGGATCGACCGGTGAGCCTGCGGTGACGCCTGCAATTGAAGTCAAATCGGGCTGAAGCAAAAAAAGGGCCGCAGCATCGCTGCGGCCCTTTCGAATCTCAAGGCTGATCAGTTCAGCCAACGATTTCCGTCTGCGCGAAGAAGTAGGCGATCTCGATCGCGGCGTTCTCGTCGCTGTCCGAACCGTGCACGGTGTTGGCTTCGATCGATTCGGCCAGTTCCTTGCGGATGGTGCCGGCATCGGCGTTGGCCGGGTTGGTGGCGCCCATGATGGCGCGATAGGCCGGAACGGCGTCTTCGCCTTCCAGCACCTGAACGACGACCGGGCCGCTGATCATGAAGACGACCAGTTCACCGAAGAAGCCGCGCTCGCGGTGGACGGCGTAGAAGCCTTCGGCCTGGGCCTGGGTCAGGTGCAGGCGCTTTTGCGCCACGATGCGCAGGCCGGCGCCTTCGATCATCGTGTTCACCTTGCCGGTGATGTTGCGACGGGTTGCATCGGGCTTGATGATCGAGAAGGTGCGCGTGATCGCCATGGAAAATTCCTGTGTTGCAGTGCGGGATGAAGGATGCGCGGCCCCCTACAGGCCGCGCCCCCCGATTGCAAGCCGTGAGGCCGCCAATCAGCCTTCGAAATTGTCCGCCACGAAACGATCGAGCAGCCGCACGCCGTAACCGGTGGCGCCCTTGTCGAAAAGCGCGCCGGGCTTGTTGGCCCACACGGTGCCGGCCACATCCAGGTGCGCCCACTTCACGCCGGGCTTGATGAAGCGGCCGATGAACTGCGCCGCGGTGATCGAGCCGCCTTCGCGCGGGCCGACGTTCTTGATGTCGGCAATGTCGCTGTCGATCAATTTGTCATAGGCATCGCCAATCGGCATCCGCCACAGCTTCTCGCCCACGGTATTGCCCGCCGTCTTCAACTGCTTGGCCAGGCCATCATCGTTGCAGAACATGCCAGCATGTTCATTGCCCAGGCTGATGATGATCGCGCCGGTGAGCGTGGCGAGATCGACAACCACGTCCGGCCCGAACGTTTCCTGCGCCCACCAGATGGCATCGCACAGCACCAGCCGGCCTTCGGCATCGGTGTTGATCACTTCCACCGTCTGGCCGTTCATCGTTTTCACCACGTCACCGGGGCGCTGGGCATTGCCGTCGGGCATGTTCTCCACCAGGCCAACGACGCCGACCACGTGCGCCTTTGACTTGCGGGCAGCAAGCGCGTGCATCGCGCCGGTGACGGCGCCGGCGCCGCCCATGTCCCACTTCATGTCTTCCATGCCCGCCGGCTGCTTCAGGCTGATGCCGCCGGTATCGAAGGTGACGCCCTTGCCAACCAGGCACACCGGCTTCACGTCATCACGGCCGGTGCCGTTCCAGCGCATCGCCAGAATGCGCGCCGGCCGCACCGAACCCTGCGCCACGCCAAGCAGAGCGCCCATGCCGAGCTTCTTCATGTCGGCATCGTCGAGAATGGTGAGTTCCACGCCCAGCGCGGCCAGATCACGGGCGCTTTCGACGAAGCTTTCCGGATAGATCACGTTCGGCGGCTCGGAAACCAGCGTGCGCGTGCGCGCCACACCGCCGGCAATCGCCATAAGCCTGTCGTGCGCGGTCACGTCGCCCGCGCCAACAATGGCCAGGCTGGTCAGCGTCGGCTTCTGCTTGTCCTTCTGCGTGGTGCGGTATTGATCAAAACGCCACGAGCGCAGCACCGCGCCGTGGGCCAGGTGCGCCGCCAGATCGCCGGCCAGCACGCCGGCAACGTCCACGCTCACGGTTGTCTCGCCGCTTAGCAGCAGGCGGGCGGCGATGGCGCCGCCGATGCGTTCAGCGACGCCGGTATCGATCTTGTCGGTGGGGCCAGTGCCCACCAACAGCAGCCGCCCATGCGACAAACCGGCCGGGGCCAGCAACTCGACAATTTCACCCACCCCGCCCTCAAAGCGCGCGGCCTTGACCGCCGACTGCACCGCCCCCTTCGCAGCGCCATCGGCCGCCTTGGCCCCGGCGCTGAGCGCACCATCCGGGCCGGCAAACACCACGAGCGCAGCGACCGGTTCGGCTACGGTGGCCGGATAGGAAATGGCGAGCATGAAAATCCCTTTCGATTCGAACAGGCGTTCTGATTAGGCGCGCCCTACGCCTTCGCCAAGCAGATGGTTGCAGGCCCGGCATGGCCCGGCTATCGACCGGATGTGCCCGCTTCCACCACCCTGCCCGCCCCCTGCTGGCCTGCCGTGCGCGCCAGCCTGCTGCTGGCGACAGCTGGCCTTGCGATGCTGCCGGCCCCGGCGCTGGCGCAGCGCATGTCTCCGGCCTTGTTGGGCAACAAGGATCCAGTCAACCGCGATCCCGATGCGCCGCCGCGCCGCGCCAACCTCCCGGCGCCCGGCGATGTGGTGGATTTCGAAGCCGATCAGCTGAGTTATGATGAAGAACGCCAGCTGGTGGTCGCCAGCGGCCGGGTGAAGGTGTCGCGCGATGGCTATGCGCTGCTGGCCGATCGCGTGGAATATGCCCGCGGGTCCGACAGCAAGGCCGGCGAAGTGGTGGCGATCGGCAATGTGCAGATCACCGGTCCTGCCGGCAACCAGGCGCTGGGTGACCGCATTACGCTTTCCGACAGCCTGAAGGATGGCGCCATCGCCAACATGCTGCTGGTGCTGAACGATGGCGGCCGGCTGGGGGCAAAGGCCGCAACGCGCAGCGACCGCCGTTACACGATGGATCGCGCCGTCTATTCCCCCTGCGCCGTGGTGGACAGCGAAGGCTGCCCGCAGGCGCCGGTGTGGAAGATCAAGGCAGTTAGAATCGTTTATGACGAAAGCCGTCACCGCATTTCCTATCGCGATGCCAGCCTGGAAATGTTTGGCGTGCCGATGATCTGGCTGCCCAGCCTGTCGCATCCTGATGGTGATTCCCCGCGCGCCGGCGGAGTGCTGGTGCCGGCAGTGGAAATCCAGCGGCAGCTGGGCGTGGGCGTTTCGGCGCCGATCCACTTCGCCACCGGGCCGGATCAGGATTTCACCATCACCCCCCGGCTTTATACCGCCACCAATCCGGCGCTGGCCTTTCAGGCGCGGCGGCTGTTGAAGGACGGCCCAATCCAGGTCGATGGCATGTTCACCTTCTCGCGCCGCTTTGATCTGGCTGCCGATGGCGTGACGGAAGTGGACCAGGGCGAACGCTTCCGCGGCTATCTGGGCGTGAAGGGCCGGTTGCAGCACGACAGCAAATGGCGATCAGTGTTCTCGGTTCGCCTGACGACGGACGACACGTTCAACCGCCGTTATGGCCTGGGTTTCGATGATACGCTGCGCTCGTCCTATGCGCTGGAACGCGTCACCGATGAAAGCTGGCTGTCGATTTCAGCCTGGTATTTCCAGGGGCTGCGCGCCACCGATCGCGGCGGCGAGATCCCGCTGGCGCTGCCGTTGATCGATTATGACTGGCGGCCCGATTGGAATGTGGCTGGCGGCAAGGTGCGGCTGGGCGCCAATTCGCTGCTGCTCACCCGCAGCAGCGGGCAAGACATGTTCCGCGCCGTCAGCTGGGGCCGCTGGGATCGCAACTTCTACACGCAGATGGGTCAGCGCATCGGTTTTACCGGCCTGGTGCGCGGTGATCTTTATGATGTGCGCAATTCGGAACTGGCCACCTTCCCCGATTATGCCGGCCGTGATGGCTGGCGTGGGCGCGCTGTGGCGCTGGCGGCGGTTGATGTCAGCTGGCCGTTTGCCGGCCCGGCCTTTGGCGGCGAGCAGGTGATCAGCCCGCGGGTTCAGCTGGTGGCGGCGCCGCGCATCGCCAATGCCGGCTTCGCCAACGAAGATGCCCGCGCCTTTGAACTGGAAGACGTGTCGCTGTTCGATCTGAACCGCACGCCGGGCCTTGATCGCGTCGAAAGCGGCAGCCGCCTCACCTATGGCGCCGAATATACACTTGATCGGCCCGGCTGGCAGCTGCGTGCCGAAATCGGCCAGTCGCTGCGCTTGAACGGTGATGGCAGCGAGTTTGCCGATGGCACCGGCTTTCGCGGCCGCGTTTCCGACGTGGTGGGCCGCACCAGCCTGAAGATCGGCCGGCTGGTGGAACTGACCCACCGCTTTCGGCTCGACAAGGATAATTTCGCTGTTCGCCGCAATGAAATCGATCTCACGCTTGGCGGCCGGCGTTCCTATGTGTCGGCGGCCTATATTCGCCTCAACCGCAACGTCACGCTGGAAGATCTGGAAGACCGGCAGGAATTGCGCGTTGCCGGGCGCGTGGCCATCGCACGCTATTGGGCGCTGTTCGGCAATGCCATCATCGATCTCACCACCAAGGCGGAAAACCCGTTGGCCAATGGTGATGGCTTCCGCGGTATCCGCCACCGGGTTGACATCCAGTATGAGGATGAATGTTTTCGCTTCGGCATCGGCTGGCGCCGCGACTATGTGGGTGACCGCGATTTCCGCCCCGGCAACAATTTCCAGATCACCATCGCCTTCAAGACGCTGGGTCAATGATGTTTTCAGCGGCCGTTCAGGCGGCGGCCGCCATTGCGGCCCGGTCTGGCCCAAACAAGCGCTTTCCCCGATCGCTGCCCTTGCGCTAAGGGCAAAGCTCGGGGATGCGCTGCGGCGCTTCGGAGCATGTGAATGAAGGTCAAATTTCTGAACGGACTGCTGGGGTTTGCCGTGGCTGGGGCCATGGTGGTGCCCGCCGGCAACGCCAGCCTGCTGGCCCAGGCCGCGCCCCGCACGTTTTCAGCCAATGATCTGCCCGAAATGGTGGTCTTGGGCGATGTCGATCCGACGCTGCGCAAGGCCCAGGCCATCGTCAATGGCGATGTGATCACCGACACCGATATCGATCAACGCCTCGGTCTGGTGCTGGCAGCCAATGGCGGCCGGGTTGCTGATGAAGAAAAGCAGCGCCTGCGCCTGCAGATCATCCGCAACCTGATCGATGAAAAACTGCAACTGCAGGAAGCCGCCGAAAACGACATCCGCATCAATGAAGCGGATGTCACCCGCTCGTTCGAGCGCATTGCCCAGAATTTCAAGCGCACGCCGGCACAGTTCGAAATCTACCTGAAAGGCAATAGCTCTTCGTCAAACAGCCTGAAGGCCCAGATCCGCGCCGAAATGGCGTGGAGCCGGGTGCTGCGCCGCAAGGTCGAACCGATGGTCAATGTCGGTGACGATGAAGTCCAGCAGGTGATCGACAAGCTGAACGCCGCCAAAGGTAAAGACGAATTTCATGTTGGCGAAATTTTCCTGTCGGCCACGCCGGAGACGCTTGATGCGGTGATGCAGGATGCTTCGCGCATCGTTGGCCAGGTGCGCGGCGGGGCGAGCTTTGTCGCCTATGCCCGCCAGTTTTCCGAAGCCTCCTCGGCCGGCCTTGGCGGCGATCTGGGCTGGGTGCGCGGCGAGCAGCTGAACAGCGCCGTTTCGACCACCGTGGCAGCGCTGGAGCCGGGCCAGGTCACCGATGCCATCCCGGTAACGGGCGGTGTCGCCATCATGGCGCTGATCGAAAAGCGCCAGGTGCTGGCTGCCGATCCCTTGATGGCGCAGCTCAGTCTGAAACAGCTCACCATCCCGTTGAAGGCCGATACCACTGAAGCCCAGGCCCGCGCCAAGGTGGAGGAAATCGGCAGGCTCAGCCAGAACACGGGCGGTTGTGGCGGTGTCGAGGCGCTGGCGCAAAAGGTGGGCGGCGAAGTCGCTTTCAACGATGCGGTGCGCATGAAGGATCTGCCGGCGCAGTTGCAGGCCATTTTGGGCCGCATGTCGATCGGCGAAGCCACCCCGGCCTTCGGTTCGGCCGAAGAAGGCCTGCGCGTGCTGGTGCTGTGCGGCCGCGACGACAGCCAGGTGCAGGCCAAGGCACCCAATTTCGAGGAAATCTACGCCCAGATGAACGATGAGCGCGTGAACATGCGCGCCCGCCGTTACCTGCGCGATCTGCGGCGCGACGCCATCGTCGACTATCGTTGATGGCACCAATCCCGGCGCCATTGGCCGTTTCGATCGGCGATCCGGCCGGCATTGGCCCGGAAATTATCGCCGGCGCCTGGGAACAACGGGTCGCCGCCGGGCTGCCGCCATTCCTTGCCATTGGTGACGCATGTTCGATCCGCGCCGTGTGGGATGGGCCGATTGCCGTGCTGTCTGATCCGGCTGCCGCCGCCGCTGCCTTCAATGGCGCACTGCCTCTGATTCAGGTTGATGATCCCGGCGAGATCGTGCCCGGCGAACCCAATCTGGCCGGCGCCCGCTGCGCGCTGGACAGCCTGGAACTGGCCGCCGGCATCACCCGCCAGGGCATGGCATCGGCGCTGGTCACCGGGCCGGTGTCAAAGGCGCAATTGTTCGCCATCGGCTTCACCTACCCGGGCCAGACCGAATTTGTTGCCGAACGCTGCGGCATCGCGCCGGCCAATGCGGTGATGATGCTGGCCGGGCCGTCCTTGCGCACCGTTCCGCTCACCGTGCACGTGCCGCTGGCCGAGGTGCCGCGGTTGGTCACCGCCGATCTGATCATCACCCGCGCCCGCATCACCGCCCGGGCGCTGATCCGCGATTACGGCATCGAAAACCCGCGCCTGGCCATCGCCGGCCTCAACCCGCATGCCGGCGAACAGGGCACGCTGGGCCGCGAGGAGGTGGAGATCATACGCCCGGCTATCGAGGCCCTGCGCGCCGAGGGTATCGACGTGATCGGGCCCCTGCCCGCCGATACGATGTTCCACGCGCATGCTCGCGCCCGGTTCGACGTGGCGCTGTGCATGTATCATGATCAGGCGCTGATCCCGTTGAAGGCGCTGCATTTCGATGATGGTGTCAACGTCACGCTTGGCCTGCCGATCGTGCGCACCTCGCCCGATCATGGCACCGCCTTCGATATCGCCGGCAAGGGGCTGGCCACCCCCAGCGCCATGATCGCCGCCATCCGCATGGCCGGTGAGTGCGCCGCCCGCCGCGCCGCCGGCTGAGCCATGTCGTTGCCCACACTGCCGCCGCTGCGCGAGGTCATTGCCCGGCACGGGCTCAATGCCAGGAAATCGCTTGGCCAGAATTTCCTCACCGATACCAATCTGCTCGATCGAATCGCCCGCATTCCCGGACTCGGGCCGGTGTCACGCGTTTACGAAGTCGGCCCCGGCCCCGGCGGCCTTACCCGCGCTCTGCTTCGCACCGGTGCGCAGGTGTTTGCGGTTGAGCGTGATGACCGCGCCCTGCCCGCGCTGGCCGAACTTGCCGCCGCCGCCGATGGCCGCCTCACCGTGATCGGCGGCGATGCCATGGCCGTCGATCCGCGCGCGCTGGCCGGGGACGGCGCCCATATTGTGGCCAACCTGCCCTACAATATCGGCACTGCCCTGTTCACCGGCTGGCTGGAAAGCCCACAATGGCCGCCATGGTGGGCCAGCCTGACCCTGATGTTCCAGAAGGAAGTCGCCCAGCGCATCATCGCGAGCCCAGGTGATGATGCCTATGGCCGGCTCGCCGTGCTGGCGCAGTGGCGTTCTACGCCAAAGATCGCGCTCACCCTTCCGGCTCGCGCCTTCGTGCCGGCGCCCAAGGTCGAATCCGCCGTGGTCCATCTCGTGCCCACAACGCCGCTAAGCACCGCCACCCCGGCCCGCCTTGCCGCGCTGACGGCCGCAGCCTTCGGCCAGCGCCGCAAGATGCTGCGCGCCAGCCTGCGCGGCCTGCCCGGCGCACTTGAGGCGATGGAAGCTGAAGGCATCAAGCCCGAAGCGCGGGCGGAAACCGTGCCGGTGGAGGCCTTTGCCAAGGCGGCAGCACGGTTGGGTTAAGCCCGCACCGCAGGCAGTCCCCTCACTCCTTCGTCGTCTTCGCCTTCACCGGCGCCACGCTGGCCTGGGCGCTCGCCTTGGCGATCACGCCTTCCAGGCGTGTCGCGGCACCGCAATCGGCCTTGCACAGCGCCTTGATGAGGGCGAGGTTGATTTGGGCCCGCGCCGTCGCGCCGCGCGCCACCAGCGCCCGGCCCTGGCCTTCCAGGGTGGCAATATCCGACGGGTTCAGCGCCAACGCGTCGCGATAATATTTCACCGCCTTGCCGGGCAGGCCAAGCTTTTCATAGGCGGCGGCAATGCCGGCAAACGCCGCGACATTGCGCGGATCACTGGCCAGCGCGGCTTCGAAACTGTCGATGGCGTCCTGTGGCTTGCCGGCGTCCAGCGCGGCCTGTCCGGCGGCAGCCATCTGGAGCGAAACCGGCTTCAACTGGTCGTCGCGGCCGGGTGCAGCGGCGGCAGTTGTGGCCAGCAGGGCCAGCGGCAGCAGGAACGTGAAACGCATCAAATGTCTCCCTGGCGTCGCTTTTATCAAAGCCGGGATGACTGCGCGATGAAAAAACCGTCGCACCCATCATCGGCCGGGGTCAGTATACGGCTCTGCCAAGGTCCCAAGTTCGGTGTGGCGGCCAACTGCGCTTCGCCTTCGGCCGGCAGCAGCGAACAGACGATATAGACAATCCGCCCGCCGGGCTTGAGCAGCAGCGTGGCCAGTTCGATCAGCATGACCTGCGTCGCCACAAGCCGTTCCAGTCGCGCCAGATTCAGCCGCCAGCGGCTTTCCGGGTTGCGCCGCCAGGTGCCGCTGCCCGAACAGGGTGCATCGATCAGCACGGCATCGCAACTGCCCATCAGATCGGCCAGCGCCTGCGCTTCGCCGCCGGGATTGAGCAGCCGCGTTTCCACCGCCGCGCCGGCCCGTGTTGCCCGCGGCGACAGCTGGCTCAGCCGGGCGCGATCGGTATCACAGGCGATCAGCCGACCTTCTCCGGCCATATCGGCCGCCAGCGCCAGAGACTTGCCGCCGGCGCCGGCGCACAGGTCCACAACCGTTTCGCCGGCATGCGCCGCCAGCGTGGCGGCCGCGATCTGGCTGCCGGCGTCCTGCACTTCGATGAGGCCTTCGCCAAATTCCGGCAGCGCTTCGACGTTGGTGCCCGATGGCAACCGCACGCCGTGCGCGGTGTTCGGCAGCAATTCCCAATCGGGATGATTGGCCAGCACCGCATCGCGATTGGCCCGCATCGCGTTCACCCGCACATCCAGCGGCGCCCGGTCCAGCAGCGCCGTCACCTGCCGTTCCGCATCATCGCCAAACCGCTCGATCAACATACGCTCCAGCCAGGATGGGGCCAGGCCAGGCGTCGCAGCTGGTTCACCATGCACCAGTGCCGGCGGCGCATGGCCGGACGCGCCAAACAACGCCAGCAACTCAGGATCATGGGGGCGGGCATGGCCGATCACCGCGGCGCGGCCCGAAACCGGGCGCTCACCCATTGAACGGATGACGGCGAACACCAGATCACGCACCGCGCGCCGATCCTTGGAACCGGCATAGCGGCGGGTGGAGAAATAACGCTGGATGATCGTGTCGGCTGCGGCCCCGCCATCGCGCGCGGCGGTGATCACCTGATCCAATATCTCGATGGCGGCCTGAAGCCGTGCGGCGGAGATCATCCGCCTGTCGGATAGTTGGGGGCTTCGCGCGTAATGGTCACGTCGTGCACGTGGCTTTCCTTCAGGCCGGCATTGGTGATGCGGATGAACTCCGCCCGTTCCCGGAACTGTTCCAGCGTGGCAGAGCCGGTGTAGCCCATCGCCGCCTTCACCCCGCCCACCAGTTGATGCAGCACATTGGCAGCCGGGCCCTTGTAGGGCACCTGGCCTTCAATGCCTTCCGGCACCAGCTTCAGCTGATCCTTGATGTCCTGCTGGAAATAGCGATCGGCACTGCCGCGCGCCATGGCGCCCACGCTGCCCATGCCGCGATAGCTCTTGTAGGTGCGGCCCTGCCACAGGAACGTCTCGCCCGGCGCTTCCTCTGTACCGGCGAGCAGGCTGCCCACCATCACGGCGCTGGCACCGGCGGCGAGCGCCTTGGCCACGTCGCCACTGGTGCGCAGGCCGCCATCGGCGATCACCGGAATGCCCAGTTTCCAGGCGGCTTCGGCGGTGTCCATCACCGCGGTCAATTGCGGCACGCCCACGCCGGCGACAACGCGCGTGGTGCAGATCGAACCCGGCCCGATGCCCACCTTGATGCCATCGGCGCCGGCATCGATCAGGGCCATGGCGGCGGCAGCGGTCGCCACGTTGCCGGCAATCACCTGGGCGCTATTGCTGTGCTTCTTGATGCGCACCACCGCTTCGGCAACGCGGTCGCTGTGGCCGTGGGCGGTATCAACGATGATCAGGTCACACTCGGCATCCAGCAGCGCCTCAGTGCGTTCAAAGCCCGTATCGCCCACGGTGGTGGCAGCGGCAACGCGCAGGCGGCCGGCTTCATCCTTGGTGGCGTTGGGGTGGTTCACCGCGCGCACGATGTCCTTCATGGTGATCAGGCCGATGCAGTGGCCATCATCATCCACCACGATCAGCTTCTCGATGCGGCGGTTGTGCAGCAGGCGGCGGCATTCGGATTCGGTCACACCCGGGCGCACGGTGACAAGATTTTCCTTCGTCATCAGCTCGGCGATCGGCTGCGCGTCATTTTCAGCAAAGCGCAGATCGCGGTTGGTGACGATGCCGACAAGACGGCCGGGGGCGCCACCGGGGCCGACTTTCTCCACCACCGGAAAGCCCGAAATGCCGTGGCTCGCCATCAGCGCGCGGGCATCAGCCAGCGTCTGATCCGGGGTGAGCGTGATCGGGTTGACCACCATGCCGCTTTCAAAGCGCTTCACCTGGCGCACAGCCAGCGCCTGTTCCTCCACGGTGAGATTGCGGTGCAACACGCCGATGCCGCCCAGCTGCGCCATGGTGATCGCCATGTCGGCTTCGGTCACTGTGTCCATCGCGGCGGAAAGCACCGGGATGTTGAGCCTTATGCCCTTGGTCACCCGTGTCGAAGTATCGGCCATGCCGGGCAACACGGCGGATGCGGCCGGCACCAGCAGCACGTCATCGAAGGTAAGGCCCAGGCGGGGTTCCTTGATCCGGGATGACATGATGGGCGACTCCTGTGGCTGCGGCGGTTGGCTTCCATAGGGGTGAAGGCCGCACATGAAAAGAGCGCGCTGCGTTGCCACAGCGCGCTCCCGTCATTCAGATGCAGGCAGACCGGCTCAGGCGCCGGCCAGCACACCATAGAATTGCGCGATCTGGGCGCGCGGACCGGCCTTGACGGCATCAAAGGCGGCCTTGGCGCCGGCCTTGTCACCCATCTTCAGCAAGGCCGCACCCATGCGCAGGTTCACGGTATCCTGATCGACAACCGTGTTGCCAATCAGGCCCTTGTAGAAGCCCACGGCCTTTTCATGCTGGCCCAGATTGGCCAGCGTATCGGCCACCACCAGCGCGATGCGCGGGCTTGCCTTGGCTTCCTTTTCTAAGCCGGGCAGCGCTGCCTTGGTCTCGGTGTTCTTCGACGCTGCGAGGCGCACGATTTCACCGATATTCTGCTTGCCCGGATCGATCAGCTTCTTGGTGATGGCTTCCTTCAGCACCATGTCGGCTTCGTTGGGCATGCCGCGTTCGATGGCGGCATCAGCATATTCCAGATAATTGTTGCCGGTGGTCATGGCGCCGGCAGCCCACATCAGGCGGCCCCAATCCAGCAGCATGTTGTTGTCCATGTTGCCGGCGCGCTGCTTCACCAGCTCGATCGACAGATTATAGCTCTTGGGCTCCGGGAAGGCCTTCACCCAGCCCAGCAGCGCCGGCATGATCTGCGCTTCCATCTTGCCGTCGATCACCGATTGGGCGCGGAATTCGTACCAGCTGCGGTCACCCTTCTGGCCAGCGGCTTCGCGCAGATCGATGGCCTTGCTCAGCAGTTCCACCACGCGCGGCTTGCTGTTCAGTGCGGCGTTCACGCTGGCGGCCTGCACCAGCATGTCCACATCGTCGGGCTTCTGGGCCAAGTAGAATTCATACCATTTCCAGGCCAGCTGGTAATCCTTGCGGTTGGACGCAAGGCCAGCAATGAACTTGGAGAAGTTCAGCTTTTCTTCGGGCGTAATCGACGGCGCTTCGGCGGCTTCGAGCAGCGCTTCTTCCAGCTTGGCATTGTCCTTCAGATTCTGCGCCGAAAACAGCTTCAGCTTGGCCATGATCAGCGCGTCGTCCTTTTCGGCACGCGGAACTGTGGCGGCAGTGGCCAAAGCGGCCAGCGCGCCGGCATGGTCACCGGCGGCCTGCAGTTTCTGGACGGCCATGACCACGGCCAGGATCGGCTTGGACAGCTTCGGCGGTGCCGGCTTGTCGGCAGCCTTGTCCTTCTTCTGTGCCAGTACCGGGCTGGCCATCCCCAGGCTGCCGGTCATCAGCACCAGCGCCAAGGCGGTTGCGATCGTCTTCATTCATGCCTCCCTCAAGCAATATGGAGTTGAGCTAAGCCGCGATGGCGGCGGCGTCAACCGGCCACAGGCACAGGTGATCCTGCTCTTTTGCATCTGCAACATGAACATTAAGTGAGTTTGGGGGTGAGTTTGCGACCAGCCCTTGCCCTGACCGCCACAACGCGCGAGAATCGACGCGAAATGACGGCTCTTGCCGCCTCCTTGCCGCTGGCCGGCCTGCCGGTGCGGTTCCGCGCCGGGCTCACGGCTGCGCTGGCCGCCGGGTTGGCCTATCTGCTGCTTTCCCCCATGCTTGATGGGATCGCGAACGTCGTGCTGAAGGGCAGCGGAGCCACGCTGCTGGCGCTTTCGGCGCTGCAATTGCGCACCGATGGCGCCCGCTGACTGGCAGCGATCATGGCCCTGGGGGCGCTGGGTGATGTGCTGCTCGCCCTGCCCGGCCTGTTTATTGCCGGTGCCGCCAGCTTTGCCGCCGGGCATTTGGTGGCCATCATCTTCTATGCCCGCCATCGCAGCGCCGCTGGCACCCGGGATTGGCTGATGGCGGCGCTGCTGCTGCTGTTCGGGCTGGCGATGCCGCCGCTGCTCACCCCGGCCGGTCTGCCCTTCGGCCAGACATTGCTCTATGCCGTGCTGCTCACCGCCATGGCGGCCAGCCTGTGGCTCAGCCGCTTTCCCCGGTTGGCAGCATTGGGCGCGATCGCCTTCGTGCTGTCAGACACGATCCTGGTGCTGCGCCTGGGCGGTGGCCGGCTGATCGGGCCAACGGCGGATGGCGCGCTGGTGTGGGCCTTTTATTTCGGCGGCCAGTGGCTGATTACGCTGGGCGTGGGGCGCGGGCTCCTCGCCCGCGCCGCCCGCGCCGATTAGGCCTCTTCGCCCGGCACTTCCGGCACGTCGCCCACTTCGGCTTCCTCATCAGCCGGGATCAGCGCAGCCGAAACCACAAGCTCATAATCGGCCACCTTGAACAGGATGACGCCCTGTGCCGCCCGGCCCATGATGCGGATATCACCCGCGCGCAGCCGGATCAGCTTGGCCTGGTCCGTCACCAGCATCACATCATCACTGTCGCGCGCGGTGAAGCTGGCCAGCACGTCGCCGTTGCGATCGCTTTCGGCGATGTTGCGGATCCCCTGCCCGCCGCGGCCCGACTGGCGATATTCGAACGCCGAACTGCGCTTGCCAAAGCCATTGGCGGTCACCGTCAGGATGAACTCCTCGGCCGCCGCGAATTGCCCCATGCGGGTTTCCGAAAGCACACGCTCGCCCGGCTCATTCTTCCAGGCCGCGGCCTTCAGATAATCCTCGCGCTCTTCCGTGCTGGCGGCAAAGCCCTTCAGGATCGCCATCGATACCACTTCGCCGCCGGCGCCCAGCGCCATACCGCGCACACCGGTGGAGGTGCGGGAGACAAACTCGCGCACATCATCCACGGGGAAGCGGATGGCCTTGCCGCTCTTGGCGGCCAGGAACACATCATCGGCCTGGTCGCACAGCGCCACGCCGATCAGCCGGTCGTCATCGCCTTCTTCAAAGCGGATGGCGAGCTTGCCGGCCGTCGGCACACTGGTGAAACTGTCCATGGCGTTGCGGCGCACGCCACCATGCGCCGTGGCAAACATCACGTGCAGGCGTCCCCATTCGGACTCGTCCTCCGGCAGCGCCAGCGTGGTGATGATCGTTTCGCCATCGGCAAGGGGAAGCAGATTGTTGATCGGCTTGCCCTTGGCCTGCGGGCTGCCCACCGGCAGGCGCCACACCTTCAGGCGATAGACCTTGCCGGCCGAGGAGAAGAACAGCACCGGATTGTGGGTGGAGGTGACAAACAGCGTCGTCACCGCATCTTCGTCCTTGGTGCCCATGGCGTTGCGGCCCTTGCCGCCGCGGCCCTGCGCCCGATACTCGGCCAACGCCACGCGCTTGATCCAGCCATCGCGGGTCACGGTCACCACCATGTCCTCGACCTCGACCAGATCCTCGTCATCGATGTCCTCGGCGTTGAACACTAATTCGGTGCGGCGCTTGGACTGGAATTCATTGGCGACATCGTCCAGCTCGGCATTCAGCACGGAACGCAGGCGCACACGGCTGGTCAGGATGTCGAGCAGATCGGCAATGGCATCGGCCAGTTCCTTCAATTCACTGCCGATTTCATCGCGGCCCAGCGCGGTGAGCTTGTTGAGGCGAAGATCGAGGATGGCGCGCACCTGCAGATCCGAAAGCCGGATGGTGGGCGCGTCCACGTCCACCGTGCCGGCTTCGACCAGCGCCAGATAGGGCCGGATTTCCGCCGCATCCCAATCGCGCGCCATCAGCGTTTCACGGGCTTCGGCCGGGCTGGCGCTGGCGCGGATGATGCGCACGACTTCGTCCAGGTTGGCGACCGCAATCACCAGGCCGATCAACAGGTGGGCCCGTTCGCGTGCCTTCATCAGCTCGTGCTTCGAACGGCGGGTGATGACCTGCTCACGGAACTCCACAAAGGCGTGGATGATGTCCTTCACGCCCATCAGTTCCGGGCGTCCGCCACGAATGGCCAGCATGTTGAAGGCAAAACTCTGCTGCGCCGGCGTGTTGCGCCACAGCTGGTTCAGCACCACGTCCGGCGTGGCATCGCGCTTCAGATCGAGCACGATGCGCACGCCTTCGCGATTGGATTCATCGCGCAGGTCAGACACGCCCTCGAGGCGCTTGTCCTTCACCGCTTCGGCGATCTTTTCCACCAACGCGTTCTTGCCTTGCTGGTATGGAATTTCGGTCAGCACGATGGCGCGCTTCTCGCCGCGGCCTTCTTCCACCACGTGGCGCGAACGGATGCGGATGCTGCCGCGCCCGGTTTCATAGGCCTGTTTGAGCTGGCTCGAACCCAGGATGATGCCGCCGGTGGGGAAATCCGGGGCCGGCAGGTGGTGCATAAGGCCTTCAACGCTGATCATCGGATCAGCCAGCCAGGCCCGTACCGCATCGATCACTTCGCCCAGATTGTGCGGCGGAATATTGGTCGCCATGCCCACGGCGATGCCGCCGGCACCATTGACCAGCAGGTTGGGGAAGCGCGCCGGCAACACGGTCGGTTCCTGTTCGGAACCGTCATAGTTGGTGACGTAATCAACCGTGTCCTTCTCGATATCGGCGAGCAGCGCCTCGGCCGATTTCGCCAGCCGCGCTTCGGTATAGCGCATGGCCGCCGGGGCATCCGGGTCCATCGATCCAAAATTGCCCTGGCCGTCGATCAGCGGCAGCCGCATCGACCAATCCTGCACCATGCGCGCCAACGCGTCATAAATCGCGCTGTCGCCGTGCGGGTGATACTTGCCCATCACGTCGCCGACGATGCGGGCCGATTTGCGATAGGGCTTGCCGTGGGTGAAGCCGTTTTCGTAACTGCCCCACAGGATACGCCGGTGCACCGGTTTCAGGCCATCGCGCACATCAGGCAACGCCCGCGAAACGATGACCGACATGGCATAATCGAGGAAACTCGTCCGCATTTCCGTAACGATGGAAATCGGCTGGATGTCGGGTTCGCCGGCGGGGGGTTTAGTGGTTGATACCATTGGGCTTTTCTTGGCTCTTTCAGGCGCACTTCAGATGCCCATTCGGATTAGGGGAAACGGTGCGAAAAGGCCAGTGGAAAGGGCAGGAATTCAGGGC
>NZ_CAMCWT010000049.1:0-16793 GCF_945882885.1 Sandarakinorhabdus limnophila DSM 17366
CGCTTCCTTCTCGGTCAGTCCGGTCGGATAGACCTTCGTATCATCTGCCATGATATTCCCCTTCCCATTTGGTGAAGTCACCGTGCCAACCGGCCAATGCCTTCCCGCCTGATTACCGGGCCAAACAGCATCACGCGCTGGCCAGCCTCGCCCCAACCTTCCGCCAACGGCCGACCCGTTGGCAGGATCGCTGCAGGAGGTCGCAGGCGATTCCCTCATATCCAATCTGTCAGATGTGTCAATCTGTCACGGCGGCATTGCATTTGACTGGCTTGACAATTTTGCAGTGCAGCATTGGCCTTCGCTGCATTGCAGCACTGGGCAAGCCAGCTCAGAGCGGGCTTTACCCTTCGTCCATGTCCGATATGGTCTGTTTTGCTTCACAGTTTTGGGGATGCCGCATGACCGATTTCAACCGCCGCAGCCTGATTGCCGGCGCCGCAGCCATCGCCGCCGCCCCTGCATTGGCCGCCACCCCGAAAGGCCCAACTGCCGATGCACAGAAGAAGATCCGCGCCGCGATCGACCGGCAGCTGCCCGAAAACATCGCCCGCATCCAGGATTGGATCCGCCACCCCGGCATCGCCGCCGAAAACTGGCAGATGGAAGAAGCCTGCGCCTACACCATGGGCCTGATCAGGGATGCCGGCTTCCAGATGGTCAAGCGCATGCCCACCAAGGGCCAGCCCGGCATTTTCGCTACGCTCGACGCAGGCGCGAAACGCACGGTGGGCATCTATTTCATGTATGACGTGAAGCAGGTGAACCCGGCCGAATGGTCCAGCCCGCCGTTCGAGGCGCGCATCACCAACAAGCCGGGCTGGGGCCAGGTGATCGTTGGCCGCGGTGCCATCAACCAGAAGGGGCCGGAAGCGGCTTTCCTGGCTGCGCTGCATGCCTTCCGGGCGGCAGGGCAAAAACTGCCGGTCAACCTCGTGCTGGTGGCCGAGGGCGAAGAGGAAATCGCTTCCCCCAACTTCCACCAGATCGTGCAGCCCCCCGAAGTGCTCGCCGCGCTCAAGAAATGCGATGGCATCGTCATCCCTACCGCCTGGCAATCGGCCAATGGCAGCACCATGATCAACCTGGGCGCCAAGGGGCCGATCGAATTCCAGCTGATCGCCAGCGGCGAACGCTGGGGCAAGGGGCCAAAGGGCGACATTCACAGCAGCCAGCACGCCCATGTCGATTCACCCGTGTGGCACCTGGTGCAGGCGCTGAACACGCTGGTGAAGGAAGATGGCTTCACCCCCGCCATCGATGGCTGGTTCGACAATGTGCGCGGGCTGACAGCGCGCGAGAAGGAACTGATCGCCATGACGGCCGCTTCTCAGAGTGAGGCTGAAGCCAAGCGCGCCATGGGCGTGAATATGTGGATCAACAACGAACCGTGGCAGCAAAGCCTTGAACGGTTGGCGTCGCAGCCGACCGTCAACATCCAGGGCCTGGTCGCCGGCTATACCGGGCAAGGCGGCAAGACCGTGCTGCCCGGCCGGGCCGAAGCCAAGCTGGAATGCCGGCTGGTGCCCAACCAGACCTTCCGTGAGGCCGAAGCCAAATTGAAGGCGCATCTGGCCAAACGCGGTTTCGGCGACATCGAAGTGGTGGTGAGCGGCGGCTACGACCCCACCGAAACCGCCGAAGACGCCCGCGTGGTGCGCGCCCAGCAGGCCGTTTATGCCCGCTTCAACGCGCCCGCCACGCTCTACCCGCGCAGCGCCGGAAGCTGGCCCGGCAGCGTTTTTACGCAGCCTCCGGTGTCCCTGCCCGCTGGGCAGTTCGGCCTTGGCCACGGCAGCGGCGCCCATGCGCCGGACGAATATTTCGTGGTGGAAAGCAGCAACCCGGCCGTACAGGGCCTGGCTGGCTGCACGGCAGGGTTCGTTGACTTTCTCTATGAAATGGCCGTGGTTCAATAGCTTGGCGTGACGCAGCCGTGGCGCGCGGATGAGCGTGCCGCTGACAGCTGCTAACACCGCTAATTTCATGGTTCGGCGACGCCGGAAATGATACCATCCTTCGATCAACGGTGGAGGGTGTCATGAACAGGCCTGTACACGTGATAGCGTTGCTGTTGGCGGCAATGCCGGCCGTAGCGGCCGAGGCAGCAACAGTTGTGGTTGGCACCGCACCCTTGACCCATCCAGTCGGCGGGCAATTTGTTGGACGACTTCGTCTCGATTTTCCCCAGAATTGGTGGAACTCGGCCCACAGCGGGACGCTGGAGGGCTCCGGCTTCACTTGGACTTATGATCCGCAGGGATTCGGGGAAGGTTTCTCGAAAACCTTTGAAGTACAGAATGTTGCCCGGCCAAACCTGACCAAGGTGCTGACGCTGACGATGGTCGTGCGGCAGCCGTGGGTGCCGCCACCTCTAACCGAATATTGCGCGGATCGGCGAGATTGCTCATCAGGGCGTGATTGGGATTTCTGGGGCGGCGCCTACGTTGATCTCGGGCCCTTCCCCACTCCCTTTCTTCTCTGGGGCGCTTCTAATATCGGCCAGGATGCCGAAACCGGTTTTTGGAGTGGCCAGTTCCAGTTCAGGGTGAGTCCGCAGCCCGCAGCGGAATATGTGACCTTCGAGCGATCGGACTGGGGCGCCGGGGTTGATGATATTGTCAGCATGACACTGCAGATTTCGTGCGTACCGGAACCATCGACATGGGCCACGATGATGCTTGGCTTTGGCGTGGTGGGCGGCGCGGCACGGCGGCGGCGGCGTGGGCTTACAATGGCAGGTTCGGCCTGAATGGGAAAAAGCCAGGCTTGCTCCTGACGTTCAGGCGACAGGCAAACTTTTCCCAATTGGTCTATGCACAGGCATGAGCGCCTCGCTGCCTGACCTTCACACGAATCCTCTCGGTCCGGCCGATGCGGCTGGGCCCCTGCCTGATCAGCCGCCAATCGTGCAGCCGCATTCGCTGTGGCGGGCGATGGCGCGCGGCGTGGTTGGCAGGTGCCCGCGCTGTGGGCAGGGCCGGCTGTTCCGGGCGTTCCTCAATCCGGTTGATCGATGCGGCCGCTGTGACGAGGATTGGTCGCTGCAGCGGGCCGATGATTTTCCGGCCTATGCCTCGCTGTTCATCACCGGCCACTTGGTGGCGCCGCTGGCCGTGCATCTGGCGCGGGACGCCAGCATATCGTCTGCGATGGCCTCCGCTATCATCCTGCCAATCACGGCGGCGCTGGCAATTGGCCTGTTGCAGCCGTGCAAAGGGGCCATCATCGCCGTGCAATGGCGGATGGGCATGCACGGGTTCCAGCGCGATCCTTCAGCCGGCGACGACGCGACGCCCTGACGTGGCAGTCACGCCCTGATGAAACGGTCCACGCCGCTGCCGTCCTTCACGCGGCTGACCCGGCCGCGCTCTTCCAACCAGTGCAGGTGGGCGACGGTTTCACCTGTTGCCAACCCGTAATCAGCCTCACCAATCGGCCTGCGGAACAGGGCGGCGAAGCAGTCGACGGCGGTGCGGGGTTCAGCGCAGAAGGCCTCCAGCTTTTCCAGCTTGCCATGGTGATCGGCGGCGAGCTGGTCCAGTCGCGTGTGCAGGCCATAGAAGGGCTCGTTGTGCGCGGGCAGTACCAGCACATGATCGGGAATGGCGCGCAGCGTATCGATGCTCTCCAGCCAGTCGCCCAGTGGATCGGCATAGGGCTCAGTGGGATAGACCGAGACGTTCGACGTGATGCGCGGCAGCACCTGATCGCCGCTGATCATCACATCGTCGGCCACCAGGCATGCATGTTCCGGCGCATGGCCGCGGCCGACCACGACCGTGAACTGGCGCGGGCCGATATTGAGCACATCGCCATCGTGCAACCGCTTGAAGCCGGCCGGCATCTTGCTGATGATCTTGCCGAAACTGCCCCAGGCCTTGGCCTTCATCGCGGCGACCTGTTCCTCGCTCCAGCCGGCGCGGATGGAGAAGGCCACGGCTTCATCCGGCGGCGCGTCGCGCACATCCAATGTGAGTGTGCGCGCCAGCAGATATTCGGTACGGGTGATTTCCAGCGGCACATCCCACTTGCGGCACAGCCAGCCGGCCATGCCGAGGTGATCCGGGTGATAGTGGGTGACGATGACGCGCGTGACCGGCTTGCCCTTCAACGCGCCGGCAAACAGCGCTTCCCACGCCGCTTTCGAAGCCGGCAGGCCCACCCCGGTGTCGACAATCGCCCAGCCGTCGCCGGCATCAATCACCCACAGGTTGATGTGATCCAGCCCGAACGGCAGGCCCATGCGCACCCAGAAAATGCCCCGCGCCACTTCTTCGGCTTCGCCCGGCCCCGGCACCCAGCGGCCGAGCGGATAGCGCAGGCCCTTGATCTCGTCTGCCTCGCGCGGTTCCGTGCTGGCCTGGCCGGCGGGGATGGGCAGCAAGGGCGGTGGTTCGGTCATGATGACCAAGGGGGTAGCGGGCAGGCCACGCGGCGTCGACTCTCCTTGCCGACAGGATGGGCTTGCGGCAGGGAAACCCCGCTATGCATCCCAATGCCGCCTTTCGCAGCAATGATGACCCGCTCGCTTTCGTGGCGGCGCAAGGCTTTGCCCACATCTTTGGCCAAACGCCCGATGGACCGCGCGTGGCGCATGCGCCGGTGCTGGTGAGCGCGGCGGGCACGGTGATGTTCCACCTCGCGCGTGGCAATGCGCTGGCGCAGCATCTCGATGGCCTGACCGCGCTGATCAGCGTCGGCGGGCCGGGCCACTATGTCTCACCCAACTGGTATGGGGAGCCGGCCAACAATGTGCCCACGTGGAATTACCAGGCGGTCGAGATCGAAGGCCCGGTGCGCGCCATGAGCATGGACGAACTGGAGGAACTGCTGCACGTCGCTTCGGCCACCTTCGAGCCCCGGGTGGGCGAGAACTGGACCATGCACAAGATGGAGCGCCCGCGCGCCGAAGCGATGATGCGCGCCATCACCGGATATGAACTCACCCCCGCCGCCATCCGTACCACGCTGAAGGCCAGCCAGAACCGCAGCGAGGCCGATGCGGCCGGGGTGATCACGGCGCTGGAGCGACTGGGCGAGACAGAAGGCGCGGCGAGAATCCGCGCCGCAAGGAAGACATCATGAAACTCGCCGTGTTCGATTGCGATGGCACGTTGATCGATAGCCAGGTCAACATCATCCGGGCGATGGAGAGCAGTTTCCAGCGCCACCGCCTTCCCGCCCCCGACAGCCACGCCACCCGCCGCATCGTCGGCCTCAGCCTGGTGGAAGCCATGCAGGCGCTGCTGCCGGAGGCGGATCATGACCTGCACCTGAGTCTGGCCGAAGACTACAAGACCGCCTTCCAGCGCCTGCGGGCCGACAAGGCGCTCGATGCCGAGCCGCTCTACCCGGGTATCCGCAGCCTCCTCGATACGCTCGATGGGCAGGGCTGGCTGCTCGCAGTCGCCACCGGAAAATCCGATCGCGGCCTGAAACTGGCGCTGGAACACCATGGCATCCATCACCTGTTCGTCAGCTTGCAAACCGCCGATCGCCACCCGTCCAAGCCTCATCCTTCAATGCTTCATATGGCGCTGGCCGAAGCAGGCGCGAAGGCCGAACAGGCGGTGATGATCGGCGATACCATCTTCGATATCGCCATGGGCGAAGCCGCGGGCGTGAAGAGTATCGGCGTCGATTGGGGCTATCACGACGCGCATGAACTGATCGACGCCGGCGCCGCGCATGTCGCCGATGATGCCGATCATCTGCTGGCGTTGCTCAATGGCTGAAGAACCGTCCCCCGACGACATGCCGGGTTCCGGCGAGATGATCGCCCGGCTGCGGCGGCTGGGCCGGATCATGGCGATCCTGGCGTTGGCATTCGGCGGTGCGTTCGTGGTTCTGGCGCGGCGCAGTGCAGCGGCCGGCGAAAACGGTGAGGTGGCGAGCGGGCTGTTCTGGGTCGCGGCCGTGCTGCAGTTTGCGCTGGCATTCGTCTTGCTGCAGCGCGGCCGACGGGGGTAAGGCCAATCCATGCGTGAAGCCCCCCTCCCCGCTGCCGAAGCGAAGAAGCGTTATCTGGTCTATCTCGCCGTGCGGCTGACCGGCCTCGCGGTGATGGCCGCCGGCGTATGGCTGGTGCGTGAAGTGGGGCAGGCGCCGGGGCTGGCGGTGGTGCTGCTGGGTGGCTGCTCGCTGTTCGTTCGGCCGAAGCATCTGGGCCTCACCCGCAAATGAAGCGCTTCTACAAAGACGCAACTGTCACCGGCGACGGGCCGTTCGGCGTGGCGCTGGACGGCCGGCCGCTGCGCACGCCGGCACGTGTGCCGCTTGCGGTGCCCACGCGATCGCTGGCGGAAGCCATTGCCGGCGAATGGCAGGCGCAAGGCGAGAAGATTGATCCGCGCAGCCTGCCGCTCAGCGGCTTTGCCAACGCTGCCATTGATCGGGTCGCAGCAGACCACGCCGGTTTTGCCAAACGGCTGGCGACTTATGCGGAAAGCGAACTTATTGCCTATCGCGCCGATGGCCCGGCCTCGCTGCTGGCGGCGCAGGCAGCGGCCTGGGACCAATGGGTGGATTGGCTCGCCCGTCGTTACGACGTGGGGCTGACCATCACCACCGGCATCATGCATGTCGCCCAGCCGACGGCGACGCTGATCCGCCTGCACACGGCCTTTGCCGCCTTCACGCCGTTCCAGCTGGCGCCGTTGGATCCGATCGTGACCATCACGGGTTCGGCCGTGCTGGCGCTGGCGGTGGCAGAAGGCGAGCTGGAAGCAACTGCCGCCTATGACATAGCCCATGTCGATGCGCTTTGGCAGGAACAGCAATGGGGCCGCGATCCGTTGGCGGAAAAGGCCGAAGCAGAGCGCCGCGCTGATCTCGATGCGGCGATCCGCTGCCTGCAGCTCTTGGCAGTGTGAAAACAACGCACTTGCCCCGAGCATCGCAATTGCTAGGGGAGACACCAAGGGAGTGCACACCCATGCTGAAGCAACTGGAAGAACTGGAACGCCGCCGTGACGCCGCCCGCATGGGTGGTGGGGAAAAGCGCATCGAGGCCCAGCACAAGAAGGGCCGGCTGACGGCACGGGAGCGGCTCGACATCCTGCTT
The DNA here is from genome assembly GCF_945882885.1 of Sandarakinorhabdus limnophila DSM 17366. Taxonomy (GTDB): domain Bacteria; phylum Pseudomonadota; class Alphaproteobacteria; order Sphingomonadales; family Sphingomonadaceae; genus Sandarakinorhabdus; species Sandarakinorhabdus limnophila_A. Next base: position 7,067 of record NZ_CAMCWT010000049.1, read on the forward strand.
GATCCCGGCAGCTTCGAAGAGCTCGACATGTATGTGGAGCACAACTGCACCGAATTTGGCATGGCCGAACAGAAGATCCCCGGTGACGGCGTCGTGACCGGCAGCGGCACCATCAATGGCCGGCTCGTCTATGTCTTCTCCCAGGATTTCACCGTGTTCGGCGGATCGCTGTCTGAACGCCACGCCCAGAAGATCTGCAAGATCATGGACACCGCCATGAAGGTTGGCGCGCCGGTGATTGGCCTCAACGATTCGGGCGGGGCCCGCATCCAGGAAGGCGTCGCCAGCCTTGGTGGCTATGCCGAAGTGTTCCAGCGTAACGTGCTGGCATCCGGCGTGGTACCGCAGATTTCGCTGATCATGGGGCCCTGTGCGGGCGGCGCGGTCTACTCACCCGCCATGACCGACTTCATCTTCATGGTGAAGGATTCGAGCTACATGTTCGTCACCGGCCCCGACGTGGTAAAGACGGTGACGAACGAAGTGGTGACCCAGGAAGAATTGGGCGGCGCCATCACCCACAGCACCAAATCCGGCGTGGCCGATCTGGCGCTGGAAGATGATATCGATGCACTGCTGCGCACGCGGATGTTCTTCGATTTCCTGCCGCTCAACAACCGCGAGGATGCGCCGTTCCGGCCAACCAGCGACGATCCGCTGCGCATTGACCACAGCCTGGACACGCTGATCCCGGCCAGCGCCGCCAAGCCGTATGACATGCACGAGCTGATCCATAAGGTCGCCGACGATGGCGAATTCTTCGAGCTGCAGCCCGGCCATGCCGGCAATATCCTGATCGGTTTCGCGCGTATCGAAGGCCACACGGTGGGCATCGTTGCCAACCAGCCGACGGTGCTGGCTGGCTGCCTCGACATCAACGCCAGCAAAAAGGCCGGGCGCTTCGTGCGATTCTGCGATGCCTTCAACATCCCGATCGTGACGTTCGTGGATGTGCCCGGCTTCCTGCCCGGCGTGGCGCAAGAATATGGCGGCATCATCAAGCATGGCGCCAAACTGCTGTTCGCCTATGCCGAAGCCACCGTGCCGAAAATCACCGTCATCACCCGCAAGGCCTATGGCGGCGCCTATGACGTGATGGCCTCAAAGCATCTGCGTGGCGACCTGAACTATGCTTGGCCCACCGCCGAAATCGCCGTGATGGGCGCCAAGGGCGCCGTGGAAATCATCTTCCGCCAGGATATCGGCGACAAGGACAAGATCGCCGCGCGCACCGCCGAATATGAAGCCCGCTTCGCCAATCCGTTCGTGGCGGCATCCATGGGCTTCATCGATGAAGTGATCATGCCGCATGCGACGCGGAAGCGGATCGCCATGGGCCTGCGCAAACTACGGACGAAGGCTCTCGAAAACCCGTGGAAAAAGCACGACAATGTCCCGTTGTAAGCGGGACGTGATGCCCGAAACCTATCTCGTCTGGAAATTCCTGCACATCACCGGTGTAGTGATGCTGATGGGCAACATCACCGTGACGGCGATCTGGAAGTATTTCGCCGATCGCGACGGCCGCGGCCCGGTGCTGCAGTTCGCCCAGAAACTCATCACCTACACCGATTGGTCGATGACGGTGTGGGGCGTGGTGCTGACCATGGTTGGCGGCTATGGCCTTGCCATTCAAGGCCAATTTGATCTTGTCAGCGGCTGGTTGCTGTGGGCGCAACTGTGTTTCGTGGCGGCCGGGCTGATCTGGATGGGGCTGATCGTGCCGATCCAGATCAAGAGCGCGCGGATGGCGCGCCAGTTCGGTGATGGGCCAGTGCCCGATGCCTACAAGGCCTTGTCAAAACGATGGATTTTCTGGGGACTCATCTCCACCGTGCCACTGGTGACGGCGCTGTGGCTGATGATTGCCCGGCCCGCCTGAGCGCCAATGTGACGTCTCAGTTGCAGAAAAAAGACTCTTAAATGACATTTACGTGACAATCTTGTTGCATTCACGTGACATTGCTCGCATCATCCTCTCATCAAGTGTTTTGGGAGGTACATGATGCGCATCACGATAGCTCTTCTCGCCGCCGCAACGTTGGCGATGCCGGCCCTGGCCGCCGAACCCGGCTATGAACAGTGGCAGGTGAAGGTGCAGACTGCGGATCTCGATCTGTCGTCGGCCACTGGCCAGCGCGCGCTGGACAAGCGCCTGTCGCAAGCGGTGACGCGCCTGTGCGGCTACCCGGTCACCTTCACCCGTGACGAACTGGCGGCCTTTGATGCCTGCCGGACCGATGCGATGAAGGCTGCTGCGCCGCAGATTGATGCGGCCCGCGCCCGGCTCGCTGTGGCGGTTGCTTCCAACCGCTGAAATTCATTCAAGCCTGAACCCGAAAGGGCCGGTGCTCACGCGCCGGCCCTTTTGCATTCACCGGGTTGGCGACAGGCCTTCAAACTGAACCACGTCACCGGTCAGGGCGGCAAAGGCGGCAGCGATGGTGGCAAAAAACAAACGCATGGAAAATTCCGGAAATCAGAGGAGTGGCCGGCGCCGCTGCAGGGGATCAGCAGCGCCGGCCGGGGTATGAACGATGAATGCAGCCTGTGGGGGGATCGGCTGCCCGGGGAAAGGGGACCATCTGTCACGCCCGCCTGCCTGTGCTGATGCACCGCACCTGACGCAAAGCCCAACAAGTCGTGCCTGCTAGGGTCATCGCCAAAATCGATATGTTGCATGGTGGCCCCGCCCCGCTATGGAGCAATCATACGAGCAGACGGGAGCCACACGCCTTGTTCACGAAAATCCTGATTGCCAACCGCGGTGAGATTGCCTGCCGCGTGATCCGTACGGCCCGCGCGATGGGCATCAAGACGGTGGCCGTCTATTCCGATGCCGATGCCCAGGCCCTGCATGTGCGCGAAGCCGATGAGGCCGTGCACATCGGCGCGGCGCCAGCTGCCGAATCTTACCTGATCGCCGACAAGATCATCGCCGCCTGCAAGGCGACAGGCGCCGAGGCTGTCCACCCCGGCTATGGCTTCCTGTCGGAACGCGCCAGCTTCGTCGAAGCGCTCAGCGCCGCCGGCATCGCCTTCATCGGCCCACCGGCCCCCGCCATCGCCGCCATGGGCGACAAGATCGAGAGCAAGCGCCGCGCAAAGGCCGCCGGCGTCAGCGTTGTCCCCGGCTTCGTCGGTGAAATCACCGGCACCGATCACGCCGTCGAGATCGCCGCTGGCATCGGCTATCCGGTGATGATGAAGGCTTCGGCCGGCGGCGGCGGCAAGGGCATGCGCCTGGCGTGGAGCGAAGCCGATGTGCGCGAAGGCTTTGACAGCGTCCGCCGCGAAGCATTGGCCAGCTTTGGTGATGACCGCGTGTTCATCGAGAAGTTCGTCGAACAGCCGCGCCACATCGAAATCCAGCTGATCGGCGACCAGCAGGGTAACATCCTCTATCTGAACGAGCGCGATTGCTCGATCCAGCGCCGCCACCAGAAGGTGGTGGAAGAAGCCCCCTCCCCGTTCGTCACGCCGGAAATGCGCAAGGCGATGGGCGAACAGGCCGTCGCGCTGGCCCGCAACGTCGGCTATTTCAGCGCCGGAACGGTGGAATTCATCGCCGGCGCCGATCGCAGCTTCTACTTTCTCGAAATGAACACCCGCCTGCAAGTGGAACACCCGGTGACCGAGTGCATCACCGGGCTGGACCTGGTTGAACTGATGATCCGCGTCGCCGCCGGCGAGCCGCTGCCGCTGACCCAGGCCGATGTGCAGCTCAATGGCCACGCCATCGAAACACGCGTCTATGCCGAAGACCCGTATCGCGGCTTCCTGCCCTCCATCGGCCGCCTGTCGCGCTGCCAGCCGCCGGAAGCCGGCCTGGATGAGGAAGGCCGCCTGATCCGCATCGATACCGGCGTCGTGGAAGGTGCGGAAATCAGCATGTTCTACGATCCGATGATCGCCAAGCTGATCACTTGGGGGCCGACCCGCGCCGATGCCATCGCCGCGCAAGCCGATGCGCTTGATTCCTATCTGATCAAGGGGATCAACCATAATATCGATTTCCTGGCCGCCATCATGCAGCATGATCGGTTCAAGGCCGGCGCCAATGTCACCACCGGTTTCATTGCTGAGGAATATCCCGATGGCTTCCACGGCGCGCCGGTTGCGCCCGAGACCCGCGATGCACTGGTGTCGGCGGCCGCCATCATCCACGCCGAAACCGTGGCGCGCGAACAGTTGATCGACGGGCAACTTTCCGGCGACGGCGCCATCTATGGCATCAACTGGGTGGTCGATCTCGATGGCGAGCAGGTGCCGGTTGACGTCACTGGCGAGGCTGGCAGCCACGAAATCTTCATCGATGGCCGCGATCTGGTCGTGCAGTCCGGCTGGCGCGTGGGTGACAGCCTGTTCACCGGTACCATCAACGGCAACGCCATCGCCATCAGCGTGGCGAAGAAGGGCAGCTTCACGCTGCTCACCACCCGCGGTGCGGCCCACAAGGCCCGCGTCCTCACTCCGCGGGCCGCCGAACTCGCCCGCCACATGATCGCCAAGGTGCCGCCGGACATGAGCAAATATCTGCTCTGCCCGATGCCCGGCCTGGTGGTTTCCATCGCGGTTGCCGAAGGCGACAAGGTGGAAGCCGGCCAGCAGCTCGCCACGGTGGAAGCCATGAAGATGGAAAATATCCTTCGCGCCGAAAAGGCCGGGGTGGTGGCGAAACTGCTGACCAAGGCCGGCGATTCACTGGCGGTGGATGCGGTGATCATGGAGTTTGAAGGATAAGTAGCCTCCGGCGGGCAGGGCCTGAGGCCCTGCACCCACTTTTGTTGGAGACGGCTCCCCAACCCGCAGTGGTCATGCTGGCGCAGGCCAGCATCCATCGGCCGTCCAGCGCCCACCCGGCCTAACCTGAACCAACACCACTGTGGATGCTGGCCTGTGCCAGCATGACGAAGCAAATCGACGAAAGGGCTGCCTGAAAACGAAGGTGGGTGCAGGGGCTCAGCCCCTGCCCGCCGAAGGCTCCCTCACTTCGCCGCCTCAGGCTCCTCCATCTTCGGCGGCCCATCCTCCAGCCGCTTCACAAACGCCGCCGCGTCGCCGGCCAGCGCTGCCTCGCGCAAGCTGCGGGCAAGAGCCGCATAACCGTCACCGTGCGGCGCGAAGGCCACTGGTTCCAGAACCTTGGCGGCGTCCGCCATGCGGCCCTTGCGCACCAGCACGGTCGCCATGTCGATCACGATGCCCGACGCTTGCGGTGCCAGTTCCCACATTCTCTGCACCACGTTGAACAAATTGTCGTCCACCGGGCCGCGTTCGATATCGCTGGTGTGCACGTACAGATGCAGGGCCCGCCAGTCCGCCGGTGCGGCCTTCGCGGCCCGCACCAGCAGGCGCCGCGCCTCACCGCGATTGGCGCGCGCGTCGGCGGCGAGCAGGGCTTCGGCCTTCAGGCGCAGCAGATCGGAATCGCCGGGCGAGGCGGCCAGCAGGCCATCGAGCAAGCTGTTCGCCCGCGCCTTGTCCCCCCAGTACATCTCGGCGAGCGCCAATGTGCGGATTGCCAGCACGTCGCCCTGGTGGCGCGCGATGGCACCCCGCACCCGGGCCAGCGCCGCCTTGGGATCCGGCGCCTCGCCGCCTCTGTTGTCCAGCCAGGCGTACAGCATGATTACGTCACCCGCCGATGCCGGCAGATCGCGCACGGTCACCACCGCGGGTTCCGGCCCTTTGCGGGTGAGCCGGCTGAAGGTCATCTTGGACATATAGGCCTTCAGCGGGCCATTGAGTTCCCGCGGCTCGGGCCGCACGTGCGTCTTGAACGCGGTAAGCGGATCCTGGCCGCCGGCCACCGCCCGCAGATAGGCGTTCAGCTTTTCCGACATGCCCGGCGCACGGAACATGTAATGGGTCAGCAGCCAGCTTTGGGCATAGAACATCAGCACGTCGTCTGATCGCAGCCTTGCCTGTTCCCGCCCGATCACCCGATCCCAGTTCAGCCATTGCTGGCTGAGCGCATAGGCCCGGCCGGCATCGAACAGGCCGAAATCAACCCGCGTCGGGAAGAAGGTTGCGGTCATGAAATATTCGGCAAAGCCTTCCACATACCAGGCCGGATAGCTTTGCCCGGTGGAGGCAAACATGTGGTGGTGGGCATATTCGTGCAGCAGCACCTTCTGCCCGAACTCCCCCTTGGTGGCGAACGCCGCGATGCCGCGATCGCCGGCATTATAGAACCCGGCCACATCCGGCCCCACCTTGCCGAACGGCACAGCGCTGGACATGGTGTCGACGATAAAGATATCCAGTTTCGGCGCCGCATCATCCACCTGGGCGGTGGTGAATTTGCCCAACAGATTGCGATAATCCTCCAGCAATTCCGCCCGCCGCCGCAGATCAACGGCCGACATGTCGGCATACACCCGGAAATGCGCCGATTCCGCCACCCGCCACGCCGCCGCACCGGGGGAGGCCACCACAAGACCAATCAACAGGAACAGCAGCGCACGCATCAGGCCAGCATCACGACAATGCGGCAGCCGTCAACAATTGCCGAAGAGAATTTTTCGTTAACCTTTCTCCCTTATGAATCCGTCTTGGATCTGTTGCATTCGGATTGGGTCGAACGTGATTTCCTTGCGCCATCTTGCTTGCCTTGCGGCAGGCGTCTTTTCCCTTGCGTCGACTGCCACGTCGGCGACGGTCATCCTGTCGTCCGGTCCCGCCTCCCCCCTGCCCTCCGAACTGGGCGCCCGCGCGCGTTGGGGCGGCACCGGGTTTGAAGCGGTGATGCTCGATGCCGGCACCCAGGTGGTGGGCACGACGCTGAACCCCGTTGGTTCCCCGGTGTGGCAACTCGGCCAACCGCATGCGTTTCGCCTGTTCTGGGAATGGTTCAGCGGCACACTAACCTGGCAGATCGATTTCGATCGCAACGGCAGCTTTGGCGCCGGTGAAACTGCCAGCCTCACCCGGCTGGCCCGCGCCGGAACCACCTTCGACTATATCCTGCTCACCGCCGACAGCCGCACGGTCGGCGCCAACAGCAACGCCATCGACATCAACAATTTTCGCATCAATGGCACCAATCTGGGCAGTTTCACGGCAAACAGCAGCAGCCCCAACATCGGCCAATGGTTCGAGCCCGATCCGTTGGGTCCGCGCTTCCGCTCGATCGAGATCTTGGGCGACATGGTCTACCGCAACACCGGTGGCAATGGCGCTTTCCAGGGCGAACGGCCGCGCATGCAGCTGCAATTCTTTGGCCCGGAACCAGTTCCGGAACCGGCAAGCTGGGTGATGCTGGTGGCCGGCTTTGGCGCCGTCGGGGCCGCCCTGCGCCGCCGCCGGACGGTGGCAGCCGCCTGAACCCTTACGCCAGCAGCGGCGCCAGCGCGCCTTCGTGCCTGAGCAGCCAAGCCTTGCGCTCCACCCCGCCGGCATAGCCCGTCAGCGCGCCGCCGGAACCGATCACACGGTGGCAGGGCACGACGATGCCAATGGGATTGGCACCGTTGGCCAGACCAATGGCGCGGCTGGCGGTGGGTTGGCCGATGGCGGCCGCAAGCTGGCCATAGCTGCGGGTTTCGCCGGCCGGAATCTGGCGCAGCGCGGCCCATACGCGGCGCTGGAATTCGCTGCCGATGCGGGCGACTGGCAGGCCATCGCGCGCGGTGACTGCGCCGGCGAAATAGGCAGTGAGCGCCCCCGTCAATTCCGCTGGTGGTTCGCCCGGCGCGAGGCTGGCACCGGGATGGTGGCGCGCGAACAGCCGGTGCAGGCGCGCTTCGAAATCCGCGAAGTCGAGCGCATGCAGCGTGCCATCGGCGGCAGTGACGGCGAGGAGATCGCCCAGCGGGCTGGACAGGCGGGAGAGGGTATGGCTCATGCCCCTTCCCTACCGGCGTTCACGATGGAATGCTGGCGGAATTCCGCCATCATGTCCGGCAGCTTATACCGCCCTGATTGTTCACCCCGCATTCGGCGCGCTGATCACCCATGGCAAAGCGCACCAGCAATGCGCCGGCGTTGGACTGGCGGATCACGTCGGCCACCGATCGCACCGGCTGGCCGCCCACGCTTTCCAACAGGGCGCCGGGGCGCAGGAAGCGCAGGGCAGGCGCGTTCGCCTCGATCGCCACCACCACCACGCCCTGTTCGGGCAGGCCGGCGCCGAGTTCCTGGGCATAGGCCGGCGACAGATTGGCGACCGTCACGCCGTTGAGGATGGAGCGGCCGGCCAGCCGCGTGATGCTGCGCGGCGGATTTTCCGGCGGCGGCGCCAGCGTCACCGGCACCTGCCGTTCCGCACCATCGCGCCACAGCCGCATGTTCAGCGTGGTGCCAACGCCTTCGGTGGCCAGCGAATAACGCAGTTGCCCACCATTGGCGACTTCCTTGCCATCCACACTTTTCAGCACGTCGCCGGCCTTGACGCCGGCCTTGGCGCCGGGGCTTCCGGGCACAACGCCGGTCACCAGCAGCCCGCCGGGGCGATCAAGGCCAAGCTGCTTCGCGGTATCGGCGGTGAGCGCTTCGCCCTCCACACCAATCCAGCCAGAAACCAGCTTGCCCTTGTCAGCCGCGTTCAGGAACACGCGCACCATCTTCGATGGAATGGCAAAACCGATGCCGTTGGAACCGCCGCCGCGGCTGAAGATGGCCGTAGGAACGCCGATCAGCCGGCCTTGCGAATCCAGCAGCGCGCCGCCCGAATTGCCGGGATTGATGGCCGCGTCTGTCTGAATGAAGAACTGCCAATCGGAAACACCGATGCCGGTGCGGGCCAGTGCCGAAACAATGCCGGTCGTCACCGTCTGGCCAACGCCAAACGGGTTGCCGATGGCCACCGTCACGTCACCCACTTCCACCCGGTCGCTATCGGCCATGCGGATCACCGGCAGCACCGCGCCTTCGGTTTCCACCTTCAGCAGCGCGAGATCGAGGCGGGGATCGGCAAAGAGAATCTTGGCCTTGAACTCGCGCCGATCGGCCAGGGCGACCAGGATCTGGTCTGCCCCTTCCACAACGTGGTTGTTGGTGATGATCAGGCCATCGGCGCCCACGATCACGCCCGAACCCAGCGATTGCGACACGCGCGGCTGCACCGGGGCGCCGCCGAAGAAGCGCTGAATGAATTCCTCGTTCATGCTGCGCGGGCGGCGGTCCACCGTGGCGGTGTAGATGTTCACGACGGCGGGCGCGGCGGATTTGACCACCGGCGCGAAGCTGAGCGCCACCTGGCCGGATTGCGGCACGGCGCGCGCCACGTCGGTCGTGTCCATCGGCGGAATCTGGGCCGCGACATGGCCGGTGTCCGACAGCTGGGCGATGCCCACTGCCAGCCCGACGCCCGCCGCCGCGCCCACAAGCACGCCGCCCGCCAATTTCAGCCTGTCCACCATGAGAGCAAATATCCTGTTCATAATGCCGAGATTGCTGCGCGAAGTTTAAGCAGCCATGAATATGGGGAGCAATTTGGCTTTGCGAAGGGGCACATCATGAAACTCTGGCACTGCCACGATGCGCGCAGCTTCCGGCCGCTGTGGGCGCTGGAAGAACTGGGCCTGCCCTATGAGCTGGTGCTGCTGCCCTTCCCGCCGCGCTGGATGGAGCCGAGCTTTCTTGAGTTGAACCCGCTCGGCACCATTCCCTTCTTCACCGATGGTGACGTGAAGATGACCGAAAGCGCCGCCATCTGCCAATATCTGGCCGACAAGGTAGGCGCCTTGCGGGTGCTGCCCGGCGATCCGCGTTACGGCGACTA
>NZ_CAMCWT010000050.1:0-10000 GCF_945882885.1 Sandarakinorhabdus limnophila DSM 17366
AGCGCACCATGTGGTCGCGCCGCGCCCAGGAATATGAAGCCAAGATCAATTCGGGCGATCTGGTGAGCATCGCAGAAGTGGTGCGCGATCTGCATCGCGCCGAAGACCAGCCGGAACAGAGCTATTCCGAACGGCAGATCTATGAAGCCGCCATTGGCCGCCTCGCCCGCGAACTGGCCGCGATGGAGAACATCGACGAGCCGGCTGCTCAGCAGAAGATCGAGCAAGTGCTGAAAGCGGCGTGAGCCGCTTCGACGAAGCCAACACGGCTTCGCGATGACACAGGCGCCGCTTCCCACCCAGGGAGCGGCGCCTGTTTCGTAATAGACTTGCAGCTGTCCAGCCCTTGTGTATTAATACAGCAATACACAAGGAGTTTCTGTCATGATCCGCCCCGCCCTGTTGCTGCTCACTGCTGCCATTGCCGCCGTTCCCGCCAGCGCTGCCGAACGCCGTTTCGATGCCTCAGGCTTTGACAAGGTGGCTGTCGGCGGCAGTGACAATGTGTCGGTGCGCCAGGGCAATGGCTATTCGGTCGTCGCCAGCGGTGAAGCGGCCGATCTCGACAAGCTTGAGGTGCGCGTTGAAAAGGGCGTGCTCCACATCGGCCGGAAGAAGGGCAACTGGAGCTTGGGCGGCAAGGATGTGAACCTCGCCGTCACCTTGCCGGCCCTGCACGGCTTGTCGCTCGCCGGTTCAGCCGACGTGCAGGCCGACAAGGGCAGTGGCGACACCTTCGAAATCCGAGTCGCCGGTTCAGGCAATCTGATGCTGGCCAGCCTCGATACCCGTACCGCCAATGTGGCCAATTCCGGTTCGGGCGACGTGAAGGTCGCCGGCCGCTGCGGCGCGCTGAATGTGAAGATCGCCGGCAGTGGCGATGCCGATCTGGCCAGCTTGGCCTGCACCAACACCGCGATCAGCGTTGCCGGTTCGGGCAATGTGAGTGCCCAAGCCAGCGGTCAGGCCGATGTGCGCATCACCGGCGGCGCCCGCTGTATCAAGAAGGACGCCGGCAGCGGCACCGTGCAGTGCAGGTGAGGCGGTTCAGCCGCGCCAGTGACTGGTGATGGCGGCAAGGTCTGGCCGCGGGCGTTCTTCCAGCGGCTTGCCCTGGCTGCCGATGAAGAAGAAGCCGGCGATGCGTTCTGGTACGGCGCCGCCCAGCAATGCCAGCACCTGTTCGTCAAATGCCGCCCAGCCCGTCAGCCAGTTGGCGACAAAGCCATGGGCGTGCGCGGCCAGCACCAGATTCTGGCAGGCGGCACCGACTGAAAGCTCCTGCTCCCACGCCGGAATATGGCTCGGCTTGGGGCTGGCGATCACAACCACAAGGCAGGGCGCCTGGGTGGCGAACTGGGTTACCGCTTCGCGCTCCAACCGGCCGGCGTCGGGCTTGCCCGCCAGATAGATGGCCATCAGCGCGTCTGCAAAGGCGGCGCGATTGTCGATCACCACGAATCGCCATGGGTTCAGCTTGCCATGATCGGGCACGCGCGCGGCTGCGGCCAACATGGCCTGCAACTGGCTGGCATCGGGGCCGGGTGCCACCATTTCGCGTGCCTTGCCGGAACGGCGGCTGGCGAGCAGGGCGGTGGTGCTGGTGGTATCGTTGAAATTGTCCATGGCGGTCGGCAGTAATGCGGCCCGCCTGAATTGCCAAATCGGATGACTGACTGTCGGTCCAGCGAAGGGGCTTCAGGCTTGCCAGCGCCGCCCGGCAGCGCGCGCCTGTAGGTTACAAAGGTTACAGTTTATTCTCGTGCGCGCGAGGCTGTTCGAGACTGCAAATTGAGACAGAACGGCGGGCCAACCCGAGCCGGATGATAAACGGAATTGCCCCCTGTAGGACAGCCGTCGTTTAGTCGGCCCGTACCAACGCCCCGCCCTTCATCACGAATCGCACCCGGGAGACAGCCGCCAGATCGGCGAGCGGATCGCCGGGCACTGCCACCAGATCGGCCAGCAGGCCGGGCGCGATGCGGCCGCGGTCGGTGAGCCCGAAATAGCGGGCGTTGCCGGCCGTGGCGGCGGTGAGCACAGCGGCGTTGGGCATCCCCGCCTTGGCCATCAGCAGCATCTCGCGGGCATTGGTGCCATGTTCATACACGCCGACATCGCCGCCCATGCAGATCGGCACGCCGGCCTTCATCGCCGACTGGAAGGCGGTACGGTCCTGTTGCACATCGGCCGGTGCCGGTTCCTGGCCGTTCCAGCCGCGATAGCGCGCGATGGCATCGCCGGCGGCAAGCGTCGGGCACAGCGCGGTCTTGTTCTTCGCCATCAGCGCAAAGGTGGCGGCATCGCCTTCGCTGCCATGTTCGATCACCTCCACCCCGGCAGCGGAGGCGCGGCGCATGGCTTCGGCTGTGTTGGCATGTACGGCAACTTGCCGCCCGCCATCATGGGCGGCGGCCACGGCAGCGGCAATTTCACCTTGAGAATAGGTCGGCCGGCTGCCTTCGCCGGGGCGCCAGCGATAATCGCCATAGAGTTTCACCACATCGGCCCCGGCGCCGATCTGGCGGCGCACGGCGCTCACCAGATTGGGGCCATCGGCTTCTTCGGCGCCCTGCGGCACCGCCCAGGCGTCGTTCTTCGGTGCATAGCTGCCCGGCGCGACAAGGGCGCGGGTGGCGATGATCATGCGGGGGCCGGGAACATGGCCTTCATTGATGGCGCGTTTCAGCCCGACATCGGCATTGCCGGCGCCTTCGGTGCCGAGATCGCGCACGGTGGTGAAGCCCGCCATCAGTGTGGCCTTGGCATGTACGACGGCGCGGGCAACGCGATAGGCCTCGCTTTCCTTCAGCACCTGATCGTCCCACGGCACCTTGTCATAGGGGTGAAGCAGCAGATGGCTGTGGCCTTCAATGAAGCCGGGCAGCAGCGTCTGGCCGGGCAGGGCAACGCGCTGGGCATCGGCTGGGGCGGCAAGATTCGGCCCCACCGCCACGATGCGCCCATCATCGACCAGCACCTGCCAGCCCGCGTGCATCGCGTCCCCATCCCACACCCGATCGGGCGTTATCAGCATGGGTGCGGCCACGGAAGGCAGTGGCAACAGGGCGAGGAGGGCGGGGAGCAGGTGACGGATCATGGCCCGAGCAGACTCTTGCGGGCGGCCAAGGTCAAGTCGGCTTGGCGGAACCGTTGCTGCCCGCTATCACCGGTGCCGGAAATGGCGCGCCTGGGTCTGGCGCGCGAGGGAGAGACATTTTGAGCGAGAACGCGAGCGCGGCGGCGGCAGATACCCGCCCGCAATGGTTCGGCCACCCGGCGCAGCTGGCGCGGCTGTTCACAACCGAAGCGATGGAGCGGTTCGGTTATTACGGCTTGCGGGCGCTGCTGACGCTCTATCTCGCCAACCATTTCCTGTTTTCCGACAGCACGACGACCAGCCTCTATGGCGGCTTCACCGCGCTGGTCTACCTCACCCCGCTGGTCGGCGGCTTGCTGGCCGACAATTATCTGGGATCGAAGAAAGCCGTGAAGTTCGGCGCCATATTGATGGCCCTGGGCTATTTCACGCTCTGTTTCGGTGGTGAGGCGGCCAAGCCCTGGGCCAAATTCGATGGCCAGCAATATGCGGTCAGCGTCGAAACCAAGGGTAATGACAATGCGCAGTTCGTCACGCTCGACGGCCAGAAGCTGCAGATCAAGGGCAATGAGGATGGCAGCGTCTCGCTGCTTGGTGCCGACGGTACCGAAGCCCGCCATATCGACAAGGGCGGTTTCGAAGCCGGCGGGGAGCGCGATGCGCTGTTCGTCACCATCATGCTGATCGGCCTGTCGGCGGTCACCATCGGCAATGGCTTCTTCAAGCCCAATATCTCCACAATGGTTGGCAGCCTCTATGCCAAGGGCGACAGCCGCCGGGACGCGGGCTTCACCATTTTCTACATGGGCATCAACCTCGGCTCGCTGGGCAGCCAGCTCGCCTGTCCGTTTCTGGCCGATGCCTATGGCTGGTGGGCGGGCTTCCTGCTGGCGGCGCTGGGAATGGCGCTCAGCTGGTATCTGATCCAGTTCGCCGGGCCGAAGCTGGAAGGCTATGGCGAGCCGCCGGTCGGTGCACCCAACCGCGACATTCCCATCTATCTGGGCGCCATCGCCTTCGTGCCCTTGGTGTGGTTCCTGTTCACCAACCTGATGGCGGCCCCACCGCCGGTGGAAGGCGCAGGCTTCATAGGCTATCTGATGGGGTTGCCGATCCTGGGAAAGGTGCTGTTTGCCACCTTCCTGGCCTGCGTGGTGCTGATCCCGATCTGGTCGATCGTCTATGGCAACCGCGCTGAATGGCAGATGATGTTGGCAGCCATCATCTTGATCGTGTTCAACGTCGTGTTCTGGACGTTGTTCGAACAGGCGGGTTCCAGCCTGACGCTGTTTGCCGCGCGCAACACCGATCTGTCGATCTTTGGCCTGTTTGAAATCTCGCCGGGGCAGACGCAGTTCTTCAATGCCATCTTCATCGTCATGCTGGCGCCGCTGTTCAGCCTGCTGTGGCAGGCGCTGGGCCGGCGCGGGCTGGAACCGGGCATTCCGGTGAAGTTCGGCATGGCGCTGGCCGGCGTTGGCGGTGGTTTCCTGTTCCTGGTGTGGGGCACGCAATTTGCCGGTGATGATTTCAAGGTGGGCATCTGGTGGCTGGCTGGCCTCTATCTCATCCACTCCATGGCCGAACTGATGATCTCGCCGGTCGGCCTGTCGATGGTGACCAAGCTTTCCATCGCCCGTATCGTCGGCCTGATGATGGGCCTGTGGTTCGTCTCCATCGCCTGCGCGCAGTATGTGGGCGGCCTAGTGGCGCAGGTGGCCAGCGTTGAGACGGTGGGCGGGCAGGTGACCAATCTCAAGGTCAGCCTCGATACTTATGCCGGCGTGTTCCAAACTATCGGCCTGGCCTCGGCGGCGATTGGCGGCGTGCTGCTGCTCATCTCGCCCTTGATCAAGAAGCTGATGCACGGCGTGAAGTGAGCGGCTCTGGTCGTTCACAAAGCGCTTGGCCCGCCGTGTCCGCTGCTGCAATATCACTGCGGCGGCGGGGATTAGCCTCTGCCTAAAGGGAGAGCCCCATGTCTGATCTGATGTTGCTTGGGCTGCTGGTGGGCCTGTTCGTGGCCAGCCACGTACTGCTGTCGCACCCGCTGCGTGGCCTCCTGGTGGCGCGGCTGGGCGAGAAGCGCTTCGCCGTCGTCTATTCGCTGGTGGCGCTGGCCAGTTTCGGCAGCGCCGTGCAGTTGTGGCGGGAGACGCCCAAGGAACGGCTGTGGGATACGCCGGCAGGCGCTTACATCCCAGCGCTGGCGGCGATGCTGGTGGCTTGCATCTTCTTCGTGGGATCGGTGAGCGCGCCCAACCCGGCGATGATGCCGGGCGTGAAGGGGGAACCCAAGGGCCTGCAGCGCATCACTCGCCACCCGATGATGTGGAGCATGGCGATCTGGGCCGGCGTGCACATCATGATGACCGCTGATCCGCGCACCATCGTGCTGGCCAGCGGTGTGGCTGTGCTGGCGTTGTTCGGCACGGCCATGCAGGACGGCAGGAAGAAAGCGAAGAACCCCGCCTATGCCGCTCACATGGCGCGCACCTCGCATTTTCCGTTTCTGGCCATCGTGGCCGGCCGCCAACCATGGAGCGCGATCTGGCCCGGCCTGGTGCCGGTGCTGGGCGGGCTGCTGTTGTGGTTCTTGATCTTGTGGGCCCACCCGATGTTGATCGGCGTGCCGGCCGCCGACTGGAGTTATTTCCAATGAGCGATGTTGCAGGCAAGGCCATCTGGATCACCGGCGCTTCGGCCGGGATCGGCAAGGGGCTGGCGCTGGCGCTGGCGGCACAGGGCGCGCGGCTGGTGCTGTCGGGCCGCAACCAGGCAGCGCTGGAAGAGGTTGCCGCCCAATGCCCCGGCAGCATTGTCGAGGCATTTGAAGTGACCGATCTTGATTCGCTGCCGGCCATTGCCGCGCGGGTGGCGGCTGCGACCGGCGGTGTCGATTGGCTGGTGAACAATGCCGGCATTTCGCAACGCAGCCTGGCGCTCGATACCGCGTTGCCGGTTTACCGCACTCTGATGGAGGTGGACTTCTTCGCGCCGCTGCGGCTGACCCAGCTGGTGCTGCCGGCCATGGTGCAGCGCGGCTCGGGGCGAATCATCAACAACGCTTCGGTCGCCGGCAAGGTCGGCTCGCCGCTGCGCACCGGTTATTGTGCTGCCAAACATGCGCTGGTCGGCTGGTCCGACGCGCTCAGGGCCGAGATCGCCCAATATGGTGTGCAGGTGCACGTGCTCACCCCCGGCTTTGTCGCCACCGGCATCGGCAAGAACGCCTTGCGTGGTGATGGCAGCCAGAAGGGTGATGGCGAGGATCCGGTTGATGCCGGCATTTCCATCCACGAGGCTGCCGCGCAGATTATCGCCGGGATCACGGGCAATGTGCCCGAAATTCCCGTCGGCCGGGATGGCGCGGCCGAAATGCAGTTGCTCGGCCTGAAGCGGCAGGATCCGGAAGCCTGCTTCCAGTTGATGGCTGGCATGGCGCCCAAGGTGGCACGCTGAGGGGCCTGCGTCGTTTTTCCCTTGGCGGATGGGATTTGCCCGGCTAAGGCGCATTCAGGTAGCCGCAGCAGGAAAGCAGCGGGCTGCCTCTCGCGCAGCATCAGCCGGTACGCCAGTAAAGGGCAAGCCCGGTCGCGGATGGGCCTGTTGGCCCTCGGCGTCCGAACCGCGCGAAGGGCATGATTACACCCAACAGCCGCCGCGATATGGCCAGTCAACGGGGACAACGATCTTGATCAGGAACAACCAGCGGCGGCGGCGTGGAGGCGGCAACACCGGTCCGCGCCCGCAACAAATGGCTGGCGGCAACAATTACGGCGCCCGGCTTGATAACCGCCAGCGCGGCAATGCCACCCAGCTTCTGGAAAAATATCGTGCCCTGGCGCGTGATGCCCAACAGGCCGGCGACCGGGTGACGGCAGAATATTATCTGCAATATGCCGAACATTATTTCCGCATTTTGGGCGATCATCGTGATCGCCAGCCCGAAGGCCGCAACGGCCGCGACGGCTATGTTGATGACGGCGTGGACGGCGACAGCGGCAATGCCGAGAGCGACGACGATCGCGGTGATGACGGCGATCAACGCCGTGATGAGCGCGCCCGCGATGACCGGCCGCGTGATGATCGCCCCCGCGATGACCGTGAGCGTGGTCGCCGGGATGATCGCAACCGTGATGGCCGCACCCGTGACGACCGGCCCCGCGATGATCGTCCGCGTGACGAACGTCCCCGTGAAGATCGGCCCCGTGAAGATCGTGGCGCCGACGGCAACGGCCGTTATTGGCAGCGTGATCGCCGTGATCGCCGGCCGGAACGGTCAGAGCAGCCGCGGGATCAGGATTCAACTGATGCACCGGCGATCGATGACCGCGAATCGTTTCTGCAGGCGCTGCCACCCCCCGTCTCGCGCGGCGAGGGCCGTCGCCTGACCGTGCGTCGCGATGCGGAGGATGCCCCGGCAGCTCCGGTTCCGGCCGAATCCGTCGCCGCCGAAGCCGCTCCGGCTGAAAAGCCCGTGCGCCGCCGCACCCGCAAGCCGGCAGCGGAAACCAAATCGGCTGATTGACGCCGGCCTCTAGTCGCCCCGGCCCACGCTGTCGTCGTGGCCGGAGCGATTGGAGACGAACACCAGGCCCATTAGTGCGCCTGACAGCAACACAGAGCCGCCAACGCCGCCGGCCACCGCCAGCCACAATTCCCATCGCTGTGGCGCACCTGTGGCCTGCAGCCAGCCCAGTGCGGCCAGCACGGCCAGAAGCGCACACAGTGCCACGATGCGCATCAGGCGCCAGAAGGGCACCCAGGCAGCGCTGGTGGCAGCCGGCTCGGAAGGGCTGGGGCCTGGGCCATTCATTGTACTTTGCCTTCCGGTGGTGTTGGGCGCATGATTGCCGACCACGGCGCCAAATCGGCGCCCTTATTGGGAGGCGAATCATGCTCGGTTCATTTCTCGTCGGCAAGAAGCCGCTTGTCACAGTCGGCCGCGATTCGCCGATCACCCACATTGTTGCCCTACTTCATGAACATCGCATCGGCGCTGTGCTGGTGATGGATGGTGATGTCATTGCCGGCCTGGTGAGCGAGCGTGACATCTGCCGCGGCATGCACCTGCACGGGAAGGGCGTGCACGATGCCACCGCCGCTGATCTCATGACGGCGCCGGTGATCACGGCCGACGCACGCATGAACGTGTCTGATGCAATGGCGATCATGACCGACCGCCGATTCCGCCATCTGCCCGTGCTGGAAGGCGACCGGCTTCTGGGTCTCGTTTCGATCGGTGATCTCGTGAAGCGCCGAATCGAGGACGCCGAGGCCGAAGCCGAATCGTTGAAGCACTATATTGCCAGCTGATGCGGGCACGTTTGACCGATTGATTCGGCGGAATACCCGATTCTGTACAAGGCCTGGAGCTGCCAGGCGGCGACTGTGGAGGCGATTCTGCCGGATCCGGACATCGGGGTGGACTGATTCTGCCGGGCTTCCCCTGATGTGATGGCGGCAGTCCCCCCAGGCGCCCTGTGGACAAGGTTCACTTCTTCCAAGGAAGAGACAGAAAATTACACGATCTCGCAAAAAAGCGCTTGCAAGGCCGGTGGGTCGCCCATAGAGGAGCGCTCCCGGCCAACGGGGACGCCGCTTCCGAGCGACGCTCCCCAGGCAGCCAAGACAACAGCAACGGTCACCTTGACCCACCCTTAAAGTGGGCAAATAATCGTTGCGGTGCCGGGGATTTCAAGCTTCCGAACTAATTCGGAGGCGCCGGAAAAAAGTTGTTGACGGAGACTTTCGAGCGGACCATAAGCCTCCTCCGTCGCCGACGATGATCCCACCGCCCCGGTCCATTGGACCAGAGCAAAGCGTTTGCCGCCGACTTCGAAATTGACACCGGTCAGGAACCTGGTTCGCCAGGGGAATGTTCGGTGTCGCTCTTTCTCATCGTAGGTTAAAATGAAGGGACATGTGGGCGGCGGTCCACGGTTCGGGATTTCAGGTTCCGAGTGCCGTGGTTAAAACCGAAGCTTATATGTCTCAATACCACATAGCACACCGGCTTTTTGCCGGTTACGTTAGTGATCTTGTGAACAGAATAAGCTCCTGAACAACAGTCAGTTGCCAACGGTTTTCCCCGTAGCAGCTGGTTGCATGAACTTGAGAGTTTGATCCTGGCTCAGAACGAACGCTGGCGGCATGCCTAACACATGCAAGTCGAACGAACCCTTCGGGGTTAGTGGCGCACGGGTGCGTAACGCGTGGGAATCTGCCCTTAGGTACGGAATAACAGTGAGAAATTACTGCTAATACCGTATGATGTCTTCGGACCAAAGATTTATCGCCTAGGGATGAGCCCGCGTAGGATTAGCTAGTTGGTGAGGTAAAGGCTCACCAAGGCTACGATCCTTAGCTGGTCTGAGAGGATGATCAGCCACACTGGGACTGAGACACGGCCCAGACTCCTACGGGAGGCAGCAGTGGGGAATATTGGACAATGGGCGAAAGCCTGATCCAGCAATGCCGCGTGAGTGAAGAAGGCCTTCGGGTTGTAAAGCTCTTTTACCCGGGAAGATAATGACCGTACCGGGAGAATAAGCCCCGGCTAACTCCGTGCCAGCAGCCGCGGTAATACGGAGGGGGCTAGCGTTGTTCGGAATCACTGGGCGTAAAGCGTGCGTAGGCGGCCATTCAAGTCAGAGGTGAAAGCCCAGGGCTCAACCCTGGAACTGCCTTTGAAACTAGATGGCTGGAACACGGGAGAGGTGAGTGGAATTCCGAGTGTAGAGGTGAAATTCGTAGATATTCGGAAGAACACCAGTGGCGAAGGCGGCTCACTGGACCGTTGTTGACGCTGAGGCACGAAAGCGTGGGGAGCAAACAGGATTAGATACCCTGGTAGTCCACGCCGTAAACGATGATAACTAGCTGTTGGGGCTCTTG
>NZ_CAMCWT010000051.1:0-15907 GCF_945882885.1 Sandarakinorhabdus limnophila DSM 17366
GACGACCGCTCGCGTCAATGCTGAGGTAAAGCCCCCCGCCGTCTGAGTGGCGGCCGGGGCGCTTCAGCGTCTCTGCCTCTCGTGCTGATAGCTTTTTTTCCGTTCGCGCCATCGCTTCCCCGCATATCAGGCCCTACTTCTGGCCCCACTTTCTGCGTGAGATTGTCAGATACTTGATGGAGCGTCTAGACATAAAACTCTTCATAAGCTCATAAAAAATATAAGATTAAATGATGAGCAGGATACAATCTGACACTTCAAGAACGATATGTTAGGGGGAAACCCTCTCCGCAATCGCCCTTAGGCATTTATTGAGCCAGATCAATGAGAAGCGCCGCACGCTTCGCCACAAGGCGGTCATCACGACAACAGGGACGAACATGATGACTAGGATGCTAAAAACTGCCGCCGCCGTTCTTGCGCTCGCGCTGGGGGCCAGCCCGGTGCTGGCAAAGCAGGGCGATTTTCTGGTGCGCCTGCGCGCCATCACCGTGCAGCCGCAGGAAAAGGTCGGCCCGGTGCTGCCCACTTTCCCGACCAGCGGCGGCAGAATCACCAATGCCTATGCCCCGGAAATCGATTTCACCTACATGCTGACCGATCATATCGGCGTGGAACTGATCGCGGCGACCACCAAGCATTGCGTGGAAGGCGGTGGTGCGCTTGCTGGTGTAGGCCGGCTGGCCTGCACCTGGGTGCTGCCGCCCACACTGACGCTGCAATATCATTTCGCGCCAGAGGGCAAGATTCACCCCTATGTGGGCGCCGGGGTGAACTGGACGATGTTCTACAACGAGAAGGCCTCGACCCAGCTGGTGAATGCCATCGGCGCCACCAACGTGAACCTGTCCAACAGCTTCAGCTTTGTGCTGCAGGCCGGCGTCGATTTCGACATCACGGAAAAGATGTTCATCAACATCGATGCCAAATATGTCGACATGGACACCAATGCCCGCCTGACCACCGGCGCGCTGGTCAACAATCTCCGGGCCGATATCAACCCGCTGATCATCGGCGTGGGCGTCGGCTGGCGCTTCTGAACGCTTCTGTGCCGGGCAACTCTCCCGCCCGGCCCAGTCCCCTCCGGCCAGGCATTCCGATGGATGCCGGGCCGGATGGCGTATTCAGATCAGCGCGGAGATCGCGCCCCAGGCACCGGCCAGCAGCAGCACCAGGCTGGGCAGCAGTGTAAGGCCGAAGCCGGGGCCGCGCTTGGCCGGATCCGTGTAATAGGCGCTGGCAAAAACGATGCGGCCGACGCTCCACAACAGGGCAAGGCCGCCGGCGACGAGATCGCCCAGCACCGGCGCGCCGACGATGACGCCCGGCACTAACAGCGCCAGTTGCTCCAGCGTGTTCATTTGCACGCG
Source organism: Sandarakinorhabdus limnophila DSM 17366 (assembly GCF_945882885.1). GTDB lineage: Bacteria > Pseudomonadota > Alphaproteobacteria > Sphingomonadales > Sphingomonadaceae > Sandarakinorhabdus > Sandarakinorhabdus limnophila_A. The sequence continues at coordinate 1,371 of NZ_CAMCWT010000051.1, forward strand.
GTAACGCTTGTCGAACTCCGGGTGGCCGCTGGCTTGCGGCGCCGGCACGTTCCAGGTGGCGCGGGCGCGGCCGACATTCACCGACAGGGCGAAATAGACGATCAGCGCCAGCACGAGCGCAAGGGTGGTGATCGGATAAATGGTCAACATTGTTTTGTCTTTCAGTTGTTCAAGGCAGCGCGGGCGGCAGCAGCACCGCCCATCACCGGAATGGCGATGTGGCTGGGCCGCTGTGTATCGCGCCACACGCCCTGCGTCGCCTTTTGATAGTCTTGCGGAGACGCGGTGAAGATGTTGGGCACGAACTTTTGCGGGTTGCGGTCATAGAGCGGGAACCAGCTTGATTGCACCTGCACCATCAGCCGGTGGCCGGCCGGGATCACATGGTTTACGCCGGGCAGCAGAAAGCGGTAGCGCTCGGCCTTGCCGGGAGTGAGCGGTTCCGGCTTTTCAAAGCTCTTCACGTAACGGCCGCGGAAAATCTCCATGCCGATACCCAACTGGAGCCCGGCCTGTTCAGGCTGAGCGCTATTTTCTTCGGGGAAGACGTCGATCAGCTTCACCACCCAATCACTGTCGGTGCCGGATGTGCTGGCGAACAGATTGGCCTCCGGCTGGCCATGGATCTGCAGCGGGGCCTTCAGCGGCTGGGAGACATAGGTGACGACATCGGGGCGCACGCTGGCGTGGCGCTGGTCGCTGACCAGCCACGGCCCCCACACCGTGCGGTCGCGCACGTTCACCGGCACCGGCACGAACGGCACCGGGTGGGCCGGATCCGACACATAGTCATCATGCGCCGTCTTGGCCGCCGGCGCGTTCAGTGACAGGCTGAAGCGGTCATCCAGATAGAGGTTCACCGTCTCGCCAGCGGGAAAGCGGTCGTGCCGCTGCCATTTGTCGGCATTCACCGCATAGGTGAGCACCGGCGGCGTATCGAACGCCGGGGCGCCGGGCTTCAGATGGGAGTCGAGGAACGGCTTCATCACGTCGCGGCGGAATTGCAGGCCAGTGTCGCCAGCGAACTTCAGCACGCCCAGCGCCGAGCCAACATAATTCACGCCTGAATGCCGCCATGGCCCGATGACGAGGGACAGCAGCTTGTTGCCGGTGTCCTTGGGTTCCAGCGCGCGATAGACGGCCGGAGCGCCATAGCTGTCTTCCTGGTCCCACTGGCCCACCACCAGCATGGTCGGCACGGTCAGCGGGCGGGCGCCCAATATCTTGTCGAGCGCCTGGCCCTGCCACCAACTGTCGTACGATGGGTGCTCCATCAGTTTCTTCACGCCGGGCAGCGTATCGAGGCCAAAGCGGGCGATATAGCCGCCCACCGATCCGGCGCTGAGGAACTCGGCATAATAATCGCGGTGGCCCATGGCGACCGGGTCTTCGTCATTCTTGGTCGCGGTCTGGCCGGTGAAATAATCCAGCATGGTCTGGCGGAAGGCGCCGTTGTGGAACCAGTCATCGCCCATCCAGCCATCGACCATGGGCGACATCGGCACGGCCGCCTTCAACGCCGGGTGCGGATCGACCAGCGCCATCAGGCTGGTGAAACCGGGGTAGGACGATCCGGTGATGGCAATGCGGCCGTTGGTTTCCGGCACGTTCTTCACCAGCCAGTCGATCGTGTCATAGGCATCGGTGCTGTGATCGGTCTGCGTGCTGTTCAGTGGGCCCTTCAAAGGCCGGGTGATGACATAGTCGCCTTCGGATTTGTTGCGGCCGCGCACATCCTGATAGACGCGGATATAGCCATCGGTGACGAACTCGGCGTCGCTGACCGGCAATATCTCGGTGATGGACTGGCTTGGGTTGCGCGAGGTGTTCTTGCCGGCGTTGTAGACCGTACGGGTCAGCAGGATCGGGCCATTGGCCGTGCCCTTCTTCATCACGATCACCGTGTAGAGCTTCACCCCATCGCGCATCGCCATCATCACTTCGCGGCGGATATAATCGGCGGCCGGGGTGACCGCCTCGAACTTGGGGCCGATATCCGGCAGCATGGTGGGTGTCTGTGCCGTTGCAGCGGTGGCCAGCAGCAGGCTGAGTGCGATCGTCTTGGTCATGTCCCCTCCGTTTTTTCTGTAATGGCCTGTGGCAGGCGCAGCGGCAAGCCAGTTGGCGGTATCGCGGCGATGGCGTATCGAAGACCGCAGAGAAAATTCGAGGTTTAACCATGCGCATTGCCCCGCTCGCCCTGCTGCTGATTGCCGCCCCCGCTGCTGCTGCCGACAAGCCGAAGCAGGCCCCGCCGGCGGTGGTGCAGAAATTGTTCGACTGCCGCGTGCTCACCGACAGTGCCGCGCGGCTGGCCTGCCTTGATGCCGGCGTGGCCGCCCTGGCCGGCGCGGCGGAAAATCGCGACGTGCTGGTGGCCGACAAGGAAGAGGTGAAGAAGGCGCGGCGCGGTCTGTTCGGGCTGGCGTTGCCCAGTTTCAACCTGTTCGGCGCCGACAAGGACGAAGTGGCCGAAGGCGAGAAGAAGGACGAACGCGGCGCGCTGACCGAGATCGAAGCGACCATCACCGCCGCCCGGCCCAGCCGCACCGCCGGCTGGCGCTTCGTGCTGGACGATGGCAGCACCTGGCTGCAAACCGATGCCATTGGTTTCCGCCGCGATCCCAAGCCGGGCATGAAGATCCGAATCCGCCGCGCGGCGATGGGCAGCTATCTCGCCAATGTCGAAGGCCAGCTGGCGGTGCGGGTGAAGCGCGTAGTGGAGTAAGGCTTACCGCCCCGTCGCGTCCTTCTCGGGCATTGGCGGCAGCAGCGCTTCGGGGTCAACCTTCACGCCGTGCCAGGTCATGCCCCAGTGCAAATGGGGCCCGGTGGAACGCCCGGTGGAGCCGATGCGGCCGATCACCTGGCCTTGCGCCACGATGTCACCGGGTTTCACCTCCAGCTTGGAGAGGTGCATCATTGCCGAGAACAGCCCGCGGCCGTGATCGATGATGATCAGATTGCCTTCCAGCATGAACGGCCCAGCCGCCAGCCGCACCACGCCGGGGATGGGCGCTTTCACCGGCGTGCCGTGCGGGGCGGCGATGTCCATGCCGCCGTGATAGCTGGCCGGGATATCGCCATATACGCGCTGGGCGCCAAAATGCGTGGAGATGCGCCCAGTGGCCGGCCAATGGAAGGGCGCGCGCCAGAACGGCCAGGGCGAGATTTTGGCGCGGGCAGCCTTCACCTGCGCCACTTCCGCTTCGCGCCGTGCCTCATATTCCAGGTCGCGCAGGGCGGTTACCCAGGTCACCAGGCCCAGGCGGGCGGGCAAGCGATCGATCACCCACTCACGGTCCGTCACCACCAGATCACGGCGGGCGCTGCGGCCATCCTTCGTCACCCACTCCAACGCCTTGGTGCCGGTAAAATCGCGGTCCACACCCAGCATGAAGCGGCCATCGCCCTCCAGATGCACCGGTTGCCCATCCAGTCGCAGATCATGGCTGCCGGCGGGGAGTGCAGTGATCAGCAACTGGCCCTGCACGGCCGTGAGCGGCTGGGCGATGGCCAGCGGCAGGGGCGCAGCCGCACCAGTGATGGCGGCGGTTGTCACCAGAACCGGCATGGCCACATAGCGCATCACGCAGGAAACATGCCCTTCGCGCGCATTTCGGCGTACCGCTTGCTGGCAACATCAGCGCTGAAATAGGCTTCCTGAAGCTCGTGGCTCCAATAACGCAGGGCCGCCAGGTTGATGCGCTGGCCGGTGTCGGCGCACAACACATAATCGCCGGCTTCGACTATGCGATAGCTGCCCGATCCATAGATCAGGCGGGCCGGCCGGCCGAAACGATCGAGCATCAGAAAAAATTCCCCTGTGGCGGGACAGGTTTGGTGAAGGCCGGTGTTTCGCCATCTGCAAAGCGGATTGTCAAGCTTGGCTTTGCCGAGGCGGCGCTGGCCGACGCCACGACTTGGCCATCCGGGCCGGTGACAATGGCATAGCCGCGGGCCAAAACCGCGAGCGGGCTGAGGCTGGCCAGCATGCGTGTCGCCTGTGCCAGCCGGGCGGACGCCGTGGCGAGCCGCGATTCGATCAGGAACGGCCGCAGTCCGGCGCCGATGCGGGTGAGTTTCTGTGCATCCGCATTCAATGGCCTGGCCAGCGCCGGGGCCAACCGCGCCGAGGCGCCGGCCAGCCGTTCGCAGCTGCGTTCCAGCCGGGCGGTGAGCAGGGCGGGGCGCAGGCGGGTGCCGGCGTTGTTCAGGCGCAAAGCCACCTGCGTGGCGCGGGCGTTCAGGGCATTGGGCAGACGTTCCGCAAGATCGTCGATGCGCTGCGCCACCAGCCCGATCAGGTTGCGCGGCTGCGGCAGCCGGCGGACGAGGCCGACACTGCGTTCACGGCGCTGTTTCCAGCCGCGCACCACGCCGGCATCCAGCCGCCCGGCCATCATGGCAATCGATGCCGCCAGTTCCGCCCGCACCGGCACGGCGCGTTCGGCGGCGGCGGTGGGGGTGGGGGCGCGCCAGTCCGACGCGTAATCGATCAGGGTCGTATCGGTCTCGTGGCCCACGGCGCTGATCAGCGGGATCTGGCTGGCGGCGGCGGCGCGCACGACATTTTCCTCGTTGAAGGCGGCCAGATCCTCGATGGAGCCGCCGCCGCGCGCCACGATGATCAGATCGGGGCGCGGAATTGCTCCGCCGGGCGCAATGGCGTTGAAGCCGGCTATGGCATTGGCGACCTGCGCCGCACTGCCTTCGCCCTGCACCGCCACCGGCCACACCAACACACGGCGCGGGAAACGATCGGCCAGACGGTGGAGAATGTCGCGAATCACGGCGCCGGTGGGGCTGGTGACGACGCCAATGGTACCGGGTAGCCACGGCAACTGCTTCTTGCGCGCCGGATCGAACAGGCCTTCGGCTTGCAGTTTCAGCCGCCGCGCCTCGATCTGGGCGAGCAGCGCGCCGACGCCGGCCGGCTCCATCGTTTCGACGATCAGCTGATATTTGGAGCGGCCGGGATAGGTGGTGAGCTTGCCGGTGACGATGACTTCCAGGCCGTCTTCCGGGCGGAAAGAGAGGTTTGCCGCCGGCCCGCGCCACATGGCGAGATCGATCAGGGCGCGTTCGTCCTTCAGGCTGCCATACCAGTGGCCGCTGGATTGGCGGCGGAATCCCGACAGTTCGCCGCGCACGCGCACCTGGCCAAAGGCGGTCTCCACCGTGCGCTTCAGCGCGCCGGCGATCTCGCTGACGCTATATTCGGGGGTGTTGTCCGGGATTTCGTTCACTCGGCTTCCATAAACCGTGGCCATCGCGTGGCAAAGCGCCTTGCCGCGACATTTTGGCATGATATGGAAGGGCCCATGAGTGCATGCCCCGAATCTGTTGATATCCTTGTGCTGGGCTGCGGTGGCCGCGAGCATGCGCTGTGCTGGAAGCTGAGGCAGTCACCGCGCTGCGGGCGGCTGCTGTGCGCACCCGGCAACGCCGGTATTGCCGAGGTGGCGAGTTGCGTGGCGCTGGACGTGACCAACCCCAAGGCCGTGGTGGATTTCGTCGCGGCCAATGGCATCGCGCTGGTGGTCGTCGGCCCGGAAGCGCCGCTGGTCGCTGGCGTCGCCGATGCGTTGCGCAGCGCCGGTGTGCCGGTGGTTGGCCCATCGGCAGCAGCGGCGGAGCTCGAAGCCTCCAAAGGCTTCACCAAAGATCTGTGTGCCAAGTACGACATTCCCACCGCCCGCTTCCGGCGTTTCGCCAGTGCGGCGGATGCCCATCATTATGTTGCCGTCCACCCGCTGCCCGTCGTCGTGAAGGCCGATGGCCTGGCCGGCGGCAAGGGCGTGACGGTGGCCGAATCCAACGAGGAAGGCCTCGCCGCGCTGGCCGAAATCCACGGCCCGGTCGTGGTGGAGCAGTGCCTTGAAGGGCCAGAAGCCAGCCTGTTCATCCTCACCGATGGTGAAACCGTGCGGGTGCTGCCCACCGCGCAGGATCACAAGCGGCTGCGCGATGGCGATGAAGGCCCGAACACCGGCGGCATGGGCGCGATCTCCCCGAGCCCGCGCCTGACGCCCGCCCTGCAAGCCCAGGCGATGGAGCGAATCGTGTTGCCGACGCTGGCGGCGATGAAGGCGCGCGGCACGCCTTTCCAGGGTTTCCTCTATGCTGGGCTGATGCTGACGGCCGATGGCCCGATGCTGATTGAATACAACGTGCGGCTGGGTGATCCCGAAGCCCAGGTGCTGATGATGCGGCTGGAATCCGATGCGGTCGAGCTGATGTGGGCGGCCGCGACCGGCAGCCTGGCCGCGGTTGATCCGGTGTGGAGCAAGGATGCGGCGGTGACGGTGGTGATGGCCGCCAAGGGCTATCCGTGGCGGCCTGTGGCCGGCACGGTGATCGATGGGATCAGCGCGGCCGAAGCCTTGGGCTGCCACGTGTTCCACGCCGGCACCAAGCGCAGCGAGGATGGCAGGCTGGTCGCCGCCGGTGGGCGCGTGCTCAACATCACGGCGCTGGGCCATGATATTTCCGAGGCGTGCGCGCTGGCCTATGCGGCTATTCGCAAGATAAGATGGCACGGCGGCCATTTCCGGCGGGATATCGGCAAGACCGCCTGATTCCGCCGTTTCGGGAGAGGCGCGATGAGCGATCGGCAAGAGCAATTTTCGGGCACCAGCGCGGTGCGGCCCGGCCAGGAGATCGACGCCGGCCGGCTCGCTGAGTGGATGCAGGCCAACGTTGAAGGCTATGCTGGCCCGCTGAGCATCGAACAATTCAAGGGCGGGCAATCCAACCCGACCTACAAGCTGATCACGCCCGGCCAGAATTATGTGCTGCGCCGCAAGCCGCCGGGCCAGTTGCTGCCGTCCGCCCACGCTGTGGACCGCGAATATAAGGTGATCACCGCGCTTTACGCGCAAGGCTTCCCCGTCGCGCGCACCTTCGGCCTGTGCCACGACAATGACGTGATCGGCACCTGGTTCTACATCATGGATTGTGTGGATGGCCGGGTGATCTGGGACACGACCTTCCCGGGCGTGCCCAAGCCCGAGCGCCGCGCCTATTTCGACGCCATGAACAAGACGATCGCCGATCTGCACATGATCGATCCGGTGGCGGCTGGGCTCGGCGATTTCGGTAAGCCGGGCAATTATTTCGCGCGGCAGATCGGGCGCTGGTCGAAGCAGTATCTGGAAGACGTCGACGCTGGGCGTTACGGCCCGATGGACAAGCTTGTGGAATGGCTTCCCGCCAACATCCCGCCGGGCGATGAAGTGGCCATCGTCCACGGCGATTATCGTTGTGACAACATGATCTTCCACCCCACCGAGCCCCGCGTGCTGGCAGTGCTGGATTGGGAACTTTCGACGCTGGGCCATCCGCTGGCGGATTTTTCCTATCACCTGATGATGTACCGCATGCCGCCCAGCACCACGACGGGCCTGGTGGGCAATGATCTGGAAGCAATGGGCCTGCCTTCGGAAGCGGAATATATCGACGCCTATTGCCGCCGCACCGGCCGCGATGGCATCCCCGACATTGATTTCTATGTTGCTTACAACATGTTCCGGTTGGCCGGCATCATCCATGGCATCAAGGGCCGGGTGATCCGCGGCACCGCCACATCGGCCCATGCAAAGAAAAGCGCCGAAGGATTCGAGGCGCTGGCTGATCTGGCGTGGGCACAGGCGCAGAAACTGGGGGGGAAGTAGCGCGTGAGTCGTTGGCCGCTTTTCTTGGCTACCCTGGCGGCCGGGCTGCTGCTTGGCTGGTGGACAATCCAGACGCCGACGCCGGTTGATGCCAATGCGCCCGCCGATCAGTTCAGCGCCGGTCGTGCCATGGCCGATGTGCGGGTGCTGGCGCGTGAACCGCACCCCACCGGCACCCCGGCCAATCTGGCGGCCATTGCCGAAATGGAACGCCGGCTGACCGAGCTGGGCTTCACCACCCGCCGTGTCGTCACACCGCTTGCCGAAAAGCCGGCGCAGCGGCTGGCGAAATGGGGCGGCAACCCCGCCGCACCCGCCATCAGCCTTGTCGCGGTGCGCGCCGGCAAGGACGCGGCTGCACCGGCCGTCGCGCTGCTGGCCCATCATGATTCGGTGTGGGCCTCACCCGGTGCCGCCGACGATATCGCTGGTGTCGCCGCCGCGCTGGAAGTGGCGCGTGCCATTCCGCAGGCCACGCAGGCCCGCGATCTGGTGCTGCTGTTCACCGATGCCGAAGAACTGGGCCTGGTCGGCGCCCGCGCCATCTTTGCGCCGGGTGCGGCGGCCGATCCGATTGCAGCGCGCATCGGCGTGACGATCAATCTGGAAGCGCGCGGCGGCGGCGGCCGGGCGATGATGTTCCAGACCGGGCCAAAGAACAGCGATCTGGTGCGCCGCCTCGCTGCCGTGGCGCCGGGCGCGTCGGCCAGCAGCCTTGCCGTCACCCTGTATGAAAGCCTGCCCAACGATACGGATTTCACGCCGGTGAAACTGCGCGGACAGGCCGGATTGAATTTTGCCTTCATCGGCGATGCCTGGGGCTATCACAGCCCATTGATGACCGCAGAGCGCCTGGACCAGGGCGCGCTGCAGCATCTGGGGGACAGCGCGCTGGCCATCACCCGTGATCTCGTCACCGTCTCCGAACTGCCCGCCCGCACAGAAAACGCCGTGTTCGCCAGTGCGCCCCTTGTGGGCATCATCGCCTATACCCCGGCCACCGGCTGGGTCCTGCTTGCGGGCATTGCCGGCTTGCTGGTGCTGGCGGCGGTCTGGCGGCGGGGCGAATGGACTCTGGGCGGCATGCTGATGGCGCTGGGCCAGGCCGTGCTGGCGCTGATCATCGCCGGGGTGCTGATGTTCGGCCTCAACCTGCTGTCGGGCAGCGTCGGCGCCGAATATTATGACCGGCTTGCCGCCCTGCCGCGGCTGGAAGTGGTCGCGGCGCTGGCGGCACTGGCGGTGCTGTTGTTCCTGGCCGCCGCTCCGGCCGGCAGCCTGTGGGATCGCTGGCTGGCCTGGGCGGCGCTGTGCTTTGCAGGCGCGCTGGTTGCGCAGATCCTGCTGCCCGGTGCCGGGCCCGTGCTGGCCTGGCCGGCGCTGCTGGCGGCCATCGCCGCGGTGCTGGGCGCTCGGCCCGGCGCGACGGGTATGGCGCAGGTCGCCCCGGCGGCACTGCTGGCCATTCCCGGCCTGGCGCTGGGGGCGGAATTGTTTCACTTCGCCTTCCTCGGCATCGGCGCGCCCATGCCCTTTGCCACCGTGCCGCTGCTGATCCCGGTGCTGGCACTGCTGGCGCCGATGCTGCCTGATGGTCCCGGCAGCCTTGGCAACCGCCGGCCGGCGCTGCTGGCGGGCGGCATTGCGGTGCTCCTGGCAGCGTGTCTTGCCCTGTGGGTCAATCTTGACGAACGCGCGCCCTCGGTTCCGCCTTATGCCGGTACCGAAAAGAGCCAGGGCTGAATCGCTGACGCGCCGTGTCGTCCTCGGCATGTTCGTGTCGCTGGATGGCTTTGTCAGCAGCGGCACCGACAACGAGGACTGGATCTTTCGCAGTGGGGATGATGCGACCGATGCATGGGTCGTCGCGCAACTGGATCAGGCCGGCCTGATCGCCATGGGCAGCCGGTCCTTTGGCGACATGGCGTAGTACTGGCCCACCGCTGTATCGCCGTTTGCCGCCGTGATGAATGCCACGCCCAAGCTGGTGTTCAGCCGCAGCCGCCCGGCTGCGCCGGATGCCGACGGATCGTGGGCCGCCCCCTTCATCGCCCGCGGCGATCTGGTCGACGTGATTGCGCACTGGAAGGCGCAGCCCGGTGGGGACATCAGGGTGCTGGGCGGCGCGCTTTTCGCGCAGGCACTGGCTGCCAGCGGGCTGGTTGATGATTTTCAGCTGATGGTCTGCCCGGTGGCGCTTGGGTCCGGTGTGGCGCTGTTCGCCGGCTTGCCCCAGCCGTTCGACCTGCAACTGGTGAGCGCGCAGAGCTTCAGCGGCGGCGCGATGGCGCTGGTTTATCGCCCGGCCCAGAGCGGCTTTCGACCAACCTGAATCGCCGTCATTGCGCCAAGGCGCGACCTCTTGCGGGGCGGGCCGATATTGCTCCGGTGCTGCGTCGCTCGTCGGTTACGATGCCTTGGCATCCTGCCCTTCTCGCTTCTTGCACCAAAGCCATATCGACTCCGTACCGGCGATCCAGATTGATCGAAAGCCGCTCTAGAGAAACACGCAGACCGTCTGCCCATCGGGCGGCGGGCAGCGCCGGGAAATGCGGAAGGCGATTGCATAATGCACGGTGCCCGGCACTTTCTTGCCAGCCTCAGCGCGTGCCGGCAGGAACTTCCAATTGGCCCTGGCCAGCGCGCAGGCATCGGCAGCAAGATTGAAGGGCTGATCGGCGCCCTTGGTCACCGTGCAGCCGGTGATGACGCCCTTGGCGTCGATGGCCAGATCAAAGGCGATATCGCCTTCCACCCCGGCATCGCGGGCGGCTTCCGGATAGGCGTCCCGATCCAGAATCACCTTCTTCGGCTGTGGCGATGTGGGGGCGATCACGGCCTGTGCCAGCATCAGTAACGCCATCAGTTTCATGCCGCCCCTCCGTTACTCCCCCGGCTGGCCAGCAGTTTGTCGATCTTGCGGCCATCCATGTCGATGATCTCGAACTGCCACGGTCCCACCCGGAATTTCTCGCCGGTTTGCGGCAGGTGACGCAATTGTTCCAGCGCCAGGCCGGCCACCGTTTCATAATCGCGGTCTTCGGGCAGTGGCACGCCCAGCCGGTGGGCGAGTTCATCCACCGGCAGCGCACCCGATATCAGCCAACTGCCGTCATCACGCTCCACCGCGGGCGGATCATCATGATCATCAACATCGCTGCGGAAGGCGCCGGCAATGGCCGACAGCACGTCAGACGGCGTCACGATGCCTTCGAAATGGCCATATTCATCATGCACCAGCGCCATCGGGATATCGGCATCGCGCAGCGCATTGAGCGCTTCGACGGCATCCACCACGTCGGGCAGCACCGGGGCTTGCCGCGCCAGCGCCGCCAGATCAAGCGGCTTGCCTTCGATCAGCGCCTGCACCACGTCGCGTGCTTGCAGCACGCCGATGATGTTGTCCACGCCGCCGCGCGCCACCAGGATGCGGCTGTGCGGGGTGGCCGCGAGGCGCGCGCGCACCACGGCTTCATCGGCATCGGCATCGATCCATTCGACTTCGCCGCGCGGTGTCATCACGCCGCGCACGCGCCGGTCGGCCAGGCGCATGATGCCGGAAATCATGTCGCTTTCCTCGGCGTCGATCACGCCGGCGGTGGTGGCTTCGGCCACGACGGAGCGCAGCTCTTCTTCCGTCACCGTCTGGTCGCCCTCGCGGCTCTGGCCCAGCACGCGGAAGACGAAATGGCTCGACCGGTCGAGCAGCCACGCGAACGGCGTTGTGACGCGCGCGAACAGCACCATAATCGGCGCGACCCGTACGGCAATGGCTTCGGGGCTGCGCAGCGCGAACTGCTTGGGCACGAGTTCGCCGAGAATCAGCGACAGATAAGTGGCGATCACGATCACCACGGCAAAGCCGGTTTCTTCGGCCAGATGCGCCGGCAGGCCAAACCACAGCTCCAGCCGATCGCCCACCGGCACCGCCAGCGTGGCACCGGAATAGGCACCGTTGATGATGCCCACCAAAGTGATGCCGATCTGCACGCCCGACAGGAAGCGGTTCGAATCCTCGGCCAGCGCCAGCGCGGTGCGGGCACCGCTGGAACCCCGTTCAGCCAGTCCGCGCAACCGCGGCCGCCGGGCCGAGACGATGGCGAGTTCCGACATGGCAAAAAAGCCGTTGAGCAGGATCAGGCCAGCGATGATCGCGGCGTCCAGCCAGGGGAAGGGGGCCATCGGCTCCGGGCACATTACGCGGGGCCAAGGTGCCCGCTCCGTTGCACCATAGGGCAAAGCGCCGGTGCAGCGAAAGGGGGCAGCAAAAGCGGGTTCAACCCCGCAAGGACGCCCCCAGCTTGCCGGCCGCCGCGATCACCTTGGCCGAGACCGCTTCGATCTCGGCTTCGGTGAGCGTGGCGGTGGTGGGCTGCAACGTGACTTCCACCGCAAGGCTGAGCTTGCCCGGTTCGATGCCCGGCCCGGCATAGCGATCGAACAGGCGCACCCCGGCGATCAGCACCTTGTCGGCACCGGCCACGGCGCGCAGCAGGCTGTCGGCGGGCAAGCTTTCATCCACCACGAAGGCGAAGTCGCGGCTGAGCGGCAAGAGCGGGCTGGGCGCCCAGGCCTCGCGCTTGCGGCTGCGCGGCGGCAGTGCATCGAGATAGAGTTCGACGGCGGCAACCGGCCCCTTCGCGTCGAACTGGGCGGAAACGCGCGGGTGGATGATGCCGAAATCGGCGAGCGGCACCTTGCCCAACACCAGCCGGCCCGCGCGGCCGGGGTGCCACCAGCCGTCCGCCGGGGCGACGACCTGGAGGCGCTGCACGGGCGCGCCCAGTGCCGCGAGCGCGGCGAGGGCTTCGGCCTTGGCGTCATAGGCGTCGGGCTTGGTGGCCGGGCCGGAGCGCCAGTCGCGGCTGCGTGCCTCACCGGCCAGCAGGATGGCGGCGGTTGGGCGTTCGGCATCGGCGAGATAACGCTGGCCCAATTCGAACAGGCGCACGGATGCGGTGCCCCGATCCATGTTGCGGGCGGCGGCCGACAGGAGCCCGGGCAGCAGGCTCGGGCGCATGGCGGCCATATCGGCAGAGATTGGGTTGGCGAGGGAGTACGCCGCGCCGCCGAAGGCGTCGGCGTGGGCCGGCGGCAGGAAGCTCCAGGTGATGGCTTCATCGAGGCCACGGCTGGCCAGCACACGGCCCAGGCGGCGCTGGGTGCGCTGCAGCGGCGTGGCCGTGGGCGCGGCCACGCCTTCGGCGCGCGGCAAGGGCGTGGCTGGCACCTTGTCGAGTCCATGGATGCGCACGACTTCCTCGACCAGATCGGCTTCGCCATCGACATCGCGCCGCCAGGACGGCACGGAAACTTGCCAGACATCACCCTTGGTGACGCCGAAGCCCAAGCGGGTGAGGATATCGGCCTGCTCGTCTTCGGCCACATCCAGCCCGGCGAGGCCGAGCACGCGCGACGGGCGATAGGCGATGCTGCGGCTGGGATCGGGAACCTGGCCGGCGACAACCATTTCGGACGGCTCACCGCCGCACAGATCGAGCACCATTTGCGTGGCCAGTTCCAAGCCGGGCACGACGAACAGCGGATCAACGCCGCGCTCGAAGCGGGCGCGGGCGTCTGAGTTGATGCCCAGTGCGCGGCCGGTGGTGCCGATGCGTTCCGGCGTGAAATAGGCCGATTCAATCAGCACGTCGGTGGTGGTTTCGGAGCAGCCGCTGTGCTCGCCGCCCATGATGCCGCCGATGTCGTGGACTTCGGCGTCGTCGGCGATGATGGTCATGCTCTCGTCGAGCGCATAGGTCTTGCCGTTCAGCGCCAGCACACTTTCGCCAGCGCGGGCGCGGCGGGCGGTGAGGCCGCCGTTGAGCTTGGCGACGTCATAGACGTGCAGCGGGCGGCCGCTATCGATGCTTAGGAAGTTGGTGATATCGACCAGCGCCGAAATCGGGCGCAGGCCCACGGCGCGCAGGCGGCGCTGCAGCCAGTCCGGCGAGGCGCCGTTGCTCACGCCGCGCACGATGCGGCCGGCGAAGGCCGGGCAGCCCTCGGCGTCTTCAATCGTGATCGGGCGCGGCATCGGGAAGCTGCCGGCCACCGGTGCGATGCTGCGCGCCTTCAACGTGCCGATGCCGGCCGCGGCCAGATCGCGCGCGATGCCGAGCACGCCCAGGCACTCCTGCCGGTTCGGCGTGATGGCGATATCGAACACCGGATCATTGAGGCCCGCCCAATCGGCATAGCGCGCGCCCACCGGCGCATCGTCGGGCAGCGCAATGATGCCGTCATGCTCGTCCGACAGTTCCAGCTCACGCATGGAGCACATCATGCCCTTCGATTCGACACCGCGGATCTCCGACACCTTCAGCGTGATGCCACTGCCGGGCACATAGGTGCCGGGGGCGCCGAACACGCCTTTCATGCCGGCGCGTGCATTGGGGGCGCCGCACACCACCTGCATGGGCTCGCCGCTGCCGGTATCGACGCTCAATACTTGCAACTTGTCGGCCTGCGGGTGGCGTTCCGCGGTGAGCACATGGGCGATGGTGAAGGCGCTCAAGCGTTCGGCCGGGTTCTCGATGCCTTCCACTTCGAGGCCGCAGCCGGTTAGCGCGGCGGCGATCTCATCGACGCTGGCGTTGGTGTCGAGATGGTCCTTGAGCCAGGACAGGGTGAACTTCACGAGACGGCTCCAGCAGAAATGGAGGGCAGGTCAAAGGCCGAGAAGCCGTTGTGCTTCAGCCACTTGATGTCGCCATCGAAAAAGGCGCGCAGATCGGTCAGGCCATATTTCAGCATGGCGAGGCGATCGACCCCGGTGCCGAAGGCAAAGCCCTGCCACTCATTGGGGTCGAGCCCGCACGCTTCGATCACACGCGGATGCACCATGCCGCTGCCCAGCAC
>NZ_CAMCWT010000052.1:0-15880 GCF_945882885.1 Sandarakinorhabdus limnophila DSM 17366
GGGGATGTATATGCCATAATGAAAGCCCACCCCCGCGCCTGCAGAAAGAATGCCAAGGCCGACTGCAATTTTCAGAAATTTATCCGCACCTTCCAGCATTAAATACACCTATTTCTGTTTTGGCGGTTGACAAGATGTCCTGACTCCTATCGCTCTGCTATTGCCGGGAAACCAAGAAGTCAATCTTTCCAATCTCCTGATACGATTGTGCTACACTAAATAAGGGCCTGCGATTTCTCGCAAGCCCTTATTTTCTTTTTATAAAAATGGAGTTTGCGATTAACGCTTGCTAAACTGGAAGCTGCGGCGGGCCTTGGCCTTGCCGTACTTCTTGCGTTCGACGACGCGCGGATCGCGGGTCAGGAAGCCGGCCTGCTTCACCGGGGTGCGCAGGATCGGTTCATACTTGGTCAGCGCCTGGGCGATGCCGTGCTTCACGGCGCCGGCCTGGCCCGAAAGGCCACCACCAACCACGGTGCAGACCACGTCATACTGCTCACGGCGTTCGGCCACGTCGAACGGCTGGTTGATCACCAGGCGCAGCGAGGGGCGGGCGAAATAGACGGTCTGATCGCGGCCATTGACCGTGATCTTGCCGGTGCCGGGCTTCAGCCACACGCGGGCGATGGCGTTCTTGCGCTTGCCGGTGGCATAGGCGCGGCCCTGCGCATCGATTTCCTGCTCACGCAGCGGGGCGGGCGGGCCGCCACCACCGGTGTGGGCGGTGTTGACTGGGCCTTCGGCATCCATGGTGCCGAGATCAGACAGGGACTGGCGATTGTCAGACATTTCTTATCCCTCAACCAGCAAGCGTGGTGTTTTTGCGGTTCATCGACTTGACGTCGAGCACTTCCGGCGACTGGGCGACATGCGGATGCTCGGCACCTGCAAAGACGCGCAGGTTGCGCATCTGATCGCGACCCAGCGGGCCGCGCGGCACCATGCGTTCCACGGCCTTGATCAGCACGCGTTCCGGATAGCGACCTTCCAGGATCTTGGCCGGAGTGGTTTCCTTGATGCCGCCCGGGTGACCGGTGTGGCGATAGTAAACCTTGTCCGTGGTCTTCTTGCCGGTGAAGCGCACCTTGTCGGCATTGATGACAATCACGTTGTCACCGCAATCGACGTGCGGGGTGTAGTTGGTCTTGTGCTTGCCGCGCAGGCGGTTGGCGATGATCGAAGCGAGACGGCCGACGACGAGGCCTTCGGCATCGATCAGCAGCCACTTCTTTTCAATCTCGGCCGGTTTGGCCGATGCGGTGATCCGGGTGAGCATGGCGTTGATTCCATTCTTCAAAATACGAAACTGCCGAGGTTTTGGCCCCGGCGTCGAGCCGGCGTATCGTGCAAACCCCCGTGCAGGTCAAGGAAAAACCGGGGTTTTTGGCATGTGGTATTATAGCACCGCGTAGTTTTGCGGCGCTTCCAGCACCAGCCGCAGACGCTGCTGCAGGGGCGCTATCGCGTCGTTGGCGGCCAGAAACGCGTCCAGTCCAAGCAGTTGTGGGCTGTGGCCTTCGTTGCCGAAGCGGATGGCGTTCACTTCGCTTCTTGTGATCGCGGCGGCGAGGAACCAGCCGGTGCGGCCGAGGGAACCACTGCGCGCATCCATCGCCGGGAAGGGCCGCGCCCACCAGATACGCTGTTCGGGGAGGAGAAGGCCGAACTCCTCGTGCAATTCCCTTAAGGCGCACAGGGCCGGGCTTTCATCGCCCTCGCGGCCGCCGCCGGGCAGATCGATCAGGCTGGGCCATGGGATGCCGGGCTTGTTGTCGCGGCGATAGGTGAGGATGTGGCCGTCAACCAGCGCCGCCAGCTTGGCACCGGCGAAATCCTGCCCGTCCCACGGGGTGATCACACAGCGTGGGCCTGGAGGTGACCCAACATGGTAATCTCCAATGTCTTTGCGTGGGTTGCTTCCAGCACCACTTCCGGCGCGAACCCGGCGACGCGGGCCTCTTCCCAGCGGCCGGCGCACAGGCACCAGCGGTCACCGGGGTTGAGGCCGGGAAAGCCATATTCGGGGCGCGGCGTCGACAGATCATTGCCAGCGGATTGGCTGAAGGCGAGGAACTCCTCGGTCATTACGGCGCACACGGTGTGGAGGCCGGCATCGGCCGCATCGGTGTTGCAGCAGCCGTCGCGATACCAGCCGGTCAGCGGTTCCATCGAGCAGGGCAGCAGCGGCCCGCCCAGCACATTCTTCGCGGTCATGTCTTGCCTCTCTGGCTCCAGTGCGCCGCCCAAACGGTCGCTGCCACCAGCAGCGCCGCGCCGGCCTGGTGGGCAACGCCGAGCCAGACCGGCACGTGGTTCAGAATAACGGAAACGCCCAGCACGAACTGCGCTAGCACAACGCCACCTAGCGCCAGCGCCCGGACACCGCCGCCCGCGCGCCACAACAGCGCGGCCACTGCCAGCACACCGCCGGCCGCAATCCAGGCCAGGCTGCGGTGGATGAACTGCACGCTCACCGGATCGCTGACCGCGTCGATGGCGCTGTTCAAGATGCCGTCGGGCATCAGCACGCCGAACATCAGCGGCCAGGTGTCGCTGGCACGGCCGGCCCGCAAGCCGGCGGTAAAGGCACCCCAGACGATCTGCACGGCCAGCAGCGCGGTGAGCGGCCACACCCAGACGCGGGGGCGGTCGTGACGAGGCTTATCGCCATCGATGAGATCAAGCGCGGTCCAGATACAGCCGGCCATGATGATGAAAGCATTGGACAAATGCACGGCCAGCCGTTCCGGCGCCACCTCGGTGCGATCGACGAGGCCAGAGGCGACCATCCACCAGCCGATGGCGCCCTGCAGGCCGCCCAAGGCGAACAGGGCGAGCAGGCGCGGCTTGTAACCAGCTGGAACCTGGCGCCTCCAGAACCACGCCAGCGGCAGCGCAAAGGCGAAGCCGATCAGGCGACCCAACAGGCGGTGGACATATTCCCAGAAAAAGATGCCCTTGAACTCGGCAAGACTCATGCCGCGGTTCATCAACTGATACTGGCTCGATTGCTGATAAAGCGTAAACTGCTGCAACCATTCGCTTTCCGTAAGCGGCGGCAAGGTGCCCGACACGACATCCCAGCGGGTGATGGACAACCCGCTTTCCGTAAGCCGGGTGATACCACCAACGACGACCATGGCAAACACCAACGCGGCAATACCGAGCAGCCACAGCGCCACCGCGCGCGGGCGAGCATCGGAACGTGGAAGCGGGGCGGCGAGGGAGGCCATGGACGCCTCCGTAGGCCCAAAGTTCATGCCGGCCAACCCCACCTGATGCCGCATCAATCCTTCTTGTCGGGATCTTCATAACGGAAGGGATCGGTCATTTTCGGCTTGGTTGGCAGGGGCTTGGCGGGCAACGGCTTGTCGGCGTTGGCGGCTTCCCACAGCAGGCTGGCCAGGATCACCGAGGCCTGGAGCAGATCGGCAGGGCGCAGGTGATCGAAGGTATCGACGCTGCTGTGATGCACGGTCGTGCCATAATCCAGCGGATCCTGGATGAACTGGAAGGCGGGCAGGCCAATGGCCTGCATGAACTCGTGATCGGTGCCACCGGTCGGGCTGGCGACAACCGTGCTGGCACCCATGCTGGCAAACGGCGACAGCCACTCCTGCAGGATGGGCACGGCCGCGAAATTGCCTTCGGCATGGATGCCGCGGAATTTGCCGCCGCCGTTATCCATGTTGAAATAGGCCGCCAACAGATTGTAATCGGCCTTTTTTTCGATCGGATACTGGCCCAGCTTGAAATCATAGCTCAGCCTGGCCTTCACCGGATCCGGGTTGGCCGGCCGGCTGGCGAAGTGGCGTTCGATATAGTTGGCCGAACCATAGAGGCCCTGCTCTTCGCCTGACCACAGCGCAAAGCGGATCGTGCGTTTCGGCTTCACCTTCAGCGCCGCCAGGATGCGCGCGGCTTCCATCACCACGGCCGAACCGGCGCCATTGTCGGCCGCGCCATCGGCCGCCACCCAACTGTCGAGATGGGCGCCGGCCATCACGTAACCAGCCTTGGCTTCACTGCCGGCGATATCGGCCAACACGTTGTAACCATTGGGATCGCTGTCGTCGAACTTGACCTGCGAATTGATGGTCAGCGTCACCTCGCCGGTTGCCGCCAGCCGGGCAAGGCGGCGATAATCCTCGGCGGTCAGCTCCAGCCCCGGCAGCTTGGGCGTGTCGCGGTGCTGATAACCTTCGCCGTGCAGCAGGCCATTGTCCCGGTAGCTCATGCGCACCCAGCCCACGGCGCCTTCCTTGGCCAGGAATTCGTCAAGTTGCTTGCCGAACTGGATGAACTTGAACCAGCCGTCACCGTCGTCGGATGCGGTCACCGGCTGTTGGAACTCGTCGAGCTCACCGATTGCCTTGTCGTCCATCCGCACAAAGGCCAGCTTGGTGGCATCGGCCGGCGGGCGCGGGAAACTGATGGCAACAATCTTGCCCTTCAACTTGCCGCTCCATTCGGCAAAATCGCGCGGCCTCTTCATTGGTGCAACGATGAGCGGAGCGGTGATGCCGCCGGCCGGCGTGCCTGGCGTCCACGCCACCGGAATGGTCCGCAGGCCCAAGCGGCGCGGCGATTCCAGCATGACGCTGGCGCTTTCGATCGACCAGCCACGGCCGAAATCAAAGCCTTCGGTGCGCACGTTGGTCAGACCCC
This sequence comes from Sandarakinorhabdus limnophila DSM 17366, assembly GCF_945882885.1. GTDB lineage: Bacteria > Pseudomonadota > Alphaproteobacteria > Sphingomonadales > Sphingomonadaceae > Sandarakinorhabdus > Sandarakinorhabdus limnophila_A. The sequence continues at coordinate 4,669 of NZ_CAMCWT010000052.1, forward strand.
AGCCCTTGAACTTGTTCTGCGTCCAGCGTTCGGCCACGCGCATGCCAGGCGAATTGGTCATGCGCGGCCCGATCCGGTCGGTCAAATAGGCCACGGTATCCACCACTTCGCCGTGGTTCATGGCTTCATCGGTAATCCGCGCCACCATCGCCAGATCAGGCGCAGCCAGTGTTGGGGCGGCAACGCCGGCAAGCAGCAGGGCAAGAAGCTGGGCTTGTGGGGCGCGCATCGGGCAATCTCCAGATCAGGGAATTCTGGTGTCTAGCGGCCGGCAATCTGCATGGCAACGCGCGAGCAGGCCCAGTGCCGCCAGGCCAAAAGGGATTGCTCTCAGGCCAAAAGGGGTTGTCGCCAAGGATGTAATAATGTAACACCAATCGCGTGCCGTTGCCCAGCAGCCTCCTCGATCGGATCGCCATCGGCCTGTCGGGCCTGTGCCTTTTGCATTGCATGGCTGGGTTAGTGCTGCTGACCGTATTTGCGATGACAGGTGACTGGCTCGATCATCGGGTTCACTTCATTGGTCTGATGCTGGCAATGCCTTTGGCAGCTGTGGCGCTGTGGCGCGGTTGGCGCCGGCACGGCCGCAGCGACATCGGCATGATGGGCGTGATCGGGTTGGCGGTGATGGCGATCTCGCTGGCGGTGGAACATGGTGCGGTCGCCGAAATGCTTGTTTCTGTTGCCGGGGTGGCGATCCTGGCGTTTGCTCACTGGCAGAACATGAGGGCGCTGCGTCGTACCTGAGCCACCAGCCGTCTTGCATGGCGGGCCGCAAAGCCCGATATGCAGATCATGGCACACCCCGCCCACAGCCACGGACAGCATCACAGCCGAGCCGATCTTGCCGCCGCCGCCCAGGCCCGGCTGAAAAGCGCCGGCGAGCAATGGACGCCCCTGCGCGCAACCGTGTTTGCCGCACTTGCAGGATATGATCGCCCGGTTTCGGCCTATGATGTGACCGATGCGGTCTCCACGGCCAGCGGCCGCCGCATTGCCGCTAACAGCGTCTATCGCATTCTCGATCTGTTCGTGGCCAACAACGTGGCCAGCCGGGTCGAAAGCGCCAACGCCTTCATCGCCAATGTCCACCCCGATTGCCCGCACGATTGCATTTTCCTGGTGTGTGACCGCTGCGGCGGGGCGACTCATGTTGATGATGACCGCATTACCGGCGACGTGCGCAGTGCAGCGCTGGCGGCGGGCTTCACCCCGGAGCGCCCGGTGATCGAAGTGCGCGGCCTTTGCGCAAACTGCGCCTGAAATCAGCATGATGCCGTGCTGCGGCAATGAAACTGTCATGTTGGATTGACACTTCGGATGACAGGCCCCGCCATTCTCGCTAAGGGCAATTACTAAAGATTCATCGATTGCGAGCCGTTCTCATGACGCTTGAAACCCCGCTTCTCGACCAGGTCAACATTCCGGCCGATCTGCGCAGGCTGGAACCCGGGCAGTTGCGGCAATTGGCGGATGAACTCCGCCAGGAAATGATTCACGCCGTTTCGGTGACCGGGGGCCACCTCGGTGCCGGCCTTGGCGTGGTCGAGCTGACCGTCGCTCTCCATTATGTGTTCAACACGCCGGACGACAAATTGGTGTGGGACGTCGGCCATCAGGCCTATCCGCACAAGATTATTACTGGCCGGCGCGAGCGCATCCGCACCCTGCGCCAGGGCGGCGGCCTCAGCGGCTTCACCAAGCGCACCGAGAGCGAATATGATCCGTTCGGCGCCGCGCACAGCAGCACCTCCATCTCGGCGGCGCTGGGCTTTGCCGTCGCCAACAAGATGATGAACAAGCCAGGCAAGGGCATCGCCGTGATCGGTGATGGCGCCATGTCGGCCGGCATGGCCTATGAGGCGATGAACAATGCCCGCGAAGCCGGCAACCGGCTCGTGGTGATTTTGAACGACAACGACATGTCCATCGCGCCGCCGGTGGGCGCGCTGTCATCCTATCTGTCGCGCCTGCTGTCGGGCCGCAAGTTCCTGGAACTGCGCGAATATCTGAAGCAGGTTTCTGGCAAGGTGCTGCCGCCGCCGCTGCAGAAGGCGGCTGCGCGCATCGATGAATATGCCCGCGGTTTCGCCCAGGGTGGCGGTACGTTGTTCGAGGAACTGGGCTTCTATTATGTCGGTCCGATCGATGGCCATAATCTCGATCACTTGCTGCCGGTGCTCGAAAATGTGCGCGACGCCGCGGAAGGCCCGATGCTGATCCATGTCGTCACGCAAAAGGGCAAGGGCTATGGCCCGGCCGAAGCCAGTGCCGACAAATATCATGGCGTGGTGAAGTTCGACGTGGTTTCCGGCACCCAGCACAAGGCGCAGCCCAAGGCGCCGGCCTATCAGAACGTGTTTGGCGACATGCTGATCGAGGAAGCCAAGCGCGATCCGAACATCGTCGCCATCACCGCTGCCATGCCATCGGGCACCGGCGTTGACCGCTTTGCCAAGGCCTTCCCGGAACGCAGCTTCGACGTTGGCATCGCCGAACAGCACGCCGTCACCTTCGCTGCCGGCCTGGCCGCGCAGGGCATGCGGCCGTTCTGTGCCATCTATTCCACTTTCCTGCAGCGCGCCTATGACCAGGTGGTGCACGATGTGGCATTGCAGAATCTGCCCGTGCGCTTCGCGATTGACCGTGCTGGCCTGGTCGGTGCCGATGGTGCCACCCACGCCGGTTCGTTTGATGTCACCTATCTCGCTACCCTGCCCAACATGGTGGTGATGGCCGCTGCCGACGAAGCCGAACTGGCGGACATGGTGCACACGGCGGCCGTGTACGACGATGGCCCCATCGCCCTGCGCTATCCGCGCGGTGAAGGCACCGGCGTCGCCATCCCGGAAACCCGCACCCGCCTCGAAATCGGCAAGGGCCGCATCGTGCGACAGGGCAGCAAGGTTGCGATCCTGTCGCTCGGCACCCGCCTCGCCGAAGCGCTGGCCGCCGCCGACACGCTCGACGCCAAGGGCCTTTCCACCACCGTTGCCGACATGCGCTTTGCCAAGCCGCTCGACATGGCGCTGATCCGCAAGCTCGCCGCTACCCACGATGTGTTGATCACCATCGAGGAAGGCGCGATTGGCGGTTTCGGCAGCCATGTGCTCACGCTGGCCAGCGACGAAGGCCTGACCGATGCCGGCCTCAAGGTTCGCACGCTCCGCCTGCCCGATATCTATCAGGATCACGACGCCCCGGCGAAGCAATATGCCGATGCAGGGCTGGACGCTGCCGGCATCGTGCGCACCGTGCTCGACGCGCTGCGCCACAACAGCGTCAACGCGGTTGATGAGGGCGCGGCGCGGGCCTGAGGCCTGCGCCATTCGCGCGCTTCCCTTCAGGCGTCTGGCAGCCTAAGCGCTGCAGCGTGCCTGCCCCAACTGCCTCAATTCGCCGGCCCAGTCTGGGCGAGATCCTGCTGCTGGGGTCGCTGACGGCATTTGGGGCCGTCACCATCGATCTCTATTTGCCCACGCTGCCGGCCATCGCCCGCGATTACGGCACCTCGGCAGCGGCAGTGCAGCTTACGCTGTCCACGTTCTTCGTCGGCATGGCGCTGGGGCAATTGTTCTTCGGGCCGCTCAGTGATCGGATAGGGCGGCGGCCGACCATATTGATCGGTTGCGCGGTCTATGTGGCGGCCAGCCTGTTCTGCGCGCTGGCACCCACGATCGAGGCGCTGGTGGCCGGGCGCTTTTTCCAGGCGCTGGGCTGTTGTGCCGCCATGGTCACCTGCCGCGCCATCGTGCGCGATCGCTATGACCACCGCGATTCCGCCCGCATCTTCAGCCTGTTGATGCTGGTGCTGGCGATCGCGCCGCTGCTGGCGCCCACCGTTGGCGGCTGGATCGCGGCCGCAGCAGGCTGGCATGCCGTGTTCTATGCGTTCGTGGCGGTGGGCGTCGCCATTTCGGCGGCCGTCGGTTTGCGCTTGGATGAAAGCCGCTCCGCCGCCACCGCGCAGGCGGCGCGCGGGCAGGACGTGCTGAGCGCCTATGCCCGGCTGCTGGGTCACAAGCGCCTGATCGGCTATCTGCTCGTCGGCGCGGCCAATGGCGCTACCTTGTTCAGCTATATCGCCGCATCGCCCGATCTGGTGGTGAACAGCTGGGGCTTTTCCGAAAGCCAGTTCGGGTTGGTGTTTGCCGCCATTGCCGTGGGCGTCGTCGGATCAAGCCAAGTCAACCGCCAGCTGCTGAAGCATCGTTCGCCTGATGCCATACTGGCCTGGGCAACGCTGGGTGCAGCGGCGGCTGGTGTGGCGCTGTGGCTGGTGGCACTGTTCGACGCGCCGGTGCCGGTCGTGCTGGCGGCGGTGTTCGTGGCGCTGTCCTCGAACGGGCTCATTGCCGCCAATGCTTCGGCCGGCGCGCTGAATGTCGATCCGCTGCGAGCCGGAGCGATTTCCGGCCTGATGGGCGGCATCAACTTCGGTATGGGCGCTGCCGCATCGGCGCTGGCCGCGGCCATGTATGATGGCACGGCGCGGCCGCTGGCGGCCAATGTGGCCGTGGCACTGCTGGCGGCGGCGGCGGCCTATCACATGCTCGCCAAACCGCGATGAGCAGCACCGCGCTCAGCCCGCGCGCCCTGCTGCTGGCGCTGGCGGTGGTGATGGTGTGGGGCAGCAATTTCGCCATCATCGGCGCCACGCTGCACAGCCTGCCGCCGCTGCTGTTTGCCACCCTGCGCTTTGCCGCCGTGGTGTTCCCGCTGATCTTCTTCGTGCGCCGGCCTGCCGTTTCGTGGCGCATCCTGGCCGGCTATGGTGTCGCCATCGGGGTGGGCCAGTTCGGCCTGCTGTTCATTGCCATCAACGGCTATATTGCCGCCGGCCTGGCCAGCCTGATTGTGCAGAGCCAGGTCGTCTTCACCATCGCCATGGCGATGGTGATCAGCGGTGAACGATTGAAGCCCCTGCAATATGGCGCGCTGGCCTTGGCGTTGGGCGGCGTGGCGGTGATCGCCGGCCACACTGGCGGCGAGGTCACGATCACCGGCATCGTCCTTGTGCTGGGCGCGGCCTTTGGCTGGAGCCTGGGCAACATGGCCCAGCGCGCCGCCGGCAAGGTGGACATGCTGGGCTTCATCACCTGGTCGTCACTGTTTGCGGTGCCGCCGCTGGCTGGGCTGGCGCTGTGGTTCGAAGGCTGGCCGGCCATCGAAACCGCGCTGCAGGCCACCACGCCCGCCATTTGGGTGGCGGTGGCGTGGCAGGCGGTGGGCAATACCCTGTTCGGCTATGGCGCCTGGGGCTGGCTGCTGGCGCGCTATCCGGCCACCAGCGTGGCGCCCACGTCGCTGCTTGTGCCGGTGTTCGGCATGGCCTCCACCGCGCTGTTTCTTGGTGAACCGCTGCCGCCGTGGAAGCTGCTGGCCGCCGCACTGATCATCGGCGGCCTGGCGCTGAATCTGCTGGCGACCCGTCAGCCTGCAATGCGGAAATTGTAAGGCTCGGTCTGCTCGGCGGCCTTGATCCACGCCGGGCGCGACTGCAGGCGCTTCGCATAAGCCGCCACGTTGGGGAAATGCGCGCCCAGGCCCTGCATGGTGGCGATTTCGGCGATGAAGCTCATCATGATGTCTGCGCCTGAAAGCTCATTGTTCACCAGCCAGTCGTTTTCCCCAAGGCACTGGCTGAAATAGGCGACATGCGCACCAATCTGTTCCTGAATGCGCGGGGCCAGCGGCGCGGCGGCCTCGCCCAACCGGGCGGTGTAGAGCGCCAGCAGGAACGGTGTCATCGCCGAACCTTCGGCGAAATGCAGCCACATCAGATAATCCTCATGAGCCGCCGTCCCCGGCGCTGGCATGAAGCGGCCTTGCCCGTGTTTGCGGATGATCCAGTCGGTGATGGCGCCGCTTTCAAAGATGATCTTGCCATCGGCTTCGATCACCGGGCTCTTGCCCAGCGGATGCACGGCCTTCAGTTCCGGCGGCGCCAGATTGGTCACGGCGTCGCGATTGTAATGCTTGATCTCGTAGGGCGTAGCCAGTTCTTCCAGCAGCCACAGGATGCGTTGAGAGCGGCTGTTGTTGAGATGGTGAACAATGATCATGGCAATAGCCTCCGCAATCGAATCGGGTTAGGCGCACATCATGGCGATAACCATCCCGGAAGACGAACTGATTGAATCGTTCGTGCGCTCGAGCGGTCCCGGCGGCCAGAACGTCAACAAGGTTTCATCGGCGGTGCAGCTGCGCTTCGACGTGGTGGCTTCACCCAGCCTTCCGGACGAGGTGAAGGAACGGCTGCTGAAATTGGCCGGCAGGCGCGCCACCGGCGATGGTGTCATCGTGATCAGTGCCAACCGGTTCCGCGATCAGGTGCAGAATAGGTCTGATGCGCGGGCGCGGCTTGCCGAATTGGTGACGCAGGCCTGCATCCGCCCAATCAAGCGCCGGGCGACACGGCCAACCCTGGGATCGAAGCAGCGCCGGCTGGATTCCAAGACCACGCGCGCCGGCGTCAAGGCAGGCCGTGGCAAGGTTCGGATGGATGAGTGAGTTATGTGGTCAATACGGACTTCAAATCTGTCGCCTCACGCACTAACTTCGATCTGTTGAATCGATTGCCCTCGAAAGGATTGCGCCATGTCTGATAACAGCGAGACCACGGAAACCATGCCCGCCGTTGCCGAAACCATCGAAACCGCGGCCAGCAAGATCGAGAAGTTGAAGGGCGACCTGAAGGATCAGGCCGACAAGGCCATTGGAAAGGCTAAGGAAACTGCCAGCGCCGCCTATGACAAGGCCGCCGCCAAGGCCCGTGAACTGGCCGATGCGGCCCCGGAAAAGGCCCGCGAAGTCAAGGAACGCGCCCAGAAGGTGGCCGAAGAAGGCACTGCCAAGGTGCGCACCACCGTGCAGGAACAGCCGCTCGCCGCGCTGGGTGCCGGCATCGCGCTGGGCTTCGTAGTCGGCTGGCTGCTGAGCGGCCGCAAGAAGGATTGAGCGGGCAGCTGCCAACCGCAGCCCGTCTGACATGAGGGCGGAGCATTGCTCCGGCCTTTTCCTTGTCAGTGATGCCCTTCCGGCGGTTCCTGCATCAACTCCACCAGCACGCCGCCAGTATCGCGCGGGTGCACAAAGATTACTGGCACGCCGTGCGCGCCCATGCGCAGTTCGCCTGTGCCCAGCACAGTTGCGCCCCGGGCGCGCATCGCATCGCGCGCCGCGATGATGTCTTTCACCTCGAAACACACATGATGCTGCCCGCCATTGGGGTTCTTCTTCAGGAAACCGTGGATGGGGCTGTCGTCGCCCAGCGGCTCGATCAGTTCCAGCTGGCTGTTGGCGACATCGATGAAGGCGACGCGCACGCCCTGCGCCGGCAGATCGAACTTGGCCCGCGAAACCGTCGCGCCGAACAGGCGGCCATACATGGCCACGGTGTCGTCAATCGACACGCAGGCGATGCCGACATGGTTCAATCGGCCCAAAAGCAGGGGGGGCAAAACGCTCATTCTGGGTCCTCCAATAGCCGGCTTTTCCTTGCATGGGCCGCGAAAGCCGGCAAGCTGGCGCAATGATCTATATCGTTATCAACGCCATCCCGATTGCGCTGGCCACCTTGCTGGGTCTGCTGATCGCCCAGTTCGTGGATCGGCCCAAGGGCCTCACCGGTTGGCTGGTGGCGTTGTTGGCCACGGCCTGGCTGTGCGCCATCCTGGCCGGCGCGCTGATCCTGGCGCCGCCACGCGCACCGCCGTGGGTGATGACCATCGCCACCGCCTGGGTGATCTGGGTGGGCTTTGTGGTGCCGGCGTTGGCCACATCGCTGCTGATGGCCGGGCAGCGCTGGGGCCGGGTTGGCCGGGCCTGCCTGTGGTGGCTGGTGGTGATGCTGAGCCAAGTGGTGGTGATGAAACTGGTGGGCCTGACGCCGCCTCCGGTATGACCGGTTCAGTCCGCGAGATGCACCACATCGGCTTTTGAGGCGGGCCGCTGCGGCCGGCGCAACACCAGCAGCAGTGGCAGCATGGCAAAGGCCATGAACGCCATGGCGCGATAGACATCGATATAGGCAATCATCAATGCCTGCTTGTTCACCGCGCCATCCAGCATGGCCACCACGCTGCCGGCACCGGCAGCGGCCAGGGCGGCTGGATCGGCCCAGGGCAGATTGAACGGGGTGATACCGCTGCCCAGATCGGCGTGCGCGGTCTGGGTTTGGCGTTCCAGCAGGGCGACCGCCAGGCTGATTCCGACCGAACCGCCGATGTTCCGCAGCAGCATGTAAATGGCCGACGCATCGGCCCGCAGCCGCATCGGCAGGCTGGCAAAAGCCATCGTGTTCAATGGCACAAAGATCAGACCCAAGCCGGCGCCCTGGAAAAACCCGGTGATCACGAACGGCTGGGCGCCCTGCGCCGGGGAGAACAGGCTCATGCCCCACAACGCAGCACCCGTGATGGTGAAACCGGCCGTCAGCATCAGCCGCGGATCAACGCCGCGCCCGACCAGTTGCCCGGCGGCCATCATCGCCATCATCATGCCGATGCCGCGCGGCATCATCAGCGCGCCGGCTGAAACCACCGGATAGCCATACAGCGTTTGCAGCATGGTGGGCAGCAGCGCGGTCGTTGCGACCAGCAGGAAGCCGACCAACGTGATGAACACCATGCCAGTGAGCGCGTTGCGATCGGTGAGAAGTTCGCGATCAACGATGCCGCCCGGCGTCGCCAGCGCGTGCACGCCAAAGGCCCATAGGCCGGCGATGGCGATGCCGAATTCGGCCCGCACTTCCCAGCTTTCCAGCCAGTCCAGCAGCTGGCCGCGATCGAGGCCGAGTTGCAGCGCCGCCATGCCCACGGCCAGCAGGGCAAAGCCGGTCATGTCGAAGCGTCGCTGCTCAAGCTGCGGTTTCGGCAGGGTGGCCGCCGCCCAGGTCAGGCACATGATGCCGAACGGCAGGTTGATCAGGAACACCCAGCGCCAATCGAAACTGTCGGTGAGCCAGCCGCCGATCACCGGGCCCAGGATCGGCCCGACCATGATGCCAACGCCCCACCAGGCCATGGCCGGGCCATGTTTTTCGGGCGGCCACACATCCAGCAGATAGGCCTGGCCCAGCGGCGCGATGAAGGCGCCGGCGGCGCCCTGGATCATGCGGAACAGCACCATCTCTTCCAGGCTGGAGGCAATGCCGCACAGCACCGAGGCGGCGGTGAAAGCCGCGACACTCCACAGGAACAGGGTGCGCCGGCCGATGCGCGCCGAAAGCCAGCCGGTGAGCGGCGTGGCGATGGCGGTGGCGACGATATAGCTGGTCAGCACCCAGGTGATGCTGTCGGCGGCCGCGTTCAGGCTGGGCTGCATGTGCGGCAGCGCCACGTTGGCGATGGTGGAATCGAGGATGGTCATGAAGCTGCCCAGCATTACCACCAGCGTGACGGTGATCGGCGAGGCTCCGGATGCAGGCGCCACAACCGGGGCAGCGCTGCTCACTTGGTGATCACCTTCACTTCAGCCGAAAGGCCGGCGATCAGCGGCACTTGTGGCTTTCCGTCCAGCTTGATGCGCACCGGCACGCGCTGCACCACCTTCACCCAGTTGCCGGTGGCATTCTGCGCCGGCAGCACCGAAAACTCGCTGCCGGTGCCCACCCCAATGGAGTCCACATGGCCACGCAGCACATGATCTGGGAAGGCATCCAGCTGCACCTCGGCGCGCTGGCCCACCCGCATGTCCTGCAGCTCGGTTTCCTTGAAATTGGCTTCGACATAGGCGCTATCGGTCACCATCACGCTGAAGGCAGCCACGCCCTGCACCATCACCTGGCCCGGCAGCACCCGGCTGGTCTGGGTGGCGATACCATTGGCCGGCGAGATCAGCTTGGTCCGCGCCAGTTCAAAGGCGGCTTTGTCGCGCACCGCAGCGGCGGTCATCACCAGCGGGTGCTGTTCCACGTCCTGCACGCCATTGGCGGCGGTGCGGGCGGCGGCGTCGTCAGACAAGGCGCGGTTCAGTTCGGCGCGGGCGTTGGCCACCGCATATTGGGCCTGCTGCAACCGGGCACGGGTGGCAAAGCCGCGATCAAGCAATGTCTGCTGGCGCTCCATCTCGGTTAGCGCAAAGTCCAGTGCCTCGCGCTTGGCCGCCACATCGGCGGCGCTGCCACCGGTATCATTGCGCAGGCCGCGCACCTGCCGGCGCGCATCGGCCAACCGGGCTTCGGCCTGAGCCAGCGCGATGCGGAACGGGGTATCAACCAGCTCGATCACCACCTGGCCGCGCTTCACCGGCTGGTTTTCGGCCACGAACACCCGCCGCACCCGGCTGGTGACGTCACTGGAAATCGCCAGCTTGTCGACCCGCACATAGGCATTGTCGGTCGCCACCTGGCCCAACCCGGACAGCCACAGCCACAGCCCAGCCGCCACCACCAGCAGCGGCACCGACAGCATCGCCACGCGGCTGCGCCAGCGTGCTGATGCCGCTGTGCCGGCCACGGGTGGATCGATGCGCTGGTTCATGCCGCTGATCCTTCGCGACCATCCAGGTTGCCGCGCAGGCGCTGCAGCAGGCCTTGCAGGGCGGCTTCCTCGTCGGCGCTCAACCCTGCCAGCATTTCGGCGCGCACATCCACCGCCACCGCCTGCAGCTCCGCCAGGATCGGATGCGCGCGCGGAGTGAGGTACAGCCGCCAGGCCCGGCGATCAGCAGGATCGGCCCGGCGTTCCACCAGCCCGGCGTCCGCCAGCCGGTCGACCATGCGGCCAACCGTGATGGTTTCCACATCCAGACGCTCGGCCAATCCAGCCTGGTTGATGCCTTCGGCCCGTGCCAGGGCGATCAGCACCCGCCATTGCGCGCGGGACACACCGATAGACCGCGCCTGGGCATCGAACCGGCGGCGCAGCAGCCGGGTCACATCGGACACCAGCACGCCGATGGTATCGGGCGAGGCAAAGGGCGCGATGGCCGGTTCCAAAGTGGCGGCAAGCGAGTTCATGCGCCAAATTTAGCATACATGCTTATTACAAGATAGATGATCACAGCTGTTGCAATGATTAGCCCGGCGCTGTCAAACCAATGTGGCAGTGAGCGACGCGGGCATTGTCAGAGCAACGTGGCAGGCTTGGCGGGATGCTGCTAGCGGGCGCGAATGAGCCGCAAATCGAGAGCCAAACCCGCGTCACCGTTTCGCTGTTTCAACTCATCGCCGGAGGTGATCCGTCTGGTGGTGCTGATGTATGTGCGG
>NZ_CAMCWT010000053.1:0-14766 GCF_945882885.1 Sandarakinorhabdus limnophila DSM 17366
TTCTCGCGGTGCAGGACCGACGTGAATGCCATGCTGGTGAACTGGCTGCCCTGGTCGGTGTTGAAGATCTCCGGGGATCCGAAGCGCGCCAACGCTTCCTCCAACGCCTCGATGCAAAAATCCGTCTCCAGCGTGATCGACAGCCGCCACGACAAAACCCGCAGGCTGAACCAATCGACCATGGCGATGAGATAGACGAAGCCCCGCGCCATTGGGATGTACGTGATGTCCGTCGCCCAGACCTGGTTGGGCCTCGTCACCGCCAGCTTGCGCAGCAGATAGGGATAGATCCCATGCCCCGGCACAGGCTTCGAGGTGTTCGGCCGCCGGCAAGGCGACCGGGGCGCTGCCCGGCCGGGTGTTGCTGCGGCCAACGCCGGCTGAATGCCCCTGAACCAATTTTGGGAGCGTTCACCCTCTCCGGGTCACTTTGTCCGGAAGCGCACACCAACGCGGAAAGCGCGCCCCAGAATGTCGCTGAACGTCGGGTTTGCCGACAGGCCGCCTTCAGGTAGCAAAATCGGGTCCCGATTGAAAAGGTTGGTGATGTTGAAGAATAGCTGCCCATCCGAGCCGCCGACCTTGATCTTGGCGGTCAAGTTCAGATCCGCATAAAATGCACCCGACACCGAATTGTTATCGATGGTCGGGGCCAGCGCCGTGCTGGCCGGGCAGCTTGTGGTGCAGACGACGTTGATGTTGCTGTAGGTGCCCGCACTGACCCCGCGGCCGACCGCAGTGATGCTGTAGTGCGGTGTGTCGAAGGTGGCCGAGGCGCGGAAGATCCAGTCCGGCGTGCCGCTCTGGGTGCCGCTGTTCTGGCCGACCGTGTTGACCGGCACCGAAATGCCATTGTCGACGATGTTTTCCAGATAGTTGGTGGCGGTGCCGCGCAACACCAGCGTGCTTGAACTGCCATCGAACCACTGATCGAGCGGCAGCGCATAGCGCGCCTCATAATCGATGCCGCGCACCGTGATGCGGTTGAAATTGAACGGACTGGCCGACACAACGAAATCGCGCACGCCGGTCGAATCGATTTTGATCGCACTGCAGAAATCCAGCCGGCCTTCGGTGCAGCGCTGCGCGATGTCGTTGGCGAAGAACTGGCTGATGGCGCCCTTGACCTTGAAGCGGAACCAATCGGCCGAGAAGGAGAAGCCGGGCAGGAATCGCGGCTGGAGCACGCCGCCCAGGGTCAGTGCGTCGGATTTCTCGGGCTGCAGCGCCCGATTGCCGGTGGTGATTTCCTGGAAGGTGCGGCCAGCGTACTGACCAAAGGCGCTGCCGGTGCCAAAATTGTTGCTGCGCGAGGTGCCGGACTGGAACAGCTCGTTGAGGTTGGGCGCCCGAATATCCCGCGAGACCACCCCGCGCAGCCGGATATCGTCGATCAGCTGCCAGGTCAGACCGGTCTTCCAGGTGGTCACATAACCCGACGTCGAATAATCGGTGGCGCGCACGGCACCATTGAATTCAAAGCCGATGCCAAGCGGCACGACGGTTTCGAGATAGGCTTCCTTGACGTTGTAGCTGCCGAAGGTCGGCAGGAAGTTGCCCACCGCCCAGCCGGTCTGGAACTCGACCGGGACAAAGCCGGACACTTCTTCCTTCCGGTATTCGCCGCCAACTGCAACGCTGACATCGCCGGCCCAAGTGGCAAACGGGATCGTCGAGAGGTTGAAGCCGGCCACCATCTGTTTGAAGCGTTGGTTACGGAACGGATTCCCGAGAACATTGGCAAATGCCGCCGGGTTGGCGACGCCAATGCCCAACCGGTTGAGCGGGATGCAGCCATTGGTTGGCGCGGTTAGCGTTGACCGGCAGACGATGGTGCCGGCCGCGACGCCGAGCGCATTGCCAGCGGGCGCGAACACCGCATCGGTCGCCTGGGCCATCCGTGTGTTGTTCATGACGTCGCGCAGTTGCTCGTTGGTGTCGGTCTGGCCATATTGGGCATAGGCGCTCCACACCGCCTTCTTGCCGAACATGTCGAATTCGCCGCCGGCGCCGAGGGTATAGCGCTGCACCTCGCGGTCGCTGTTGTTCTTGCGGAACGGCAGATCCTGTGACGAGGTGCCGACCGTCACGCCGGTGACGTTGGTCAGCGCGGCTGCGCCCAGCGCATTGATCAGAAAGGCATTGTCGCGGGTCAGCGTGAAGGCTGCTGCCTGCGGTCCGGAATTGAACAGCGTCTTGTTCCAGTTGAACGATCCTTCAGCATAGACCTCGATCCAGTCGGCCGCTTCATAGCTCACCCGGCCAAAGACACCGCGCCGATTGTCCTCGGCATCGAGCCCGATCCGCCGAGACTGGTCATTGAGTTCCCAATCCCCACCCTGGGTCTGTGTGGCGTCGGTAAGGGCGCCGAAGCGATAGGCACGGGGAGCACCACCGACATCGAAATAGATGCCGCGCAGCGCCGCACCGCCGGTGCCTGTCGCCGACCGGATGATCCCGCCCGGCAGCGTGTTCCAGGTGGCGGCACCCTTTACCACGAGGTTCTGGGGCTGGCCGTTGGTGGGGGTATAGTTCGGGTTGATGAGTGTGCGGAAACCGATCTGGTTCCAGTCGCGTTCGGTGGTCAGGATGCCATCCCGGCGCGCAAATTCCCCGGCAACCAGCACGTGGCCGCGCCCTCCGGCGAACGGAAGGCCCACGGCGGCGGAAAAGCTGTAATTATGGCCGTCACCCGCGTCGTTGATGCCAGTGTCGGCATCGATCTTGATACCGGTATATTTCTTGTCGAGAATGAAGTTGGCGACACCGGCGACAGCGTCCGAACCATAGGCCGCCGAGGCGCCGCCGGTGACGATCTCGACAGTCTTGATCAGCGCCTGCGGGAAGGTGTTGATGTCCACTAGCCCGGTGATTGTCGATCCGACCGAGCGCCGGCCATCGAGCAGCACCAACGTGCGCACTTCGCCAAGGTTGCGCAAGTTGAGCGTGTTGACCCCGGCGAGCCCCGAGCTGATCGCCAGCCGCGAGTTGGCCGGGCGGGTACTGCCCGCCAGTGCCGGCTGCTGGTTGATGAAGTCGGCCAGGTTGTTGGTCGGAGACTGGCTCTGGATTTCCTGCTGAGACAGCACGGAAAGCGGAGTTGGCGAGCGGAAACCATCGCGCACGATGCGGCTGCCGGTGACAACAATCTGTTCGTCGGTCGCTGCCGCTTCGGCTGTCGAGGTCGTCGTTGCGGCCTGGGCCAACGCCGGAGCGGCGCTAATCAATGCGATCGCCGCAGCGGCGGTTCCAAACCCGCCAGAATTACCCAATGAACGACGCATTTTGCCAAGATTGCGCATAAAAGCCACCGTTAGTTCCATGTTTGTCGCAGGTTCACCACACCGGCTCCTGCATATTGCCCCTTGCACAATCCAGCCGCCACCACCGGTACGCGCGCTGGTCATGTTGCAATAACTACATTGCAGGGCGGCTGCCAGTGGTCAATAGTCCCCCGGGGCAGCCGTTTTCGAACGTAATCAACGGCTAACAATGGTGCGGGCGATAGGGGGCTGATGATCCAGCGACGAGCGTTTCTGTTGGCATCGGTTGCTGCACTTGCCATGCCGGGCCGGCTGGCTGCGCAGGCGCAGGCGCAGGCTGTTCCAGGCAGCAGGACCGGAATCCGAATTGCCGGAGCCAATGCGCAAATCGAAATCGTTGAGGATTCGCTTGGCATCCCACATGTCCGGGCGGACTCGCTGCACGATGCCTTTTTCGGGCAAGGCTATCTGGTTGCGCGGGACCGGCTGTTCCAGATCGACCTGCAGTATCGCCGCGACCAAGGCCGAATGGCGGAGGCTTTCGGCGCAGCGTTCGTGGCGGCCGATACGGCGGCGCGGCTGTTTCATTATCGCGGCGATATCGATGCCGAGCTGGCGGCGATGCCCGATGGCGTGCTGGACTGTGCGAAAGGCTATGTCGCCGGCGTGAACGCCCGAATCGCCGAGCTGGAAGCCGACCCGGCACAATTGCCGCTTGAATATGCGGCGCTGGGCATAAGGCCGCTGCGATGGGACCTGCGCGATCTGGCGCGGGCACGTGGTGTCGAGACCGGTGATGCTGACGATGAAGTGCGACGGGCCAGGCTGGCAGCGTTGGGGTTGCTCGAAGCCGATCGGCTGATGTCGCCGCTGCGCCCGGCGTGGGACTTCAGGATGCCGGATGGTCTTGATGTCGCCGCGGTCACCGAAGCCGATCTGGGCCTGCTGGCGCCATCGGCCCGGCCCCAGCCATTCTGGTCGCTCCAACTGGCCGAGCTGGACCCCGAACAGCGCCATGCCAGCCGCTTTGCCATGGGCAGCAACGCCTGGACGATTTCGGCATCGCGCAGCGCAACCGGGCGTCCGATCCTTGCCAATGATCCCCATCTGGGCATCGGCAGTTTCAGCCCCCGCCATGTCGTGCATCTGACCGCACCAGGGCTGGACGTGATTGGCGCCGGCGCCCCCGGCCTGCCGGGCATCATGCAGGGCCATACCGACCGTTTCGCGTTCGGCCGCACCAATTCGCATATCGATCAGACCGATCTGTTCGTGTTGCGCACCGCGCCCGCGGACCCCGAACTTTATTGGCACAAGGGCCGGTGGAAACGCTTCGAGACGTACGACGAAACAATTGCCATAAAGGGCGCTGCGGCCCAGCAGGTGCGCCTGCGCTATGCCGGTGGCCGGCCGATCGTTGCGCAGGACCCGGGCCGGAAGCGCGCCATGGCCTTTGCCACGGCCGACATGCTGCCCGGTGCCTTGATGCGCTTTGCCATCATCGCGATCAACCTGGCAACAGACTGGCCTTCGCTGATGCGCGCCTTCACGCTGCATGTTTCGCCGACCAATTTCCACTATGCCGATATCAATGGCGACACCCGCTGGCAGGTCATCGGCTTTGCACCGCGCCGTCCCCGACACGACGGCTTGCTGCCGGCGCCCGGCGAAGGGGATCATGATTGGAACGGCCTGATCCCGGTGGCCGAACTGCCAAGCCTGCGCAACCCGCCCGAAGGCTGGTTTGCGTCTGCCAACCAGTTGAATCTGCCGAAGGACTATCCCTATGGCAAGAAGATCATCGGCTTTGAATGGAGCGATCCCTTTCGCCATGACCGGATATGCGAGGTGCTTGCAGCCCAGCCGCGGCACAGCATCAACGACAGCATATCGCTTCAGCAGGATGTCCAGTCGCTGCCGGCCCGGGCGCTGGTGCGGCTGATCCCGCGGCAGGTCTCGCCAGCGGCCATGGCAGCCGCAGCGATGCTGCGCGCATGGGACTGTGCATTGACCGCTGAAAGCGGCGCGGCGCTGCTGTATGAGATGGTAATGCCCGAACTGCTCGCCGCATGCCGCATGGCGTTGATCCCGGAAGCCGCGCGGGATCTGATCCCAACGGTCAATCTGCATGCGATGCTGGCGGCGCTGGGAGCACCCGACGCGCGGTTCGGCCCGCAGCCCGCCGCTGCCCGTGACCAGATCATCGATGCTGCCCTGGCGGCAGGATGGCAGAAGGCGCTGGAACGCGGCGGCCCCGATCCAGCCTTGTGGCGCTGGGGCACGCTGCACCAGGTGGTCATCGCCCACCCCTTGCAGGCAGTGCCGCGCATCGCCGGGCTCTTCCCGCGCACCTCAGGCGGGGCCTCCGGCGGCGACGGCCAGACGCCGATGGCGCGCGGCCTCAACGTCAGGAACGGCTACGTGGTGACCCACGGTGCCAGCTATTTGCAAGTGATCGATGTCGGCGGCTGGGATAACAGCCGCTTCCTGCTGCTCCCCGGCCAATCGGCTGACCCGCGATCGGCGCAGTATCGGGACTTTTACGACCGCTGGCTGGCAGGTGGCATGCAGCCACTTTGGTTCAGCCGAGCGGCGGTCGATGCCAATGCGGCGCGGCGGCTGCTGCTGGTTCCGGCCTGACGGCGTCGCTGCGTCAAAGCGCTTCGGCGATGGCGACAAGCGCCTTGTCGACGACCGCCGTGGCGCGGGCATCGGCACCATCGGGCATGTCGTTGGCGATCGCCGAGAACGCCAGGGTGCGGCCGCTTCTGGTGACGAGATAACCGGACAGGGCGCGCGCCGCGTTGAGCGATCCGGTTTTGGCAAACAGTTTGCCCTGCAGGCCGCTGTCCTTGAAGCGGTTGCGCAGCGTGCCATCGACGCCGGCAATTGGCAGCGTGTTGCGCCATGCCTCACCCCAGGGCTGCTGTGTGGCCCAGATGAGAAGGCGGGTTGCGGCGCGCGGGGTGATGCGGTTGTACGACGACATTCCCGACCCATCGGCAAACGTGAAACTGTCGGCAGGCAGGCCAGCCTGCGCCATCACCGCGCGCAGCGCTGCCTGCCCGTCGGCGATTGATCCGCTGCCTGCCAGCCGAGCAAGGCGACGCAGCATCAAGTCGGAATAGACGTTCTGGCTTTTCTTGTTGATGATTTTCATGTCGGCGATCAGGTCGGGCGCTGGCAGGGTTGCCAGCATTTCCGGCAGTGGTGGCCGCGGCGGCGGTGCGCCGCCCCGGATCGCCGGGTCATCGGCCGGGATCAACTGCCGGTGCCTTGTGGCGATCTCGCCACTGACGACAATGCCACGGGCACGCAGCAATTCGCGCAGCCGCCAGGCGGCATGATCGGCCGGATCATCCACGCCAAAGCGCAATGTGGCCGGTTTGGCGGCGACGCCGATGGTGCCGGTCAGGCGCACGACGTCGCTATTGGGCGCGCGTTCATCAACAATCGCCTCACCGTCACCCGCGACCGTGAGCAGCCGGTTATCGATCCGGTAATAGGCCGAGGTCTCCACCACCGGCGTCGAACCGATTGCGCCCGGTTTGACCGTTGCGGCAATTTCATTGTCATCAAGCGTCAACGCCGAAATGCCGGTGCCGGACTGGGTCTGAATGTTGTTCCAGCTCATCCCCGGCCCCCAGCGCTCGGCCGGAAACCAGCTGTCATCACCGACGACATGGCGCACGCGCCGGGTTTTTGCCGCCACTGCATCGGCAAGCGTCTGCAGGCAGGCGTTGGTGCAACCCGGCCCGCTGGCGAGTTGCGATTCACCCCGGCCTTGCAGGACGACATCAACCAGCCCTGGCCCTGCCGGCTCCAACCGCACGCCGGTGCCCGTGGCCGCCGCCTCCAGAGCCGACAGATTTGAAAAGGCGGCGGCGGTTACAAACAGCTTGGTGTTGGACGCCGGGATGAACCGCCCATCCGGGTTGATGGCGAGCAGCGGTTCGCCTTCAAGCGTCGTCACCATCACACCATAGCGTGTGCCGGCGGGACCTTGCGCAAGGATGGCTTCGACAACGGGCAGCAGCGGCGGTGCGGGTTCCGCGGCGACCATGCCGGTTGGAGCAAGAAGGGCGAAAATCAAGGCAAGGCGCATCACCAACCATAAACCTAAGCACCATGGCGTTGGCAAGTGACGTCAGCAGGCGGTCGCCGCCTCGGCAAGCGCCTGCCCTACCGCCGGGCGCAGCGTGAAGATGCCGCTTTCGGTGTGGCGGCTGGGGTGGACACGATTGGTCAGCAAGGTCCAGGCCAGCCCGCGCCCGAAATCGATCCACAGGCCGGTGCCGGTGAAGCCGGTGTGACCGATGGTATCGGGCGAACAGCGGTCGCCTCCCGACCATCCCGGAAAGGCGCGTTCCCAGCCGCAGGTGCGGTGGCCGAACTGGGGAGTGCGCACTTGTGCCATCATCGCCGGCGAAAGCAGCGCGCCTTGCAACATGGCATAGGCAAAGCCCAGCACACCATCGACGGTGCCGAAAAGCCCGGCATGACCTGCCGCACCGCCCAGCGCATAGGCATTTTCGTCATGCACCTCGCCCTTCAGCATACGGCCGCGCCACTGGCAGAATTCGGTGGCAACCACCGGCCCTGGCGGCTGGCCAAAGCCCAGGCCGTCGCCCAGACGCCACGCAGACAGCGGTGCTCCAGTGATGCGTTCGATGGCAATGCCAAGGAGGATGAAATTGATATCGGAATAGACTGGGGGCGTCCCGGGCTGTGGTTGTCGCCATTCGCGTTGCAGCACAAATGCACGCAACCGGGCCGGATCGTCGCCATACGTATAGATCGGCTCGACAGCGGGCAGGAAGCTGCGATGAGCAAGACAGTCCCGAAACGTCAGCTGGCGCTCGGCGGCGTTCGCCACATCATACTGACGAAGATCCGGGATGACATCGGTCAATGGCCGGTCAAGAACGAGCCGCCCCTGTTCGGCAAGTTGTAGGATCATCGTTGTTGTGGCGATAACCTTTGAAACCGACGCGAGATCGAACCAATGGTCACGGGTCAACGGTTCAACAGTCGGCCGCAGCGCCGCTGCCCCGGCCAGCCGCACCGCGCGGTCCCCGTTGGTGCTGACGACCCCAAGCGTGGCACCAGGGATTTCGCCGCGTGCGACCGCGAGACGGGCGGGGGCAAAGGCCGTTTCACAAATGGTTTCAATCATGGCGTCCTCAACGCGTCCGCGGCCGCAGCTTCATGACAATCGGCAAGAACAGGATGGCAGCAAGACTGAGCGTGCCTGCCATCAGGAAGAACCCATCATAACCGATGGCCTTTTGGATGGCCCCAGAGACGCCGCCCACCAGCCGCGGCAACAGAAACGCAAAGCCAGACAGAAACGCGAACTGGGCGCCAGGAAAATGCGGGCTGACCAACATCGACAAATAGACAACGAACACGGCCCCGGCGACACCGTGGCCAAATTGGTCAACCCCGGCGGCAACATAGAGCACCAGCGCCGATGGCTCGGCAAACCACAGCCAGACGAACACCCAGTTGCCGATGGCGGAGGCAATGGCCCCGATAATCAGCGCCAGCGTCATCGACAGCCGCGCCGCACACAGTCCGCCAAGCCCCACACCCACCAAACTGCAGCCAACGGCCACCAGCCCATCAGCCATGCTGATCTGATCGAGGCTGTACCCCGCAGCGTTCCATAACGGGTGCGAGAGCGTCAGCGTCAGCACATCTCCCATCCGGTAAAAGGACACGAAGGCAAGCAGCGGCAACACCCCATGGCCAAAGCGCCAGAAGAGTTCGACGTGGGGTGCCAGCACACGTGGCAAGTTCGCCCAGGTATCTACAGGCAGCCGCTTGATCCGCGGCAGTGCGGCAGCCAGCGCCATGAACGGCAACAGCGCGATGCCCAGCACGATGGGCGTCACATTGGTTTCGGCCGACAGACCGGCGCCGCGCACCGCCGACAACAGTGCAGCCCCGACCAGCGCTGCGGCCAACCCGATTAACGCAAAAGCGGCGAGACTGACCAGCACGCCCTTCACCAGCGCACTGGTGCGGCCAATGGCATGGGAGCGTTCGGGCCGCATGGCTGCCAGCAATGGGAAGGGCACGAAGGCGGCGCCTGCAATGACCAGATAGGCCGTCGTCCAGTCCGCGCGGGCCGCGACCAGGGTCGCGCCGCTGCCGGCGGCAATCATGGCGCTGCGATACCCCCACAAATTTGCCGCCACCACCGGCGCCTGTTCAACCTGCGAGGGCGCCAATTCAATCCGCCAGCCATCGGCCGCCACCTCCAGCGTGGCCGTCCAGAAGGCCAACAACAGCGCAAACAGCGCTGTCAATGGCAGGCTCTGGTCATCGGCGGTGCCGGCCATAGCAACAAGCGCCAGAAATATCCCGAGCTGCGAAATCATGACCCAGCCCTGCCGCCTGCCCCAGAAGCGCGAAAAGCCGGGGACGCTGTAATTGTCGAGCAGTGGCGCCCAGGTAAATTTGAAGGTCGGCAGCAAGGCGATCCAGGCGAAAAAGCCAACGACAACGATATCAATATTATGGCGAGCCAACCGCAGCAGCAGCACCGCGTTGAACATGTAGAACGGCAGGCCAGCGGAGAAACCCAGCAGCAGGTAAAGCCGCAAAAGTCGCGAAGGCCCAGGAACAACGGGCATATTTGCCGTCATCGCGGCGCTTTGGGTGGCAGGCAGAACTGCCGGCTATGGCTCGATGAATAAGGCAACTGATGCAGTCCCAAAAATTTCAGTTGCCGCCCGCGGGATGACCGCGGCGCAATTGTGCGGCGCAGACTGCGTGAGCGCAACTGCCTTCGATCAGGGAAAGGCGGGAGCAGGACAAGTTTCGATGTCTGGTCATACCCGCCCCGCAGCCACCCCTTAGCCACCCCGCAGTCACGATTAGCCACACAGATTGTACGCCAATGACAGTGGTAATCGAATAATGCAGACAGTGCCTAACTTAATGATGAACGGTCTGAACTGGGTCGGGAACATTCGTCCTGTCTCTGACGTGCACTGACGTGCACCCCTAGTTGATACCGATCAGAAATAGAGACCTTAGCGTTGATGGCAGATGGATGCGAGTTTAGGGGGTTGTCGACTGCCCTTGTCGACACCCCCTGTGCAGCTGCGCAGGATAGCGAAAAATGACGTCAGACAGAATCTGTACGACGCCAATCAGGCTGTGTCTGCGACCTAGCGGGGACCAATCAGCTTCTCCAGCTGTGCGATGATATCATCGATCTGCTTGCGCAATTCGACATAGCGCTCTGCAGGATGGTTGCCGACCTTGCCGTCATAACCATCAGTCTGGCTGCGCAGATAGGTCACGTGCGTGTCCAAACCTGGGGGACTGTAGCGCGCCGGCGGTGTCAGCAGCAGGTCAGCAATGGCCTTCAGGGCCGGGGCGCGGGTGGCGTCGGGCTGATCCTTCAGCGCAGTCTGCGCCTGCTTGAGGCGGGCCACCGCCACGTTGGTGTCGTTCACCAGTGCCAGTACGCGCATGTTGTGCTCATACTGGTCCACCAGGTCGGCGTTGGTCACGCCAGAGGCCAGCACGCGCGGATCGGCGACGATCTTGAGCGGCTGCTGCGCCGTCACGCTGCCATAGGTCATCACCACGCGATAATCGCCTGGCGGCACCACAGGCCCGGCCGGTGCCAGCACGCCCGTTGGCATGACGCTCATGGTCTGACCGGAGCGGCGCAGATCCCAGATCAGGCGGTGCATGCCGGCCGTGGCGTCCAGCCTGGTCCGGTAGGTCGGGCGGTTGCGGCCGCGACCGCCGGCCCGGGCGTCGTCGCCGTCGCTGGTGAAGCTGCGCAGGGTCTGGCCATTGGCATCAAGGATGCTGATGCTGACCTTGGTGCCCGCGGCCTGGGCCGGCACATAATAATCGATCTGCGCGCCGGGCAGCGTATATTCGGGGCCCGGCGCGCCCGGCTCACCCATGTCGGCCGAGGCATTGATCCGCGTTGCCACCGCCGGCTTGAACAGGCGCGGGCTTGCCGTGGCTTCGGTCGGGGCCGGCAGCTGGCGCAGCGCGCTCAGATTGTCGAGCACGTAAAAGCCGCGGCCCTGGGTGGAAAGCACCAGATCGCCATGGGCGAGGCGGATGTCGGTCACCGGCGTTGCGGGCAGATCGTTCTGGAAGCTCTGCCACTGGGCACCCCGGTCGAACGAGACATGGATGCCGAATTCGGTGCCGGCATAGAGCAGGCCGGGCCGTTCCGGATCTTCGCGCACGACACGGGTCGGTTCATCCGCAGCAATGCCGTTGCGGCCGTCGGTCAGCTTTGTCCAATTCTGGCCGTAATCATCGGTGCGGTAGAGGTAGGGTGCGAAATCGCCGAGCAGATAACGATAGATGGCGACATAGGCCGTGCCGGGATCGCGCACGCCAGGCTCGATGTTCTGCACGCGGCCGCCGGGCGGCAGGCCCTTGGGCGTAATGTTCTTCCAGTTCTTGCCGCCATCCTGCGTCACATGGATCAGGCCATCGTTGGAGCCCGCCCAGATGACGCCCGGCTTCACCTTGCTTTCGCGGATGGCATAGACGGTCGAATAGACCTCTTCACCCGTGGCATCGATGGTGATCGGATCGCCAGATGCCAGCTGCCGTTCCGGCGGATTGGCAGTGAGATCCGGGCTGATCACCTCCCAGTTGATGCCGCCGTCGCGGGAGCGGTGCACATGTTGCGAGCCATAATAGATGGTGTTGGGCTCGGTGGGATGCACTTCCATCGGCGCCACGCGCTGGAAGCGGAAGCGCAGATTCTTGGGATGGCTGCCATAGAGGGATTCGCTGCCGATCCAGTATTGGCCCTCGTTCTGGTTGGTCCGCAGATCGAGCCGGCTGAACTGGCCCTTGCAGCCGCCCCAGACGATCATCGGATCATCGATCTTGGGAATGCTCGGCCCGGTCTCGCAGCCGGGGCCGACACGGAACCCCTGCCCGTCACCCAGCGGCTGCGACGGGATGATCACCGTGGTGTTGTCCTGCTGCGCGCCATAGATGCGATAGGGGAACTGGTTGTCGACCGTGACCTGGTACATCTCGGCCGTCGGCTGGTTAGCCTGGCCCGACCAGGTCTTGCCGCCGTCCAGCGACACGTTGGCGCCGCCATCGTTGGACTGCACCATAATCATGCTGTTTTTGGGATTGATCCACACGTCGTGGTTGTCGCCATGCGGCGTGTTCTGGACCGTGAAGCTCTTGCCGCCATCGGCCGACTTGAACCAGCCTTCGTTACCCACGAACACGACATCGGCATTGTTCGGATCGACACCCAAGGTGGTGTAGTAGAAGGGCCTGGTCGACAGCCGTTCCTCGCTGTTCACCAGTTTCCACGACATGCCGAAATCGTCGGAATGATAGAGGCCCATGCCGGGCTTGGCCTCGATCAGCGCATAAAGCCGGTTCGGCGCGGCCGCGCTCACACCCATATTGGCGCGCCCGAACAGGCCGGTGGGCAGACCACCGCCCAGTTTGCTCCATGTCTCTCCACCATCCGTCGACTTGTATAGACCGCCATCCGTGCTGCCCGAGGTGATCGTCCAAGGGTGGCGGATGCCGTGCCACATCGCCGCATAGAGCACGCGCGCGTCATCCGCCTGAAATTCCAGATCGGCCGCACCCAGGGTATCGTTGATGAACAGCACCTTCTTCCAGGTCTTGCCGCCGTCACGGGTGCGATAGACGCCGCGATCAGGCGAATATTTGAATGGGTTACCGGTGGCCGCCACGAACACTTCGTCGGGGTTCTTCGGGTTGATGCGGATGGTGGAGATCTGGCCAACATCGCGCAGGCCGATGAACTGCCAGCTTTTGCCGCCATCCTCCGACTTGTAGACGCCACGGCCGATGGAGACGTTGCTGCGGATCTTCGACGAGCCGGTGCCGGCGTAGATGATGTCCGGATTGCTCTCCACCACGGCGACAGCGCCCATCGAGCCCAGGGGCAGTTGCCCATCGGTCAGATTGGTCCATTTATGCCCGGCATCGCTGGTCTTCCACACACCACCGCCGGTGGTGCCCATGAAGAAGGTGCGCGGCTGTGACGGGATGCCGGTGACGGTGGTTACACGGCCGCCGCGCCAGGGGCCGAGCTGGCGATAATGCAGACCCGACCACATCGAGGGATCATAGGCCTGCGCCTGGACCGCACCCGAGGCCGTGGCCAGGAACACGCCCAGCATTGTCCGCAACATCGCGCTCTTCATCATTCGCCCCCTTGTTCCTTCGCCTGCAACGACCCGCCGCTCTGGCAACGCCGTTGCGATCCCCTTTTGCAGGTGTACGCCGCCATCACGCCCACTTGCGCCGCCCATCAGGCCTGTGTCCGGCTGCCGAACGCTACACCCCAATAAAGATAGGATGCTATGGCATCAGTTGCGCGGTCAAATGCGAAGTGGGGGGCAAATGTTCACTATACAAATTTGTGGCAGGCGCGCCCAAAACCGGTGGGATCGCCCGGCAGGCAGTGCGGTCCGTGGGGCACAAGGCAAAACATGGGGATCAAAATGATGTCGTTCAAGGGCAATATTGCTGTTGGCCGCGGGTTCGGGCAGGTTCCCGCCCGTCGGCGCCGGTCCGCAATTCTGGCCGGTTTGCTGCTGGGAGCGTCTGCAGGCGCTTATGCCCAAGAGGCTGCCCCGGCGCCGGCCGCCGGCGTCCAGGCGGCCGCCACCGACACCAGCGAAGGGCAGATTACCGTTACCGGCTCGCGCATCACGCGCAGCGGGTTTGATCAGCCCACCCCGGTGACCGTCATTGGCGAGCAGGACATCAAGGCCGCTGCCCAGCCCAACCTTGCCGATTTCGTCAACCAGATCCCCTCGGTGGTCGGCAGCCAGACGCCGTCGAACAGCCAACGCCTCCTGAGCGCCGGCACGGCGGGCATCAACACGCTCAACCTGCGGAGCCTGGGCACCAACCGCACCCTGATCCTGCTCGATGGCCGACGCTCGGTCGGCTCGACCAGCATCGGCACGGTAGACATCAACACCATCCCACAGGGACTGGTGAAGGGCGTCGAGATCGTAACCGGCGGCGCCTCGTCGGTCTATGGCTCTGACGCTGTTGCCGGTGTCGTCAACTTCATCCTCGACAAGACGTTCACCGGCCTCAAGGGCGATGTCAGTTATGGCGAGACCACCTATGGCGACGACAAGAATTACCGCATCAGCTTGACCGGCGGAATGAAGTTCGCTGGCGGTCGCGGTCACCTGCTGTTGAGCGGGGACTATTTGCGCCGCGACGGCATCATCGGCGCACCGCGCCCGTGGGGCCGCGACGGCGTGCACCTGGTGCAGAACCCGCGCTTTGTCGCCGGCAATGGCGAGCCGGAGTTCGTTGCCTCCGCCCAATCGGGCCTCAACAGTCTGACCGCCGGTGGCATCATCACCGCCGGTCCGGCCCGCGGCACCTATTTCGGCCCCGGCGGTGCCATCCGCCAGTATAATTATGGCCCCAATCGCCTGAACAACCGCGAATGGACGATCGGCGGCGACTGGGA
>NZ_CAMCWT010000054.1:0-14466 GCF_945882885.1 Sandarakinorhabdus limnophila DSM 17366
GCCATTTCGTCCTCTTGTGCCTGAGTTTCGCTTCGCCCTGTAGCGGGCAGCATCGCGGCGCGCTAGGGGATGGCCATCAGGGAGGACAAGATGCGCATCGCCCACCAATTTGCCCCGCCGATGTCGGCCATGCTCGCCGGCCTGCCCGGCATCACTGCGGCCACCCATATTCCGCAGGAAAATCGCTGGGCGCTGCCCACGGATGTGGATGTGCTATTCGTGCTGCACGGGCAAGGCCATGATCGCGACGAGGCCAATCATGCCCCGCGCCCCGCCGGCTGGCCCGGCAACGTGAAGCTGGTGCAACTGGCCAGCGCCGGTGCCGATGATTATCCGCCCTGGCTGTTCGAAGCGCCTGCCGTCGCCAGTGCATCAGGCACCACCGCCATCCCGATCGGCGAATATGCGCTGGCCGTGATGCTGGCTCATGCCAAGCAACTGGCCGCGATCACGCTGAAAGCCGGTGAGAATTGGCCTGAGCGCACCCAGTTCATCGATCAACCGCTGGCCACCCTGCACGGGCGCACGCTGGGCCTGATCGGCTTGGGCAATATCGCGCGGCAGGTGGGGAAATATGCGCACGCCTTCGGCATGGAGATCATTGCCGCCCGCGCCAGTGCCGCGCCGTCGCCCGATCCGTATATACGCACCGCACCGCTGGACGAGGTGGTGGCCCGCGCCGATCATCTCGTGCTGGCCGCCCCGATCACGCCGGCCACCCAGCATCTGCTGAACGCCGAACGGCTGGCGCGGATGAAGGCCACGGCGCACATCGTCAATGTCGGCCGCGGTGGGTTGATCGATCAGGACGCACTGCTGGCCGAACTGGACAAGGGCCGGCTGTGGGCCAGCCTTGATGTCACCGATCCGGAACCGCTGCCAGCCGGCCACCGCCTGCAGGGGCATCCCCGCTGCCGCATTACCCCGCACGTGTCGTGGAGCAACCCCGACATCAACCGCCGCATCATGGAACGGCTGGTCGAAAACATCCGCCGGCTGGGTGCAGGCGAGCCGCTGCTGGGCGCGATTGATTGATCAAGGCCGGGGGCGCATCCTCGCGCCACCACAGGAACTGCCGATGACCCTTTCCGCCGCAACCATCCGAAAAACCGGCTGGAGCCTGGCCGCCGGCCTGCTGCTGCTCCCGGCGCTTGCCATGGTGTTCACTGACGAGATGAACTGGGGCCCCAGCGATTTCCTGGCCGCCGCGCTGCTGTTGGGCACCACCGGTGTCGTTCTCGAAATCGTCACCGTCCTGCCCCGCCGCCAGTGGCGCACCATGGGCATGCTTGGTGGCCTTGCCATGCTGCTGCTGGTGTGGGCCGAGCTCGCCGTTGGCATCTTCCACTGATCAGAAGGGCAGCACCTTGCCCTTCTTGGAGAATTTCAGATAGCCGCCGTTCAGGCCCAGCCGCCAGCCGACGCCCAGCTTGATCGGCACGATCACGATATTGTCGCGCTGCAGATAGTTGGCGGTGAAGCCGCCGATCAGATAGGCCTTGCCCTCGGCGGCCGGATAGCGGCGGTACAGGTCTTCGGTGTCGTTCAGATTATACACCAGCGCGAAGACCTTCGAACCATCGCCGCCGATGTCGAAGCCCACCGAAGGCCCGGTCCAGTGGATTTTCCGTTCACCTTCCACCTTGTGGTACAGCATGCCCGAACCATAGCGCACACCCACGATGAAGGCGCCGCCGGCCTCGCGGCCAACGATATAGGCATTGGGCTGGCCGCGATCCTTGAAGGTCTTGCGAACGATTTCGGCGAGGCCTTCGGCGCCCTTGCCAAACACGTCCTCGGCGGCGCCCAGCGCATCTTCCTCGGCATAGGTTTGGGTGGCGGGCGGCGGAGCAGCGGCAGGCGCCGGCACAGGCGCCGTCTGGGCTTCCTGCGCCAGAGCCGGGCCCGCCGCCAGCAGCCCAACCAACGCTAACGCCATCACCTGCTTCATCATCTGCTGCATCTGTCGGGCCCTCGCCATCATGTGGATCCTGTCTCGCCTTCCCAGCCTGAACCGGGGCTGAGCCACCACAACTGCCTTGTAGCCGCCAGGCGCCGCCGGGGCCAGCCGCGAAAGCCTGTTGCCAAGCCCCATGCGGCATGGCTATAGCCTCCGCCTCGCTCGGAGTCGTGGGTGAGTGGCTGAAACCAGTAGTTTGCTAAACTGCCGATCTGGGTAACTGGATCCGAGGGTTCGAATCCCTCCGACTCCGCCACTGCAAAAGTGAGAATTAGCGATGGGGCCCGCCAGTGCTGCCGCGCTGGCCGGCCTGTTCGCCAGCGCCTTTCTGGCCGGCTCCATTCTGCCGGCGCAATCCGAAATCGTGCTCGCCGCCTTGCTGCTGTCCGGCGAGCATCCGGCTTGGCTGCTGGTGCTGGTCGCCACGGTGGGCAATGTTGGCGGCGCGGTGCTCAACTATGGGCTGGGCCGCATGGCTGATCGCTTGCGTCACCGCCGCTGGTTCCCGCTGTCCGCCGCTGGCTGGGACCGCAGCGCGGCCTGGTTCAATCGCTGGGGCGTCGGCACGCTTCTGCTCAGCTGGCTGCCGGTGGTGGGGGACGGCTTCACCGTGCTGGCCGGCGCCGCGCGCACGCCCTTCATGTTGTTCCTAGCGCTGGTGACGCTGGCCAAGGGCGGGCGGTATCTCGTGCTGGCGGCGCTGCTCTAGCCGGCCAGCCACTGGTTCAGCCGGCTGGCAGGATCGGCAAGCACGGCCGCGGCCGGCCCCTGTTCGACAATGCGGCCCGCATCGATGAAGGCGCAGGCATCGGCGATGCCGGCGGCTTCGGCGAGATCGTGGGTGACGATGATCATCGGGGCAGCGCTCTGGCGGCGGACATTGGCCACGGCCGCGATCAGCGCACGGCGCACGGGTGGATCGACGGCAGCGAACGGCTCATCCAGCAGCAGCACATCGGGTGCGCGGGCCAGCGCCCGGGCCAGCGCCACGCGCATCTGTTCGCCGCCTGACAGGCCGGCGGGGCGGCGGCCGAGCACCGGCCCGTCCATCTGCATGGCCGCCAGCAGCGCCAGCGCGGCATCGCGTTCGGGCGACGTTTGCGCGATCGTGACATTGCCCAGCGCATCAAGGTGCGGAAACAGGCCGCCGCCCTGCAGCACCAGGCCCACCCGCCGCTGCCAGGCCGGCAGGCCGTGGGGGCCTGTCTGCCAGTCCTGCCCATCCACACGCACCGTGCCGGTGGTCGGCAACAGGCCGGCGATGGCCTTCAGGATCGTCGATTTGCCGGCGCCCGATGGCCCGACCAGCGCCAGCGTTTGCCCCGGTGG
Source organism: Sandarakinorhabdus limnophila DSM 17366 (assembly GCF_945882885.1). Lineage (GTDB taxonomy): Bacteria > Pseudomonadota > Alphaproteobacteria > Sphingomonadales > Sphingomonadaceae > Sandarakinorhabdus > Sandarakinorhabdus limnophila_A. The sequence continues at coordinate 3,290 of NZ_CAMCWT010000054.1, forward strand.
CACCTGGAAGACCGCCTCCACGGCCAGCGGGCCAGCACGGGTCAGGGAGACGGTGAGGCCCTCAACCACGCTTGCGCCCCAGCAGGAACAGCAGCGTGATGGCGATCAGGCTGATGCCGAGCAGCAGCAGCGCAAGGCGGCCCGCGCCTTCCATGTCGAACGCCTGCACCTGGTCGTAGATGGCCAGGCTGAGCGTCGCTGTTTCGCCGGGGATGGCGCCGCCCACCATCAGCACAACGCCAAATTCACCCAGCGTGTGGGCAAAGGCCAGCACCGCGCCGGTGGCAAGGCCGGGCCAGGCCAACGGCAGTTCCACCTTGGTGAAGGCCCTGAGCGGGGACAGGCCGCAACTGGCGGCGGCGGCGCGCAGATCATCGCCCACTGCCTCGAACGCCCGCTGCGCCGGTTGCACCATCAACGGCAGGTTGACCAACACGGAGGCGACCAGGATGCCAGCGAAACTGAATACCAGTTGGCCGCCGGTGATCCCCTGCCAGCCGCGCCCGATCACACTGTCCGGCCCCATGCCAATCAGCAGCGCCAGGCCCACCACAGTTGGCGGCAGCAGCAACGGCAGCAGCAGCAACGCTTCGGCCAGCGCCCGGCCGCGCCAGCGCGTCGTGGCCAGCCAATGGCCCAGCAGCAGCGCCAGCGGCAGCAGCAGCGCCACGGTTGCCGCTGCCAGCGCCAGCGACAGCTGCAGCGCGGTCAGATCAGCGCCGTTCACGGCAGGCCAAACCCGGCCCGGGCCAGCGCGGCGCGGCCGTTGGGCCCAGTTAGGCGATCGGCCAGCCCGCGCGCGGCCGGGGTGGCGCCGGGCATCAGCACCAGCGTCTGCACAAGCGGCGGATGCAGCGCGCGCGACACCGGCACCACGATCAGACCACTGCTGGCGGCGCGCGCCAATGGCAGCGCCACCAGCCCGGCCTCTGCCGCGCCCGTTGACACGAAACTCAGCGCCTGCGCGACATTGTCCCCCAGCACCAACGGCGCGCCGGTTACGCCCAGCCCGGCCAGCACGGCGCGGGCGGCGACGCCATAGGGCGCATGCGCCGGATTGGCGATAGCGAGGTGACGGATGCGGCCCGCGCGGATGGCGGCCTTCAGGCTGGCCAGATCGGTGATGCCGCTGGCGCGCGTTGCCACCAGCGCCAGCCGGCCCAGCGCGTAAGGCCGGCGCTCCGCCCCCGGCACCGAGGCGGCAAGGCGATCCGCGTGGCTGGCGTCGGCCAGCAGCAGCAATTGGAACGGTGCGCCATTCAGCGCCTGCTGCACCATCTGCCCTGACGAGCCGAAGCTGAGGCTGAAGCGCGTGCCCGTCTGCGCCTCGTGGCCGCGGACCAGCGGCGGCAGCGCCAGCCGCAGATCGGCGGCCGCCGCCACCGGCACCGGGTCAGCGGCAAGCGCTGGCCAGGCCAGGCACAGCAACAGCAACAGCAGGAACAGACGGATCATTGCTGCGCCTTGTGCCAGCCGCACGCCACAGGTGCAACGCGCAGCGAAAGCCGCTATCGCGCCGTCATGCTGAACCGCCACGATCCTGTTGAACCCTTCCACGCCATCCGCCTGTCGCGCCTCGCCCGCCGGCTGGAGGCGGAGGGACGCAGCATCATCCACATGGAATTCGGCCAACCCTCCACCGGCGCGCCGGCTGCCGCAATCGCCCGCGCGCACGCCGTGCTGGACAATGATCCCGGCAGCTATTGGGAATCGGAACCACTCAAAGCCCGCATCGCCGGCCTGTACCAGTCCCGCCACGGCGTGTACGTCGCGCCCGAACGCATCGTGCTGTCCTGCGGCGCGTCGCCGGCGCTGGTGATGGCGCTCACTTCGGCGTTCCGGCCCGGTGATGTCATCGCCATGGCCCGCCCCGGTTATGTTGCCTATCGCAACAATTGCCACGCGCTGGGCATGATCGTGCAGGAAATCGCCTGCGGCCCGGAAAGCCGCTACCAGATCACGGCGGCGCACCTCGCCGCGCTCGATCCGGCGCCGGCCGGGGTGATTATCGCCAGCCCGGCCAACCCCACCGGCACCATCATCCCAGCCGAGGAAATGGCCGCCATCGCCCGCGTTTGTGCAGAGCGAGGCATCCGCATCGTGTCGGACGAGATCTATCACGGCCTGTCGTTCGTTGGCCCGGTGGCAAGCGCGCTGGAATATGCGCCGGACGCGATTGTGGTGAACAGCTTCTCCAAATATTTCTCGATGGTCGGCTGGCGGCTGGGCTGGCTGGTGGCACCCGAAGACCTGATCGACTCCGCCCGCGCCCGCATGGGCAATCTCTTCCTCACCGCCCCCACCCTGTCCCAACACGCCGGGCTGGTGGCGATGGACTGTGTTGACGAACTTGAGGGACACATCGCCCGCTATGCGGTCAACCGCCAGTTGATGCTGGATGCGCTGCCGACGATGGGCCTGACGAAGATCGCCCCGCCCGATGGCGCTTTCTACATCTGGGCCGATGTGGCGCATCTCACCGACGATGCGATGGCGCTGGCCGAGCAGTTATTGTTGGATACCGGCTTGGCGATCGCACCGGGCATCGATTTCGATCCGGTGGAGGGCCGCCACTTCATGCGCTTCAGCTTTGCCGTGGATACGCCGCAGGTGCGTGAGGCGATCGCCCGGATGACGCCGTGGTTTCAGGCGCGCGGCTGATTATTCCGCCGCCACAACCCGCCGCCCGGCATGGGCGCGGAAGAATATCAGCGCCGTGATGCCAACAAAAACCAACGACACGACGAACGGCGCCCCCGGCGCATAGATGGGCGCATCCGCGACGGAGAAGCGCGCGAACACCGTCGTCATAAGCGGCGGGCCGACAATGGCCGAAAGGCTCTGGATCGAGGCCACGGCGCCTTGCAACTCGCCCTGTTCGTTCGGCGCGACCTCGGCCGACATCAGGCCCTGCAAACAGGGGAACACCAAGCCCTGACAGGCCGAAACGGCGATGCCGAGGTAAACCATCCAGCCTGCATCGGCCATCGCATAGGTGGAATAGCCCGCCACCGCCGAAATCAGGCCAACGACGATGATGCGGCGCTGGCCAAAGCGTGGGATCAGCTTGCGGCCGAGAAAGCCCTGCACGATGGCGCCGGTAACGCCCACGGCTGCGAGGCTCCAGCCCACCTGCTCCGGCGTCCAGCCGTACCGCAACTGGCCGTGATAGCTCCAGATCGAATAGAGTGACTGGTAGGACAGCGTCCACACGAACACGGTCGCGGCCAGCATCAGCACCACCGGATGCGCCGATTTCAACCGCATCAGCGCGCCCACCGGATTGGCGCGGCGCCATTCGAAGGCGCGGCGCTTTTCGGGCGGCAGCGATTCCGGCAGCAGGAACAGGCCATAAAGGAAATTGGCCATGGCCAGCCCGGCCGACACCAGGAACGGCACTTCGGTGCCGAACTGCGCCACGAAACCACCCAGCGCCGGCCCGATGATGAAACCAAAACCGAACGCCATGCCGATCACGCCAAAGTTCGCCCCGCGCTTTTCGGGCGGGGTCACGTCGGCGATATAGGCATAGGCGGTGGGGAAGGTCGCGCCGGTGATGCCGGCCACCACGCGGGCAGCCACCAGCCACCACAGCGTAGGCGCAAAGGCCATCACCACATAATCCAGAGAAAACGCCGCCATGCTGGCCAGCAGCACCGGGCGGCGGCCAAAGCGATCAGACAGCCCACCGATCACCGGCCCCATCAGAAACTGCACGCTGGCATAAAGAAAGGCGATCCAGCCCGAAACCTCGGCCGCGTTCGCCAGATCACGCCCCGTCAGCTTGACGATCAGCTGCGGAAACACCGGGATGACGACGCCAAAGCCGATGGCGTCGATCAGAACGGTGATGAAGATGAATGCCAGCGCGCGGTTCACGCCGGCTGCGTAGCGGCTTTTTGCGTCCGCGCCTATCCGCCATCACCGGGGTTGCGCGGGTGCGGCAAAAATGTTTTGGGTGGGCAAAGGAGCGACACGTGTCCGTGCTCAAGACGATCTTCACCTGGTGGAATGGCCCTGGCCTCGGCACCCGCATCTTCACCGCCCGCAATGGCGAGGAAGTGGGGCGCGATGATCAGGGCAACATCTATTACCGTTCCGGCACAGGCGCGGCGCAAAAGCGCTGGGTGATCTACAACGGCGAACCCGAAGCCACGCGCATCCCGCCGGAATGGCATTTGTGGATGCACAAAACGGTGAATGAGCCGCCAAGTACCAACCCACTGGTGACGCGCGTGTGGGAACGTGAATGGACGCCCAACGCCACCGGCACGAAGCTGGCCCATTCCCCCAGCGGCGCGCTGATCGCCGGCGGCCAGCGCGCGGCGACCACGGGCGATTATCGCGCCTGGTCGCCTGACGCCTGATGGCCGGCACGCTGAAGGACCATCTGGCCGAGGCATTGATCGGCCTGTTCGTGGTGCTGCTTGCGGCCGGATTCGTCGCCTTTGCCTGGGCCCGCACTGGCGCCGGTGAAGGCAGCGATGGCGTCACGCTCACGGCGCGATTTCCCAATATCGGCGGCGTCACGTTGGGCACCAATGTGAAGGTCGCCGGCGTCAAGGTGGGCAAGGTGGTCGGGCTGGAGCTGGACCCGACCAGCTATCAGGCCGTGCTGCGCCTGACCGTCGATCGCGGGCTGAAACTGCCGATCGACAGTTCGGCGGCGGTTTCATCCGAGGGCCTTCTGGGCGGCAATTTCATCGCGCTGGCGCCGGGCGCCGAGGCCGACATGCTGAAAGACGGCGGCGAGATCATCGAAACATCGGGTGCGCCCGATCTGATGGGCCTGATCGGCAGCGTCGTGAACCGCTCCGGCGGCGATGCGCCCGCTGCGACCGGAGCAAGCGAACCAGCGGCCGGCAATGCCCCGGCCGAGTGAAGCGCTGGCGCTGGTCGCCAGCCTGATGGCGGTTGCAACGCTGGCGCAGGAGGCGCCGCCCCCGGCACCTGCGCTCGCTGCAACACCTGCGCCTGCCCCCGCCAAGCCCCCCGCCCCGCGCGTATCGCAGGTCACCCCGGTCAAAGAGCGTGTGCTGCTGGTCGGAGCACTGGCCAAGCGCACGGGCAAGACGCGATTCCTCACCCTGAAGCCCGGGCATGACATCGATTTCGCCGGGATCCGCATCACAGCGCGCACCTGCGAGACGACGCCGCCATGGGAATGGCCAAAATTGCAGGGCGCGTTCCTACAGGTCGATGAGCGGCTGGCCGGGCAAGTGAAGCGGGTGTTTTCGGGCTGGCTCTATGCCGAAAGCCCCAGCCTGAATGTCATGCAGCACCCGCGCTATGATGTCTGGCTCAAGAGCTGCACGATGCGCTTTCCCGATGGGCCTTCGCCCAAGCCGCCGTCATCGCCGGCAAAGAAATCGCCGGATGTGCCCGAAAGCGCTGCCGACAGCCGCGCCCGGTAATCTTTCGCCGGGATCTCGACGGCGCCAAAGCCGGCCAGATGGCTGGTGAGAAACTGCGTATCCAGCAGCCGGAACCCGCCCAGCCGCAGCCGCGCAACCAGCGCCGCCAGGCAGCATTTGCTGGCATCGGTAACGCGGGTGAACATCGATTCGCCGAAGAAGGCCGCGCCCAGCCGCACGCCGTATAGCCCGCCGGCAAGCTCGCCGTCCGCTGTCCATGCCTCCACGCTGTGGGCCTGGCCGCGCGCGTGCTGCGCAACATAGGCTTCGGCGATCAGCGGGTTGATCCAGGTCTCGCTGCGCCCCGGCGCCGGTTCGGCACAGCCTTCCAGCACGGCGGCAAAGGCGCGATCGGCGGTGAAACGGAAGCGTTCCTGGCGAAGCGTCTTGGCCAGACTTTTCGGCATGTGAAGCGCATCCAACGGCAGCACACCGCGGCGGCGCGGTTCCACCCAGAACACGTCCGTGCTGTCTGCGCGTTCCGCCATCGGGAAAATGCCGCTGGCATAAGCACGCAGCAGCATGTCGGGATCGAGACGATGGGTGAGCGGACGGGTCACGGGTTCAGCATGCCCCGATCAGGCCCGTCCGAAAAGGAGCTTCAATCGGCCGCAATCTCTTCGGCCGCCTTTTTGGCCAGCCAGCGTTCCAGCCACTTGATCGAATAATCGCCGTTCTGGAAATCCGGATCCTCGATCAGCGCCTGGTGCAGCGGGATCGTGGTTTTCGGCCCTTGGATAACGAACTCTTCCAACGCGCGGCGCAAGCGCATCAGGCATTCATCGCGGTTGGCGCCGTAAACGATCAGCTTGGCGATCAGCGAATCATAATAAGGCGGGATGCGGTAGCCGTCATACAGCGCCGAATCGACCCGCACGTGCAGGCCGCCGGGCTGGTGGAAATCGGTAACCCGGCCCGGTGACGGCGCAAACGTCTTCGAATCTTCGGCGTTGATGCGGCATTCGATGGCGTGGCCTTCGAATTTCACCTCGTCCTGGGTGACCGACAGTGGCAGGCCGGCAGCAACGCGGATCTGCTCGCGAACCAGATCCAGCCCGGTGATGGCTTCGGTCACGGGATGTTCCACCTGCAGGCGGGTGTTCATCTCGATGAAGAAGAACTCGCCGTTTTCCCACAGGAATTCGATGGTGCCGGCGCCGCGATACTTCAGCTTGGAAATCGCCTCGCGCACCACTTCGCCCATACGCGCGCGCTCGGCGGCGTTGAGCGCCGGCGATGGGGCTTCTTCCAGCACCTTCTGGTGGCGGCGCTGCAACGAGCAATCGCGTTCGCCCAGATGGACGGCGCCGCCATGGCCATCGCCGAACACCTGGAATTCGATGTGGCGCGGCTCGGAAAGATACTTCTCGATATAGACGGTATCGTCGCCAAAGGCTGCCTTGGCTTCGGATTTGGCCTGGCTCACCAGCGAGGGCAGGCTGGCGGCATCGGGGATCACCTTCATGCCACGGCCGCCGCCGCCCGAAGCGGCCTTCACCAGCACCGGGTAACCGATGATTTCGGCCACCGCGAGCGCTTCTTCCATGGTTTCGATCGGGCCATCGCTGCCTGGCACCAGCGGCAAGCCCAGCAGGGCAGCGGTGCGCTTGGCTTCAACCTTGTCGCCCATCTTGCGGATATGTTCCGGATCCGGGCCGATCCAGGTGATGCGATGTTCCTGCACGATTTCGGCAAAGCGCGCGTTTTCGGACAGGAAGCCATAGCCGGGGTGGATGGCATCGGCCTGGGCGATTTCGGCCGCCGAAATGATCGCCGGGATGTTCAGATAGCTGTCCGTCGCCGACGGCGGGCCGATGCAGATGGCTTCATCGGCCAACCGCACGTGCATGGCATCAGCGTCGGCAGTGGAGTGCACCGCCACGGTTCGGATACCCATTTCGCGGCAGGCACGGTGGACGCGCAGCGCGATTTCGCCCCGGTTGGCGATCAGGACCTTCTTGAACATCGGTGCAGGCTTACTCAATAATCACCAGCGGCTGGTCATATTCCACCGGCTGCTCATTGTTCACCAGGATGGCCTTCACCACGCCGCCTTTGGGCGCGGTGATCGGGTTCATCACCTTCATGGCTTCGATGATCAGCAGCGTGGCACCGGCGGCGACGGTGGCACCTTCGGTGATGAAGGCCGGCGCACCCGGTTCCGGGGTAAGATAGGCGGTGCCGACGATCGGCGATTTCACCAGGCCGGGGTGGTTGCGCACGTCACCGCCGCCAGAGGGTGCAGAAGCCGTGGCAGCCGCAGCCGGCGGCGGTGCGGGCCAGCCGCCCGCCGGCGGGGCCGGAGCGTAACTGGCAGGGCCAGCGGCCATGGTGACAGCGGCCGCGGTGCGGGCGACGCGGATGGTCCGATCCCCGTCCTTCACTTCGATTTCGGTCAGATTTCTGGCGTCCAGCAGTTCGGCCAGTTCATGCATCAGGTCGGTATCGACCACGATTCCCCCAACCACTGAAGTTTTGCTGTCAGACATGATGATCCCGTCTCTTGCCCCCAATGAAGCCCGGCTTACTGCCGTAAAGCAGCCGCCGCGTCCAGCGCCAGCGTGTAAGACGCCGCGCCGAAGCCCGAAATCGTGCCTTTCGCCGCACGTGCCACAAAGCTGGTGTGGCGAAATTCTTCGCGCGCGTGAGGGTTTGAAAGATGCACCTCGATCACCGGCACGGCGATGCCCTTGATCGCATCATGAATGGCGACAGACGTGTGGGTGAGTGCCCCTGCGTTAAGCAGCACCGCCAGCGCACCACGCGCACCGGCTTCGTGCAGCCAATCGACGATATGGCCTTCGTGGTTGGACTGGCGGACATCGAGCGCGAGGCCCAGCGCCGCCCCCTGCGCTTCCAGCCGCTCAGCAATATCGTCCAGCGTCTCATGGCCATAGATATGCGGTTCGCGGCTGCCCAGCAGGTTCAGGTTGGGGCCGTTCAGCACCATCACGAGTGGTTGGTCGGTCATCACCCATCAAAACCATGAACCGCGCCAATTGCCAAGCGCGGCTTGCTCCCCGCCGCGGATTGGGCGAAGCTGCACGGCAATAAAGGGGGGTAAGTCGCAACCCATGAAGATCATCATCGGCAATCGCACCTATTCCAGCTGGTCGCTGCGCGGCTGGCTGGCCGCCAAGCAATCGTTGCTGCCGTTCGAAACCGAACTGCGGGTGATGGATTCGCCCGAATGGATCAGCGGCGAAGCCAAGGCCGACATGCCATCGGGCAAAGTGCCGGTGCTGTGGGATCATGGCGAAGCGATCTGGGATTCGATGGCGGTCCTGCTCTATCTGTCCGACAAGGCCGGGCATGATCGTTTCTGGCCGCGGGACATGCACGCGCGCGGCCGGGCCTATGCCATGTGCGCCGAAATGCATTCGGGCTTTGCCCCGCTGCGCAGCGCCTGCCCGATGGATCTGCAGCATTATGCACCAGGCTTCGTGGCCGCTGCTGACGTGCTGGCCGATGTGCGCCGGCTCGAAAGCCTGTGGGAAGAAGCGCTCACCCGCTTCGGCGAAGAAACCGGGGAGCCGTGGCTGTTCGGCCGCTTTGGCGCGGCTGACATCATGTTTGCCCCCACCTGCACCCGCATCAGAACCTATCATCTGCCGGTCAGCGCCAGGATCAGCGCCTATATCGATCGCGTGCTGGCCCACCCGTTCATGGTGGAGTGGCGCGACGAGGCGATGAAGGAGGATTTCCCCTTCACCCGCTATCCCATCCCCGGCAAGATCAAGATCACAGCGGAGACGCGCGCATGAACCCAGCCAACAGTGCCCGTGCCACGCTGGTGGCCGCCGTGCTGATGCTGGCCGCCGGGCCGCTGCACCGCTTTGGCGTGATCGGCTGGCAAGCCTCACTTGGCCTGTTCGTCGCCGCTGCGCTGCTGGCCGGCATCGGCGCCTGCTGGTGCCTGTATCAACTGCTGCGCCGGCGTGGCGGCACCGTCACGGTGATTGCGGCGGCCGCTGGCTTTGCCGCTGTTGCCGTGCCGATCGCCGTGGTGATCAACGCCGGGGACAAGCCGCCGATCAACGATATCAGCACCGATACCACCACCCCCCCGCCGTTCCAGGCCATCGATGCCACCCTGCGCGGCGCCGATGCCAGCCCAATCGAGTACAACCCGGCCTTCGCCCCGCAACAGGAACGCGCCTATCCCGATGTACGTCCGCTCGATTTGCCGGTTGAACAGGGCAAGGCCTTCGATGTGGCGTTGGCCGCCTGCGAAAAGGATTGGCAGATCATCCTGGCCGATCGCGCCGCCGGCCGCATCGAAGCGGTGGAACGCAGCCTGTGGTGGGGCTATCGCGATGATATCGTCATCCGGCTGACCGCCACGCCCACGGGCACCCGCGTCGATATGCGCTCCAAATCGCGCGTCGGCGAAAGCGATCTCGGCGCCAACGCGCGGCGCATTGCCGCCTATCTTGACCGGGTGGCCACGGAAATGCGCAAAGCCGGGTGATGAACGCACCTGATCCTGTTGCCCTCACCCAAGACCTGATCCGCTGCCCCAGCGTCACGCCGGCCGATGAAGGCGCGCTGGACGTGCTGGAACGGGCGCTGGCCGGGCTGGGCTTTGCCTGCACCCGCCTGCCCTTCGGCCACGAACCTGATGGCCCGGTGGATAATCTCTTCGCCACGCTGGCCGGGGGGCCCGGCCCGCATTTCGCCTTTGCCGGCCACAGCGACGTGGTGCCGGCCGGCGATTTCAACGGCTGGAACGAGGACCCGTTCGCCGCCGAAGTGAAAGATGGCTTCATCGTCGGCCGCGGCGCCGCCGACATGAAGGGCGCGCTCGCCGCCATGATCGCCGCCACCGCCCGCCACCTCGCCAAAGGGCCTTTGGTGGGCAGCCTCAGCTTCATCATCACCGGCGACGAAGAAGGCCCCGCCACCTTCGGCACCACCATGATGCTGGACTGGATGGAAGCGCAGGGTCTCGTCCCCGATCTCTGCCTGGTTGGCGAACCAACGTCGCAGCACAAGCTGGGCGACATGATGAAAATCGGCCGGCGCGGCAGCCTGAATGCCTGGATCACGGTGAATGGTGCGCAGGGCCATGTCGGCTATCCGCATATGGCCGACAATCCGATCACAAGGCTGGTGGCCATCGTGGCTGAATTGAAGGCGCGTGTGCTGGATGAAGGCAATGCCTGGTTCCAGGCCTCCAACCTTGAAATCACCGATCTGTCGGTCGGCAACCCCGCCACCAACCTGATCCCGGCCCAGGCCCGCGCCCGGCTCAACATTCGGTTCAACAACGAGCACACAGGCGCGTCCCTCTCCGAATGGATTCGCGCCACCGTCGCCACCCATGCGCCGGCGTCGCACGTCGAGGTCAAGATTTCCGGCGAAGCCTTCCTCACCGAACCCGGCGCGCTGTCCTCTCTGGTCAGCGCCGCGATCACCGATGTCACCGGCCTCACGCCCGATCTCTCCACCACTGGCGGCACATCGGATGCCCGCTTCATCCGCCGCCTCTGCCCGGTGGTCGAATTCGGCCTGCCCGGCCAGAGCATGCACAAGGTGGATGAACACGCCGCCGTCGCCGACGTGACGGGGCTGACAGCGATCTACGAGGCCGTGCTGGCGCTGGCGCTGGCCTAATACCAACTCTCACTGATATTCACCCATGCGCCCATTGGCGCAGTCCGATGGACATGATGCGCCAAGGCTGATCGGTGAGGCGGTTCCAAGCGAAGCAGCAATGGTCGAGGATGTCGTCGTAGGATTTGAAGATGCGGTTTGACAGCC
>NZ_CAMCWT010000055.1:0-13755 GCF_945882885.1 Sandarakinorhabdus limnophila DSM 17366
ATCCCCAACCGCACTATTTCCCGCACCAGCCCGGTGCGCGACGTTCTGGAACGCATCGCCAAGGAAGGCCGCAAATATGGCGTGTCGCTGGGCCTTGTCACGCAGCGCCCGTCCGACCTGGCCGAAGGTGCACTGTCGCAGTGCGGCACCATCATTTCGCTCCGGCTCAACAACGAACGCGACCAGGATTTCGTGAAGGCGGCGCTTCCCGAAGGCGGCCGCAGCCTGCTGGAAGCCATCCCGGCGCTGCGCAACCGCGAGTGCATCATTTCAGGCGAAGGCGTGCCCGCGCCGATCCGCGTACGGCTGGATGAACTGGAAGCAGCGAAGCGGCCAATGAGCGACGACCCGGTGTTCAGCGAACTGTGGGTGAAGACCGGCGATGACAGCGATATGCTGAACCGCGTGATCGCACGCTGGCGGGCGAACGCGCGGTGACATGACGAACGAGCGCCTGCACCTCTTCGCTGGAGGCTGAATCAAAAAAGGCGGCCGCAAGGGCCGCCTTTCTCGGTCTTGGGCTAGGTCAGGCGGCGAATTGATTCATCGTGTTATGGGCCCCACCCGCCTTCAACGCGGCCTCCCCGGCAAAATATTCCTTGTGATCATCGCCAATGTCGGAGCCCGACATGTTCTGATGCTTCACGCAGGCAATGCCCTGGCGGATCTCGGCGCGCTGCACGTTCTTCACATAGCCGAGCATGCCGGCGTCGCCGAAATATTCCTTGGCCAGATTGTCGGTGGACAGGGCGGCGGTGTGATAGGTCGGCAGGGTGATCAGGTGGTGGAAAATGCCGGCCTGCGCGGCTGCATCACGCTGGAAGGTGCGGATCCGTTCATCGGCCTCAATCGCCAGTTCGGTGGAATCATATTCCACGCTCATCAACCGGGCGCGGTCATAGGCACTCACGTCCTTGCCGGCCGCAACCATGGCATCATAGACCTGCTGACGGAAATTCAGCGTCCAGTTGAAGCTTGGCGAGTTGTTGTACACCAGCTTGGCATTGGGGATGACGTCGCGGATGCGGTTCACCATGCCGGCGATCTGGCCGATGTGCGGCTTTTCCGTCTCGATCCACAGCAGATCGGCGCCGTTCTGCAGGCTGTTGATGCAGTCGAGCACGCAGCGATCTTCGCCCGAACCGGCGCGGAACTGGAACAGGTTCGATGCCAGCCGCTTCGGCCGCAGCAGCTTGCCATTGCGGCTGATGACAACGTCGCCGTTGCCAACCTGGCCGACGTCGATTTCCTCGCAATCGAGGAAGCTGTTGTACTGGTCGCCAATGTCGCCCGGCTCACGGCTGAAGGCGATCTGCTTGGTCAGGCCGGCGCCAAGGCTGTCGGTGCGGGCGACGATGATGCCGTCTTCCACACCCAGTTCCAGGAAGGCGTAACGGATGGCGCGGATCTTGGCGACGAAGTCCTCGTGCGGCACGGTCACCTTGCCGTCCTGGTGGCCGCACTGCTTTTCATCGGAAACCTGGTTCTCGATCTGCAGGGCACAGGCCCCGGCTTCGATCATCTTCTTGGCCAGCAGATAGGTGGCCTCGGCATTGCCGAAGCCGGCGTCGATGTCGGCGATGATCGGCACCACGTGGGTCTGGAAATTGTCGATCTGGTTCTCGATTGCCTTGGCCTTCACGGCATCGCCGGCATCACGTGCAGCATCGAGATCACGGAACAGGCCGCCCAGTTCGCGGGCATCGGCCTGGCGCAGGAAGGTGTAGAGCTCCTCGATCAGTGCCGGCACGCTGGTCTTTTCGTGCATCGACTGGTCGGGCAGCGGGCCGAATTCGCTGCGCAGGGCGGCGATCATCCAGCCCGAAAGATAGAGGTAGCGCTTGTCGGTGGTGCCGAAATGCTTCTTGATCGAGATCAGCTTCTGCTGGCCGATGAAACCGTGCCAGCAGCCCAGCGACTGGGTGTAGCTGGCGGGATCGGCATCATAGGCGGCCATATCGCGGCGCATGATCGCGGCGGTGTAACGCGCGATGTCGAGGCCGGACTGGAAACGGTTCTGCAGGCGCATGCGGGCAACGTTTTCGGCGCTGATCGATTCCCAGCCGGACTTGCCATTGACGGCGGCCGCGGCGGCCTGGACTTGCGATTGATAGCTCATGGCCACTCCTTTGCACGGGCAATTGGCAGGGTTTGGGGCGGCCCTGCCGGTAAAACTTGTCAACGCCCTGCGCTTGGGCTAACGCCCGGTCAACCCGATTCAGTCAAAGAATCGTGTGTAAATGTCTCTTTTTCTCCCCTATTGACTGTGAATTTGTAAAAATCTTGACAAAAATTCCTGCCTCTGCTGCCGCTGTTGAACTGCCCGAGACCTTGGGCAATGGGCGAAAGATCTTTGCCGGCGCACGGGTCCGCCGCCTGCGGACCCAGCGCGGCCTCACGCAAACGCGCATGGCCAATGATCTTGGTGTTTCAATCTCTTATCTCAATCTGATCGAGCGCGACCAGCGCCCGCTGTCGGCCAGTTTCCTGCTCAAGCTGGCCCAGAATTATGATCTCGATATCCGCAGCCTGACTGGGAACGACGAAGGTGAGCTGGTTGACGACTTGTCAAAGCTGTTCACCGATCCCCGCCTGATCGGCATCGACGTGCCGCGCAGCGAGCTGCGCGACCTGGCGGCCCGCGCGCCCGCCATCGCTCATGCGCTGCTGCGCCTGGCGGCAGCCACGCCGGCAACCGGGCCGGAGCCGCCACCACCCGGCCCGATCGCGGCCGTCACTCGGATGATCGACGCGGCCGGCAATCATTTCCCCGCGCTTGATGAGGCCGCCGAGAAGCTGGCCGACGATCTGCGCCTGTCCGGCTCCGATCTCAATGCAGCCGTGGTGGAACGATTGCGCGCCCGCCACGCCATCACCGTGCGCGCCCTGCCGCTGGAGGTGATGCCCGGCCATTTGCGCCGGCTTGATCTCCATTCGCGCCAGCTGCAATTGTCGGAATCGCTGGACGCCGCCAGTCGCGGCTTTGCCGCAGCCGTGCAGCTGGTGCTGATCGAACTGAAGGCCGAGATTGCTGCGACCATCGCTGGCGCCGGGATCGCGGACCCACCTGATGTGTGCGCCGCCACGGTCGCCATGGCCAAATATGCCGCCGCCGCCACGCTGATGCCCTATACCCGCTTCCTCGCCGCCTGCGAGGCGACCGGCTATGACGTTGAATTGCTGCAGGCGCGTTTCGGTCGCGGGTTGGAACAAGTGGCGCATCGGCTCACCACTCTGCATCGCCCTGGCGCGCGTGGCGTGCCCTTCTTCTTCCTGCGGGTCGACCGCGCCGGCACCGTTTCCAAGCGCTTTGCCCCCGGCGCATCGCCGCTACCAGTCACCGGCGGCTGTGCGCTCTGGCACGTCTATCACGCCTTTGACCGGCCGGGCGAAATCCGCCGCCAACTGGTGGAACTGGAAGACGGCCAGCGCTTCCTCACGCTGGCCCGCACCATCCGCACCGCCGCCCTGCCTTGGGGCGTGCCGCGTCCCGGCTTTGCCATCGGCATCGGCTGCGAAGTTGGCCATGCCGCTTCCCTTTCGTGGAGCATTGGCGTTGATCTCAATGGCCCGGCCACACCGATCGGCCCCGGCTGCGCCGCCTGCCACCGCGCCGCCTGCCGTCAGCGCGGCGCCCCGCCCGCTGGTGCCCATCTCGCTTTCGACGAGCGCCAGCGCGTGCTCACCCCCTTCCGCTTTACCGATGAATGAAAGGCCTTCCATGAGCAGCAATCCCGCCCTTGCCGGTGTCGAGATCAAGGGCGCAATGCAGCCCGGTTACGAAACCATCCTCACCCCTGAGGCGCTGGCCTTCGTCGCCCAGCTGCACCGGATGTACAACCCGACCCGGCTGGCCCTGCTGCGCGCCCGCGATCAGCGGCAGGCGTGGATCAACGAGGAAGGCTTCATCGGCTTTGCACCCGAATATTCGTCGATCCGTGATGATCGCAGCTGGCAGGTGCGCCCCGCCCCGGCCGATCTGGCCGATCGCCGCGTCGAGATCACCGGGCCGTGCGACCGCAAGATGGTAATCAACGCCCTCAACAGCGGCGCGCAATGTTTCATGGCCTGCCTGGAAGATGCCTCGGCACCAACCTGGGACGTGATGGTGCAGGGTCAGGTGAACCTGCGCGATGCCGCGGCTGGCACGATCAGCCTCGAAGACAAGGGCAAGAGCTACAAGCTGAATGACAAGTCAGCCGTGCTGATTTGCCGCCCGCGCGGCTGGCATCTGGATGAAGCCTACATGATCGTCGATGGCGAGCGCGTCGCCGGCGCCATCTTCGATTTCGGCCTCTATTTCTTCCACAATGCGGGCGCGCTGCTGGCCAAGGGCAGCGGCCCTTATTTCTATCTGCCCAAGCTGGAACACAGCCTGGAAGCCCGGCTGTGGAACAATGTCTTCATTACCGCCCAGTCGATGCTGAATTTGCCGCTGGGCACCATTCGCGCAACCGTGCTGATCGAAACCCTGCCGGGCGCGTTCATGGCAGAAGAAATCCTCTATGAACTGAAGGATCACATCACCGCGCTGAACTGCGGTCGTTGGGATTATATCTTCAGCTATATCAAGACCTTCCAGTCTGACGCCACCAAGTTGCTGCCCGATCGCGCCGCCGTGACGATGAAGGTGCCGTTCATGGCGGCCTATGCCGCGCACGTGGTGCGGGTCTGCCATCGCCGTGGTGCCCACGCGATGGGCGGCATGAGCGCCTTCATCCCCGTGAAGGACGATGAGGCCGCAAATGAAGCCGCCTTTGCTGCCGTCCGCGCCGACAAGGAGCGCGAGGCGACGCTGGGCCACGACGGCACCTGGGTCGCCCATCCCGGTCTGGTGAACGTGGCGCGCGACGTGTTCGACCGGCTGATGCCGGCTCCGAACCAGCTTGGCGTCATCCCGCCCGGCGAGGCCACCATGACCGATCTGGTCACACCGCCGGAAGGTCCGCGCACGCTCGCCGGGCTCACCAACAACATCAATGTCGGCATCGGCTATGTCGCCGCCTGGCTGCGTGGGCAGGGCGCGGTGCCGCTGCACAATCTGATGGAAGATGCCGCAACCGCCGAAATCAGCCGCACGCAATTGTGGCAATGGCGCAAGAATGGCGCCACGCTCGATAGCGGCGAGGCGGTCGACGCCGCGCTGATCACCCGTGTCACCGAGGAGCAGTTGGCCGCCTGGAAGGCGCAGGTGGGCGACAATTTCTTCGCCGCCGGCAAATACAAGGAAGCGGCCGATCTGTTCCGCACGCTGGTGCTGGCCGACCGGCTGGAGCCATTCCTGACCAACCCGGCCTACGAGTTTTACTTCGCGAAGTGAGTGAGGCTGGCCCCTCCTGACCAGGAGGGGCCACAGCGCCTATTGCTCGCGCATGCCACCCTTCGGTGCTGGCACGCCCATCTCGGCCACCATCGCCGGCGTCACCTTGTCTTTGTATTTGTTGCCGAAATTGCTGCGAACATAGTTGATCACGTCGGAAATCTGCTGATCGGTCAGCGCGCCACGGAACCACGGCATGGCGTTCTTGCCGCCGGTCAC
This sequence comes from Sandarakinorhabdus limnophila DSM 17366, assembly GCF_945882885.1. Taxonomy (GTDB): domain Bacteria; phylum Pseudomonadota; class Alphaproteobacteria; order Sphingomonadales; family Sphingomonadaceae; genus Sandarakinorhabdus; species Sandarakinorhabdus limnophila_A. The sequence continues at coordinate 5,540 of NZ_CAMCWT010000055.1, forward strand.
CACCATGATCGGATAGCCGGCCGCCTCCAGTGCCCCATTCTTCGCCAGCGCCGGAATCTTGCCGGCGCCTTCGCCGCCCAGCGCGTTGGCCATATGGCAGGCCTGGCAGATATTCTGATAAACCTCGGCTCCCGGGTGCGGCGCCGGTGCCGGCTTGGCTGGCTTCTGGGCCAACGCCGGGCTGGCGATCAGAACGGCGGCAAACAGAACGAAACGCATTGATCAGGCCTCCAGGGCTCGGCTGTGCAGGCGGGTGACGGCATCGAGCGACGACAGGATCGCGCCCTCCATCCAGCAGCCGATATAGCTGGCATGTTCGCCGGCCAGCACCAGCCGGTTATCGACAGCAACCAGTGTCTGATAATGTTCCTTGCGGGTGTCCTCGTTCCACTGGGCGCAGCAACCGAGGGTGAACGGCACCCGGCTCCACGCCACGGTGGCGCCGCCGATGAATTCTTCCTTGTAGCGGCCGGGATGGAACACACTGCCCTGTTCGAGCGCGCGTTGGATGCGCTCTTCGGGCGTCATGCCGGCAAACTTGTAGCTTGCCGGGCCGAATGTGTAAGCACCCAGGATCACCGCCGGGCCATCGCTGTGCAGCTTGCCCGATGGATAGGAGATCATGCTGATCTCGCGGTCGGTGAAGCTGATGCCGCCATAGATTGCCTCTTCCTCTTCCCAGAAGCGGCGCTTGAATTCGAGGCCGACCTTCACCGAGTTGGAATAAGGCACGGCGTGGATCGCGGCATCGAGGCCGGGTGAGCAATCGACATCGATCTGGCTCAACACCGACAGCGGTATGGTGCAGACGCAATAATCGGCTTCGGTTGTGCTGGTGACGCCGCTGCCGGTATCCGTGTGCATCACCGTCACCTTGCCGCCCTGCTGGCTGATGCTGGTGACCTTCTGGTTGTACCTGATCTTGCCTTCGACCTGTTTGGCAAAGCCGCGGCCGATCATGCCCATGCCGCCCACCGGCTGGAACATCGCATGCTGGTGATCGATGTTCATGTGCTGGGCAACGGTGCGCCAGATGCCGGAATCAAGGATATCCTTGAAGGCATGGGGATCAGACGGGATGGGCTCGCCGAGCACGCCGCCGCCCTGCGCACGTTCAAAACCGCGCCGGCGCGACGAACGATAGTTCTTGGAATACTTGAAATTCTGATCTAGCGCGCCCCATTCTCGCAGCGCGATGCGCAGGCGATCGGCGTCTTCCTTGGTCATCACCGAATCAAGGCCGCGATTGTCGATGGCCTTGGCCAGCAGCTCGGCGACATTGCCATCCCAATCGGCGTGCAGCTCGCGATACCGCATCGGCTTGCCGCCAAAGGCCTTGGACGATTGCACCAGTGCCTGCTGGTTCATCTGGATGAACGGCTCCAGCGCCACGCCGAACTTCTTGCAATAATGCAGCAGGGCGCGGTGGTGATAGGGAATGCGCCATGGGCCGGGGTTGAGATAATTGCCTTCGGAAAAGCCCACTTTCTGCGTGGCGCCGCCCAGTTCGGTATAGGTGTCCCCGCCATAGAGCGACCAGTTCCGGCCACCAGGACGGTTGTTGTATTCAAGGATCTGAACGTCATAGCCTGCCTTGGCCAGTTCATAGGCGGCCAGCATGCCGGCCAGACCGGCGCCCAGCACGACCACCTTCGTTCCCGGCCGCGCGCCTTGCAGATTGGGCGGCCCAGCAAACTGGGTTTCCTTGGCATGGCCCAGCACTTCCATCGCCTGATAGAGTACGGCCGTTCCCGCCATCATGCCGATCGTGCGCAACACCTCGCGGCGTGTCGGCCCCTGTTCAGCCCAGTTCATCAGACCCTGCTTCTCCTTTGTGTGCTGCTACCGGCAACTCTGGCAGGCGTGAAGCCGGCTGGCCAGCGCATATAACGATACCCGGGTTCAATGCGCTCTCACCCCGGCTGTCGATAGTGGCGAGATGACGGGGTTTTCAGGCCGCTTGTCCGCCCTGCCGCCATGGCCTCAATAATCGCTGCCGCCAAAATCGCCCTCGGCGCGGTCTGCGAACTTGGTGAACTGCTTGATGAAGGTCAGCGGTACCGTTCCGGTGGCACCGTGGCGCTGCTTGGCGATGATCACTTCGGCCAAGCCAAAAATTTTTTCCGCTTTCTCCCGCCACTTCATGTGCTTGTCCGCCTCTACGGGATCGGGCTGTTTCAGGCTGTGATAATATTCCTCGCGATAGACGAACATCACGATGTCCGAATCCTGCTCGATGGTGCCGGATTCGCGCAGATCCGCCAGCTGCGGCCGCTTGTCCTCGCGGTTTTCGACCGCGCGGCTGAGCTGCGACAACGCGATCACCGGCACCTGCAATTCCTTGGCAAGTGTCTTCAGGCCACGCGTGATCTCCGAGATTTCCTGCACGCGGTTGTCGCTGCCGCTGGCCTTGGAGCCGGACAGGAGCTGGAGATAATCGACGACGATCAGCCCGATGCCATGCTGGCGCTTCAGCCGGCGCGCGCGGGTGCGCAGCGCGGCGATGGAGAGGCCCGGCGTGTCGTCGATCCACAGCGGCAGAACTGCGAGTTCGGTTGAGGCGCGGGCCAGCCGGGTGAAATCCTCGTCACTGATCTTGCCCATCCTCAGTGATTCGCCATTCACTTCCGATTGTTCGGCCAGGATGCGGGTGGCGAGCTGATCGGCCGACATTTCGAGGCTGAAGAAGGCAACCGGTGCGCCGGAGGATTTTTCCGCCTCGATGCCCTTCGCCTTGTCCTGAGAGAAGCGCTGGGCACAGGCAAAGGCGATGTTGGTGGCAAGGCTGGTCTTGCCCATCGCCGGGCGGCCGGCGAGGATCAGCAAGTCCGATTTGTGCAGGCCCCCCATCTTCTCATTCAGGCCGGTGAGGCCAGTCGTGTAGCCCGACAGATGCCCGCCCGACCGCTTGGCCCGGTCAGCCTGCGCGACGGCTTCGCGCGCAGCCTCGAGGAAGGTCTTGACCGTGCCTTGCACTTCGCCGGCTTCTGCGACCTTGTAGAGTGCCATTTCGGCCGCTTCGATCTGGGTGATCGGCGTGATGTCGCGGCTGGTGTCGCTGGCTTCTGTCACCATCTCACGGCCCACCCGGATCAGCTCGCGCAGCAAGGCAAGATCATAGATTTGCTGGGCAAAATCCTTGGCCGCCAATAGCGCTGCACCATTCTGGGTGAGGCTGGCGAGATAGCCGGGGCCGCCCAGTTCAGCCATTGCCGGATCGGCTTCGAACATGGGCTTGAGCGTGACAGGCGTCGCCGCCATCGCCCGTGCCGACAGGGTGAGGATAGCGGCATAGATGCGACCATGCAGCGGATCGGCGAAATGCTCCGCCTTGAGCTTGGTGATGACATCTTCCACCAGCCGGTTGTCGATCATCAACGCGCCGAGCAGGGCGGCTTCGGCTTCCAGATTTTGCGGCAAGGTCGCTGTCGCCGGGCCACCGTCAACAACACGAAGCGGGGTGATTGAAGGGGGGAGGCTGGCCATGCCCGCGTCATCGCGCAACGCCGCGGCAATGCCAAGGCGGCGCACAAATTTCGCGGTGGGCAGACCTGTGGACAAGCCGGGGATGGCGGGTGAACAAGTGGAGCCGCTTGCCGGGGCCTCCCACAATCGCGTAGAGCCGCCGCCGTGAGCAACATTCCCGATTATCGTGGCCGTTCAGCGGCCCGCCTGGCCGCCGTGCAGGCACTGTACCAGTTGGAGATGCGCGGCGAGACCGTGCCCAAGCTGCTGACTGAGTTCCACAACCACCGGCTGGGCCAGGAAATCGAAGGGGCAGAGTATCTTGCCGCCGATGAGCCCTTCTTCGACGACGTGGTCGCTGGCGTCGCCGCGCGTCAGGCCGAGCTGGATGAATTGATCAGCGGCGGACTTGCCGAAGGCTGGTCGCTGAACCGGCTTGATCGGCCGATGCGGGCGCTGCTGCGGGCGGCGGTGTATGAGCTGGTGGCGCGGGCCGATGTGTCGGCAGCCACGGTGATCAACGAATACGTTGATGTCGCCCATGCCTTCCATGACGACAAGGAAGCCAAGTTCGTCAATGGTTTGCTGGATGCGGTCGCCCGCAAGGTGCGTGGCTGAGCGGGATTTCATCGCCCGCCTGATGGCGCCGCTGGCTGTGAGCCACGCCGCCCGTGGCCTGGCGGATGACGCCGCGGTATGGACCCCGCCGCTGGGCCGCAACTTGGTGTTTACGCACGACATATTGGCCGCCGGCGTCCACTATCTGCCCGGCGATCCGCCGTCCGATGTGGCGTGGAAGCTGCTGGCGGTGAACCTTTCCGATCTGGCGGCGATGGCGGCCACGCCGGCCGGCGTGCTGCTGGGGCTGGGGCTTTCGGCGGCGGAGGACGAGGCCTGGCGCGAAGCCTTTGTGGCAGGGCTGGCCAGGGCATTGGAAACATTCAATGTTTCGCTGTGGGGCGGCGATACCGTCACCGGGCTGGACCGCGCTGTGCTGGGGCTGACGGCCGTTGGCTGGGTGGAACCGGGCAAGGCGCTTGGCCGGGGCGGCGCCCAGCCCGGCGACCTTCTCTATGTGTCGGGCACGATCGGCGATGCCGGGCTTGGGCTGGCCATCGCAGAAGGAAAAGCGCCATTTGACAAACAGTTGCTGAACCGCTTCCGCCGGCCCACCCCGCGTCTGGTGCTGGGCGCAGCGCTGGGCGGGGTGGCGACGGCGGGGATGGATGTGTCCGATGGCCTGCTGATCGATGCCGAGCGGCTGGCGGCCGCCAGCGGCGTGGCGTTGGAGATTGATCTGGATGCCGTGCCGTTGTCTCGTCCGGCGGTCTCGCTGGACGATCTGCTGGCCCGGGTGACGGCCGGCGATGATTATGAACTGCTGTTTTCACTGCCGGAAAACGCCAAATCGCTGCCGGCGGGTGGCGGGCCGGTGACGGCCGTCGGCCGGGTGTTGCCGGGCACGGGTGTTTCGCTCAAATTCGGCGGAAAGCCGATTCCGCTACCTCCCCGGCTAGGCTGGGAGCACACCTAACCCCGCCCGATTTGCGGCACCAGTTCGCGCAATGCCGCCACCAGCCGGTCACAGTCCGACGCTTTGGTGAACAGCCCCGGCGTCACCCGGACACAGGCGCCATCCGCCAGCCCGGCCCGGTGCACGGTCATGATGCGATAGCGATTAAACAGCGTATCGGTGATGGCGATATTGTCTGCCGTCGAAATATGCCCAGCGATGCGGAAACTGGTAATCGCCCCGAACGTCGCCGGATCGTCCCCCAGCACGATCTCCAGGCCTGAAAGCCCGCGCAGCGGCTGCACCCAGCGGTTGCGCAGCCATTGCAGCCGCGCCAGCTTCATGGGTACGGGCAGCATCTGTTCCTGAAAATCCAGCGCGGCCGGCAGAGTGAGCTGCGGCGCATAATCCAGCGTGCCTTGGTGCACCTTGGCCTGCACGTCCTCAGGCTTTGCATCCGGTTCGGCCGCGGCTGGTGCGATCATCGGTGCCGCGCCCGGGCGTATCCAAAAGCCGGCGACGCCCACCGGCGCTCCAGTCCATTTGTGGAAATTCAGCACGGCGAAATCCGCGGCGAAATCCGGGATCACGAACGGCCGCATCCGGAAGCTCTGCGCGCAATCGACCAGCACCATCGCGCCCGCCGCCTTGGCCAGCGCCGCAATCTCGGCCACCGGCACCACCATGCCGCTCTTGTGCGTGCCGTGGGTAAGGAGAACGAACTTCAGGCGCGGCGTGGCCTTGATTGCGGCGGCATAGGCGGCAATCACATTCTCCCGTGTTGGCGCGCGCGGCAGGTTCACCATCACCGGCGTCGCCCGACGGCTCTTGGCCAGGGAGCGCATCGCTGCGTGGCTTGTGTCGTAATCAGAGTCAGACCACAGGATCGCATCGCCTTCGCCTACAGCGGTGAACTGGCTGATCAGCGCCTGCAGGCCTTCCGCGGCGTTGCGGCAGAAGCCGACTTCCTCCGGCTGCACGCCCATCGCCTGCGCCGCGCGGGCCTTCACCACCGCCTGATCCTTGCGCATCGCCCGCCGGGCATAGATGCTGGTTTCGCGGTTGAGCCGTTCCACGTTGGCCTTGTGGATTTCTGCCACCTGGTTCGCCATGTTGCCCCAATAGCCATGTTCCAGCTGCGTCACCGGTCCGGCCATGCTGGGGTAAAGCGCACCAATGCGCGCCCAGCCGGCTTCGTCATCCGGGGCGATCATGCCGGGGGCGCTGAGTGCCCGTGCTGGCGCCGCGCTGGCTGCCGCTGTCGCCGCTCCGGCCAGCATCATCGCGTCGCGTCTTGAAACCTGCATTGCCCCTGCCCCCTATCGCTTTGCCAGGTAAACTCTACCTGCCCGCTTGCGTTCGTCGAATCCCATGCCATGGTGCGGCAAATTGCCCAACCCATGAATGCGGGTGGGGTATCAACAAGGGGAAGGGGACCAATGGATAGCGTTGTTCTGGCCATCATCTGCGGGATAGCCGCAGTGATCTATGGAGTGATCACCTCGCGGCAGGTGCTCAGCGCCTCGGCGGGCAATGCCCGCATGCAGGAAATCGCGAAAGCCATCCAGATCGGCGCCGGTGCCTATCTCACCAAGCAATATACCGCCATCGCCATCGTCGGCGTCATCGTCGCCGGCCTGGTCGCCGGGTTTCTGGGTGTCATCCCCGCCGTTGCCTTCGTTCTCGGCGCCGTGCTCTCCGGTGCCACTGGCTTCATCGGCATGAACATTTCGGTGCGTGCCAACGTGCGCACCGCCGAAGCCGCGCGCCAGTCGCTGCAGGCCGGCCTCACCATGGCGTTCCGTTCGGGCGCCGTGACAGGCATGCTGGTCGCCGGCCTCGCGCTGCTCGCCATCGCCGGTTATTTCTACGCGTTGGTAACGTCGGGCCTTGAGCCCACCAGCCGCGCCGTCGTCAACGCGCTGGTCGCGCTGTCGTTCGGCGCTTCGCTCATCTCCATCTTCGCCCGTCTGGGCGGCGGCATCTTCACCAAGGCGGCCGACGTCGGCGCCGACATGGTCGGCAAGAACGAACTCGGCTTTGACGAAGATGATGATCGCAACCCCGGCGTGATCGCCGATAACGTGGGCGACAACGTCGGCGATTGCGCCGGCATGGCCGCCGATCTGTTCGAAACCTATGTGGTCACCATCGGAGCCACCATGGTGCTGTGCGCCCTGCTGGTCACCGGCGGTGATGCTGCCAAGCTGATGACCCTGCCGCTGCTCGCTTGCGGCGTGTGCATCATCACCTCGATCATCGGCACCTATTTCGTCCGCCTTGGCGGCGGCTCCATCATGGGGGCGCTCTACAAGGGCCTGATCGTCACCGGCGTGTTGTCGGTGCCGGCTTTGTGGTTCGCCACCCAGGCGATCTTCCCCGACATGAACGCCGTGATCGGCGCTGATGGCGCGGTGGCCGGCGAAGCCCTCAAGGTGGCCGGCGTCGAAGGCGGCTTCACCGGCCGGGCGCTGTTCTACTGCATGCTCATCGGCCTGGTCGTCACCGCCCTCATTGTCTGGATCACCGAATATTACACCGGCACCGATTATCGCCCGGTGCAATCCATCGCCAAGGCATCGGATTCGGGCCACGGCACCAACGTCATCCAGGGCCTCGCCGTGTCGATGGAATCGACCGCGCTGCCCACGCTGGTGATCGTTGCCGGCATCATCGCCACCTTCAAACTGGGCGGCCTGATCGGCATCGCCTTTGCCGCCACCGCCATGCTGGCCCTGGCCGGCATGATCGTCGCGCTCGATGCCTATGGACCCGTTACGGACAACGCCGGCGGCATCGCCGAAATGGCCGGCCTTGATGGCGAAGTGCGCCAGCGCACCGATGCACTCGACGCGGTGGGCAACACCACCAAGGCCGTGACCAAAGGCTACGCCATCGGTTCTGCAGGTTTGGCTGCTCTGGTGCTGTTTGCCGATTACACCCACAAGCTCGAGGGTTTGGGTGCTCACATTACCTTTGACTTGAGCGACCCCAAGGTGATCATTGGTTTGTTCATCGGTGGGCTGATCCCCTACTTGTTCGGTGCGATGGCGATGGAGGCAGTAGGTCGCGCCGCTGGGGCAGTGGTCGTCGAAGTACGTCGCCAGTTCAGGGACATCAAAGGCATCATGGACGGTACCGGCAAGCCCGAGTACGACACCGCGGTGGATATGCTGACCACAGCTGCCATCAAAGAAATGATGATTCCCAGCCTCTTGCCAGTGGTAGCACCCATCGT
>NZ_CAMCWT010000056.1:0-13750 GCF_945882885.1 Sandarakinorhabdus limnophila DSM 17366
GCGGATTGCTGATCGAAACCGACGGCCGCCGCGTCGTCAGTATACGCGGCGACTCCGACGATCCGATCTCGCGCGGCCATATCTGCCCCAAGGGCAATGCCATTGCCGATCTGGAAGCAGATCCCGACCGGCTGACCAGTCCAATGAAGAGGGTGGGTGAAGACTGGGTGGCGCTGGAGTGGGAAACGGCGCTTGCGGAAATCGGTACCAAATTCGCTGCCATCAAGGCTGCGGGCGGCGCGGCAGCGCTCTTTGTTGGCAACCCCACCGCACATGATTTCGCGCTGGGCATGCAGACCGGCGCGCTGAAGAAGGCGCTGGGGGTTCGGGGGGTTTATTCGGCCTCCACCGTCGATCAGATGCCGCACCAGCTGGCGCAATATTTTCTCTATGGCCACAATGCGTTGTTCCCGATTTCCGATATCGAACGCACGCAGCACCTGGTGATCCTTGGCGGCAATCCGCTGGCATCGAACGGCAGCGTATGGACCGTGCCCGACGTGAAGCGCCGCATCGCCGAAATGCAGGCGCGCGGCGGCCGCCTGACCGTGATCGATCCGCGCCGTAGCGAAACGGCGGGCATTGCGGACGCCCATCATTTCATCCGCCCCGGCAGCGATCCGGCCCTGCTGGCGGCGCTGCTGTTGGCGCTGGACGACGCCGGACTCGTGAACCCCGGCCGGCTGGCGCCGATGCTGGAGGGCTGGGACGAGGCGTGGCCGGCGCTTCGCCAGTTCACGGTCACCGATCTCGCCCGCGCCTGCGGCTGGGAGGTTGCTGCCATCCATGCGCTGGCCGCCGAGCTCGGCAATGGCCAGCCCACCGCCGTGTATGGCCGCATCGGCGTGAGCACGGCGCCGTTCGGCACGCTGGCGCACTGGCTGATCAACCTGCTTAACATCGCCACCGGCAATCTCGACCGCGAGGGCGGCGTGATGTTCTCATCGCCGGCGGTGGATGTTGCCGGCAGTTCCGGCCCCGGCAGCCGCGGGCGCTTCTTCAGCCGCGTGAGCGGCCATCCGGAGGTGATGGGTGAGTTCCCGGCGGCGAGCCTCGCCGAGGAGATTGCCACACCCGGAGAAGGCCAGGTGAAGGCGCTGGTAGTGATTGCCGGCAACCCGGTGCTCTCAGTGCCGGATGGCGGCGCACTGGATGCGGCGCTCGACAGGCTGGAACTGATGGTCTCGATCGATCCGATGATCACAGCAACATCACGCAAGGCGCATTACATTCTGCCGCCCTGCCCGCCGCTGGCCAAGGATCATTATCCGCTGCTGCTGGCCGCCATTGCCTTCCGCAACTTCGCCAAGTTCTCGCCTGGCCTGTGGGAGCCACTGGCAGGGCAGAAGCGCGATTGGGAAGTGGTGGCCGAACTGGCGCAGGCGCTGGCCGCTGCGCAAGGCATCAACTTGCCGCCACCGGTGCAGCCGCGCGAACAGCTCGATCGCATGTTGCAAAAGGGCGGGCGGAGCCTGGCGGACGTCATGGCGCATCCGCACGGGCTTGATCTGGGCCCGCATGTGCCACGCTTGCCAGAGCGGCTGTTCACGCCTGGCAAGACCATCCGCTGCGCACCTGAACCGGTAATCGACGATTTCACCGGACGCTTTGCCGCGTGGCTGAAGGAGCAACCCGAGCCCGGCCTGGTATTGATCGGCCGCCGTCATATCCGCAGCAACAACAGCTGGCTTGGTAACGCCCCGCGCCTAGCCAAGGGACCGGACAAGTGCATCGTGCTGATCAACCCCCAGGATGCCGCTGAACACGGCATCGGCGATGGCGCGCTGGTGCAGATCAGCAGCGCCGCCGGCACGGTGGAGGCGCCGGCCAGGGTGACGGACGAGATCATGGCCGGCGTCATTTCCCTGCCCCATGGTTTTGGCCATGCCCGGCCCGGTGTGCGCCAGTCGGTGGCAACGCTGCGGCCGGGGGTGAGCCACAATGATCTGACTCTGCGCACACGGCTGGACGTGCTGTCGGGAACGGCGGCGCTGGTGGGCACGCCGGTCAGGATCAGCCCTGCCTTCGCGGTTGCAGCAGAGGCCGCGAGCGGCTAAAGTGGCGCTCTATGTTTAAACTCCCCGATCACAAAGACCGCGCCAAGACCGCCGCCGAAGCCAAGCTGGCCAAGCTGGAAAAATTCAAAGCCGCTGCGCCAAGCGATGAAGCCATTGCCGCGGCCCGTGCGCGCGCCGAAAAGCGCGCCCAGAAGGAAGCCGAAGCCAAGGTCGCCCGCGCCGAACGCGCCCGCCAAATGGCCGAAGAAAAAAAGGTCAAGGAAGCCCAGCGCGAGAAGCAGGCCGAACAGCAGCGCCTGGAAGCCATTTCCCGCGAAGCCGCCCAGAAGGCCGCCCGCGACGCCCGCTACGCCGCCCGCAAGCAGCGCATCCGCTAACCAGCCGCTTCAGCGCCAGAACCGCGGCGCTGTCATCACCTGTTCGTGGGCCTTCACGGCTGTGGCCAGCAGCGCCGGGCGTTGGGTTTGGCCAGTCAGCGCAGCAGCCCCGCGCACACGGCTGCTGCCGATGCGGGCCAGCACCGCCTGCGCCACCAGCAGATCGTTCAAGGCACCCAGTGCATCCTGCAGGGGCAATAGCGCCGACATGAAGCGCGCTCGCCGGCCGGGTGCCGGAAACAGGCTGCCGAACAGTTCGCAGGCATGGCGCAGCCGCTTCACGCGCTTGCGCAGCCGGTGGCGGGCTGCGTCATCGCCATCCACCAACGCCTGCCCAACCTTCTTCACCTTGCGCCGGTAGCAATCAAGCTGGCGGGCGGCGTGATCGCGTGCATCGTCCGCCGGCAGTGGTGGGTGCAGCACAATCCATTCCGACAGGTCGAGCAGCATGGCCCGGGTGGAGGCGGCGTGCAGTGCAGCCATCGCGTGGGCGAAGGCTTCATCCCGCGCGGCTGAGAGCTTGTCGTGCAGCGGGCCCGGCGAGGCCCGCGCCAGCAGAACATCCAGATCGCGTGCAGCACCCAATGCGCCCGACAGGTCGCGCAGCCCCGCTTCCAGCGCCAGCTGTGGGCCAGTGAGTGGCTGGAACAGTCGCAGTGCCGATCGCAGCCGGCGCAGGCTCACCCGCATCTGGTGCAGGGTTTCGCCATCCAGCGTGGCCAGCAATTGCGCCTCACTGCGGCGGCACTAGCCGAGGCAGGCGCTGACGACGGCGCGCAATACCGCATCGGTTCCACCCAGATCCAGCAGCCCTTTCCGTTCGCGGTCCATCTGCCCTTACCCCGCACCATTCGCCGGGACAAGCATAAGCCGGATCAGTGGCCAGAAAACGCCATCAGACTGTGGGGGGTGATGCCGGCCTCGCGCAGCCGCTGGGTGCCGCCCAGATCGGGCAGATCGATTGCAAAGGCCGCCTGTGTCACCACGGAGCCGGCGCCGCGCAGCAGTTGTGCCCCGGCAAGGGCAGTGCCGCCGGTGGCGATCAGATCATCAACCAGGCAGATACGACTGCCGGCCGGCACGGCATCATCGTGCATCTCGATGCGATCCTGGCCATATTCCAGCGCATAATCCACGCCCGAAACGGGCCCGGGCAGCTTGTTCTGCTTTCTGAGCAGCACCAGCCCCACACCCAGTTCGCGGGCCAGGGCCGCCCCAAAGATGAAGCCGCGCGCCTCGATCCCGGCGATCAGATCGGGCAGCGTTGCAAGGCTTGCAGCCATGCGGGTGATGGCGGCGGCAAATCCCGGCCCATCCAGCAGCAGCGTGGTGATATCGCGGAACATGATCCCCGGCTTGGGATAATCGGGAATCGTGCGCACCAGCGCCTTCAAGTCTTCATTCACCGTCAAAAACCCTCAAAACGTCAGAAGGCGGCCATCCTGCCGGATGGCCGCCTCCCTGCAACACGCAAACTGCCAAATCAGGCCTTTTTGATGTCGGCCCAAACCTTGCGGTACGACAGATAGCCCAGCCCGGTCATGATGATCAGGAACAGGATCACCGCCATGCCGGTTTCCTTGCGGTTTTCCAGCTTGGGTTCCGCCGTCCAGGTCAGGAAGGCGGTCACGTCCTTCGCATATTGATCGGTGGTCGCGGGCGAGCCATCGGAATAGGTCACCTGGCCATCAGCCGCGAGCGGCGGCGGCATGGCGATGTTGATGCTGTGGAAATAGGGATTGTAATACAGCGTGTCCGGCTTCACCCAGCCCTTCGGCACATCACCGGAATAGCCGGTGAGGAGCGAATAGACATAGTTGGTGCCATCCGGGCGAGCCTTGGTCATCAGCGACAGATCCGGCGGATTGGCACCGTTCTGAGCTGCGCGGGCAGCCGCTTCGTTGGCATAGACCAGCGGGAATTTGTCAGCACCGGTCGCCTTGCGGGTGGTCGGCTCACCGTTCGAGTCGATCGCGGCCACGTCATATTCGGCAGCAATCGTCTTGATCTGGCCCTCGTTGTAGCCAAGATCGGCCAAGTCGCGGAAGGCGACGCGGTTGATCGAGTGGCAGGCCGCGCAGACTTCCTTGTACACTTGGAAGCCGCGTTGCAGCTGGGCACGATCGAACGTGCCGAACACGCCCAGATTGCCCGGGCCATTATGGGCCCATTCCATGTGCTTGGGATGCTTGTGGAGTTCCTTGGTCATGTCGGGCGAGGCCGCCTCGCGGGGAGCGATGGCTCCCCACAGGACGTTCACGACAAACAACAGGCCAACGGCAAGTGCGCCGAGACGGATCATGTATATGACTCCTTATTCGGCCGGCTGCGCGAGGGGCGCAGCGTCACCGCCACCTGACTTGCTGCCGTATTTGGCCAGCACGGCTTCCGAGATCGAACCCGGCAGCGGCTTAGTTTTCTCCAGCTTGGAGACGATCGGCAGGATGATCAGGAAATGGGCGAAATAATAGGCGGTGAGGACCTGGGACAAGCGCACCCAGGGTTCTTCCGCCGGCTTGCCGCCGCACACGCCCAGCACCACAGCCACCACCACGAACACCCAGAACAGCAGGCGGCTGAGCGGACGATAGTTGTTCGAGCGCACCGGCGATGTATCGAGCCAGGGCAGCAGGAACAGCAGCAAGATCGAAGCGAACATCGCGAGCACGCCCCACAGCTTGGCCGGCACGCCCAGGAAGTCGGTCGTGAAGGCACGCAGGATGGCGTAGAAGGGCCAGAAATACCATTCCGGCAAGATGTGGGCAGGCGTCGAGAGCGGGTTGGCCGGGATATAGTTGTCCGGCTCACCCAGGCTGTTCGGCATGAAGAACACGAAGGCCGCGAAGAGGATCAGGTAGATCCCGAGACCGACGAAATCCTTGGCCGTGTAATAGGGATGGAACGGCACGGTATCCGCTTCCGACTTCACGTCCACACCGGTAGGGTTGTTCGAACCCGGGATGTGCAGCGCCCAGACGTGCAGGATGATGACCCCGAACGTCACGAACGGCAACAGATAGTGCAGCGAGAAGAAACGGTTGAGCGTAGCGTTGTCCGGCGAGAACCCGCCGAGCAGCAGGGTCTGGATGTAGGTGCCCACGACCGGGAAGGCCGAGAACAGACCGGTAATGACCGTTGCGCCCCAGAAGCTCATCTGGCCCCATACCAGCACATAACCCATGAACGCGGTGGCCATCATCAGCAGGAAGATAACGAGGCCGAGCATCCACAGCACTTCACGCGGCGGCTTGTACGATCCGTAATAGAGGCCGCGGAAGATGTGGATATAGACGACACCGAAGAAGAAGCTGGCGCCGACCGCGTGCATATAGCGGATCATCCAGCCGCCGTTGACGTCGCGCATGATGTGCTCGACCGAATCAAAGGCGACGCGCGTGTCGGCGGCAAAGTGCATGGCCAGCACCACGCCAGTGATGATCTGGATCACCAGCGCCACACCAGCAAGCACGCCAAAGTTGTAGAAAGCGTTCAGGTTCTTCGGCGTCGGATAACCCGGCCCCAAAGCACCATGAACGAAGCGGGCAAGCGGCAGGCGCTCGTCCATCCATTTGCCGACTTCGCTCGTCGGCTGATATTGTTTTGCCCAGGGAAAGCTCATGCTCTTGCTCCTCAGCCAATGGTCACAGCGGTGGGCGACTTGAAGGCGTAGGGCGGCACTTCCAGGTTTTTGGGTGCCGGGCCCTTGCGGATGCGCGCGGCCGCATCATAGTGCGAGCCGTGGCAGGGGCAGAAATACCCGCCGAATTCGCCCTTGGCTTCGCCTTCGGCTGCGCCGAGCGGCACGCAGCCGAGGTGGGTGCAAACACCCAGCGTGATCAGCCATTGCTCGCTGCCTGGCTTGGTGCGGTCTTCCAGCTTCTGCGGGTCACGCAGAGTGGAAACGTCCACCTTCTTGGCATCAGCGATCTCTGCCGGCGTCAAGTGCCGGGCAAAGATCGGCTTGCCACGCCAGCTGGCCTTGATGGCCTGGCCGGGCTGCACTGCCGACAGATCGAGATCGATAGATGCCAGTGCCAACACGTCCGCGGACGGGTTCATCTGGTTGACGAGGCTCCAGGCCACCGGCACGACGCCGGCGCCGGCAAAGGCCGCCGTCGCCACGTAGAGAAAATCACGGCGGTGTTCGCCACCGGGACCGAGATCTTCGGCAGTCGCCTGCCGCACTTCGCTAGCCATCTTGCCCCTTCCGCAATCTGATGCACGACTGACAAGCGCTCAGCCTGCCTGCATGAAGGGTCCGAATAGACAAGCCGATGCCGCAACGCAACGGAGAAAAGCCCCGGCGCCCTCGGACATTTTGGCGCGGATATGACAATCCAGTAAGGCTTGGTTGTGTGCGCCGGCCGCAGTTGGGGGTTTCCCGCCACGCCAAGCCTGTCTAAAGCTTGGCCATGATCGAGCTTGATGACCAGCAGAAGGCCGCCCAGGCCTGGTTCCGTTCCCTTCGCGACAGCATCTGGGCGATGCTGGAACAGCTGGAGGATGAATCTACCTTTCCCGGTGACGCCGGCCGCTTCGAAAAGCGGGTGTGGAACCGGAGCGACCACAGCGGCGGCGAAGGTGGCGGCGGCGAAATGGGCATCATGAAAGGTCGGCTGTTCGAAAAGGCCGGGGTCAACATTTCCACCGTTTATGGCGAGTTCAACCCGGATTTCGCCAAGCAGATCAACGGCGCTGCCGAAGATCCGCGCTTCTTTGCCACCGGGCTCAGCCTGGTGATCCACCCGGCCAACCCGCTGGTTCCGGCAGTGCACATGAATACGCGGATGCTGGTCACGACGAAGCGCTGGTTTGGCGGCGGGGTCGATCTGAACCCTGCCCTGCCCGATGCAGCTGAAACCGCCGCCTTCCATGCCGCCGTGAAGACGACATGCGATCGGCACAGCCCGGATTATTATCCGGCACATTCGAAGTGGGCGGAGGAGTATTTCTGGGTGCCCCATCGCAACCGCCATCGCGGCGTGGGCGGCATCTTCTATGATCACCTGAACAGCGGCGACTGGGCGGCAGACTTTGCCTACACACAAGACGTGGGCCGCTGCTTCCTGGAAACCTATCCCAAGCTGGTGCGCGCCAAGATGCACCAGGATTTCAGCGAAGCGCAGCGTATCGAGCAGCTGAAGTACCGCGGCCTCTATGCCGAGTTCAATCTCGTCTATGATCGCGGCACCACCTTCGGCCTGAAGACCGGCGGCAACACCGATGCCATCCTGATGAGCCTGCCGCCGCTCGCGATCTGGGAATGAGCGAGCGGCCAGGTGGCGGCAGCATGGTGGCATCGCGGGTAATCGCGGTGCCAGCCGGTCAGATTGCCACCATCGTCACTTGCCTCGAAATGACTGCGCCGCCGGCGCCGGTTGTGCCGGTGAAATCAGCGTTGAAGCTGGAGCGCTGGACGGCGCCCGTGGATCTTGCGCGTTATCGCGCGCTGTTCCGCGCCATCGGTCAGCCCTGGCTGTGGCGCGGGCGGCTGGTGATGGATGACGAAACGCTGGCCGCGACGTTGAACGCGCCGACGCTGGAGGTGCATGTCGCCACACGGCGGGACGGCACGCCGCAGGGCCTGATGGAATTGGATTTCAGCGGCGACCGCGAATGCGAGCTGGCCTATTTCGGCCTGGTCCCGGAGTTGACCGGGCGCGGCCACGGGGCCTGGCTGATGGGCCACGCACTGAAACGGGCGTGGCGGGAGGGAATCCGCCGCGTCTGGGTGCACACCTGCGATCTTGATCATCCGGGCGCACTGACCTTTTACCAGCGCCACGGTTTCCGCCCTTATGAGCGGCTGGTCGAGATCTATGCAGATCCACGCGCCAGCGGGCTGTACCCGCCCGAAACGGCGCCGGCGGTGCCTCTGCTGCGCGCCGATACCTAGCGCAGCGGTGCGGCCAATTGGCGATAGGCGGCTGCACTGGCCCCGCCGACACCGACGGTGACAAGACAATTGCCGATGGCGGGCACCAGCGCGTGCAGGAAGCGCCCCACCGACGCCAGCCCGCCGGAGCGCGCCACCACGTCCAGCGCGGCGCCCGCGCCTTCGGCCAATATGCCGATGCCGATCACACCGAACAGGCCCAACACCAGGAACAGGGTCAATTGCAGGCCCTGCCCCTCGCTCAAGGCCCAGCTGCGGCGCAGCAGCGCAAAGGGCGTGCCACCTTCGGCCAGCACCACAGCACCCGAAAGAAACAGCAGCCGGGCGAACAACCACAAGCCGGGTACGACCAGCAGCAACAGGCCCAGCCCAATCGGCAACGAGCCGGCCAGTTGAGCCAACGCATAAACTGGAAACGCCGCCAGCGCCGCGGCCAGCGCTTCACGGGGCGTGGCATTGCCGCGCAGCACCAGATGGGTGGCAGCAAGCTGGCCGAACGCGGCGATCAGGCTGGGCACGGCCAGTCGCCACAGCGTTTGCTGATTGCTGATTGCGTCAAGGCTGGTGGGTGCAGGCGGGCCGAACAGTTCAACCGCCACCGCCGGCAGCAACGCGAATGGCGCCACCAGGAAAAACAGCCGCGGCAGATCTGCCCGTACGGCGGTGGACATCGTGTCCCACAGGGCGGCGGCCGACAGACGTTGCATTGTCGGCCTCCTTCCCGCCACGGTATTCCGGCCGGATCAGGCCGCCGGTTTGACGCCGGCTTCGGCCACCAGGGTATGCAATTCGCCGGCCTGGAACATTTCCATCATGATATCGCTGCCGCCAACGAATTCGCCCTTGATGTAGAGCTGCGGGATCGTCGGCCAGTCGCTGTATTCCTTGATGCCCTGCCGGATTTCCTGATCGGCCAGCACATCAACGCCTTCGAAGGCGACGTTCAGCCGTTCAAGGATGGCAATGGCAGTGGAGGAAAAGCCGCACTGCGGGAAGAAGGGCGTGCCCTTCATGAACAGCACGACATCGTTGCTGTTCACCAGATCGGCAATGCGTTCGTGGACTGGGTTGGTCATCGGGAGGAATCCTTCTTGGCCGGGCTGTTCACGCCGCGACCGTGGTCAATTTCAAAGCATGGAGCGCACCCCCCATGCGGCCGCCAAGAGCATTATACACCAGCCGCTGCTGCGCAACCCTTGAGAGGCCAGTGAACTGCGGCGCTGTCACCACCGCGGCATAATGATCGCCATCGCCGGCCAGATCGGTGATCTCCACCTGCGCACCGGGCAGCGCCGCCAGAATCGCCGCTTCGATGTCGGCTGCAGCCATCGGCATCAGGCGGCTCCGCTGATCTGGGCTTCGGCCTGGGCCAGTTTTTCGGCCAGCATCGCCTTGATGTCGTTCACGCCAACGCCCAGCCCGGCCAGATCGCCGTGCAACTTGGCGATGATGTCGTCATCACCGGGGATTTCCAGATCCGACAGCAGCACTGACTTGGCATAATCGTCGGCGGCCTGGCCATCCTTGCCCAGCTTTTCCGCCGCCCACAGGCCGATCAGCTTGCCGCGGCGGGCAAGGATGCGAAAACGCATTTCCTCGTCATGGGCGAACTTGGTTTCAAAGGCTTTCTGGCGATCGTCGAACGTGGTCATGTCATGCTGCTCCCAGGCGGGTATCCCACCCCAAATAGGTAAGCACGGCCGCCTGATCAATGATTGTATCTCGTCTTCTTTGCCGCTATGGCCACTCGCCCGCGCAGGAGGGCCGTGTTAGCCTGTTCCGGTGCTGTTGAATTTAAGCCGCGACCTGCCCTGCACCGGGCTGGCCGCGCCGCCTTCGAAAGGTTTGCCATGACCCGCCGCCGCCAGATTTACGAAGGCAAGGCCAAGATCCTGTATGAAGGTCCGGAACCCGGCACCATCATCCAGTATTTCAAGGATGACGCCACCGCCTTCAATGCCCAGAAGAAGGGCACGATCAGCGGCAAGGGCGTACTGAACAACCGCATTTCCGAACATGTCTTCACGCTGCTCGGCATGATCGGCATCCCCACCCACTTCATCCGCCGCCTCAACATGCGCGAGCAACTGGTGCGCCAGGTGGAGATCATCCCGATCGAAGTGGTGGTGCGCAACGTTGCCGCCGGCAGCATCGCCAAGCGCTTCGGCATCGAGGAAGGCACCCAGCTCCCGCGCACCATCATCGAATATTATTACAAGGATGATTCGCTGGGCGATCCGCTGGTGAGCGACGAACATATCGCCGCCTTCGGCTGGGCCAGCCAAGACGAGATGCATGACATCGCCGACATGGCGATACGCGTGAATGACTTCATGGCCGGCATGTTCGCCGCCGTCGGCATCCGCCTTGTGGATTTCAAGCTGGAGTTCGGCCGGCTGTTCGATGGCGAATTTGCCCGTGTCATCCTGGCCGACGAGATCAGCCCGGATGGCTGCCGCCTTTGGGACATGAAGACCGGCGACAAGATGGACAAGGACCGTTTCCGCCGCGATCTGGGCGGCGAAGTGGAAGCCTATCAGGAAGTCGCGCGCCGCCTTGGCCTGCTGACCGAAGACGAGCCGGCCGTGCTCGACCTGGATGAGCACCGCAAAGCCAGGAGCCAGACTTCGGGCAAGGACAAGCCGACGCCGACCGAGTGACGTATCAAGCCGGTGCCCAGCGCACCGGCTCGATCCGCCGCACCACAAGGCCGAAAATCAGCGTGCCGGTGCCAACGATGGCAGCGGTGATGATGAAGGCGGGGCGATAGCCGGCGGCATCGACGATGATGCCAGTCATCACGGGGCCGATCACGCCCGACAGATTTCCCAAACTTGTCTGCACCCCCACCCAGCGCCCGGCCGACGCCGGACCAGCCATCGTTTGGCCGATGACGAACAACAGATTGGGCACCGGGCCATAGCCGAAGCCGGTGATGGCGATAAGAGTGATCAGCGGCAGCCAGCCCTCGATATCGGGCAGCAGCAGCAGGCCCGTCACGCAGGCCGCCACAGAACAGAACAGCATCCGCCGCCGCCACTTGGAGCCATCGCCGCCATTGCGGATTGCCCGGTCAATCGCCCAGGCGCCCAGCGTGCCACCGGCGATCTGCGCGACGTAGAAGACCGAGGTGAGCAGGCTCATGTCGAGGATCGAGAAGCCGCGCGCCTTGACCAGCCACAGCGGCAGCCAGCCGACGATGAAATAGAGCGCGAAGGTACCGGCCAGGTGCAGCAAGGTAACGGCCCAGAAGGTCGGCTGGCGCAGCACGGCGGCAAGCGGTGCGGCGTTTTCAGGCGTTTCTACATGACGCCCCTCGCCTTCCTCGATGCCGCGGCGGGCCAGCCACCACGGCACCAGCCACACCAAAGTGGCGAGGCCGAAGACGATGAACATCTCCCGCCAGCCCCACAATTGCATCATGGCACCGCCGGCCAGCGTGCCAATCAGCGGCCCCAACGCGAGGCCGCCGGACAGCGAGATATTCGCCAGCCCGCGTGCACCTTCCGGCACTCGCGCGATGAGTTTCGATCCGCAGGGGAAGGCCACGCCTTCGCCCAGACCCATAAGAAGCCGCAGCAGCAGCAGGCCGGTGACGCCGCCGGCCAGGCCGGTGACGACAAAGCCCATGCCGATGGTGGCCAACGCCCAGGTGGCAACGCCCAGCGCCATCAGCAGACGCACGCTCATGCGGTCGGCGAGCCAGCCGGCGAGCGCCAGTGCGGGAACATAGGTCCAGTAGAAGCTGGAAACGATGACGCCGTAACGCTCGTTGGTGAGGCCGAATTCGTCCTTTATCAGCGGCGCCGCCACGCTCACCGCACCGCGATCGATGTAGTTGAGCGCAATGGCGGCCCCGATCAGGATGATCGCCCAGCGCAACGGACCTGACAGCATCAATTTCTCCCCAGACGTCACAGTGGCGGCCGCAAATTGGGCCGTCAACCGGCCACTGGATCGGCGCGCAACGCTTTGGCATCGTAGCGAGCATGATCATTCGAACGCTCGATCCGGACACTGATGCCGCGCTGTTGCCGGGTTTTGCCGCCTTGATGGTGGAGGCTGTGGCCGACGGCGCTTCCATCGGCTTCATGGCTGGATTTGATCAGGCTGGCGCACTGGCCTGGTGGCGAGGCCGGCTGGCGGCGGCGGCGCAGGGCGAGGTGCAGATATTGGTAGCGCTGGATCACGGTGGCGTTGCCGGCACGGTAAGCCTGGTGCCCGCCGCCATGCCCAACCAGCCGCATCGCGCCGATATCGCCAAGATGATGGTGGCAAAGCGGGCGCGCAGCCGCAGGGTGGGCGCAGCGTTGCTGGCGGCGGTGGAAGCATTGGCGATGGCGCAGGGGCGCACGACATTGGTGCTCGACACGATCAGCGGTTCGGCGGCGGCGCGGCTTTATGAACGGGCTGGCTGGGAAAAGGTGGGCGACATCCCGGCCTATGCCTTGATGCCGGACGGCGAAATGGCGCCCACCACTTTCTATACCAAGCGCCTGGCCTGAGTCTTTCTTCACAAAATCAGGGCGGTGTCGGCTCCGTCGCCGCTTCCCCTTCAGGCACTGGGCCGTCCACAATCGTCACGTCCACCCGCCGGGCCTGGGCCAGGCTGTCGATGCGGTCGTTGGTGTCGGCTGGCTTGACCAGATCAATGTCCGTTGCGGCCACGCCAAGCGCCACCAACCCGCCGCGCACGGCGTAAGCACGCGATTTGGAGGGCGCAGCGTTGAAGGCAGCATCACCGCGCGGATCATTGAAACCCGAGATCTCGAGGTGATGCCCCGGATTTTCAGCGAGCCACTTGCGCAGCCCTTCAGTGCGGGCTTCGAAATTCGGATAAATGTCCGATTTTGCGGTATCGAAATAGATCGACACCTGTGGCCGGCCATCGACAACCTGCTCGGTGACGCCAGCCCCGGCTGGAGGCAGCACGGCCGGCACGACCGCGGCGACAGCCATCGGCGCGGCCGCTCGCTTGCCGGAGCCGCCAACGATCAGTGCGCCGACGCCGCCAAAGACGAGCAAAGCGGCTGCGATCGGCCAAAGGCCGCCAAGACCGATCGCGGGTGGTGCAGAGCGGCGAACCGGGGCAACCGGCGGTACGGCTGCCATCACCGGCTGCACAGGCGGCGGCGGCGGTGGTGGCGGTGGTGGCGGTGGTGGCGGTGCGACGGGAATGGCGGCAGCGGCCAGCGGCAGTTCCTCGTCAACGGCCTTGCCGCCCTTGTTCTTGGGGCGGAAATCCTCGAGCCGGCCGAAATGGCTGGCCAAAAGGTAATAGACCGTCACGCGGTTCCTGGTGGTGTCCGCCTTCATGCGTTCACCAACGGCGGCGATGGCTGAGTCGAGCACGGAATCGGGGTCGGTCAGGCCCAGTTTCTTTCGGAGGAAATTGGCTTTGACGCGGTCGGTTTCGGCCGGGTCGGTGAACGAAACCAGCGAGGAGTCGCGATTGCGCA
>NZ_CAMCWT010000057.1:0-13430 GCF_945882885.1 Sandarakinorhabdus limnophila DSM 17366
ACCGTACTGCCCGGCGAACGGCCGGCCGCCGAAGAGGTGCCGCCGCCGCCCAAGGTGGCCGCCAGCTCCCCGCCCGCCATCGGCCCGGCCCGCATGGCCGAACCCGCCGTGGGCCAACCGCCGCTGCTGCAATGGCCGGCGATCGAGCGCTTCACCCTGGCAAATGGCCTGAAGGTGGAACTGGCGCGGCGCACCACGGTGCCGCTGGTGCGCATGCTGCTCAGCGTGGAAGGCGGCCGAGCGGCCGATGAGCGCGGGTCGCTCGGCATCCAGTCGATGGCGTTGAACCTGATGGACGAAGGCGCCGCCGGCCGCAGCGGCACCGACATTGCCGAACTGCGCGAACGGCTGGGCGCCGGCATCGGTGCCTCGCCGGGCATGGACCGCACGCGGATCTCCCTTGATGCGCTGAAATCCAACCTCGGCGCATCGCTCGCGCTGTATGCCGATATCGTGCAGCGGCCGGATTATCCGCCGGCCGAGATCGAGCGGGTGCGCGGCCAGATGCTCACCGCCCTGCAGCAGGAGGCCAGCAATCCGATTGGCAACGCCCAGCGCATCCTTTCGCCTGCGCTCTATGGCCCCGATCACCCCTATGGCGCGCCGCCGAGCGGGCTGGGGACGGCCGACAGCCTGAAGGCCATCACACGCGATGCGCTGGTGGCCTGGCACAAGCGCTGGATCCGCCCCGATCGCGGCACGCTGTTCGTGGTGGGGGACATCACGGCCGCCGAACTGAAGCCGCAGCTGGACACCGCCTTCGGCAACTGGCGCGCCGATGCCGCCACCCCGGCCGGCACGATCACCGCCGCCGCCGCGCCGCCGCCGCAAGCGGCCCGCATCATCCTGGTGGACCGGCCCAACAGCCCGCAAAGCCTGATACTGGCAGGCGCGATGCTGCCTATCACCGGCATGCAGGATCTGATCGCCGAACGCGCCGCCATTGATGTGCTGGGCGGGCTTTCCACCAGCCGCATCACCACCGATATCCGCGAGGAAAAGAACTGGGCCTATGGTGCCTATGCTGGCCTGACCGACGGCAAGGGGCAGCTGACCAGCCTCGTCTATGCTCCGGTCCAGACTGACCGTACCGCCGACAGCATGAAGGCGATTCAAGCCGATATCGCCGCCATCAAGGCGGGCAAACCGATCACCGCCGAAGAACGCAATCGCAGCATTGCCAACTCCGTGCTGGCGCTGCCCGGCGAATTCGAACGCGGCACCGCCTTCCTCTCCGCCATGGAACGCAACCAGATCCTCGGCCGGCCGGACGATTATTACGTCACCTCCGCCCGCCGCCTGGGCGCGCTGACCACGGCCGATCTGAACCGCGCGGTGCAGCTGTTCGATACGGACAAGCTGTTGTGGATCGTGGTGGGCGATCGCGCCAAGGTGGAGCCGCAGCTCAAGGCGCTGGGGCTGCCGGTTGAGGTGCGCAGCGCGCCGTAAGGAGTAAGTGGGCCTCCGGCGGGCAGGGACTTAGTCCCTGCACCCGTTTGATTTGGCTTCGCCTCCATTTCCCGACGGGCGTCATGCTGAATTCGGGCTGCACTGGTTCGAACGCGTGCAGGGTCTGCGGCCCTGCACGCCGGAGGCCCTTTAGACTTCGCCAGCCACAATTCGCCGGATCACCTTTACGAAGGTCGCCGGTGGCTGGCCGCCCATGATGGCGTATTTGCCGTTGAAGATGATGGCCGGCACGGCGGTGATGTCCTGCTCGTCGCGCCACCAGGCTTCGGCGGCGCGAACGTCGTCGGCGTAGCGGTCGCTTTCCAGCACGTCGCGGGCGGCGTTGGCATCGAGGCCGGCGGAGACAGCGGCGTGGATCAGGGTTTCGGCGTCGTTGAGCGGTTCAGCGCGGGTGAAATGGGCTTCGAACAGGGCAATTTTCAGGGCGTGGGCCTTCCCGGCCCTTTCGGCCCAGTGCAGCAGGCGGTGGCAATCGAAGGTGTTCCAGATCATCGAATCCGGCCCGCCCTTGAAGGTGAAGCCGAGGTTTTCGCCCATCGTCTTGATCGTGCTGCGTGCGGCGGCGCCTTCTTCCGGCGGGCGGCCATATTTGCGCTGGATATGCTCGGCGCTGTTTTCGCCTTCGGGCAACATGTGCGGGTTGAGTTCGAACGGGTGGAAGTGCCAGTCCGCCGTCACGTCGTCGCCCAGTTCGGCCAGCGCCTGTTCCAGGCTTTTGAGGCCGATGACGCACCAGGGGCAGACGATATCGGAGACGAAATCGATGCGAAGCGGGGTGGACATGGACGGCTCCTCAGAATTCATGGTCCGGCGGCACGTGGTGCGGCGGGGTGATGGCAGGGTCGCCCAGTGTCTGGCCGGCGACTTTGGTGGCGTAGCGGCTCCATGGTCGGTTGTGATGTTCAGCGCGGGTGGCGGGCAGGTTTCCGGCAAAGCGCGGGTCCTGCGGGCGGGTCTGGCCGTCGATATACCAGGCGACATCCCAGGCCTGCTGGATGGAGAGCGTGCCGGCATTGCCCACCGGCATGTTGGCGCGAATGAAGGCGGCGGCCTTGTCCACCTGCGCCATGCCGGCGCCCCAGTTGTAGCTGGCCGGCCCCCACAGCGGCGGGTTGATGATGGTGTCGCCATCCTTGAGGCCCTGCCCGTCTTCGCCATGGCAGGCGGCGCAGACTTCGGAAAAAACGGCCTTTCCGCGCGCATCATTGGGCGGCAACGCGGGCGCCGCGATGGCGGGGAAGCCGCGGCCCGGTGGCGAGACGCCGATGCGCTGGCCTTGCGCCAGCCAGCCGGCATAGGCGCTCACCGCCAGCAGCACCTCCCCGCCCAGAGGCGGCGGTGTGCCGTTGATCGAATAGATGAAACAATCCTGCACGCGCTTTTCAAAGCTGTTCATGCGTTTGTTCTTCTCGCGCCAAACCGGGAAATTGCCAAACGCGGCCCACAAGGGCGCAGCGCCGGCGGTGCGACCGGCATCGAGGTGGCAATTGGCGCACCTCAGGTCATTGCCGGCATATTGGGGTGCGGCAGCGCGCGTATCAGTGATGATGTCCAGCCCGCGCCTGATGGCATCGCCATCGGGGCCGGCGGGGATGGCGGCTTCGGGCGGCGGGGTGGCCGGGTCAGCCGCCGCGATGCCGGCGAGGGCCGCCACAGCCAGAAGGGGAAAGCGCCAGCGCATGCGCCATGGCTAGCGCAGGCGAGGCCGCTGCGAAACTCTCAATCGTTGGCGGCGCCAAAGCGTTCGGCATAGCGGCTGGTAATGCGATCAACCGGCATCACCACGAACACATCCACCGTGTTGAACTGACGATCGACGAAGCCGCCATCACCCACCATGGCGCCAACGCGCAGATAGCCCTTCAGCAGCGGCGGCAGCGCGCGGGAAGCGGCGCGGCCGTCGATGGCGGCGGCGTCGAGCCGGTTCATCTCCACCCGGTGCGGCGGCAGCGCGCTGGCCCGCAGCGACGGCGGCGCGAGATGGTTGTGATACAGCCACGACAGTTCGGCCAGGTGAAGCGTTTCATCGGCGCCGTGCAGCGAAGCGCAGCCAAACAGATGGCCGATGCCGTGCTGGGCCAGATAAGTGGCAATGCCGCGCCACAGCAGCGAAATGGTGGCGCTGGTCCGCCATTCCGGCGCGACGCAGCTGCGGCCCAGTTCGAGCAGTTGCCGACCCGGCGCCGATTGGGCGATCAGGGCGGACAGGTCGAACTCGCCCGCCGAATAGAAGCCGCCGTTGGCCATTGCCACGTCCTGCCGCAGCAGCCGATAGGTGCCGACAACGCGCGGGCGCAGCGCATTGGCATGATCGATCACCAGCAGATGATCGCACACCATGTCATAGGCATCGATGTCGCGGTGGGCGCGGGCCATCGCCGGCGTCGGCAGCGCGCCCATTTCATCATAGAAAATGGCGTAGCGAAGCGCCTGGGCGGCGATGATTTCGGCTTCGCTGGCGGCAAGCCGCACTTCCAGCAGGCCAGCCCGGTGGATCGGCGCGGCGTGGGCGAGCAGGGCGGCGGGCAGTTCGGTGGCACGCGCGAGGGCAAGGGTCATCATCGGCTCCACTGGTTCGGTGGACGATAGCGCAGCTGCATGACAATGGTGTGGCTGCGCGATGACAGGCGCGTTGCGGCTGAGTTACGCGCCTGTTGCAGTCTCAACCGTGTCATCGGCCACCACCAGCCCGGCGCGCCATAGCCACAGGAAGATCAGCACGCCGGGAAGCGCCAGCACCGTGGTGAGCCAGTAGAAATCGACATAGCCCAGGCTTTCGATCAGCGCTCCGGCCGTGCCCGATGAAAAGGCGCGGCCCAGGATGGCGGCGGCGGAGGACAACAGCGCGAACTGCGTGGCCGTAAAGCGGCGGTCACACAGCAGCGCCAGCCAGGCCCCCACGGTGACGCCGCCGATGCCGCTGGCGAGATTTTCAAAGCCCTGCACCAGCGCCAGCGCCCACACATCGTGGCCGCTAATGGCGAGCCCGGCATAAGCGGCGTTGGATACGCCCATCAGGATAAGCGACAGGAACACCGATCCTGCCAGCCCGACACGCTTGTAGATCAGGCCGCCCAGAAATACGCCGGCCAGATAGCCGAACAGGCCCAGCGACACATCATAGAAGGCGACTTCTTCCTTGGTGAAGCCCAGATCATTGTAGAACAGCCGCACCGATAGCTGGCAGACGGTATCGCCGATCTTGTGGACCAGCACGAAGGCCAGCACGATCCAGGCACCTTTGCGGGTGAGAAAATCTGCCAGCGGCGCGATGATGCTGTCCGTGATGGCCGCGCTCAGCCCCTTGCCCGATTGCAGCGCCGGCGGGCGTTGCGGTTCGCCCAGCACGGCAGCGGCGATCAACGACGGCGCAAACAGCAACACCGCCGACGCATAGGCCAGCGCCCAGCTGCCGCCCGCCGCCAGCAGCAGCGCCCCGGCGCCCGCCAGATAACTGCCCATGCGCCAGCCATATTGGGTCATGCCAGAGCCTGCCCCCATTTGGTCCACCCGCAGCCATTCGATGCGGATGGCGTCAATCACGATATCCAGCGTTGCGCCAGCAAAGCCCACGGCAACAGCAGCGGCGGCAAACAGCGCCAGATCGGCGGTGGGATCGAGCAGCCCGAGCCAGGTGATGGCGGCACTGGCCATGATGATCGAGACGACCAGCCAGGCCCGGCGCTGGCCGATGAGATTGGCCAGCACGGGGATGCGCACCCGATCGATCAGCGGCGCCCACAGCGGCTTGAAGCTGTAGACCAGCAGCGCCAGCCCGAAGGCCGTCACCGATTTTTTTTCGATGCCGCTTTCCGCCAGCCGCGTGGTGAGCGTGGCGGCGATCATCGCATAGGGCGTGCCCGATGCCATGCCGAGCGCCAGCGCGCCCAGCGGGCCGGCTTCGAAATAGGGTTTGATGGCAGCGAGGAGCGAGCGGTTGGGCGTGGTGACCATGGGCCGGCACCATGGCGGCGGCGGCCGGCCTGTCAATGGGCAGACGGCCTTTCAGCGTGGCGGCAGCCGCACCCGCTTGTCGCGCCCGGTTTCGCCGCGCACAATGGAGAGCGCGGATTTCGGCACGCCCAGCGCCTTGGCCAGTAGCGCCAGCACGGCGGCATTCGCCTTGCCGGCCTCGGGCGTGGCCGTCACCCGCACCTGCACGATGCCATCAGCGACGGTGAGTGTATCGGCGCCGGCATTGGGGGTGACGCGCAGCATCAGGCAGTCTTGCGCGTCAGCCAGTGCGCGCAAGGCGTCGGCAGCGGGGAGGGCGGGCTTGTGGGCCATGGCGGCAGCAAGGCGCGCGCCGGGAAGGGCTGTCAACATTGGCGCTTCCCGCCGGCGTTGTGGGCCATAAGACACGGCGCAACCAAGAGTAGGGTCCCCCCGATGAAATTCACCACCCGTATCGCCGTGCTGCTCAGCGCCCTTGCCCTGCCCGTGTGGCCGGCCATGGCGCAAGCGCCGGTTGCTGCGGTTGCCCAAGCTGAAGACGCGAAGCTGACAGCGTTTCTGGATGCCGAGTTTACCGAATATGTGAAATCGCAGCCGCAATTGGCGACCCGGCTGGGCATCAAGGCCGGCGGGGACAAGTGGAACGACACCAGCGATGCCGCAGCCGATGCCCAGGTGGCGTGGCGGCAGGCCAGCGCGGCGCGGATGAAGGCGACGATCGACCGCGCCAAGCTGTCGGGCAAGGCCCAAGTGAATTTCGACATCTGGGCGCTGGAGGCCGAGCGCGCGGCGATGGGCAATGCCAATCGCGTCTACAGCCCGCCCTTTTATTCTCGGCTCTATTCGGCGCACAGCCAGTTGCCGGATTTCCTGATCAACACGCACACGGTTGCCGATGCGACGGATCTGAAAAACTATATCGCCCGGGTGCGTGGCATGCCGGCGGTGCTGGATATGGCCATCGCCCGCACAAAAGCCAGCGAAGCCGCCGGGGTGCGCGCGCCCAAGTTCCAGATCGAATCCATCATTTCCGGCGCCACCCAGCTGACCAGCGGCGCGCCCTTTGGCGCCAATGGAACTGGTGCTCCGGATGCGGCGCTGTGGGCCGATGTGAAGGCGAAGACCGAGAAATTGGTGGCGGCCGGCACCTTGCCGCGCGCCGAAGCCGATGCGCTGCTGGCTGAAGCCCGCACGGCCATTGCCGATCTGAAGCCCGCCTATGGCCGGGTGATCGATTGGGCCAAGGGCGCGCTGGCCACTGCGCCGTCGGGCAAGGTGGGTGCCGTCACCCTGCCGAACGGCGCGGCCTATTATGCCGCGGCGTTGAAGCTCAACACGACGACGGATCTGACCGCCGATCAGATCCACGCCATCGGCCGCAAGGAAGTGGCGCGGATCGAGGCGGAGCAGGACGCGCTGGCGCAGAAGGCCGGGGTGAAGGACCGTCACGCCTATTATGCGCAGCGCGCGCAGCAATTCCCGGCCAAGCCGTTCGATGATGCGTCGCGCGAAGCCTATCTGAAGGAAGCCAATCGCTTCGTCGGCCATGTTCGCGGCCTGCTCGGCCCGTATTTCGGCACTTTGCCGGCCTATGGCATCGAAGTGGTGCGCGAACCGTCGTTCAGCGAAGTGGCCGGCGGCGCCGCCTATGCCAGCGGCCCCAGCCCTGATGGCAAGCGCCCGGCGCGCACCTATGTGCACCTGGTTGGCACGCAGAAGGACCCGGCCTCGCTCTACACGCTGATGTGTCACGAGGCGGTGCCCGGTCACAACATGCAGGGCGATATCCAGGTGCGCCAGAAGGGCTGCCCGAAGTTCCGCGCTGTCACCGGCTATGTCGCCTTTGGTGAGGGTTGGGGCCTCTATGCTGAAGCCATCTGCGCCGAATGGAAGGCCTTCCCCGACATTGCCGCCGATTTCATGCGTTTGTTGCCGAACTGTTCCGCGCCGCCCGTCTGGTGACCGATACCGGCATCCACGCGCTCGGCTGGACCGAGGAAGAGGCAGTGAAGTATCTCAACGAAACCGGCCGCGCTCCGCCCGAAATGGCGCGTTCGGAAGTGCGCCGCTACATCACGCTGCCGGGCCAGGCCACCGGCTACAAGATCGGCATGCTGAAGATCATGGAAGAACGCCGCAAGGCCGAGAAGGCGCTGGGGCCGAAGTTCGATATCAAGAGCTTCCACGATCTGCTGATCGCATCGGGCTCGCAGCCGCTTTCGATCCTGGAACGCCGGGTGGACGATTGGATTGCGGCGCGGAAGTAACCGCCAGCTTTACGGCGGCGGGCGGGGCGGATAGCGTCACCCCCAATCAAATGGGGAAGTGACATGATCCGCAAACTGCTCGCCGCCAGCCTTTTGGCGTCTGCCGCACCAGCCTTTGCCGCTGCGCCGGCACCATTGAAGGACGCAGCGGCCGCCGCCGTTGACGCCCGCGCCGGCGAACTGGCGAACATGATCGATTCCGTGTTCAGCTTTGCCGAGCCGGGTTTTCAGGAAGTGCGGACCAGCGCCTATCTGACCGGCATTCTTGAGAAGAATGGCTTCAAGGTGACGCGCGGGGTGGCGGGCATCCCCACCGCGTTCACGGCCACTTGGGGCGAAGGCGGGCCAATGATTGCGCTGGGCAGCGATATCGATGGCCTGCTGGGGCTGAGCCAGACGCCGGGTGTGCCGGGCAACAAACCGCTGGTGGCCGGCGCGCCGGGGCATGGCGAAGGCCACAACAGCGGCATGCCGATGATGATCGTGGCGGCCATCGCGGCCAAGCAGGTGATGGAAAAGAACGGCATCAAGGGCCGCATCATGCTGTGGCCGGGCGTGGCCGAGGAACTGGTGGCAACCAAGGCCTATTATGTGCGCGCCGGCATGTTCAAGGATGTGGACGCCAACCTGTTCGCGCACGTGGGTGACGGGCTGGAAACCACCTGGGGCCCGCTGGCCTATACCGCTTCGCTGAGCGTTGAATACACGTTTGCCGGGCTCACCGCGCACGCCGCCGGCAATCCATGGGACGGCAAGAGCGCGCTGGATGCCGTGGAGTTGATGAACGACGGCTGGAACATGAAGCGCGAGCATCTGCCGCCCACCCAGCGCAGCCATTATGTGATCACCAGCGGCGGCAACCAGCCCAATATCGTGCCTGACAAGGCGAGCGTGTGGTATTATTTCCGCGACACGCAGCTGCCCGCGGTCAAAGCCATGTATGACGCCGGCAACCGCATTGCGGGTGGCGCGGCGATGATGACCGAAACCAGCGTCACGCGCCGCGTGCTGGGCCATGCCGCCACCAATTATGGCAACAAACTGATCGCCGAAGCCGCCTTTGCCAACATGAAAGCCGTGGGCCTGCCGCAATGGAGCGCGGCCGACCAGAATTTCGCCCGCGCCGTGCTGTCGGGCTTTGGCCGCAAGGACAAGCCGCTCGCCAGCGACGGCCCGAAACTGTGGTCGCCTGAAAATCCCAATAGCGATCGCAACGGCGGATCGGATGATATCGGCGACATCATGTGGACGGTCCCGACCATCACCATCGTCTATCCATCCAACGTGCCTGGCATTTCCTATCACAACATCATGGCGGCCACGGCGATGGCGACGCCGATTGCCCACAAGGGCGCCGTTGTTGGTGCCAAGGTGGCGGCAATGACATTGCTCGATCTGATGACGACACCGGAACTGGTGGCCGGCGCCAAGACCTGGCAGCAACAGGTGCAGTTCAAGACCGAGCGTTATGCGCCACTGCTCGGCCCCGAGGATCAGCCGGCCATCCATCTCAATGCCGATCTGATGGCGAAGATGCGCCCGCAGATGGAAAAATATTACTTCGATCCGAAGAAGTACAAGTCGTACCTGGAACAGCTCGGCATTGATTACGAAAAGGCCGGTTTGAAAAACTAGCTTCCGCTGCCGGCGGAACGGAGTCACCATCCGCGCCATGGATATCGCCTTCAAACCGCGCCACCCGACGCCAGGCCAGCGGGCGCTGGCGGCCGGCGTTCCGGCGGCGGCGGGCAAGCCGGCCAGCGGGGTGATGCGGGAAATCCCGGCTAGCGCCTATACCTGCCCCGAGCATTTCGCCCGCGAATGGAGCCATGTCTTCAAGCGGCTGCCGGTGGTGATCGCGCCGTCGGCCTTGCTGCCGCAGCCCAACATGGCGGTGCCGCATGATGGGTTCGGCCTGCCGCTGCTGATATCGCGCGACGGCAAGGGTGTGGCGCGGGTGTTCATGAATGTCTGCCGGCATCGCGGCACGCGGCTGGTGGAGGGCTGCGAGCTGGTGAAATCACCCGCGCTTGTCTGCCCCTATCACGCGTGGAGCTATGGCACTGATGGCAAGTTGAAAGGCCTGCCGCGGCCGGAGACGTTCGCGGGGCTGGACAAGAATACGCGCAATCTCGTCGAGATGCCGAGCCTGGAGGCCGGCGGGTTGATCTGGGTGGGCCTGGATCGCGATGCGCCGCCGGATTTCAGCCTGGCGGCGGGCCCGCTCGCCGCCGATTTCGATGCCATCGGTTTTGGCGATCAGCATCTTTATGCCCGGCGCACGCACAAGGTGGCGGCGAACTGGAAGCTGATCATGGATGCCTTTGCCGAAAGCTATCATGTGCTGCGCCTGCACGCGTCCACCATCGCGCCCTATTTCCAGGATGGCGTCACCACGGGTGATCGCATCGGGCCGCATTCGCGCTCCGCCGTCGCCCGGCTGGCGGCGCTGGAGGGCATGGACCTTGATGACATGCGCGATCTGCGGCGCACGATGACCTTCACCTACACGCTGACGCCCGGCACGGTGATCGTCGCCAGCCCGGATTACATCAACATCATGGTGGTGATGCCGCGTGGCGTGGACGAGACGTGGGTGGAGGATTTCATGCTGATCCCCGAACCGCCCAAGGACGAGAAGGCGGAGCGGCACTGGGCGAAAAGCTGGGCGTTGCTGGATGGCGCGGTGTTCGGGTCCGAAGATTTCCGGGCCGCGGCGCTGGGACAAGAGGGCCTGATGTCGGGCGCGGTCGATCACATCCTGATCGGCGGGCTGGAGCAGGGCATCGGCACCCATCATGATACGCTGGCGGGGCTGATGCCCGATTGAACGACGATTTCCCGGGACTCACCCCTTGCAAAAGCGTGTCGCAATCCTAACACAGTAGGCAGGCCGTCGCGGTGCTGATAAGCTGCGGCCACAAAAGGTGAGGACAGGCATGTCGGAAGAAGTCGCGATCAAGCTGGAACCCCCGGTGGCGGTGAGCGCCATTGCGCCTGCGAAAGCGGCCGGTCTGGTGCCGTTGAAGGATCAGGAAAAGGCCCAGCTGGAAGCCAAGGTGGAAAGCTTCATCGATGAGCTGATCGCCACCGATGCCGCCAGCCCGGAATTTGGCAAGAAGGTGGATGCGCTCGCCAATCTGGGCGCGACCGAAATTGCGCGGGCTGCCGCCCAGTCCAACCGCTTCCTCGATCGGCCGACGCGCGCGCTCAACAAGGAAGCCGGCATCGGCGCCGACTTGGTGCAACTGCGCATGATCGTCGAAGATCTTGATCCCGGCAAATCCGGGAAGCTGACCGGCCGCAAGAAGCTGTTTGGCCTCATCCCGGTGGGTGGCAACAAGCTGCGGTCGTACTTCGACAGCTACAAGAGCGCGCAGACCAACATCAACGCCATCCTGGGCGCGCTGAAGAGCGGCAAGGACGAGCTGCTGAAGGACAATATCAGCATCGAGGACGAGCGCGCCAAGCTGTGGGACGCGATGGGCAAGCTGGAACAGATGGTCCACATGTCCAAGGTGCTGGACGAGAAATTGGAAGAGCGCGCGACCGAACTTGATGTCGTTGATCCGGCCAAGGCCAAGGCCATCCGCGAGAATGCGCTGTTCTATGTGCGGCAGCGCACGCAGGATCTGCTGACCCAGCTGGCCGTGTCGGTACAGGGTTACTTGGCGCTGGATCTCGTCAAGAAGAACAATGTCGAGCTGATGAAGGGCGTGGATCGCGCCAGCACGACCACCGTTGCGGCGCTACGCACGGCTGTGACTGTGGCCGAAGCCATGACCAACCAGAAACTGGTGCTGGAGCAGATCACCCAGCTCAACACCACGACGGCGGGCATCATTGATTCGACCGGCGAACTGCTGAAATCCAACACAGCGACGATCCACGAACAGGCCGCCGCCTCCACCATTCCGGTGGAAACGCTGCAGCGCGCGTTCCAGAACGTCTATCAGACGATGGATGCCATCGACACGTTCAAGATGAAGTCGCTGGAAGCGATGAAGACCACGGTCGACACGCTGTCGGTGGAGGTCGAGAAGAGCCGCGCCTATGTGGCGCGCGCGCAGGGCCTGGCCGAAGCCCAGATCGCTGGCCCGCAGAACAATCTGACCGCGCTCACGTAAGATGGCGACAGGCGCACCGTTCGACGAAGCTGAAGCCCGCCGCCGCCGCCTGGCGCGGGCCGAAGCCATGCAGATGGCGCGCAGCCGGCGCTGGGAAAAGCGCAAGGCCAATATGGCCACAAGAGTCACGCGCGGCATGCTCGCCTTTGGTGCCATGCTGGCGGCACTGATCGTCTATGGCTGGACGGCGGGCGGCATGGGTATCGGGCTGTTCATCGTCTCGTTCCTGCTGCTGCCGATGGCGGGCATTGCCGGCATGCTGTTGCCCGTCGGCGGGCCGGATGTGGACGATATCGACAAGGCGCCGCCCGCAGAACTGCCGGCCATCACTGAGGCGTTCCTCGATCGCCAGCGCAAGCAATTGCCGCGCCTCGCCGCGCCGCAGCTGGACGGCATCGCCGTGCAGCTGGCGGCGCTGGAGAAGCAATTGGCACGCGTGCCCGCCGATCACCCGGTGGCGCAGGACATTGGCCGTCTGCTTGGCAATCATCTGCCCGAACTGGTGGACCGCTATACCCGCATCCCGCCGCTGCAGCGCACCGGGCTGGTGGAGCATGACGGCCGCACGCCGGAAGCCACGGTGGTTGATGGGCTGAAAACGGTGGAAGCCGAACTGGCCCGCGCCTCGGCCATGCTGGCTGAAAGCGACCGCGACGGCCTGCGCGTGCAGGGCAAGTTCCTGGAAGCGCGCTACAACGAAGGCCAATAGGGCGGCATGACAAGCGGGCGCTGACCTGCTAGCCTCATGGTCAGGGTCGCATCCTTCCGGGGGGAGCTACGGCCATGTCTTTATTGTCGATTATTACCAAGGCGCTGAATGCGCTGGATCTGGATGACGAGGTCAATCGCCTTGTCATCGACCGCACGGTGAATGTGTGCCGCAACCGGCCGCACCCATGGTCCACCAAGCATGATTATATCAGTTGGTCGGGCCTCACCGATCGCACCTACAACGCGCGCCTGCTGCCGGCCAAGCCGCCCACGGGCGAAGGCATCGGTACCAGCCGGCCGCCGTTGCAGGCCACCGCGGCGCTGTTTGCGCGGCTGCCCGGCACCAACCAGCGGCTGTGCCCGAAATCCACGGGTCTGTTCCCGGCCTTTGCGCAATATCTCACCGATGGCTTCATCCGCACGATGTTGCACAATGATGATGACAAGGAAGACCGGCGCCGCACGACATCGAACCACGAGATCGATCTTTCGCCGCTCTACGGTCGCACCGAAGCGCAGACGCGGGCGCTGCGGGCCGGCACCGGTGGCCGGCTGAAGAGCCAGGTGATCAACGGGGAGGAATATTCGCCCTTCCTGTTTGGCGCCGATGGCAATGTGAAGCCGGAATTTGCCATTCTCGATCTGCCGCTGGGCCTGAAGAACGTCACGCCGGCCGGCAAGGCGACGCTGTTTGCAGTGGGCGGGGACCGGGTCAACGCTGTGCCGCAGACGGCGATGATGAACACGCTGTTCCTGCTCAACAACAGCCTGCTGATCGGCAGCGGGCTGGCGCAGAGCTTCGTCAACACCTCGGCCAACCGGACCGCCACGCTGGGCCTGGAAAATGCCGCCAGCTTCATGATGTTTGCCGAAACGGGCGCCATCAACCAAGCGCGCATCA
>NZ_CAMCWT010000058.1:0-13384 GCF_945882885.1 Sandarakinorhabdus limnophila DSM 17366
CGCTATCCGCGCGATCTGATCCACGGCTTCCGCATCGACATGGAAGCGCGGCCATTCCACACCTTCGATGATACGCTCACCTATTGCTATCACGTGGCGGGCTGTGTGGGCGTGATGATGGCGATCGTGATGGGCGTGAAGCCCGATGAACGCGCGGTGCTGGAACGCGCCTGTGATCTGGGGATGAGCTTTCAGCTCAACAACATCGCCCGCGACGTGGTCGAAGACGCGATGAACGGCCGCCGCTACATCTCCGATGATTGGCTGGCCAGCGTGCGGCTGGAGCCGGACAGTTACGTGCTGGAACGCAACCGCCGGCAACTCTCCCGCCTTGTCGCCCGGTTGGTGTTCAAGGCCGAGGAGTATGAAGAATCAGCCCGCTTCGGCACCTCGGCACTGGGCAACCGCGCCGCCTGGGCGGTGCTGGCCGCAGCCCGCATCTATGGCGGCATCGGCCGCAAGGTGCGCGGGCTGGAGGAAGAGGGGCTGGCTCAGCGGGTTTCGACGACGAAAGCCGAAAAGGCCCGTGCTGTGGCGTTGGCGCTGGGCGATGCACTGGTGCGCAAGCAGCGCTGGCCGATGCCTGGGCCTGCCCGGGAAGGTCTGTGGACGATGCCGGATTAGGCAGATCCAGCCCGGTTGCTGCGTTCAGCGCGCCCAGTGCTCGGCATTTTCAACCATGCCCATTTCGGCTTTCATTTTGGCCGAAGCTCGGATGCGGCCGCGGCCATCGGCTTCCAGCTTGGCTTTCAATTCGCGGATCGGCGGCGCCCAGAGGAAGCCGAAGCTGACGGTGCCGTCGCGCGTTTCCACCACATGGTGCAGGCGGTGGGCTTGCACGATTCGTTTGAGATACCGACCCTGCGGGTTCCAGCTGTGCGCCAAGCGGCGGTGCACGATGATATCGTGAAAGCCCGCGTAAATGGCACCATAGCCGGTGATGCCCATGCCGATCCACCACGCCGCGTTGAAGCCGTTCAGCGATCCCCAAACGATCAGCGCGATTGCCGGAACCGCACCCATCACGGCGAACCAGTCGTTTTTTTCAAACCGGCCCCGGCGCGGTTCGTGGTGGGATTTGTGCAGGTTCCACATGAAACCGTGCATCACCCAGCGATGCCCGACATAGGCCACGCCTTCCATGAACGCCAACGCCCCAAGAAAATAATCGATACCCGGCCAAAACTGCATCATCAACTCCTGTATCCCCAGCCGTTTACGATGACGCAGGGACTTTTCATCGTCCCCATATTGCCGCACTAACCCTGCCATGCACAAGCCTACCGCGACATTGCACGATGGAACAATCAGCCAAAGCCTGGGCCTGCTGATCGTGTTAGCATGGCTGGCCGTGCACTTTTTGTGCATCTTTGGCCCGCCGCTGGCCAACTGGCATCCGCTGGCGCTGGTTGGCGTGGTGCTGGTGCAGGCATGGTTGTCGACCGGCCTGTTCATCATTGCCCATGACTGCATGCACGGGGCGTTCGCGCCGGGCCGCCGCGGGCGCAATCGCACCGCCGGACGTGCGGCGCTGATGCTGTATGCCGGTCTTGATTACGATAAGATGGCTCCGGCCCATTTCGCCCATCACCGCCATGTTGGCACCCACAACGATCCGGATTTCAACGCCGATGCTCCACATACGCCCGGCCGCTGGTTCCTGCGCTTTTTCGGGAATTACTACACACACATGCAATTGGTGCGGATCACCGTAGTTGCCTGCATCTACATGGCGCTGGGAGCCAGCCTGATCAATTTTGCGGTGTTCTGGGCAGTTCCGGCGCTGCTGGCGCTTGGGCAATTGTTTTTCTTTGGCACGTTTCTGCCGCACCGCCATTCAGCCAGCCCGTTTGCCGATCAGCACCGGGCGCGCAGTGTTGGCGCTGGCGGCTTGATTTCATTAATCTCCTGTTTTCATTTCGGCGGCTATCATCACGAACATCACTTGTCTCCGCAAACCCCATGGTGGCGATTGCCCGATGCCCGCAAAACTCTCCCTGCCTAAATCTGCCGCACTGATGGTCGCGCTGTTGCTGGGCGCCTGCACCACGCCGGCGCAGCGCATCACCAGCAACCTGACGGAACTGGGCGTGCCCCCGCGCCAGGCCCAGTGCATGGGTGGCCGGCTGGGCGAACGCCTCTCCATCGGCCAATTGCGCCGCCTGCAGGAACTCACCGGCCTGCGCGCCGAACGTTTTGAACGCATGTCCATCCGCGAGATCGCCAACAAGCTGACCGACGAGCGCGACCCCGGCCTGGTGGCGGAATTCCTGCGCGCCGGGGTGGGTTGCCTGATTTAATTGGCCTTTAAGATTGGTCGTGCATGCTCCGCATCATGACCAGACGCCGACGCAACGAAGAATTATCATCCGTGCCGCTGCCAACGCTGGCTGTTATTGGCATATTGTTGGGCGGTGGAGGTGGCTGGCTTGCGACAATGCCGCCCTCCGAGCAGGCCAATCTTGTTCAGGACACTGTCGCGCCGGTCAACGAAGTGGTTGCCCTGGTGAAGCCCGAACCGCGCCCGTTCAGACGTTTTTCCGGTTGCAACGACGCGCGGGCGGCTGGCTATGAAAACATCAGGTCAGATGAGCCAAATTACCGGGCAGATTGGGACGGCGATGGTGATGGCCTCGCCTGCGAACCGCATCGTTGATCGCCTGCTTCAGCGCCCCGCCCCACGCCGTTTCGCGCTGAAGCCCTTCTTCTGCATCTTGGAAAAGCGTGTCGTCCGCGTGCCCGCCGCGCCGCCAGTGGCGCGGCCCTTGGCGGCGGCGGCGCGTGCATCCGGCGGCAGGCCGAGTTCATCCATTTCCAGACGGCGGATCTGGTCGCGGATGGCGGCGGCCGTCTCGAATTCCAGGTCAGACGCGGCCTTCTTCATCTGCTCTTCAAGGTCGGCGATATAGGCTTTCAAATTGTGGCCGACGAGATGCTGGGTCTCGTCGTCACCCGTATCGACGACCAGCCCATCCTTCGTCGACACATCGGCCAGCACATCGCCGATGTTGCGCTTGATGGTGGTCGGCGTGATGCCGTGTTCGAGGTTATATTCCTCCTGCTTGGCGCGGCGGCGATCGGTTTCCATCATGGCGCGGGCCATCGATCCGGTGATGCGATCGGCATAGAGGATCACCCGGCCTTCGACGTTGCGGGCGGCGCGGCCGATGGTCTGGATGAGTGACGTTTCGGAACGCAGAAAGCCTTCCTTGTCCGCATCCAGGATCGCCACCAACCCGCATTCGGGAATGTCGAGCCCTTCGCGCAGCAGGTTGATGCCCACCAGCACGTCATACACGCCCAGCCGCAGATCGCGGATCAGCTCGATGCGCTCCAGTGTTTCCACGTCCGAGTGCATGTAGCGCACACGCAGGCCGGCTTCGTGCAGGAACTCGGTCAAGTCTTCGGCCATGCGCTTGGTCAGCGTCGTCACCAGCGTGCGATAACCGGCGGCGGCGACCTTCTTGGCTTCCTGGATCAGGTCTTCCACCTGGTCTTCCACCGGCTTGATCTCCACCGGCGGATCGATCAGCCCGGTGGGGCGGATCACCTGTTCGGTGAACACACCGCCGGTCTTGTCCATCTCCCACGGGCCCGGCGTGGCGGAAACGAACACCGTCTGCGGCCGCATCGCCTCCCACTCGGCAAAGCGCAGCGGGCGGTTGTCGATGCAACTGGGCAAGCGGAAGCCATATTCGGCCAACGTCACCTTGCGGCGGTGATCGCCCTTGGCCATGGCGCCGATCTGCGGCACCGTCACATGGCTTTCATCGATGAACAGCAGGGCGTTTTCCGGCAGATATTCAAACAGCGTGGGCGGCGGCTCGCCGGGCAGGCGGCCGGTTAGGAAGCGGCTGTAATTTTCGATGCCCGCACACGCCCCGGTGGCGGCGATCATCTCCAGATCGAAATTCGTCCGCTGCTCCAGCCGCTGGGCTTCCAGCAACTTGCCTTCGGTGTTCAGCTCCTTCAGCCGCTCGGTCAGTTCGTGGCGAATGGCGTCGGCGGCCTGCTTCATGGTCGGGCCGGGCGTCACATAGTGGCTGTTGGCGTAGATCTTGATCTGCTCGAGCTTGGCCACCGTCTCGCCGGTAAGCGGGTCGAACTCCGAAATCT
Source organism: Sandarakinorhabdus limnophila DSM 17366 (assembly GCF_945882885.1). Classification (GTDB taxonomy): domain Bacteria; phylum Pseudomonadota; class Alphaproteobacteria; order Sphingomonadales; family Sphingomonadaceae; genus Sandarakinorhabdus; species Sandarakinorhabdus limnophila_A. The sequence continues at coordinate 4,117 of NZ_CAMCWT010000058.1, forward strand.
GCTCGATCTCGTCGCCGAAGAAGCTGATGCGCCAGGCGCTGTCTTCATAGTGGGAGGGGTAAATTTCCAAGGAGTCGCCGCGCACCCGGAAATTGCCGCGCGCGAAACTGAGGTCGCCGCGCTTGTACTGCATGGCGACGAGCTTCCTCACCACCTCCTTCAGATCGGCTGAGCCGCCCTTCTTCAAGGAGAAGGTCATCGCCGAATAGGTCTCGACCGAGCCGATGCCATAAATGCAGGAAACCGACGCGATGATGATCACGTCATCGCGCTCCAGCAGGGAACGGGTGGCGGAATGGCGCATCCGGTCGATGGCCTCGTTCACGCTCGATTCCTTTTCGATATAGGTATCGGTGCGCGCCACATAGGCTTCGGGCTGGTAATAATCGTAATAGGAAACGAAATATTCCACCGCATTTTCGGGGAAGAAGCTCTTGAATTCGCCGTATAATTGTGCGGCCAGGATCTTGTTGGGCGCCAGGATCAGCGCCGGGCGCTGCACCGCCTCGATCACCTTGGCCATGGTGAAGGTCTTGCCTGAACCCGTCACGCCCAGCAGCACCTGATCGCGCTCGCCGTCATTGGCCTGGCCCACCAGTTCGGCGATGGCGGCGGGCTGATCACCGGCCGGCGTATATTCGGTGCTCAGCACGAACGGCCGGCCACCCTCGCTCTTCTCCGGGCGAGCGGGACGGTGCGGTGTGAACTCGGTCAGCTCCGTTTCGGCAAGGCTGGTGCGAATCTGGATGGCCATGGCGCCATCATTGCACCATGTGCGCCGTTTGTTCTAGCGCAGCATGCGGCGAATGAGCTGGCGATCACGCAGGGCGAAATGATGCCACAGCACCGCGCCGGCATGGGCCGCGAACGCCGCAGCAAACAGGCCCGAAAGCCAGATATGCAGAGCGCGGGCCGGCGGCATCGGCAGGGCTTCGGGCAGGTGCAGCCCCAACACCGACCAGCCGGTGGCCCCCGCCAGCAACAGCCCGGAAACCGGCAGCGTGGCCAGCGCCAGATACAGCGCCAATTTGTTGAGTTTTGCCGCGCCATTGGGGCTGGCCGGGCCCGGCGAAGCGCGCTGGGCCGCCCAGCGCAACAGCAGCAGGAAAAACACCGCAACGCCAATGCCGATATGCGCAGCCAGAAAATCCGTGCGCTCCGGCGAAGGGCGAAGCACCGTCACGAACAGCCCCATTGGCAGCGCGGCCAGCATCAGCTCGGCGCTCGTCCAGTGCAGGATGCGGGCGATCTGCCCCCACCGCTGGCGCTGGTTCCATTCCGGCACCGGCTCCGCGTACCGCCGCCACTGCGCCGGCAGCAGCGCCAGCAGCAGCAGGACCGCCAGCACCGCAATCGCCGCCATGATATTGAGCAGCAACGGCCGCACATCATCGGCCGCCCGCGCCGCAAACGTGCCATCGCCATTGGCCAGCCAGATCGACCAGGCCATCATGCCCAACGCCGCCGCCGCCGCCAGCTGCGCCAACACCCGCCACGCCCAGGCCGGATGGTTCAAGCCCACCGCCAGGCCCAGCGCCAGAAACAGATAGATAAATGTCATCCCCCGGCCCGATGGGGGATAAGGCGGCGGGATGCAAGGGGAGGGCGGTTCTCGGCGTCAAACCCCTGCGTTGTACGGCTGGCGCTGGAAAGGAGAAGGGGCCGCTGGAGGCTCTCCTCTTCTGCCTCTATTCTGTCCCACAGCCCGTACTATGGGTTGGAGCGGCGCAGCACCCATCGGCCTTGGCCTCGGCCGCACACAAGGGCCGGTGAAAACAGGCGAGATGCGGAAAAACTGTCAAAACTGGCCGCGCTTGTGGGGGCATGACAAGCGGCGCCACACACCGTAAAGCCGTCCCCACCATGACCTACAGCAGCGACTTTCTCCGCCGTCTCGAAACGCGCGGCTATATTCATCAGATCACCGATGCGGCGGCGCTGGATGGCGCGGCGGGGAAGGGCGCGATCACGGCCTATGTCGGCTTTGATTGCACGGCGCCCAGTTTGCACATCGGCAACTTGATTTCGATCATGATGCTGCGGCATCTGCAGCAATCGGGGCACAAGCCGATCGTGTTGATGGGTGGCGGGACGACCAAGATTGGTGATCCGTCGGGCAAGGATGAGGCGCGGCAGTTACTGGGGGATGAGCAGATCAATGCCAATCTTGCCAGCATCAAGCGGATTTTCGAGCGGTTTCTCATCTTTGGCGATGGGTCGACCGATGCGGTGATGGTCAACAATGATGATTGGCTGTCGCGGCTGCACCTGGTGCCGTTCCTGCGCGATTATGGCCGGCATTTCTCGATCAACCGGATGCTGACGTTCGACAGCGTGCGGTTGCGGCTGGAGCGGGAGCAGCCATTGAGCTTCATCGAGTTCAACTACATGATTTTCCAAGCCTATGACTATCTGGAACTCAATCGCCGCTTTGGCTGCACGCTGCAAATGGGCGGCAGTGATCAGTGGGGCAATATCGTCAACGGCACCGATCTCATTCGCCGGGTGGATGCGAAGGATGCTTTTGGCCTGACGACGCCGCTGATCACGCGGGCTGATGGCGCCAAGATGGGCAAGACGGCCAAGGGCGCGGTGTGGCTGCACGAGGATCAACTGCCGCATTTCGATTACTGGCAGTTCTGGCGCAACACGCACGATGCCGATGTCGGCAAGTTCCTGCGGCTGTTCACCGATCTGCCGCTGGACGAGATCGCCCGGCTGGAGGCGCTGGAAGGCGCGGAGATCAACGTGGCCAAGGAAATGCTGGCCACCGAAGCCACCGCGCTGTGCCGGGGGAGGGACGCGGCGGAAGCCGCTGCGGAGACGGCGCGCTCCACCTTTGCCGAAGGCGGGGCGGGCGAGGAGCTGCCGCAGTTCGCGGTGAGCGGCCCGGTGAGCATAATCGATGCGCTGATCGGGCTGGGCTTTGCTGCATCGAAGAACGAAGCGCGCAAGCTGGTGGCGCAGGGCGGCGCTCGCATCGATGGGGAAGCAGCGGGCAGCGATGCCGTGCTGGTGGCACCGGGCCAGAAGGTGAGCGCCGGCAAGAAGCGGCACGGGCTGGTGGTGGCGGCCTGAGGCGCTATTCCGCCGCCGGCACGGCTGGCAGATCGATCGCGACCTGCAGGCCGGGCTTGTTATCGGCCAGGGTGAGGGTGCCGCCGTGCAGGCGGGCGACGGCGGCGGCCAGCGACAGGCCAAGGCCGGCGCCTTGCAGCCGCTGGCCCTGCCGGCCGCGCGCCGCATCCAGCCGGCCAAAGCGGCGCAGCGCCTCACGCCGTTGCGCCGATGGAATGCCGGGGCCGTGATCGCCCACCACCAGCCGCGCGCCGCCGTCGTGGCGTTCGGCGGCAAGTTCGATGCGCTTGCCGGCCGCGCCATAGCGTAGAGCATTGTCGATCAGATTGGCCAACGCCCGGCCAAGCAACTGGCGGTGTGCCAGCGCCGTCACCCGGGTCAGGCCGGGTTGCACGGCCAGTTCCACGCCGGCATCTTCGGCCAGCGGCCCATACATATCGGCCAGATCGGCCACCATCTGGGACAGGTCCACCGCTTCAAAGCGGTCGCGGCCGATGCCGGCTTCGGCGCGGGTGATTTCCAGGCTGGTATCGAGCATGCCGAGCAGCGATTCCGCTTCGGCCGACACCGCTTCCAGATCAGCGGCATCGATCACGCTGCCCTGTTGCAACTTGTCGATGCGGGCTTTCAGCCGGGTGAGCGGTGAGCGCAGATCATGCGCCAGCCCATCGGTGACGGCACGCAGTTCATCCAGCACCGATTCCACCCGCGCCAGCATGACGTTGAAGGCCTGGCCCATGGAATCAAACGCATCGGCCGGCGGGCCGGGCGGCAGATCGACCCGGGCGTGCAGTTTGCCGGCGGTGACCTCGCCCACCACATCGGCGATGCCGCGCGCCCGATCGGTGATGATGGAGACCGCCAGTTTGCTGGTGAGCCAGGCCAGCATCGCCGCCACGGGCAACGCCACGGCCAGCAGCGTGGTGAGCGTGGACTGCAACTGCACTTCGGCTTCCAGGCTGCGGCCGACCAGCAGGCGATAGCCATCGGGCATGGGCCGTGCCGTCACCATATAGGGTTCGATGTCGCCATGTTCGTTGTGCATGGCGGGCACGCGGTAATAGCGTCGGTCGCTGGGAACGCGCGCCGGCCAGCGCGCCAGATTGCCAAGCAGCAGGCTGCCATCGCGGGCGGCGAGGTGGATGATGAGCGGGCCAGGCACCGCCAGTTCGCCATCGAGAATGGTGACGGCAGCCTCGATGCCACTGCGGCGCCAGGTCCGTTCGGCCGTCTCGGCAATGGCGGTGATGCGGGCCTGCGCTTCGCGGTCGAGCTGGGTCTGGGTTGCACGTTCCAGCAGGATCAGCAGCAGCGCCGATCCGGCCAGGATGACCAGGAACAGCATCAAGCTGATCCGCGCCGTGGTGGTGCGCGGCGCCAGCCCGCTCAGCAACAGGCGGAAGCCCGATGGTTTCCACGAAGATAGCCCCGCCCGGGGCATCAGAGCGGTTCCCGACCAGCTTGCGCCATCGTCATCGCCCCAAGTGGGGCGACCCCTTCAGGGCGGGGCGAATTTGGCGCACGGCTGCGTCGCTCGTTGGTTGCGACGCCAGAGACATCGCGCCCTCCTCGCTTCTTGCCGTGCATCAAATTCGTCTCCGTGCCGATAACCCAAGCTGGTCGGCAACCGCTCCGTCAGGCCGTGACCGTTTCGCCGCCGACCCGGTAGCCGGTGCCGCGCACGGTCTGCACGATATTGCCGGCGCCGCCTTCATCCAGCTTCTTGCGCAGGCGGCTGACATGCACGTCGATCACGTTGGTGCCGGGATCGAAATGATAATCCCACACGCCTTCCAGCAGCATGGAACGGGTGACGACCTGGCCACGGTGGCGGACCAGATATTCCAGCAGGCGGAATTCGCGCGGTTGCAGATCGATGCGCTTGCCCGTCCAGGTGACACGGCGGGCGAGCAGATCAAGCTCCAACTCGCCTTCCACCAGCCGGGTGATTTCGCCCGATGGCAGGGCACGGCGCTGCACAGCTTCAAGACGGGCAAGCAGTTCCGGCAATTCAAACGGCTTGGTGAGATAATCGTCGGAACCGGCGCGCAGTCCCTTTACCCGTTCATCCAGGCTGGCCAACGCGGAGAGCACCACTACCGGCGTGCGGTTGCCGGCTTCGCGCAGGCGGGACAGCACAGTGAGGCCATCGAGTTCGGGCAGCATGCGATCCAGCACGATGGCGGCATAGTGCCCGGCCATCGCCAGTTCGAGGCCCAATGTTCCAGTGCCGGCAATATCAACATGATAGCCGGCTTCGCGCAGACCCTGCGCGATATGATCGGCCATGGTGGCATCGTCTTCAACGCAGAGGATATTGCTCATGGCTGTGACTTTATGCCGCTCATTACAAAAAACTCAAGCGGTTCGAAGGGCAGCGACATGATTTTCTTCGCAGTGCATGACGACCGCTGCTAGGCACCAGCCGATCATCACCATGAGGCTGGCGACTTGTCTGAACGAATGACGGAAGAAAACGAACAGGCCAATATCGCCGCGCCAACGGCCAAGCCGGCGCGCGTGGAACGACCGGCGCGGCTGCCGCGGCTGTTCCTGTGGCTGGTGGCGATTGCCATCATCCTTGTCATTGTGGCCGCCTTTGCCTGGCGGCTGGCCGGCAACCGCCTGCTCAGCGCGGCGTTGGTGCCGGGCGGCGCGTTTGAAGCCGCCGCGGCCGGCACGCCCTATGATTATGGTGATCCTGCCAGTTGGGCGGCGCGGCCGGGCGGCCTGAAGGATGGGGCCGATGATCCCACGGCGTTCCTGCCGGAAGGCGCGCCTGCCATGGCCAGGGGCGATGTGCCGGTGTTCTTCATTCCGCCCACCGCCGCCTTTGGCAATTCGCAGTGGAACGGCCGTTCCAGCGATACGGCAACGGCGCTGCGGCTGGCTGGCTTCCTGCGCACTGAAGCCAGCGCGCTGGCGGCGGCCGGCCCGCTGTGGGCGCCGCATTACCGCCAGGCGGTGCTGGGCAGTTTCCTGGCCAACACGCCCAAAACGCGGCGCTTTGCTCAGGCCGCCCAGCAGCTGGCCTATGCTGATGTGAAGGCGGCTTTCGCGCGTTTCCTTGCAGCGCAGCCGCCAGGTGGGCCGATCATCCTTGCCGGCCACAGCCAGGGTGCGCTGCACCTGTTGCGCCTGTTGAAGGAAGAGGTGGCGGGCACGCCGCTTGCCGCCCGCGTTGTGGCGGCCTATGCGGTGGGCTGGCCGGTGTCGGTGAGCGCCGATCTGCCGGCGCTGGGCCTGCGGGCCTGCGAACGGCGCGATCAGGCGCGCTGCCTGCTGAGCTGGCAGAGCTTTGCCGAGCCGGCCGACGCGTCGGCGATCCTTGATGTTTATTACGCTGGCACGGGCCTGGCGGGCACCTCCCGCACCGGCACGGCGATGCTGTGCAGCAATCCCCTCACGGGCAGCATCGGCGACGCCGCCCCCGCCAGCGCCAACCCCGGCAGCCTGGTGCCTTCGGCGACGCTTACCGCCGGCAAGCTGGTGACGCCCGGTGTGCCGGCGCGTTGTGATCCCCGCGGGCTGTTGCTGATCGGGGAAGCGCCGACGGGTTATCCGGCGTTCGTGCTGCCGGGCAATAACTTCCACGTGTTCGATTATCCGCTGTTCTGGCAGGCCGTGCGCCTCGATGCAGCGGCGCGGGTGGCGGCGTGGAAAGCGGAACGCTGATCACGGCCAACGCGCCGGATTATGCGGCCGTGCTGCCCGATGCTGGCCGGCTGGGCGGACTGGACGTGGGCACCAAAACCATTGGCCTTGCCACCTGCGACTCCAGCTGGAGTTTCGCCAGCCCGGCCCACACCATCGCGCGGACGAAGTTCAGCGCCGATCTGGCCGAACTGAAGGCTTGGGTGAACAAGGAGCGGTTGAAGGGCCTGGTGATCGGCCTGCCCTTGAACATGGACGGGACCGACAGTTCGCGCACCCAATCGGTGCGGGCGTTTGCGCGCAATGTTGCCGTGCTCGGCCTGCCGCTGCTGCTGTGGGATGAACGCTGGTCCACCGCTGCGGTGGAGCGCGCCATGATCGCCGAAGATTTGTCGCGCGCCCGGCGTTCGGAGCGGGTGGACAGGCTGGCGGCGAGCTATATCTTGCAAGGCGCAATCGATGCCCTTGCCCGTTGGAGAGTGTGATGAGCTGCCTCAGTCCCGAAGCCCGCGCCGTGCTGTTCGAGCATGCCACCGAACGGCCATTCACCTCGCCGCTCAACGATGAAAAGCGGAGCGGCGATTATCACTGCGCCGGCTGTGGTGCGCTGCTCTACCGGTCAGGCACCAAGTTCAACTCCGGTTCCGGCTGGCCGAGTTTTTACGACGCCGTGGAAGGCGCCGTGGGCACCAAGACAGATGTGAGCCACGGCATGGTGCGCACCGAAGTGCATTGCGCCGGCTGCGGCGGGCATTTGGGCCATGTGTTCCCCGATGGGCCGCCACCGACAGGCCTGCGCCACTGCATCAACGGCCTGGCGCTGGACTTTCAGGCGGAGGACGCCTGATGCGCAAGCTGCTCCTCCTCGCGGCGCCACTGCTGCTGGCGCAAGCGCCGCCGCCGTCCTTGGTCAACACCTCCGCTGATGACATTGCCGCCAACGCGCCGGCCGGGCACTGGCTCGACATCAATCCGGATACGATCATGGTGATGGACAGCGCCGCCGGCCGCATGGTGATCCAGCTGGCGCCGCAATTCGCGCCGCAGCATGTGGCGGCCATCCAGAAACTGGTGCGCGCCGGCCGCTTTGATGATGGCCGTATCGTGCGGGTGCAGGATAATTATGTCGTGCAATGGGCGGCCAAGCCGGAGAGCGGCAAGGAGCCGGTGAGCCAGCCACCCGATGTGCGCGAACAGCGGGTGCGGCCGGAACGGCTGCCGGCGGAATATGAGCGCCCGCTGGCCGATGTCGCCTTCACGCCGTCGCCGTTCAAGGACACCTATGCCGAAGCCGGCTTTGTGTCGGGCTGGCAGGCAGCGCGCGATACCAGCACCGGCACGGTGTGGCTGGCGCATTGTTATGGCACGGTGGGCGTGGGCCGCGACATGCCGCCGGACACCGGTGACGGCGCCGAGCTTTATGCCGTGATCGGCCATGGCCCGCGCCATCTGGATCGTAACATCGCCAATGTTGGCCGTGTGCTGGCCGGCATCGAACCGCACGCCGCCCTGCCGCGCGGCACGGAGGCGCTGGGTTTCTACAAGGATGAGCGTCAGCGCACGAAGATCACCCGCGTGCGCCTCGCCAGCCAGATCCCCGGCTTTCCGCGCTGGCAGATGATGGACACGGCCAGCTCCAGCTTTGCCCAGGTGGTGCAGGCCCGCGCCAACCGCACCGGTTTCTTCGTGCGTCAGGCCGGCGCAGCCGATCTGTGCACGCTGAAGGTGCCTGTGCGTGAGGTGAAATGACACCGATCATCAAGCTGTTGCGCGCCGATGAATGGGCGCAGTTTCAGGAAACGCGCGTGTTTGCCGGATCGGCGGATGATCTGCGTGATGGCTATATTCACATCTCCACGCCCGAACAGGCGCCCGGCACGCTGGCCAAATGGTTTGCTGGCGATGTGGGCGTGATGGCGCTGACGCTGGATGCCGATGCGCTGGGCGCGGCGTTGAAGTGGGAGGAAAGCCGCGGCGGGCAGTTGTTCCCGCACCTCTATCGCCCGCTCAGGCTGGATGAGGTGATCGAGGTGCGCGCGGCCTAAGCCTTCTGCGCCGCCTTGGCGCGCTGGAAGCCATCCCGCGCCTGACACCGTTCCCAGTATGACAGCAGATGCGGGCCAACCTCGCCGAGGTGGCCGAGATTGCCCGCCAGCAGCAGCGCATAGGCGACGGCGATATCGGCGACGGTGAATTCTTCGCCGCACAGCCACGGCCGGCCATCAGACAGTGCGCGTTCGGCCCAGGTGGTGCGGGCGATGAACCAGCGGCGATAGTCGCTCGCCACCTTGGGATTGCGGTTTTCCGGTTTTTCCAGAAGCGTGTAACGCAGCACCAGCGTCTGCGGGAAGGTGAGCGTCGCGTCGGACTGGTGCAGGAAATTCAGGTAGTCGCCGTAACGCGGATCGCCGGGCAGCACCCGCAAGGCGCCTACCTTGTCGGCCAGATATTGGCAGATGGCGGCGCTTTCGGTCATCTTCACGTCACCATCGGTGAAGAAGGGAATGGTGCCGAGCGGGTTCAACTCAAGAAAGCT
>NZ_CAMCWT010000059.1:0-12668 GCF_945882885.1 Sandarakinorhabdus limnophila DSM 17366
CTCCGACAAGATCGGCCGGCGACCAAAAAAGGCGGCCCTCAGGCCGCCTTTTTCGTGTGTCGTCCGACGGCGTGGCTCCGCCACGCTCTTCCTTCTTGCTTCCTGCCTTCAAGGCAGACTCGGCGGCTCCGCCGCCGGCTGCCCCTTACTCCGCCGCTTCCCCCAATGGCGGCAGATTATGCCCCAGCAGCCGGAGCAATTCGGCCGCCGCCTCGACGATATTCGTCCCCGGCCCAAAGATAGCCACCGTGCCGACCGATTTCAGAAAGTCATAATCCTGCGCCGGGATCACCCCGCCGGCGATCACCTTGATATCCGATCGGCCGGCCTGCTTCAGTTCATCGATCAGCGCTGGCACCAGTGTCTTGTGTCCCGCCGCTAGTGACGAGGATGCGACCAGATCAACGTCCAGTTGCAACGCCAGGTCGCGGGCCTCTTCCGGCGTCTGGAACAAGGGGCCGACGGTGGCATCAAAGCCCAGATCGGCCAGCGCCGTGCCCACCACCTTGGCACCGCGGTCATGCCCGTCTTGGCCCATCTTCACGATCAGCACGCGTGGTTTGCGCCCCATGCGGCGCTCAAACGCCTCCACGCCTTCGGCAACACGCACATAGGCGGGATCGGCCTTGTAAGCATCGGCATAAACGCCCTTCACCATCTTCACGACAGCGGCGTGACGGCCGAACACATCTTCCATCGCCGCGCTGATTTCGCCCAGGGTGCAGCGGGCGCGGGCGCACTCGATTGCCAGCGCCAGCAGGTTCTCGGCTCCGCGCGCGCCATCATGCAAGTCATCCAGCGAGGCCTGCGCCCGGGCCGGATCGCGCGCCGCCTTCACCGCTTCGATGCGGGTGATCTGGCTGGCGCGCACCGCGACGTTGTCCACGTCAAGAACCGGCACTTCGTCCACGCTGCCGGGCTTGTACTTATTGACGCCAACGATGACGGTTTCGCCCATGTCGATGCCGGCCTGCTTGGAGGCGGCGGCGGCTTCGATGTTAAGCTTGGGCATGCCGCTGGCGACCGCCTTGGTCATGCCGCCCAGCGCTTCAATGTCTTCAATGATGGCCTGGGCGCCGTCCACCAGTTGCTTGGTGAGCGCTTCGACATAATAGCTGCCGCCCAGCGGATCCACGACCTTGGTGATGCCGGTTTCTTCCTGCAGCACGATCTGGGTGTTGCGGGCGATGCGGGCGGAAAAATCGGTGGGCAGCGCGATGGCTTCATCCAGCGCATTGGTGTGCAGAGATTGCGTGCCGCCCAGCGCGGCGGCGAGCGCCTCCACCGTGGTGCGGATGACGTTGTTGTAGGGATCCTGCTCCTGCAGGGACACGCCGCTGGTCTGGCAGTGGGTGCGCAGCATCAGGCTGCGCGGGTCCTTGGCGCCAAAGTTCGTCATGATGCGCGCCCACAAGGCGCGGGCGGCGCGCAACTTGGCCACTTCCATGAAGAAGTTCATGCCGATGGCGAAGAAGAAGCTCAGCCGCCCGGCAAATTCATCGACATCCAGGCCCTGGGCCTGGGCGGCGCGGACATATTCCATGCCATCGGCCAGCGTGTAGGCCAGTTCCTGCAGCGCCGTCGCCCCGGCTTCGTGCATGTGATAGCCGGAAATGGAAATACTGTTGAATTTCGGCATGTTGCGCGCGGTGTAGCTGATGATGTCGGCCACGATCCGCATCGAAGGTTCCGGCGGATAGATATAGGTGTTGCGGACCATGAACTCCTTCAGAATGTCGTTCTGGATGGTGCCATCCAGTTTCGCCTGACCGACGCCGGATTCCTCGGCCGCCACGATGAAGAAGGCCAGGCACGGGATCACGGCGCCGTTCATCGTCATCGAAACCGACATCTGATCGAGCGGGATGCCGTCGAACAGGATCTTCATGTCCTCCACGGAGTCGATGGCGACACCGGCCTTGCCGACATCGCCCGACACGCGCGGGTGATCCGAATCATAGCCGCGATGGGTGGCCAGATCGAAGGCGACCGAAAGCCCCTTCTGCCCGGCCGCCAGGTTGCGGCGATAGAAGGCGTTGGATTCCTCCGCCGTCGAGAAACCGGCATATTGGCGCACTGTCCACGGCCGCCCGGCATACATGGAGGCGCGGACGCCACGCGTATAGGGCGCGAAACCGGGCAGGCCCGGCTCCCAGCCCGCCGTGTCTTCTTGCGTGTAGAGCGGCTTGACGGTGAAGCCTTCAGGGGTGTGCCAGTCCAGCGACTGCCCCTTCACTTCCTTGGCGGCCATCGCGGCCCAATCGTTCACGGTTGGCTTGGTCATGTCACTCTCCGTCTTGCCATCCGCTTAAGCAAGGCGCAGCTCGGCTGGCAAGCTGGAGGAACTGCGATGTGGTCGCAGGGGGCCGATCGGGAACCAATCCGCTGCTGCGGCGTTGATTTCTTCATGGCCATTGAACCCACGACACAAACAGACCCGCCCGAAATCATCTCCACCGTGAAGGCGCGCGGCGGCGTGACAGGCAACAAGGTGCGTTATGTGCTGGCGATTTCGCTGTTGCTGGTGGTTGCCGGCATGGCGGCAGTCTATCTCGGCGTGCCCGGCGGCCTGATGGACGGAGCCACCAGCACACCAGGGAAGAACTGGCTCACTCCGCCGCTTCGGCCAGCATTTCCACCTTGGGGCTGGCGGTGGCGGCAATCGCCAGCAGGCGCTTCTCGATGGCCTTCAGGCGTACCGGATTGTCGATCTTGGCGCCGGTGAGATCAGTCACGTAGAAGGTGTCAGTGGCCTTTTCGCCGTAGGTGGCGATGTGGGCGCTGTGGATGGTCAGCTTCTGCTGGAACAGCCCATTGGTCAGCGCATAAAGCAAAGCCGGCCGCTCAGAGGCGTTGACCTCGATCACCGTGTAACGATTGCTGGCCTTGTTATCGATCAGCACGCGCGGTTCCACCCGGAACAGTTCGGCCTTGCGGCGGGCCAGTGGCCGGGCGGCGAGCTTGTCGGCGAGACGGATGCGGCCTGACAACACATCCTCGATGCTGCGCCGCAGCCGCGCCAGTTGCGCCGGTTCGACCAAGGGCCGGCCCAGCGGATCGAGCACGACGAAATTGTCGATCGCCATGCCATCGCGGGTGGTGTGGATGCGGGCATCGAAGATATTGCCGCCGGCCAGACTGATGGCGCCGGCGATGCGGTAGAACAGGCCGGGGTGATCGGTGGCATAGATGGCGACCAACGTGGTGCCGCGCGCCGGATCGGGCGTGCAGGCAATCGCCAGGGGGGCATCGCCGGCACCTTCAACCAGCGCGGCGTTGGCGGTGAGCACATCTGACGCTTCGGCCACCCAGTAGCTGTCGGCGAAGCGGCGGGCATAGGCGGCAAAGCGCCGTTCGGGCCAGCCCAGCGCATCGCGCAGGCCGGCCTGTTTGGCGGCGATGCGTGTCGCGCGCCCTGTCTGCTTGTGGCCCAACCGCAGCACTTCTTCGGCCGAATCATAGAGTTCGCGCAGCAATTGCGCTTTCCAGCCGTTCCACACGCCGGGGCCGACGGCGCGGATATCGACCACGGTCAGGATCAGCAGCAGGCGCAGCCGTTCCGGGCTGGCAACGGCTTCAGCAAAATCCAGGATGGTCTTGAAATCGGAAAGGTCACGCTTGAAGGCGGTGCGGCTCATCAGCAGGTGATGTTCCACCAGCCAGGCCACGGTTTCGGTCTCTTCCTTGCTCAGCCCCAGCCGCGGGCACAGGCGCCGCGCGATATCGGCGCCCAGCAGGCTGTGATCGCCGCCGCGCCCCTTGGCGATGTCGTGCAGCAGCACCGCAACATGCAGAACGCGCCGGTTGATCAGCTGGTGGATGATGGCGCTCGAAAGGCTGTGATCGGATTTCAGCTCACCGCGCTCGATCCGGGCCAGCAGGCCGATGGCGCGGATCGTGTGTTCGTCCACCGTGTAATGGTGGTACATGTCATACTGCATCTGCGCCACGACACGGCCGAAATCCGGAACAAAGCGCCCGAAGACACCAGCCTCGTTCATCCACCTGAGCACGGTTTCCGGATCACGCGGCGAGGTGAGCACCTCAAGGAACAGCGCGTTGGCGGTCTTGTCGCGACGCACGCGTTCGTCGATCAGCTGCGCATCGCGGGCGGCGGCGCGCATGGCGAGCGGGTGGATGGCCAGCCCCTGGCTGTCGGCCAGCGAGAAGATTTCCAGCAGGTGCACCGGATCAGCCTTGAAGAATTCATCATTGGGCACGCCGATCTGGCCGCGCCGCAGGGTGAAGCCTTTCAGCCGGGCCGGCCGGCGGGTGAGCGTGGGCAACCAGGCGAGGCGGGCGGTCGATTCATCGAGGTGGGCGAGGAAAAGCCCGGTAAGATCCCCCACCGATTTCGCCATCAGGAAATAATGGCGCATGAAGCGTTCCACCGCGCTCATGCTGTCACGATTGGCATAGGCCAGGCGGGCGGCGAGTTCGCGTTGCACGTCGAAGGTGAGGCGTTCCTCGGCGCGGCCGGTGATGTGGTGCAGCATGATGCGCACCGACCACAGGAAGCTTTCGGCGCGGCGGAACTGGCGCAATTCGTCCGCGGTGAGCAGGCCCTTGTCCACCAGTTCGGCAACGCTGTGCACCTGGTGCAGATATTTGCCGATCCAGAACAGGGCGTGCAGATCGCGCAGGCCGCCCTTGCCTTCCTTCAGATTGGGTTCGACGACATAGCGGCTGTCGCCCATGCGCTGGTGACGGGCTTCGCGCTCGGCCAGCTTTTCGGCCACGAAGGCGCGGGCGGTGCCGGCCACCACTTCCTTGCGGAACCGGGCATTGGCTTCGTCGAACAGCGGCTGATCACCCCAGACGAAGCGGGCTTCCAGAAAGGCGGTGCGCACCGTCATGTCGGAACGAGCGATGCGGATCACGTCGTCCAGGCTGCGGGTGGCGTTGCCCACCTTCAAGCCCAGATCCCACAGCAGATAGAGCAGAGTTTCGATGACCTGTTCGCCCCACGGCGTCTGCTTCCACGGCGTGATGAACACGATGTCCACATCGGAAAACGGCGCCATCTGGCCGCGGCCGTAGCCACCCACCGCCGCCAGCGCCAGCCGTTCGGACTGGGTGGGATTGGCCAGCGGATAGAGGCTGGCCACCACCGTATCGCAGGCAAGGCGCAGCAGCTGATCGGTCAGGAAGCTTTGGGCGGTGGCCATTTCCAGGCCGCGGCCGGGGTGCGCCTCCAGACGTTCGGCGATCTCGGCACGGCCGGCAAGCAGCGCGCCACGCAGCGTATCGGCAAGCAGCCGTCGGCGATCGGCAAAATTCGCGCAGCGAGCCAGCCCGCTGGCCAAGCCATCGGCCAGGGCACGGCGATCGATGATCGCGCGGCGGTTGTGGATGGCATCAACCCTCAACATTGCAATGCAGCATAGGCTCGGCGCGGTGCAAAGGCCATGGCCTCATCCCCACAGCGCCGCGTCCGGCGGGTACACGTCGCTGCCGGCAAAGCGCAGGCCGTGCGGGCGGTCCTCGATCAACAATGGCCCATCCAGATCGGCATAGCTGCCCTGCATGGCGACCATGAACGCCGGCGCAATGGCAAGGATGGTGCACAGCATGCAGCCCGTCATCACGCCCAGCCCGCGCGTGGCGGCGGCATGGCGCAGGGCCAGCGCCTCGGTGAGGCCGCCGGCTTTATCGAGCTTGATGTTAATGAAGCGATAGCGGCCGATGATGGCATCAAGACTGTCGCGGTCGTGGCAGCTTTCATCGGCGGCCAGCGGCACGGCACAGTTCAGCCCCTCCAGCTCGACGTCACGGCCGGCAGGCACCGGCTGTTCGACCAGTTCGACGCCAAGCGGTGCCAGCTGGCGCAGCGTGCGTTCGATATCGGTGCCGCCCCAGGCTTCATTGGCATCGACGATCAACCGGGCATCAGGCGCGGCGCGGCGCACGGCGGCCATGCGCTCCACGTCCGCCTGCGGGCCACCCTCACCGCCCAGCTTGACCTTCAACAACTCGCGGCCCCGCACCGCGCTTGCTGCTGCCGCCATCGCCGCCGGATCAGCGAGGCTGATGGTGTAGGCGGTGAGCATCGGCTGCGGGACCGGCAGGCCGAGCGTTTGCCAGACGCGGCGGCCGGACTGTTTGGCTTCCAGATCCCACAGCGCACAATCAAGCGCGTTGCGCGCCGCACCGGCGGGCAGCAGCGCCAGCAGATCGGCACGGCCGGCACCCGCCGGCACCGCGCCGGCACAGGCCGTCAGCGCCGCCAGGGCCAGTTCCGCTGAATCGCCCTTGTAATAGATGGCGGTGCCCTCGCCGCGGCCGGTGTGCGGGCCATCGGTCACTTCTGCCACCACCACATCGACATGGGTTTTCGCCCCGCGCGAAATGGTGAAGCTGCCTTGCACAGGAAAACGTTCGATGCGTGCGACAAGCATGCGGGCCATGGCACCTGCCCTGCCCCAAGCCGCGACCTGCCGCAACAGGCTTTGCGCCAATGGCAAAGCAGGGCATGCTCCAGCCATGAGCGATGAGGAATCAGTTGAACTGGATGCGGTCGCCACCGTCTCGCGCATCACCGCCTTGGAAATGCTGGTGCGCCAGATCATGATCGTGCAGCTTCGCATCCTCGACAAGATGGGCGAGATCAAACTTGATCCCGATTATGTGCAGACCATCCACAAGGCCTATGCCGAAAAGGTCGATGAAAGCCCGATCATCGAAAGCGCCAGCCCCGACGTGAACTATGAATTCAAGCTGATGGTGCTGCATAATCTTGAGCGGTTTTTTGACGATATCGAACGCCACGTGAAGGACAATCCGGCCTGAAGCCAAGAGCTTGGGCCGCTGCGTGAAACGACAGGCCTCGCGTCATAAGCATTGACCATCCCGGCAGGCGTGGCATCGTGAATGCGAAGGCCGGACGCGGCCAAAAGGGGAGAAACTGATGCGGCGCACGATAATGGTTGCGGCCTTGCTGCTGGGCAGCAGCGCAATGCTGGCAAGCTGCGATGGGCCCAAGCCTACCGCCAAGAGCGACGCCGCGGTGACGGAAAGCGAATTTCCCGATCGGCCGTTATGGGGTGATACCCACCTCCACACCGCCAACTCGGTCGATGCCTTCGGCTTTGGCGTGCGGTTGGGCCCGGAAGAAGCGCTGCGCTTTGCCCGTGGCGAGGAAGTGACCGCCACCACCGGCATGAAGGCAAAACTGTCACGACCGCTCGATTTTCTGGTGGTGACCGATCATGCTGAGGCGTTGGGCGGCACCAAGGCAATTGCCGATGCGCCGCGCCTGCTGATCCGCGATGCCACCATGCGGCGTTGGCACGACATGATGAACGAAGGCCCAGCTGGATCGCAGCGCGCCATGGCCGAAATATTGGATGCGCGCGGCCGCAATGCCATTCCCGAAGCCATGCTCAACGCCGATGGCGCCGCCAAACGCACAAAAGAAGTGTGGAACGGCAATGTGGATGCGGTGGAGCGCTACAACGAACCCGGCAAATTCACCGCCTTCCATGGCTTTGAATATACGTTGATGCAGGGCGGGAACAATCTGCACCGCAACATCATCTTCCGCGACGGCGAAGACAAGGTGCGCACCGTGGTGCCGATCGATCCCACCTACAAGGCGACGCCGGACGAGATCTGGAACTACATGGACGCCTATGAGAAATCGACCGGCGGCCGGGTGCTGGCGATCCCGCACAACAGCAATCTTTCCAACGGCCTGATGTTTGAGCTGACCCAGCCCGGCGGCGGCCCGATGACGGCAGCCTATGCCAAGCGCCGCGCCCGCCTGGAGCCGGTGGTGGAAATCACCCAGATCAAGGGCGACAGCGAAGCCCACCCCTTCCTGTCGCCCAACGATGAATTTTCCGGTTATGGCGTGGCCGGTTGGGAGATGAACAACCTGCTGTCGAACCAGCCCAAGGTGTCTTCCATGTATGCCGGCGAATATGTGCGCGAGGCACTGAAGCGCGGCCTAGCCCTGGAAGCACAGACGGGGGTGAACCCCTACAAGTTCGGACTGATCGGATCGACCGACAGCCATACAGCCCTTGCCACCGCCGATGAAATCCAATTCTTCGGCAAGCACAGCGGCACCGAACCGAGCGCGGCCCGGACCATGGCGCCGCAGAACCTTGGCACCCGCAAGGGCCGTTTTGGCTGGCATTATCTCGCCAGTGGCTATGCCGCGGTGTGGGCCAAGGCCAACACCCGCGCTGCCATCTTCGATGCGATGACGCGGCGCGAAGTCTATGCCAGCACCGGCCCGCGCATGACGGTGCGTGTATTTGGCGGCTGGGATTTCACCACAGATGATCTGAAGGGCGATTGGGTGCGCGCCGGCTATGCCCGCGGCGTGCCAATGGGCGGAGAGCTGAAGCCGGGCAAAGGAGGCGCGCCGCGCCTCCTGATTTCGGCCCTGAAGGACCCGGAAGGCGCCAACCTCGATCGCGTGCAGGTGGTGAAGGGCTGGATCGACAAGGCCGGCAAGACGCACGAGCAGCTGTTCGATGTGGTGTGGAGCGACCCCGACAAGCGCAAGCCGGTGGGCGGCAAGCTGCCTTCGGTGGGTGATACGGTCGATGTCGCCACCGCCACCTACAAGAACAGCATCGGCGCAACCGCGCTGACCAGCGTGTGGACCGATCCCACCTTCGATCCCGCGATCAGCAGCTTCTATTATCTGCGGGTGCTGGAAATCCCGACACCCAGCTGGCCCGCATTTGATGCGGTGCGGTACAAGCTGAAGCTGCCGCCGGAAGTCCGCGTGAAGAGCCAGGAACGTGCCTATACCTCGCCAATCTGGTACACGCCCAGTCAGAATTTGGGTAAGAACTGAGGCGCCGGCATGACGGCATGGCGAACCCGCGCGGCGGCAATGCTGCGCGAGCCTCTGGTGCATTTCCTGGTGCTGGGCGCCCTGGTGTTCGTCGCTTTGGCAGGGCGGGCGCCCGATCTGGGCGAGCGCCGCATCATCGTTGATGAGCCGGTGGTGGCCGGCCTCGTCAACCATCATGCCCGCGCTTTCCGGCGCCCGCCCACGGCTGAAGAACTGGACGGGCTGATCCGCGATCATGTCCGCGGCGAGGTCTATTACCGCGAGGCGCTGCGCCTGGGCCTCGATGCCGACGACGAGGTGGTCAAGAAGCGGCTGCGCAACAAGATGCTGGCTATTGCCGGCGCCGAAGCAGAAGCCGCGCAGCCCAGCGACGCCGAACTACAGGCGCTGCTCGATGCCGATCCAGCGCGTTATGCCGCGCCGTCACGTTATCAGCTGGAGCAGATCTATCTCGGCCCCGACACACCGGCGCTGCGGGCCGCGGCGACCGCCGCGCTGCGCGGTCTGCCGCAAGCTGCAACGCCTGCCATCGCCACCGAAGCCTTGCCGCTGCCCGGCCGCTTTGACGATGCCAGCCAGACCGATCTGGCCGAACAACTGGGCGATGAATTCGCCACCGCCCTCGCCCGGCTGCCGGTAGGCACTTGGACGGGGCCAGTGGTTTCCGGATTTGGCCTGCACCTGGTGCGGATCGACCGGCGGGTGCAGCCGCCGCCGCCGCGCCTGGCCGATGTGCGCCAGCGGCTGGAAAATGATTGGCGCAGCAGTGCCATCCGCAAGGCGCAGGACGCGCACCTGCAACAACTGATGGACAGCTACTCAGTCGAGATCAAGCGCCCGTCATGATCGGGCTCCTGTGTCGCGCGCTGGCCCTGCTGGCACTGTTGGCCGGTACCCTGCCGGCCCGGGCTGATGAACTGCGTCCTGGCTATCTGGAGCTCACGCAGCGCAGCGCCAACGACTGGAAGATCGTATGGAAAGCCCCAGTGCTTGGCGGGCTGGCGGCCAGCGCAACGCCATTGCTGCCGCCGTTCTGCCGGGTAACGATGGACGAAGCGCGGCTTTCGGTGGGAGCCCTGGTGGCAACCGGGCG
This sequence comes from Sandarakinorhabdus limnophila DSM 17366, assembly GCF_945882885.1. Lineage (GTDB taxonomy): Bacteria > Pseudomonadota > Alphaproteobacteria > Sphingomonadales > Sphingomonadaceae > Sandarakinorhabdus > Sandarakinorhabdus limnophila_A. The sequence continues at coordinate 9,906 of NZ_CAMCWT010000059.1, forward strand.
GGCTGCCTGTTCCCGAACGCTGGATGGGTCGAGCGTTGGCCTGGCCGGGCTGGAACCCGGCTTCACCGACACGCTGCTGCGCATCGCGCCATTGGGCCGGCCGGTACAGACGGAGCGGCTGCTGCCCGGCCGCGCCACTGCGACGGTGGCTGCCGTGCCCGACGCCCTGCAGGTGGCGCGCACCTATTTCGTGATCGGTGTCGATCATATCGTCGGCGGCTTCGATCACCTGCTGTTCGTCGTCGCGCTGGTGCTGCTGTTGCAGCGCGGCTGGCCAGTGGTGGCCGCGGCGACTGCATTCACCATCGCCCATTCGCTCACGCTGGCCGGCACCACACTTGGCCTGTTCGGCCTGCCGCAGGCGCCGGTGGAGGCGATTATCGCGCTCTCCATCATCTTCCTGGCCGTGGAGATCGTGAAGGCAAAGGCCGGCCAGCCCCGCCTGTCGGAACGGCTGCCCTGGCTGGTCGCCTTCCTTTTCGGCCTGCTGCACGGCTTCGGCTTTGCCGGCGCCTTGCGCGAGATTGGCCTGCCAGTGACCGATCTGCCGATGGCGCTGCTCACCTTCAACCTGGGGGTGGAAGCCGGCCAGATGCTGATCATTGCCGTCACGCTCGCCGTGATCGCCGGGCTGCGTCGCCTCACACCCACCGCGCTGCGCCCTGGAGTGCTGGCCAGCGCCTATGCCATCGGCGGCATCGCCAGCTTCTGGTTCATCGAACGCATCTGGGCCTAAAGCACGGCCCTGATCACCAGATAGATCAGCGACGGTCCCAGCAGGCAGCCCAGCCCGGTGTAGAAGGTGGACGTCATCGCGCCGTACGGCACCAGCTTGGGATCAGTGGCAGCCAGCCCGCCGGTCACACCGCTGGTGGTGCCCATCAGCCCGCCATAGACCATTGCGCTGGCGGGATTATCAAGGCCGATGCGCCGCGCCACCAGCGGCGTCGCCACCATCACCAGCACCGCCTTCACCAGCCCTGCCGCGATGCTGAGCGATATGATCCGCGACGACACGCCCAGCGACGCGCCCGTCACCGGCCCGACGATATAGGTCGCCGCACCGGCGCCAATAGTGGTGATCTCGGCCGGATCGGTGAGGCCGAACGCCAGCGCCACCGCCGCCCCCACAGCAAACGACAAGACCACGCCTATGGGCACGGAGAGCGCGCCAACCAGGCCGGCCTTGCGCAGATCTTCCATGCGCACTCCGAACGCGGTGGCGACGATGGCAAAATCGCGGAACATGTTGCCGCCCAGCACGCCGATCCCGGCCAGCAGCGGATAATCCGCCACGCCATTCTTGCCGCCGGTATCCGCCCCCGCCCAGAAAGCGAGCAGCAGCCCCAGCGCAATGGCGATGGCCGATCCATGCACCTTGCCGCGCGCGACACGGCGGGACAGCCAATACGCCAGCACCATGATGGCGCCAACGAAGACGAACGCCACCAGCAGACCATTATCGCCGGCAAATCTGAAAAGCCGCTCCATCATGGCCGCTGCGCCCAGCGGCTTAGCACCGGCACCAGCGCAAACGCCGCCACTACCGCCAACACGCCTGCCACTGCCGCCATCACCCCGCCCGAAACGGCCGCAAACACATTCTGTTTGGCGGCCATGGCAACGATGATCGGGATATACATCAGGCTCCAGAACTGCACGCCGTTGCCCGTTGGCGTTTCCGGCCCCAACCGTCGCCCCGGCAGATTGGTAAGCGCAATCAGCAGCAACATGGCGACACCCACGCCGCCAACATTTGCCTCCAGGCCCAGCGCCGCGCCGAGCAGATCACCGGCAAACAACCCGGCAAGCGTGCAGGCGGCCAGCAGGGCCACACCCAAAATCGGCATTTCGCTTTTCCCCTCAGGCCAGCGCCGGCGGCTGCCGGTCGATAACGGGCCGTGCCGCCTGTTCATAGGCGTGGGCCAGTTTCAGGCAGGCCAGTTCGGCACCGCGCCGGCCGATGATCTGGATACCGGCCGGCAGGCCACCGGGCGAGAAGCCCGCCGGGGCTGCCAGCGCCGGCAGGCCGGTCATCGTCACTAGGAACGTGCCGAGCATCCATTCATGATAGGTGCGCATCGTCTTGCCAGCGACCTCGGTCGGCCACAATTGCTCCACCGGGAAGGGCAGCAGCTGCACTGCCGGCGCAACCAGAAAATCATGGTGTTCGAACAATTTGTCCACCGCCCGTGTCCATGTGCTGCGCACCGCCGACGCGTTCAGCACTTGGGCACCGGTGATGTTGCGGCTGTTGGCGATCTCCCAATGGGCCTGCGGGCCGATCAGGTCGCGCGTCGCCGGATCATCGGCCAGCCGCTGCAGGCCGGTGCCCGACATCCAGCTGCGCAGCAGCAGCAACGCCTGCCACACCGGCTCGATCTCGAAATCCACCTGCGCGGCATCGACCGTGCAGCCCATGGCGCGAAACGCCGGCAGCGCACCTTCGCAAATCTTCAGCACCGCCGGATCATGCGGAACCCGCCCGCCCCAATTGCCGAGCCAGCCGATCCGCACGCCCTTGTGATCAGCGTCGAGCGGCCCGGCAAAGGCGTGGGCATCCACATCGATCGATTGCAGCGACTGCGGATGCCGGCCGGCCATCACCGACAGCACCAGGCCCAGATCGGCGACATGCCGTGCCATCGGGCCGGGCACGCCCATCTTTGAAATCCACTGTTCATTGCCTTCCGGCGGGATGACGCCGGTGCCGGTGCGAAACCCGAAGACATTGTTCCACGCTGCCGGGTTGCGCAGGCTGCC
>NZ_CAMCWT010000060.1:0-12551 GCF_945882885.1 Sandarakinorhabdus limnophila DSM 17366
TTCTGTCCGGCGCACCAACTCCACGTTTCTCAGCCAATCTGACCCTCTCAGGCTGCCTCATAATCCAAGGGAATTGAAAGGATTGCCATTCTAAGTGTCTCTTGTTCTCTCACCGCGGCGCAGTTACGATGTGAGACAAATTGAGGCACAAGGCGACGTGGCAGCCGTGCGGCAACTGCTCACTCCGCCGCTGCGTTGTGCACCACGCCCGCAAACCCAGCCATAAGGAGTGATCTGAGATGAAGCGCATTTCTCAAATAGGGTTGCTGGCATTGGCGGCATCTACGCTGGCCGCCTGTGATGGCGGCAAGCGCATGGGCACTGCAGCGGCGGCGCTTCTAACCGCTGTGGCTCCGGCACGACAGGGAAATACCTTTGGCGCCAACTTCGGCATGGCATTCAGGGCGCCTCAGACGGCTACGCGTGTCACGCCCGCTGATGGCGATGTCGGCCCGCTGTCGTTGATAACCAACCCGACAGCGATCGGCTAATCAGTGCCAGGGGAGGGCTCGCCATCGGGTTGGAGGGAGCTGGGGTTGGCGATGCTGTTCGCGCTGGTTGCGGCGGCGCCGGCGATGGCCCAAGTTTACGAGGTGAGTGAAAGCGGCAGCTTTGAGACCTATGACAAGCCCGCCGTCTTTACGATCGGCAGTGTGCAGACAATTGAGCAAGCGCGCAGTGGCAACCCTGAGGCAAGATCTGCAGATAATGTATCGGGCTTGTCCTCGGTCTGGTCGCAGATCGATGCCCAGGCTCGGCGCCATGGTTTGCCGCCGGCCCTGTTACGGGCTGTCGCCTGGCAGGAATCGCGCGGCCGTGCCGGGGCGGTGAGCGACAAAGGGGCGTTGGGTGTCATGCAGCTCATGCCAGCAACGGCAGCGTTTCTCGGGGTCGATCCGCTCGACGTTACGGACAATATGCGTGGTGGCGCCATGTTCTTGCGGCAACAGCTTGACCATTTCGGTAGCGTACCCCTAGCGCTGGCAGCCTACAATGCCGGGCCTGGGGCGGTGAAGCGGTTCGGCGGCATTCCGCCGTATCGCGAAACTCGCTTGTATGTCGCGTCGATCCTTGCAAGATTGCCTCCCGAAACTATTCAGGCGCCATTTTTGATATCGGCCGGGGATGCGCTTCGATGATCAAGAAAGTTTTCATTGTGCCGTGCGTTGTTGGATTGGCGTTCCTGCCATTTCTGGCCTACCCGGCCGACGCGCAGATTGCAGCGCCTGATCCGGCCGGTTCAGGCCCGATCCTGGGTGCCGTGTCATGGTTGCAGGGCACCTTGCTCGGCAATGTAGCAACTGCGGTCGCCGTCATTGCGGTTGCGGCCATCGGCTTCATGATGCTGACCGGGCGCATCAACTGGCGCTATGGCGCCACGGTCGTGCTCGGATTGTTCGTGCTATTCGGTGCCGGCTCGATTGTGGGCGGCATTCGATCGATCGCTGGCGGCTGAAATGCGCGCCGATCCACTCTTTCGTGCACTGGCGCGACCGCAGATGGTGGCCGGGGTGACCTATCCGTTCTTCGTGTTGAACGGCATGCTCGCGATTGAGCTTTTCCTGGTGTTCAAATCGGTGTTCGCGTTGCTGCCGTCGCTTTTGTTTCATGGGATCGGCTATGCAGCTCATCTGCGTGATCCCCATGTGATGGCGCTGTGGATGACCCGTCTGCGCCGCACGCCGCGCGTCCGCAATCGGCGGTTGTGGGGTGCCAATGCGTACCGTCCGTAAACGGGCCGCTGCGCAGGAGGCGGAGGTTGGTGACCATCTGCCGTATGCAGCACAGATTGATGATTTCACGATCCTCACCCGTGACGGCAGCGCGATGCAGATCATCCGGCTGGCGGGACTGCCGTTCGAAACCATCGATGCCGTGCAGCTTGAAGCCCGCAAAATGGCGCGCGATGCCATGGTGCAGGCGATTGCCTCGTCGCGGTTTGCGCTGGTGCACCATGTCGTCCGCCGGGCTGTCACCGCCACACTTGAGGGCAATTTCGGTGACGGGTTCAGCACGGCATTGGACACGGCCTGGCGAACGCGATTGGCTAACCGCCGGCTCTATGTGAACGATCTTTACCTGACCTTGATCATCCGGCCGCTTGCCGGGAGAGCCGGGATCGCTGAGCGCCTTCTGAACATTGTTGGGGCCGGCTCGCTGCCCTCAGGCAATATAGGCGCGGAAATCCGCCTGCTGAACCAGGCGCGTGATACGTTGCTTGCTGCGCTGGAAGCCTATTCCCCGGAACTGCTTGCCGCCTATGATCTGCCGAACGGTCTTGCTTCTCAGCCTGCCGAGTTTCTGGCGACGTTGGTCAACGGCACCACGGCGCCCATGCTGTTGCCGGTCGGCGACCTTGGCCGCGCCGTGCCAAGGCGGCGACTGAGCTTTGGTGCCGATGCCATCGAGTTTGGTGCGATTGATGGCGAGCCGGCCAGTTTTGCCGCCATCCTATCGGTTAAGGATTATCCGGCCCAGACATCGGCAGGGATGTTCGACGATCTGTATCGACTACCGTTCGAAATGACGGTGACCCAGAGTTTTGCGGTGGTCGATCGCGGGCCGAGCTTGGAGCGGATGGATCTGGCGTTGCGGCGGATGCGATCGGCGGATGACGCTGCTGTTTCGCTGCGCGCCGAACTGGCTCAGGCCAAGGATGATGTTGCCGCCGGGCGCGCCGTCTTTGGCGAGCATCACTTGACCGTAATGCTCAAAGCCGCAACGCTGGCCGAACTTGACCAGGATCTAGGCGAAGCGCAAGCGCTGCTCGCCGAAGCAGGTTTTGCCGCAGTCCGCGAGGATCTGGGGCTAGAAGCCGCCTTCTGGGCGCAGTTTCCGGGCAATTTTTCCTACATCGCCCGGCGTGCGCTCATATCTTCTGCCAACTTTGCTGGCTTTGCCAGTGGCCATAACTTTCCTGTTGGGCAGGCATCAGGCAATCACTGGGGATCGGCGGTGACGTTGTTCGAAACCACATCGGCCGGGCCATATTTCTTCAATTTTCATCGTGGTGATCTGGGAAACTTTACCGTTATTGGCCCGTCTGGTTCCGGCAAGACGGTGGTTCTGGGCTTCCTGCTCGCCCAGGCGCGCCGCTTCGATCCGCGGATTGTTTTCTTCGATAAGGATCGCGGAGCCGAGATTTTCTTGCGTGCCATCGGCGGTGTTTACGACAACCTGCGCCCCGGCGAACCGACACGGATGAACCCGTTGGCGTTGCCCGATACCGCAGCCAACCGGCTGTTCCTCAACCAATGGCTCGCGCGGCTTGTAACCAGAGATGATGCGCGGCCAACCACAGAGGAGCTGGCGTGGATCGCCGATGCCGTCGACGCGAGCTACACAGGGCATCCCGAACATCGCCGGCTGCGCTATTTTGCCGAGCTGTTTCGTGGCCGAAGCCGCGCATCGAGCAGTGATATCGCGGCGCGCCTCGCTCCCTGGCATTCAGACGGCGAACACGCCTGGCTGTTCGACAATGCGATCGATGGACTTGATCTGAGCGCCGACACCATCGGTTTTGACATGACCGCGATCCTAGACATTCCTGCGCTGCGCTCGCCAGCGATGCTGTATCTGTTTCATCGAGTGGAAGAACGGCTCGATGGCCGCCCGACGATGATCGTGATCGATGAAGGCTGGAAGGCGCTTGATGACGATGTGTTCGTGGCGCGGGTCCGCGACTGGGAGAAGACCATCCGCAAACGCGGAGGGATCATCGGCTTTGCCACCCAATCGGCATCGGATGCTCTGCAAAGCCGCATCGCCTCAGCCATCATCGAGCAGGCTGGCACACAGATTTTCATGGCTAATGCCGCTGCTCAGGCAAGCGATTACATGGACGGTTTCGGACTGACTGCGCAAGAATTTGAGCTGGTGCGCACCATTCCGGACAGTGCCAGGGCGTTCCTTGTCAAACATGGCAACGACTCTGTGGTTGTCCGCCTCAATCTGGCGTCCGAGCCGGAATTGTTGACGGTATTGTCCGGACGAGAGCGCACCGTGCGCTTGCTCGATGGCATCAGGGCGCAGGTCGGTGATGATCCGGCCGCCTGGTTGCCGCGGTTGCTGGCCGCCGCATGAGCGCCCTGTTGTGTGCAAAGCCAGCCGTGCCCGGCCTTGCTGCCCAGCTGCTGGCAGATATCGATTGCCAGGCATTCGGCCTGGTAGAGCGGGGCTATGCGGCGTTGGCGGCACCTAGCGGGCCGGCATCTGTCGCGTTGACCGGGTTGCTGGTGATTGCGGTGGCGCTGCTTGGCTATCGGCTGCTGTTAGGACGCGGCATCTTGTCGGATTCGGTTGGACTGGTTGTCCGCATCGGGATCGTGCTCACCATTGCTACCTCATGGGCCGCCTGGCAGACGGTCGCCTATGACACGCTGGCTCGCGCGCCATCGCAAGTTGCGGCCGAGATACTTTCGGGCCCGGCCACCATCGATCCGTTGCTAGGCGTCCAGGTTGCGCTCGATCGGATCGAAGCCGCCAGCGTCGGATTTCGCATGCGGGCTGGTACCGCTTCCCCGCTGGTGGGCGGGCCTGCGGCATCGTCGATGACGCTGATTGTCGCCTCGTTTGTGCTCACCCTATCGACGGTCGGCCTGCTGGTCGTCGCGCGTCTGGTTCTGGCGATCCTGCTGGCGCTAGCCCCATTGATGGCTGGTTTCCTGCTGTTTGATGCCACGCGCGGTATTGCTGAAGGCTGGCTTCGCGCCATGGTAGCAGCGGCGCTGGTGCCGTTGTTCGTGCTGACGCTGGCCACGATCGAGACGGCAATTCTGCTACCGTTGATCGCGCGATTGCTGGCGGAGCAAGCCGCCGGCCTCTACCTGGCGGCATCGGTGACGCCGATTGGCCTGGTTGCCCTAATCTTTGCCGCTGCCATGCTCGCGGGGGCTGTGGCCGGCAGCCGTATCGCCGGCGGCATCAGATTGTCGGGTCGCACCGCCGTCTTGCAGCGAGCCGTCGCTTTCGGCATATCAGTTCCAAGCGCCAGCCCTGCGATAGACGCTGCGCCTGCGCAACAACACTCGGTGGCGCAAGTGCTTGCGGCCGTCACCCGGCGTGAAGCAGCCGCCAATGGCGCGGGCGCGGTTGCTCGCTCCAAAACGGGCGTTGTCGTCGCTGGGTCGGCACTATATTCAGGCGCGACTTCGCGGTCATCCCGGCTGTATACTGGCGTGCCAGCCGCGGGGTGGTCGGCGCTAAGCCGCGCGCCCCGGCGCACTCGAGCCGGCAAGAGGCGTGACAGATGAGCGAGCGTGACACTTACTATGCCGCGGCACGCACCTGGGCAGATGATCGTGTCGCCGTAGCGGCACGGCAGACGCGACTGGCCTGGATCGTTGCCGGCGCCGCTGGCGGCATCGCTGCCTTGCTGGCAATTGCGCTGGCGTTGTTGGTGCCGTTGAAATCGGTGCAGCCTTATGTGGTGACTGTCGATCGTCAGTCCGGCGCCGTCGAGATTGCAACCACGCTGACGGATGGCAAACTCACGCAGAATGAAGCCATCATTCAGGCGCAATTGGCCAGCTATGTTCGCGCCCGCGAAACCTTTGACGAAACCGATCTGCGGCTGCAATATGCCCTTGTTCAGCGACTGTCGGCACCCACGGTTGCCCGCGGGTATGTGAGCACCATGGCAGCCGCCAATCCCGAAAGCCCGCTGCGCACGCTAAACCGCGGCGATACTATCGCGGTTGATGTGAAGAGCGTGTCGCTTATCTCGCCCGGCGCTGCCCTGGTTCGCTTCGACACGCGCCGTTCTAGCCTGAACGGCGGCCAAGCCAGTGTGCAATCGTATGTCGCGGCAATCAGCTTTGGCTTTGCCAATGCCCCACTCCGGCTTGAGGACCGGTTCGATAATCCGCTAGGCTTCCAAGTCACGAGGTATCGGCGCGATATTGAGGGCATGCCGCAATGACCCCGCGCCTGCTGTTTGCGCCGCTCCTGCTGGTGCTGCTCACCGGCGCGGAGCTGCCCGTCCCTGGGTTGCGTGATGCGCATATCCAGACGGTGTTTCATGACGATGATCAGGTGGTGCAGCTGATTGGCGCGCTTGGCTGGCAGATCACAGTCGAATTCGCGGCCGATGAGCGAATTGAAACCGTGTCGATCGGCGATGCGCTCGCCTGGCAGGTCACACCCAACAAGCGCGCTCGCAACATTTTCCTGAAGCCGCTGATCAAGGGCGCTGCGACCAACATGACCATTATCACCGATCGGCGGCGTTATGTGTTCGCTCTGGAAACAGGCCCGCGCCTGGCGACGACACCGTGGGTCGTGCGTTTTGAGTATCCCAAACCCGTCGTGGTCGCTATCGCGGAGCCACCATTGCCGCCGACGCCCGTCCTGAATTTCGCCTATGAGCGCCAGGGCGCTGCCAATCTGTTGCCGGTTCGCGTCTGGGATAATGGCACTGTCACCTTCTTCGAATTTCCTGAAACCACGGCTGTACCGGCCATTTTTGCCGGCGGGCCAGGTAAGGATGAAAGCCTCGTCAACAGTTCAACGCGTGGGCGGGTGACGATTGTGCAACAAACGGCGCCGCGCTTCACGCTGCGCAGCGGAAAGCATGTGGCGACGGTGGTTCTGGCGACGGCGGCAAAGCGATGACGGGTGATCCGCCTGTCCATCGCCCGTTGGTTGCGCGACCGCCGCGGCCGCTCTCAAAATTTGGTGTCAGCGCATTGATGATCGGCGGCGCTGTCGGCGTGTTTTTGTGGTTGTCCGAGGCGCGGGCAAGCCAGATGGCTCGCGACGCCGATCTTCCAACGGCTGGTGCGATTGGTGTTGCGGCCGTTCAGCCCTTGCCAACGCCGCCCGGACCCGCTGCGTCGCCAGCCACCTTGCAGCAGCCGTCTCAGCCTGCGCCAGCGGCACCGTTCGCGCTGGCGCCGGCATCGACCCGTCCGTCTTATTTCGACGATGACGCCCGCCAACGCGCTGAGGCGCGGCTGCGTGCGCCGGCCCTGATTGTCGACCTTGCGCAGGTGAGCACCGCCATCGCTGCAGCGCCGCTGCCCGATTTGCCAGCCGGCGCCGTCCTGGCGCCAGTGTCGGCCCAGAATGAAGGTCTGAGCAGGGCTGAAGTGTTTTCTGCACGGGTCGGGACGGAACGCGTCGAGGTATCGCAAGCCCAGCGCATGAGCGGGCTCGATCGCCTGGTGCCACAGGGCGCAATCATCGGGGCCGTCATGGAAACAGCGCTGAACTCTGATCTGCCGGGCTTTGCGCGTGCGATCGTTCAGCGCGATGTGCTGAGCTTTGATGGCAGTGCGGTGCTGATCCCGGCTGGCAGTCGGATCATCGGTAAATATCAATCGGGTATTGCCCGTGGTGCTTCCCGCGTTTTCATCATCTGGACGCGGCTGATCCGGCCAGACGGTGTCTCAGTGACGCTGGCATCCCCGGGCATTGACGAAATCGGTCGCGGCGGGGTGCCCGGCAAGGTAAACCGACATTTCCTGCAACGCTATGGCGGGGCGATCCTGCTGTCGGTGCTGACCGGCGGCCTCAATGTTGCGGCAGCGTCTGCCAGTGGTGGCGGCGGAACTGTGGTTGTTGGTACGGCAAGCGAAGCATCTGCATTGGCGACCCAGGCCGCCGCCGATCTCGACATTCCGCCGACCATCACCACGCCGCAAGGCGCGCTGGTGCGCATATTCGTGGCGCAGGATCTCGACTTTTCCGCGGTCGGGCCAATGGCGGCTGGGCAGAAATGACCACTCCAGCGCGCGTTTATCTCGATGCGTTTCTGGCACCGCTGGCAGCCTTCCTTGGCCGTGACGATGTCACCGATCTGTTGATCAATCGCCCGGGCGAAGTGTGGCTGGAAACCGGCGGCGCCACCGAACGGCATGACGTCCCCGAGCTGACTGATGCCGCCCTGTGGCGCCTGGCGCGGCAGGTAGCTGCGGCTGCTGATCAGGGCATCAGCCGGGAACACCCGCTGCTTGCCGCCACCTTGCCTGATGGTGCACGCGTCCAGATTTGTGCTCCACCTGCGACCCGCGGTCATGTAATTGCAGCGATCCGCAAGCACAATGTGCCCGATTTTCGCCTGGCTGATTATGGGGCAGCCGGTGCCTTTGCCAGAGTTGGTGAAACCGCTCTGTCGCGCGTTGGGGTAGACGAGGCATTGGCCCGGCGGTTGGCCTCCGGCGACACTTTGGGCTTTCTTCAGGCGGCAGTGCAGGCGCGCAAGACCATCGTCGTCGCCGGCGCCACCGGCACCGGTAAGACCACCTTTCTGAACGCCCTTCTGCAAGAAGCACCGCCGGGCGAGCGCCTCGTGCTGATCGAAGACACGCCGGAAATCCAGTTGCACCATGCAAACGCGGTCGGATTGGTCGGCGTGCGCGGCCGGCTGGGTGAAGCGGAGGTCAATACGGCGGATCTGCTCGCAGCCTCGCTGCGGCTGCGCCCCGATCGCATCATCATGGGCGAAGTGCGCGGGGCAGAGGCGCTGAGCTGGTTGCGCGCCGTCGGCACTGGTCACCCCGGATCTATCACTACCGTGCACGCCAGCTCGCCGCAGGGGGCTGTCGAACAATTGGCGCTGATGGCCTTGATGGGTGGCACCGAATTGCGCCGGGCTGAATTGGTCGATTATGTCCGCAGCACGGTTGATGTGTTCGTCCAGCTCGGCCGAGATGGCGGCAGCCGTCTGGTCACCGGCGTCACATTCGGCGGTGTTTCTGCGCCACCGGCTGGGCATCGGAACCAAGAGTGCTCAGCTTGACCGTTGCTACGGGAAACGGCGGACCCTCCTAAAGTATAAGCAGGGACTTTTTGCGGAACGGTTCCCAGTCGGCGCTGCCCGCATTCGAGATGACGGCAAAGCGCCGGAAGCGACCGGTCGACACGACCCAGCGTTGCCAGGTCAACTCGGGCCAATATGAACTTGTTCACACGGGGGATGTGACTTGACCGGCACGGCAGACGAGGACGATGCAGGGGACGAGGTCTTTGCAGTGTGAAACCCTTGTTGGTCAAATAAATCCAAGGTTGCGCGATGCCACCGGATAATTGCCGATAAATGGCAGCACGCTCACCATGTCAGCCGCGCTGACGCCGAACCAGCTCGCCATCGTTGCGGCATATTGATCGACGCTGATCGCCGGCAATAGCCGCCCTTGGCCCACATCGTCGGGGCCATTGTGGGCGAGGACCGGCGGCTTTCCGTAGAAATTGCGGCCGTTGACCGCCCCGCCGACGACAAAATGCATCGATCCCCAGCCGTGATCTGAGCCGCTGGAGTTGCTCAGGAGGGTGCGGCCGAAGTCTGAAGCGGTAAAGGCGGTAACACGACTGGCGACGCCGAGCTCGACAGTGGCATCGTAGAAAGCCCGCATAGCGTCTGCCACCCTGCCAAGCAGCACGGGATGCGTCGCCAGGAGCCCCGAGTGGAGATCGAAGCCGCCGAGCGAGACGAAGAAAACCTGCCGCTTGGCGCCAAGTTCCTGTGATGCCGAAATCAGCCGGGCCACGACTTTCAACTGGTCGGCCAGCGTGTTGCCGGTTGGAAACGGCGTGGCAATCGTCGGCCCGCCGGTCAGCGCGGTTGAGACTTGGGTGTAGGCGGTAAGCGCCCGACCGCTTGTGCGCGCCAGCTCATTTCCGAACAGATTGCCCTGGGTGGCGCCGATGATTGATTGCAACGCCGTCGCACCGGCAGCCGATCCAAACAGCGTTCTTGCATTGCCATTCAGCGCAATCGGCCCTGCCGAGCTCACGGCATATTGGCTCGCGGTCCTGCCAGTCAGAAAAACAGCGTTGCCCGCGGCGTTGATCGCTGTGACTGCAGGAGTGTTGTTTTGAGCCAGAAACAGATCAGCCATGCGGCCACCCCACCCCGATTTGGCGCCTTCGACTGTCGACGACTGCCAGAAGGATTGCTGATCGTTGTGGCTGAACAATTTTGGCGGCAACGGCACATTCTTGGCGAGATACTGCGCCTTGGTTGTCGGCTGGATCAACGTTCCAACGTTGAGCACCGCCGCCATCTTGCCGGCATTGAACACCGGCAGCAACGGAGCCAATGCTGGCGCTAGCGCATATTGGATGCCGCCGGCAAGCGGCGTCGCCGGGGTCAACGCCGTGGCGGCAAGGTCGGCGCGGGGAATGGCAATGGTGCTGCGCAGCGCGCTGTAGGTCGCATAGCTTGCCGTGTCATAGGGTACCAGCGTGTTGGCATAATCATTGCCGCCGAACAGAAACACGCAGACAAGCGCCTTATAGTCCGTCGCCGTTGCGGCTGCTGCGGCGCCGATATCGCCCAGCGTGCCAATGAACGGCGCTGCCGAGGCGGCGATGCCCAGTGCGGCGCTGTCCTTCAGGAACGTCCGGCGCGATGGCATGTTCGGCAGCATGGATCCGGCCCTCACTTCTGCACAAGATATTCGGGGGACGCGAGTGTGAGCAGCAGCGCCATGTAGACCCGGTTGTTTAGGCCTGCTGGCGTGTCGGCCGAAATTCCGTCCACGACGGCCTTGATCTGGGCGCTGGTGGCGGCGCTCAATTGGCCGGCGGCCAGGGTCAGGTTGATTTCTTCTATCAGGGTTGCCGAAACCGGCGCCTTGGCGATCAGATCGGTGTAATTCGCCCTCACATCGCCAATCCCGGTCGAAATCACCGTCTGCATGTAATTGACATAGCCGATCACCGACGTCTCGTTTGCGAGCTGCAGTTCCGGCGCAACAAGGTTTGCGTTTGCAATCGCGCTGTTGGGCGGCGTGTAACCGGGTCGGAAGAACCCGAAGACGCTTGGCGATCGACCGGGGCTCTGCGCCAGTCTGGTCACGGCGCTGGTATCGCCGAATGCCCAGCCATTGCCTGGCGAGTTTGCGCCAAATGCGCGTGCCCAGCCAGTTAATCGTAAGACCGGATCGCGAACTTTGCCAAACGAACTGGACGCGCTTGCGGCGTCGTTGCGCGCCTCGCTGTCGGTAAGGATCGCCCGGATGATCGCCTTCATATCGCCTCGGACGCCGCTGCCATTGTTGACAAAGGCGGCGGCCACGCGGCCGACATACGCCGCCGACGGATTGCTCGTCACCAGGCGTTGGATGAGCCGCCTCGACACGAAGGGCGCGATGTTGGCGTGTGCAAACAGCGTGTCTAGCGCCTGGTTCTTGCTGTCTACGCCATTGGTGTTGGCCGAGATCGTCTTGCCCAGGAAGGTCTTAGCGCCGGTTTCGTGCTGGCTCGCTGTATTGATCATGGGCCGGCGGTAGCGATCAGGCGTTGTGTTGTCGGATGAATCGAGGTTCCAGCCGGTCCAGACCCGCGCCATGCCGCTGACATCGTCGGGCGAGTAGGTCTCGATCGGTGCGCCTGCATTGAGCTTTTGGCTGCCATCGGCATTGAGCTCCGTCAGCCCGATGGTAAACAATTGCATCAGCTCGCGTGCATAATTTTCATCGGGCAGGGCACCTGTTGCCGTATTGGCCTTGCGGTTGCCGATATAGGTCAGGAATGACCCCATTGCGGCATTGGTGCTGATCTGATCAAGCAGAACCCGGTAGTTGCCAAAGGCATTGTCCATAAGGACATCGATATAGGCGGCCATCGCGAACTGGCGAAAACCGCCAAGGGCCGCGCCGCTGATCCCGACAACCAGAAAATCGAGCAGCGCCAGCCCGACCCGCTGCCGGAGCTGATCGGGGCCTGTAATCAGCTGGCTCCACATGGCAGGGTCGAAACCCGCTTCGTTGTTGACGTTGCCGGCGACATTATAGCCATTGGCGACAAGCCAGTCCCAAAGCGTCTGGGAGCGCGGCAGGTTGAACTGCTCGGTAATCCAATCATCGAAGCCAAGCGTTCGAACGCGAGCTATCGAATCGGCTGTTGCACCCATCGATGTCTGCGCCAGGAAGCGCGACGCAGAAAGTGCAGTGGTGCGAAAAGCAGGCGTAACCACTGGCGGCACGACCGAGGTCGAGCCGCCGGATGATGAACTGCCGCACGATCCGAGCGCGAGCGCCGCGACCGTGATGCCCGCCAAAGCCTCAACAGGCGGCCCCTGAACGGCCGCATACTCCGCCACGCTTTGCGATCCCCCAGGCTGCGCAAGCTCGCTGTTTGTCATTGCCCCCCCTTTGACGTCCCTTGTGTCATATAGGAGAAGCTTGACAGCTCCTAGCGGGTTTCAACGTAATTCAGCACGTCTTAAATCGGGATTATTGACGTGCGCCCCAGATTGATAACGTTAGGATTGATAGTGCTTTGCATTAATAGCTGATGGTTAGCATGATGCTTTGGGGCTTCGGCTATGCATCCAATCTCAATAGGCGATGATATCAGTGAATATCCGTCAGAATAACATCATTGGCGGGCTACGATGACAGAAATCAGGTATAAAACCACATAAACAGAATTCATTAAATCATATATAAATCAATCATACCAACAATCGTGAAGCCTGACTCACGTGGGCGATTCCCAAGAGCGCGGTGATTTGATTCAACATTCCCTTTCGAGGGAGGTTGCGATGGCTGCGGCGGTGAGTTTGCGGGCGGACTTCACAGCGACGGCATTACGGCGGCTTGCGC
>NZ_CAMCWT010000061.1:0-12547 GCF_945882885.1 Sandarakinorhabdus limnophila DSM 17366
GGCGCGGAAGGCGCTGCTATCGGAGCTTGAACTCAGTCTCTGAACCTCACCGGAAGGGAGGTTCATCAAACGCCCGCAGTTTGCGGCTGTGCAGCGCCGGGCCTTCGTCGCGCAGGATCATCATCGCTTCGATGCCCACCTGCAGATGCTCCGAAATCGCACCCTCATAGAAACGGTTGGCCTGGCCGGGCAGCTTGACCTCGCCGTGCAGCGGCTTGTCAGAAACACACAGGAAGGTGCCGTAGGGGACGCGGAAGCGGTAGCCCTGCGCGGCGATGGTGGCGGATTCCATGTCGATGGCCACCGCGCGGCTCTGATTGAAGCGCAGGGATGACTGCGAATAGCGCAGTTCCCAGTTGCGATCGTCCGTCGTCACCACGGTGCCGGTGCGCAGGCGCGGTTTCAGCGCGTCGCCGGTCATGCCGGTGACCTTTTCGGTGGCGAGCTGCAGCGCCTTCTGCACTTCCGACAAGGCCGGGATCGGGATTTCGGGTGGCAGCACATCGTCCATCACGTGATCATCGCGCAAATAGGCGTGGGCCAGCACATAATCGCCGATGGCCTGGCTGGGGCGCAGCCCGCCGCAGTGGCCGATCATCAACCAGGCTTCGGGGCGCAGCACGGCGAGGTGATCGCAGATGGTCTTGGCGTTGGCCGGGCCGACGCCGATGTTGACCAGCGTGATGCCAGTGCCATTGGGGCCGATCAGGTGCCATGCCGGCATCTGGTTCTTGCGCCAGGCCAAATCGTCGGCAGCGCGTGTCGCATCGGGGTCATCGGCGGTGATGTCCAGCCCACCGGGGCAGGCGAGGCGATCATACCCATTCCCCAGTTGCCGGCAGGCCCAGCGCACGAATTCATCGACATAGCGGTGATAGTTGGTGAGCAGGATATAATGCTGAAAATCCTCCGGCGCGGTGCCGGTGTAGTGCCTCAGCCGGGCCAGCGAAAAATCCGTGCGCAGCCCGTCGAACAAGGCCAATGGGCGTTCATCGGCGCGGGTCTCGTCCCACAGGCCATCGGCCAGTTCATCGCCGATCTGCTGCAATTCGGTGGTGGGGAAATGCCGGGCCAGTTCCGATGCGGTGACGCCTTCCAGATTCAGGTCGGCCGCGCCATCGAGTACATAGGGATAGGGGATTTCGACTTCGGAGCGGCCAACCGAGATCACCACGTCATAATCGGCCATCAACAGGCCCAATTGCTCTTCGAGATAGGCGCGGAACATCGCCGGGCGGGTGACAGTGGTGGTGTAGCTGCCGGGACGATTGAGCCGGGCAAAGGCGCGGATCGGGCGCAGCGCGCGACGTTCGCCGGAGAATTCGAGGCGCAGTTCAGGGTAGGCCCAATCGCCGCGCACGCGTTGGCTGCCATCAGGGGCGGCGCCATCGTTGATGTAGGATTTCAGCGCATCGCGCAGGGCGGCGACGGACTGGGTGTGGATGTCGATCAACTGATCGACGATTGTGGCGGGGGCAAGATTCATCTGCGGCTATTGCCACGAATTGCCATGGCGTTTCCAGCCCCGTAGAGACGGTGCATGAGCCAGTTTGACCTGACCGACGACCAGAAGGCCATCCAGGAGGTCGCCCGCCGCTTTACGGCCGAGGCGATCACGCCCCATGCCGCGCGCTGGGATGCCGAGCACCATTATCCCAAGGACGTCGTGCAGGCCGCGGCCGCGCTGGGTTTCGGGTCGATCTATGTCAGCGAGGCCGGCGGCGGCATCGGGCTGGGCCGGCTGGAAGCGGCGCTGATCATGGAGGCAATGGCCTATGGCTGCCCGTCGACCAGCGCCTTCATTTCCATCCACAACATGGCGGCCTGGATGATCGACTGTTTCGGCGGCGACGCGGTGAAGGCGAAGTATCTGTCGGCGCTGGTGACGATGGACCAGATCGCCAGCTACTGCCTCACCGAACCGGGATCGGGATCGGATGCGGCGGCGCTGAAGACGCGCGCCGTGCGCGATGGCGATCACTATGTGGTGAGCGGTTCCAAGGCGTTCATTTCCGGGGCCGGCGTCAATGATGTGTACGTGACGATGGTTCGCACCGGGGTTGATGGCCCCAAGGGCATCAGCTGCCTGGTGATCGAGAAGGACATGCAGGGCGTCAGCTTTGGCGCGCCGGAACGCAAGATGGGCTGGCGATCGCAGCCCACCGCGCAGGTGAATTTCGACGAAGTGCGGGTGCCGGTCGAGAATCTGGTCGGCGCCGAAGGCCAGGGCTTCAGCATCGCCATGGCCGGGCTTGATGGTGGCCGGCTCAACATCGGCGCATGCAGTCTGGGCGGCGGGCAGCGCGCGCTGGACGAGGCGCTGGCCTATACGCGGCAGCGCCAGCAGTTCGGCAAGGCCATCGCCGATTTCCAGGCGACGCAGTTTACCCTGGCCGATATGGCGACCGAGCTTTCGGCGGCCCGCGCGCTGCTGTATCAGGCGGCGGTGAAGGTGAGCGAGGGCGCGCCTGACAAGACGCAATTTGCCGCCATGGCGAAACGTTTTGCCACTGATACCGGCATGGCTGTCGCCGATCGCGCGCTGCAACTGCACGGCGGTTATGGCTATCTGATGGATTATCCGGTGGAGCGCATCTTCCGCGATCTGCGCGTTCACCAGATTTTGGAAGGCACCAACCAGATCATGCGCATGATCACCGCGCGCGAACTTTATCGCTTGTCGAACTGATGGCTTTTCAACCGCCCTTCAACGCGCCAGTCTGCCCGGCATGAGCGAACCCACCGCACCCGCCCGCCCGCGCTACCTGCCGGCTTTTGCCTGCCTGAACGCGGTGATTGCACTGGCCTTTGGCACCTTTGCTGCGCACGGCATCGATGATCCCCAAGCGAAAGACTGGATCATGACTGGCGTGACATTCCAGTTGCCGCATGTCGCCGCAGTGTTCGGCCTTTTGGCCTGGCGCAATTCGCCGTTCGTCCATTCGGGCGCGTGGGCGGTGCTGGGCGGGGCCTTCGTGTTCGCGATGGACCTGAACCTGCTGGCGATGGGCGCGCCGAAATGGGTGGCGGCGCTCGCCCCCGCGGGCGGCACCGCTATGATGTTCGGCTGGCTGTGGCTGGCGGTGATCGCCTTTGCCGGTGACGCGCTCAACCGCTTCGAAAGCTGACGCTCAATCCCGGAAGCTGGGATCAATCCGGTCCAGTTTGCGGAGCAGCGCCGGCCAGGCCAGCATGTTGCCCACCATCTTCAGCCCGGCGCGGCCCTGATCGGCGGCCTTTTCCGGGGTGCCCTGCGGCGGGTGGTTGATCAGGTCCTGCCCACCGGCCAGTGCCAGGCACTGGGCTTCGCAGGCGCGTTCGAGGAAATACATCTTGATGAAGGCCTCGGCCACGGTGGCGCCTACGGTGAGTGTGCCATGATTGCGCAGGATCATCGCGGTCTTGGTGATGCCCAAATCTTCCACCAGCCGTTCGCGCTCATCCAGATCTGTCGCGACGCCTTCATAGTGGTGATAGGTCAGTTCGTCGCGGATCAGCATTGCCGTCTGCGTGATCGGCATCAGGCCTTCGCTGTGGGCCGAAACCGCCTGGCCGTGCGGCGTGTGCAGGTGGATGACGGCGTGGGCATCCTCGCGCGCCATGTGGATGGCCGAATGGATGGTGAAGCCGGCGGCGTTGGTGAGATAGGGCGTTTCCATCACCGGATGGCCTTCGACATCGATCTTGACCAGGCTGGACGCGGTGATTTCCTCGAACATCAGATTATAGGGGTTGATCAGGAAATGATGTTCCGGCCCCGGCACCCGCACCGAAAGATGGGTGAAGATTAGATCGTCCCAGCCATAATGGGCGACCAGGCGATAGGCGGCGGCGAGATCGACGCGCAGCGCCCACTCCTCGGCGGAAACCTGGTCCTTCACACTTGGCGTTTTCAGTTGCGTGGCCATGGCGATTCCTCCTGCGAAATTTGCATCATTCTGTCGTGCCGGCGCGCGCCCGTCCATAGGCACCGCTGCGGCAGGCGTCGGAACAATATCGCACATTCTCCCAATCGCGCGCCCATTTCTTCCGCCAGCTGAACGGGCGGCCACAGGCGGCGCAATCCTTGCTGGGCAGATCGGCCTTTGCACGCATTTTCGCCATGGCGGCGGGCTCCCTCGAAATTGTCACAATATCCGGTTTAATGACGCCATCGTCTAAAGGGGAATCAGCCATGCGTCCTGCCATTGATCGTCGCGTCTTCCTGGGGGCCACTGCGGCCGGCCTGATCTTGCCGGTGCGCCCGGCGCTGGCGCGGCTGTGGCCGATCAGCGGCTTCACCCATGGCGTCGCGTCGGGCCATCCCGGCCCCGGCGCGGTGACGCTGTGGACGCGCTATGCCAGCGTCACCGGCACGGCGACCGCCCTGAAGCTGGAAGTGGCCGAAGACCAGGGCATGAGCCGCATCATCGCCCGCGCCGAAGCCAACGCAGGCCCGGAAAGCTGGGGCACGGCGCAGGCACGTGTGACCGGCCTGCCTGATGGCAAGTGGCTGTGGTATCGTTTCACCGCGCCCGATGGCTCGATGTCCACCGTGGGCCGCACCAAGACGCTGCCAGCGGGCAAGCTGGATCAGCTGAAGCTGGCGGTGCTGTCCTGCTCCAACCGGCCGTTCGGGCATTTCAACGCCTATGCCCATGCCGCCGTGCGTGACGATATCGATGCGGTGATCCACCTGGGCGATTATATCTATGAATATCCGATGGGTTCGTACCCTGAGCAGGTGATGCCGGGCCGCGAGATCGTGCCGGTCGATGAAATCCTGATGATCGACGATTATCGCCAGCGTTACGCCAGCTATCGCACCGATCCCGGCCTGCAGGCGATCCACGCGCGCTTCCCGATGATCGCCATCTGGGACGATCATGAATTCGCCAACGATACGTGGAAGGGCGGCGCCCAGAATCACCAGGATGATGAAGGCGTGTGGAATTTGCGCCGCGATGCCGCGCTCAAGGCCCACCGCGAATGGCTGATGAGCCCGGAGGTGCCGTGGCATCGCTATGATTTCGGCGATCTGGTTTCGGTGATGACGTTGGACACCCGCATGTCCGGCCGTGACAAGCAGCTTGACCTCAATGCGGCGCTGAAGGCCGGGCCGGACGGCATCAAGGCCTTTGCCAGCGGCGAATGGCAGAATCCGGCGCGCACCTTGCTGGGCGCCGAACAGGAAGCCTGGTTCGCCCACGAAGTGGCGGCGAGCGTGAAAATCGGCCAGCGCTGGCAGCTGATTGCGCAGCAGGTGGTGATGGGTGACATCATGACCCCGAAGAACGCGCTGGAATTCCTTGCCCCGGGCGCCGATCCCCGCGCCCAAGGCTATGTGAAGGGCGGCATTGCCGCGTCGCAGGCCGGCATTCCCGGCGCGCAGGACATGTGGTCAGGCTATCCGCAAGCGCGTCGCCGTTTGCTGAAGGCGATGGCCAATGCCGGTGCCGATCCGATCGTGATCGCGGGCGACAGCCACAATGCCTGGGCCTTCAACCACAGCCTGGATGGCAAGCCAGTGGCGGCCGAATTCGGCGTCCACTCCGTCACCTCGCCCGGTTACGAATCGGCGCTGAAGGCTGATCCGGCCCTGATCCGCGCCGCGCTACTGCAAAGCTCGCCGGGGATGCAATGGTGCGATACCAGCCGGCGCGGCTATCTCACCTTGTCGTTCAACGCCGCTGAAACCCGCTGCGATTGGGTGTTCATGGACACGATCAAGACCGTTTCGATGGCCACCAGTGCGCCCCAGGCCGCCGTGGTGAAGCGCGGCAAGCGGAAGATAACGCTGGCCTGATCAGGGGTTAGGGTGGGCGCGTGAAAACCGCGTTCACCTGCCTCGCCCTGCTGCTCGCTGCCCCGGCTGCGGCAACCATGTGCGATGCGGTGTGGCGCGATGGGCCACGCGCCCGAAATGTGCCGGTGCGGATCAACCTGCCCGATGGCAAGCGCAAGGTGCCGGCGGTGATCTGGTCGCCCGGCCTGGGCGGCACGCGCGGCAATGCCGCGCGTTGGGTGGCGGCGTGGACCGCTGCCGGCGTTGCGGTGATCCGCCTCGAACATCCTGGCAGCGATGCGGCTGTCTATCGTGGGCCCGCCACCCCGCAGGAGCGCGACGCGAAAGTGCGGGCCGGCATCGCGCCGGAACAGCTGTTGGCCCGCATCGCCGATGTCGGTTTCGTTGCCGATGAACTGGCGCGGCGACCAAGCGAAGGCGGTTGTGACCTTGGCCGCATCGACAGCGATCATCTGGCGCTGGCCGGGCACAGCATGGGGGCCTGGGTGGTGCAGGCGATGGCCGGCCAGCGCCCGGATGGTGAACACGCACCGCTGATCGACCGCCGTTTCAGGGCATTTGTGGCGATGAGCAGCAGCGGCCCGGCCGATGCGGCCATGGCCAAAGCACAATTTGGCGGCATCGGCCGGCCGCTGCTGGTAATCAGCAGCAATGCTGATGGCGTGCCTGCCAGCGCGTCGGCTGGTGTGGTAGCCGATCAACGCGCCCGCCGCCTCAGCCTGTTCACTGGTGCCCCGGCCGATGGCCGCAAGGCGTTGCTGGTGCTGGACGGCGGCGATCACCTGTTGTTTGCCGGTGACACCCGCAAGACCCCCGATGATCTGGCCCGGCAGGACCGCGTGGCGCGCGTGACCAGCCTGTGGTGGCGGCACTGGCTGCTGGGTGACGCGCGGGCCGAAACGGCGCTGGCGCGGCCAGCGCTAGACAAGGCGGACCAGTGGGTGCGCAAGTGAAGGCTTAGCTGGTCAGCTGTTCGGTGAGGAAGGCGTCCAGGTCGGCCAGTGCGACGTCGCGGGAGACGAAGCTGTGACCGATGCCGCGCGCCAGGATAAAGGCGAGGCGACCGGCGCTCATCTTCTTGTCCTGGCGCATGTGCTCGACCAGCTGCGCGGCGGTGCAGGTGAGGCCGAGTGCCGACGGTTCGATGGTGAAGCCGAGGCCGGCGAGATGGGCGGCCACACGCTCTGCATCACTTTGCGGGCACAGGCCCAGCCGGGCGGAAAGCCGGAAGGCCTGCACCATGCCCAATGCGACGGCCTCGCCGTGCAGCAGCCGGCTGGAGAATCCGGTTTCGGCCTCGAAGGCGTGGCCGAAGGTGTGGCCAAGGTTGAGCAGCGCGCGGACGTCGTCCGTCTCGCGTTCGTCAGCCGCAACCACGGCGGCCTTGGCGCGGCAACTGTGGGCGATGGCGTGGATCTGCGCGGCCGAATCGCCGTCCAGCACGGCGGCGCCATTGGCTTCGCACCAAGAAAAAAAGGCGGCATCGTTGATCAGGCCGTATTTCACCACTTCGGCATAACCGGCCATCACTTCGCGGCGCGGCAGGGTGGCGAGCACGGCCGGATCGATCAGCACGGCCACCGGCTGGTGGAAGGCGCCGACCAGATTCTTGCCGGCTTTCGCATTGATCGCCGTCTTGCCGCCCACGCTGCTGTCCACTTGGGAAAGCAAGGTGGTCGGCACCTGCACGAAACGGCAGCCGCGCTTCAGCATCGAACAGGCAAAGCCAACCAGATCGCCAATCACACCGCCGCCCAGCGCAACAACGGCATCGCTGCGTTCGACGCCGAGTTCGAGCAGCCGTTCGACCACCAGTTGCAGATGCGCCCAATCCTTGGTGGCTTCGCCGGGTGGCAGCACGATGGGCTCCAGCCTGATGCCGGGCAGGCCGGCGGCAAGCGTTTGCAGATGCAGCGCCGCCACGCTTTCATCGGTGACAACCACCAGGCGCTGATTGCGCGCAAACGGGCCGAGCACCGGGGCGGCCGCGCCAAGCAGGCCGGGCGCGATATGGAGGGGGTAGGCGCGCATCCCCAGCGCGACATCAACGATCATCGGGCGGACTCTTCGGCATTGGCGGCAGCGAGGGCATTCACGATCGCGTCCACCGTTTCATGATGCGGGCCGGGTTTGCTGGCCACACGGATGCGGGCCTGTGCATAAACGGGCCCGCGAATGGCGGCGAGCGCGGTGAGCACCGCGCCCGGATCCTTGCCCTTCAGCAGCGGCCGGCTGCCGCGCCGGCGCACGCGATCGACCAGCGTGGCGACATCGGCATCAAGCCATACCGAAAGCGTCCGTTCCAGGATCAGCGCGCGGGTTTCATCGTTCATGAAGGCGCCGCCGCCCGTGGCGATCACCTTGGGCGTGCCATCGATCAGGCGGGCGATTACCCGCCGTTCGCCATCGCGGAATTGCGCTTCGCCAAAGCGTTCGAACATTTCAGAAATGGTCATGCCTGCGGCTTCCTCGATCGCGGTATCGGCATCGACGAAGGGCAGGTTCAACCGGGCCGCCAGCCGCTTGCCGATGCTGGACTTGCCGGAACCCATCAAGCCAACAAGCGTGACCGGCCGCTGTGCCGCCAACGCCAGCCGTTCAGGCTCTGCCAGGATTTTCGGGTCGCCGTCCATCGCAGTCATGGCTATACACCGGCACATGGGATGGGCAAGCAAACGCGCGATGTTGGCGGGATCGGCCGGAGTGATCGCATGTGGCCTGCTGCTGGCGGCACCCGTGGTCGGGCAGGATGCTGGGCCGAACCGCGATGCGCCCAAATCGCTGCTGCCGCCCGGTTTCGATACGCCGGCCCCGGCGCCTGCCGCCGCGCCGGCGCCGCTGTTGCCCGGCACGGCCGCACCGACGCCAGAAGCGGCCACCGCCGAACAGGCGCCGTTGCTGACAGGGCAGCCGGGTGATGTCACGCCGCCGGCGTTTGTGGAAACCCAAACAGCCGCCGCGCTGCCGCCGGGCGCGCCGATCGGTATCATCGATGCGGCCGGTGGCGCATTTGCCGCCGATGCCTTCATCGGCAACAACGGACGCTTCCTGGCCGGGCTGGCCAACCGCATCGCGGGTCCTGTCGCCTCGCGCTGGGTGGCGATCACCCTGGGCCGCGCGCTGGCATCGCGGGTGCCGGGGCCCGCGGGCATCGGCGATGGCGATTGGGTGGCGGCCCGCGCCGGGCTGCTGGTGCGGATGGGCGCTGTTGATCCGGCGCGGCGGCTGATCGATGTGCTGCCGCAGGAACGCTATACCCCGGCCACCTATCGCGTGGCGGGCGAAGTGTCGCTGGCTGCGGCCGATCTGGCTGGCCTGTGCCCCATAGCGGCCACCGGGCGGGCGCTTTCCGATGATGTGATGTGGGATCTGGCCTGGGGCATGTGCGCCGCCATGGATGGCGATGATATCACCGCGGCCGGCGTGATCGATACCGTGCGCAGCCGACGCGGAGCCTTGCCGGCCTTTGATCTGCGCCTGGCCCAGCGCGTGGTGGTGCTGGCCGGTGGCGCCGGGCGGGCCGATGGCATCAACTGGGCGGAGGAAGAGGGGCTGACCCCCTATCGTTACGGCGTGGCCAGTGCGGCGGGCGTGACGGTGCCGGCCGATCGGCTGGCGGCACTGGGCCTGGCCCACGCCGGCTGGGCAGTGCGCAATGCCGCGCTGCCGACGGCCACGCGCTTTGCGCTGTTGCGCCAAGCGGCCGTGCTTGGCACGCTGTCGGCCGACGAGCTGGCCAGTGCCGTGGCGGCGCTGGCACCGGCCGACGCCAGCGGCGGTTTCGCGGCCGACAGCCGGGCCGGCCGCCTGCGCGATGCCTTCACTGGCAGCCCGCAAGACCGGGCCGAGGCGATTGCTGCCATTGCCGGTGATGATGATTATGGCGGCTTGCTGGAAGCCGCGACGGCGGCGGCTGCGCTGAAGCCGGCGGCGGCGCTGGCTGGGCGATCCGATGTGATCATCGCGGCGTTGCTGGCAGCAGGCAACACGCGCGCTGCCCGGGCTTGGTGGCCGGTGGCGCAGGACGCCGATGATGATGTGCGGGTTCGGGCACAGGCGCTGCTGGCGGCAGGCGCTGGCGTGGCGATGGATTCGGGTGACGTTCGCGCGTGGCGCGATGCGGCCAAGGCCAGCCCGCGCCGGGAGGCGATGCTGGTGGCGGCGCTGTCGGGCCTGGGCCAGGCACGCGGCTTGGATCGAGATGGGTTCAAGACCATCAGCAACCGCTGGACGGCGGCGCTGGCCAGCGCGGCGCGGCGGCGGGCAGCTGGCGAAGTGGCACTGCTGGCAGCGACCGGCCTGCAGGGCGGCTGGGCCGATGTGCCGCCGGCCCATGTGGAGGCTATCGTGGCGTCGCTCATGGCCTGTGGCCGGGTGACGGAGGCTCGGCTGTTGGCTGCCGAAGCGATTACGCGCAGCGCATGATCACTGACGCCAAGGTAACCGACGGGCAGGCCATCGCGTTGTTCCTCGACAGCCTGGCCAGCGAACGCGGGGCGGCGAAGAACACCATCCTCGCCTATGGCCGCGACTTGAATCAGGCCAGCGAATGGCTGGGCGGCGAGCTGGCGCCGGCCGATGCGGCGGCACTGGCGCGGCTGGCCCGGCACTGGGCGCCGCTGGCCCGGGCGAGTGCGGCGCGCAAGGCGAGTGCCGTGCGGCAGTTCCTCAGCTTTCTGATGGCGGAACATCTGCGCAGCGATGATCCGGGCCGTGATCTGGCGCTGCCGCAGTCGGCGCGGCCACTGCCGAAAACGCTGGCGGCGGGTGATGTGGAACGGTTGTTCGCGGCGCTGGCGGAGAAACTCGCTGCCCGGCCCGATGATCCGCAATCCTTGCGCACCGCCGCGCTGGTGGAACTCCTCTATGGTTCCGGCCTGCGTGCCAGCGAGCTGGTGGCGCTGCCCAGCCATGCCTGCAAGGCCGGTCGTGGCCACATGGTGGTGCTGGGTAAGGGTAACAAGGAAAGGCTAGTGCCGATCAGCCGCCGCGCCGAAGCCGCCGTGCTGGCCTGGGAAGTGCATGTGCCGAAAGATGCCAAATTCCTCTTCCCGGCCGGGCGCGGGAAGGCTGGTTTCCTGTCGCGCCTTCGGCTGTGGCAGTTGCTCAAGGCGCTGGCTGCCGATGCCGGCATTCCGCCCGCCCGCATTTCCCCGCACGTGCTGCGCCACGCCTTTGCCACCCATCTGCTGGAAGGCGGCGCGGACTTACGCATCGTGCAGACGTTGCTGGGCCACGCCGATATCGCGACGACGCAGATTTACACGCATGTTGCGTCGGCGGCGTTGGTGGAACTGGTCAACAAGCGCCATCCGCTGGCCGATGGGTCAGATTGACAGGTGACGTTGCGCGCTCGGCCCGGCTAGGAAGCGCGCATGAGCAACAATCCCCTGTTCCGTCCCTTCCCCCTCAAGGGCCTCACCCTCCCCAATCGCATCGTGATGGCGCCGATGACGCGCAGCTTCTCGCCGGCCGGCCAGCCGGGCGCGAATGTTGCTGAATATTATCGCAAGCGCGCGGCCGGCGGCGTGGGCCTGATCATCACCGAAGGCACCGCGGTGGAGCGCACCGGGGCTGCCAATGATCCCAACGTGCCGCATTTCTTTGGCTCCGCGCTCGATGGCTGGGGCCAGGTGGTCAAATCCGTGCAGAGTGAGAGCGGGCTGATCGCGCCGCAATTGTGGCATGTCGGCGGCCTGCCCAACCGGCGCAATCCCAAGCAGGAAGAAGCCGAAAGCCCGTCGGGCGTTTACATGCCGGGCAAGACCAACGGTCGCGCCATGAGCGATGCCGACGTGGCCGATGCCGTCGCTGCCTTCGCCCGCGCCGCCGGTGATGCCAAGCGGCTGGGCTTCGACGCGGTCGAACTGCACGGCGCGCATGGCTATTTGATCGATCAATTCTTCTGGGGCGCCACCAATGCTCGCGACGATCGCTGGGGCGGTGACACGCTGCCTCTGCGCGCGCGTTTCGCCGTGGAACTGCTCAAGGCCGTTCGCGCCGCCGTTGGCCCCGATTTCCCGGTCATCATCCGCCTGTCGCAGTGGAAGCAGCAGGATTTCGCTTTCCGTCTGGCACCGTCGCCGGACGAACTGGCGGCCTGGCTTGGCCCGCTGGCCGATGCCGGCGCGGACGTGTTCCATTGTTCGCAGCGCCGTTTCTGGGAACCGGAATTCCCCGAACTCGATGGGCCGGAAGGCCTGAATTTTGCCGGCTGGGCCAAGAAGCTCACCGGCAAGCCGACCATCACCGTCGGCAGCGTTGGCCTCACCGGCGAATTCGTGGCCGGCATGGGCGGCGAATCGTCGAAGCCGGCCAGCCTTGATGGCCTGCTCGACCGGCTGGAGCGCGACGAATTCGATCTGGTGGGCGTTGGCCGCGCGCTGATCGTCGATCCGGATTGGGCACTGAAGGTGCGCGATGGCCGCCACGGTGAGTTGACCGATTACACCACCGAATCGCTGATGACCTTGGTGTGAGGCCACGGCTTGTGGCAGGAGAGGCCACATGCAGGTTGATGAAGACAATGTTCCGATCCTGAAGGGCCGCTCGCTGCGGCCCAAGGATGCCGCGACCGTGCTGGTGATCCGCCGCGACGGGGCAAATCCCAGCTCTGGCCCACGCGTGCTGATGGGCCGGCGGGCGAAGGGCCATGTCTTCATGGCCAGCAAATGGGTGTTCCCCGGCGGGCGCCTGCACCCGGCTGATTTCCGCGTCGCCGCCGCCAGCGAATTGCATGATGACACGGCCAGCCGGCTGCAC
>NZ_CAMCWT010000062.1:0-12355 GCF_945882885.1 Sandarakinorhabdus limnophila DSM 17366
ATGGCTGAAACACAACAGGCATCAGTCGAACTGATTGATTCAGTTGCCCGCAACATGGCGATTGTCGCCGCGGTTACTGCTGCCAATCCCCGGCAATTCCGCGCAGACGGCGCCAACAACCTGCTGTGGCATGCCCTGATCGACGCAGACCATATCGACGCCATCTACACAAGTTTCGAGGATGGCTATCACCGGGTGGTCTCGCGGATCGACGCCGACAGACGCCGCTCGGACCCGTTGATCCCCGCCAGTGCAAACTGGCACGCCGGTTATATCGAAGCCTATGCCCCCGGTGCCGCCCGCGTCCGCCACCGAACATTCTATGCGGCCTGGGGTGAACGTACGGGTAAGGACTATACCGAACCAACCAAACTCGATCTGCGCCAATTGCCCCACTACGTGGCAGCCAAGGCAAGTGGCCGGTTTGCGCTTGGCGAGCCGGCCATTAATCCCGACACAGGCTCCCTGGTCATGTCGCTTGGCACGCCGGTTTTTTCAGGCGGCGCCTTCGTCGGCTTTGTGGGCACAAACATCACGCTCGCCAACATCTCCGCCTATCTCGACGAACATCGGCTGAGCGCCAACAGCATCACCCTGATCTACGACCAATCGGGCCGGCTCATCGCCGCGTCCCACCGTGACCTGATGGTGCCGAGAAACGCCGCGAAGGAGGCGCTTCCAAGCCTGAACGACATTGCTGATCCCACGCTTGCGCAGGCCATCGGCCTCAGAGACAAAGCCGTTCAACATCCCCATTTGTTCACTGATAAATCCGGTCAGCAGTTCATCGTTGCTGGAAAGCCATTCCCGCCGCAATTCGGCAAGGACTGGGAAATACTGACGATCTCTCCGACGGACGATTTCATTGGCGGATTAAAGGAAACCAATCGTGACATTGCTGCCATCATTATCCTGATCATTGCGCTTGAGCTGTTTTTAATCGGCCTGGTGAGCCGCAATATTTCTCGCCGGGTTTCCGCGATTACGGGGGAGTTCAAGGACATCGGCCAGTTCAATCTCTCCAGTACGGTGCCTTTGCGATCCATTGTGCGCGAAATCGCCAGTCTCAATCTGTCCATCGAGTCCATGAAGGCGAGCCTGCGTTCCTTTGGTCACTATGTGCCCAAGGATCTGGTACGAAGCCTGCTGGCTGACGGCCAAGAGGCAACACTTGGCGGCGAACGCCGCCGCCTCAGTCTCCATTTTTCCGACATCGCAAACTTCACGGCGATTTCCGAGGGGCTCTCGCCAGAGGATCTGGTGGAAGCCTTGAAAGATTATTTCGAGCTCATGACCAGCGCCATCAGTGATGAGGGCGGCACCGTCGACAAATTCATGGGCGACGGCATCATGGCCTTGTACAACGCGCCAACGGCGCTGCCGGATCATGCCATTCGCGCCTGCCAGTCTGCCCTCAATGCCCAGCACCGCCTGTCGCAGTTTGCCGGGCAGCGGGTCGAGTTTCGCGCGCGGATCGGACTTGGCATTGGCGACGTCGTCGTCGGCAACATGGGCACGCAGGAGCGCTTTGCCTACACCGCGCTGGGTGATGCTGTGAACCTCGCCAGCCGGCTGGAGGGACTGAACAAGGTTTATGGCACGTCAATCATGGCATCCGAAGAACTGCGCGATGAAACCGGCGATGTCTTTGAATGGCGCCGCCTTGACCGGGTTGCCGTAAAAGGCCGGCAGCAGGGAACTGTCGTTTATGAACTTCTGGGGCGCTTTGGAGAAGTGGCCGCCACCAGGCTCCAGGCGCGCGATGCCTATGAACAGGGCCTTGCCTGCCTTTGGGCCGGCTCCGTTGAGGCAGCCAGCCAGCACTTTCAAGCAGCAGCGGCCCTGTGCCCGGGAGATCTGGCAGCCGACACACTGTTGGAACGTGCCGAGCGTTACACCCTCGCCCCGCCAGAACCTGGCTGGAACGGAACTGAGGTAATGCAGCAGAAATAGTGGCGAGCAATGGCTGGGTTGAACCGCGTCGTGTTTGCCGGTGGCTCCAACTGCTGCGAAGGTGGAGCCCTTAGGCGAAAGGCGACGAACAACCATGCGCCTGACGTACATGAGCGCGCGGCTCGGTTGGTGTTGGACCACGAGCCAGATTGCGGGTTCTGACCTGATTCCCTGATTTCATCTAGCGGGGCTTAGAGCCGGGCCATATTTGTTGTGCATGGGCGCAGGTGATGCAATGGCCTGCATACATATCAGGTGCGCGAGGCCTATGATGCGCTGCGTAATTGCCGAACCCAGTGCCGCATTTCGGCGCATTTTTTGGCTGATCACAAGCCGTTTCGCTATGGTGGCCCGGCGATGGCCGATCGGATGGCCGGAATGGCCAGGCCCAGTCGGGCTGATAAGCGCCAATTGCCGGGCCTTGGATATATCCATGGCAAGCGCGCGCGTGCCGTTGAGTACATAAGCGCCGGCAGCTTCCAATCTTGCCAGCAGCGACTGCACCCAAAAAATCGGGTGCACGGATTCGCGCAAGAACGTCGACATCGCGATGCGATTGAGGATCAAAGGCGCAGGCACTGCCGTGTCAGCGGGGTCATAGGCGGAGCCTGGTGAAACGGTTTGATAGTCGATGCCATGCCGATCGAGTGCCGCAAAAAGCGGTTCGAACCACGTGGGGTGTTCATATAGGATGGCTAGCTTGGTCATGATGCATCTGCCATTAGCGATGGTGCAACGGCGCACCGTGACAGATTTGCTTGGACTTTTGGTAGCCGGGCTTTCCGGTCAGGCGCGTTAACGGTTGACGCCCGTCCCGGTTGATCCACAGTCCGCCCAGTGCGCGATCACTGTTGAGGGGAGGCAGACATGCAAAAGTTCATGGGGATCAGGGTCCGGTTGCCAGTCGCTGCCATTATTGTCGCGGCCATCGCGGGCGGCGCTGCAATCGCTGCGCCTGCACAAGCCGAAGACGAAGCAGATAGGCTCGCGGCGCTCACGCCCGCTGCCGTGGCAACCATCAAGCGCATCGAGTCCAGCCCGGTGTTCGCCAAGGCCATGGCGGCGATCGATTCCGGACACGACAAATGGGTTGCCGACATCATCACCCTTACCGAAATCCCGGCGCCCCCATTCAAGGAGACCGCCCGCGCCAAGGCCTATCGCGACATATTCATCGCCCAAGGACTTACGGATGTGGAGATCGACACCGTGGGCAATGTGACAGGCCTGCGCAAAGGCGGCGGCGATGGCCTGATCGTCGTTTCGGCGCACCTCGACACCGTCTTTCCAGAGGGAACTCCGGTCAAAGTTCGCCGCGAGGGTGACAAGCTTTTCGCCCCGGGTGTTGGCGATGACAGCACCGGCCTTGCCACGCAGCTGGCGTTCATCAATGCCATGAATGCGGCCGGCATCCGCACCAAGGCCGATATCCTGTTTGTCGGAACCGTGGGCGAGGAAGGCCGCGGCGACCTGCGTGGCGTCCGTCACTTGTTCACCAAGGGGAAATACCAGGGCCGCACCAAGGCTTTTTTCTCCATCGACGGCGGCGGCATGGACAGCCTGACCATCGGGGGCGCCGGATCGAAGCGCTACCGCGTCACCTTCAAGGGGCCCGGCGGGCACAGTTTCGGCGCGTTCGGGCTGGTCAATCCAATGACCGCCATGTCGCAAGCGGTTGTTGACCTGTACAAGGTTACTGTCCCCACCGATCCCAAGACGACCTACAGCGCCAGCGTCGTTGGCGGCGGCACCTCTGTCAACGCCATTCCGGGTGAAGTGTGGATGGAATTCGACATGCGATCGGCAACGGCCGAGGAACTCGCCAAGGTCGAGCAACGATTCCTTGCAATACTGAACGATGCCGCCGCGACCGAAAACGTCGCGCGCTCCACGCGCGACGGGCGTATCACCGTGCAGCCAGTCCTTGTTGGCGATCGCCCGGCCGGCTCAACCCCGCTGAGTGCGGATATCGTTCAGTTTTCCACCGCCGCCTATGCGGCGGAGGGCATAAAGCTCAGATACAGTTCCAGTTCGACCGACTCCAACATTCCGATCAGCCTTGGCATTCCGGCCATTACGATCTCGCGGGTGGCAACTGGCGGGCGAAACCATTCCCTAGAAGAATGGATCGGCATTGAAAAGGCCAACAATGTCAAGCTGAAGCGCATCGGTCTCGCCACTATTCTGGCCACGGCTGGCATGTAAGGCGCAGCGCATTGGCGGTTGTGCGCGGTTGCCGTTCTCGCAAAGCGTCACGTGTCAAACCGACCAGTTACGTGACGGCATGTCCGGGCAGCGCTGGCGCAGTGACCGTAAGGAACGCATCCTTTGCCCCATTTTCTATCTCGCCCGGACGTGCGGGCGGGGAGACAGACTTTGCGGCTGCGGGGCTCACTGCTTGCGCGGCAAGTGCGACCGTCAGGACAAAAAGCCTAAGTGACGCTCTGGCCGATAAGCTGGGCCAGATCACAATCGGCTATGTCCACATTCACGCAGCCGTCATGCCGGTTTCCGGCCGCGAAGCGCCGCCCGGTAGCGCGCCAAGGCCCTGTCCAACTCGTCGCTCAGCGTGTCATATACCTGCTGCTGCGCCTCAGTTGGTGCGCCATGCCCCTCGTCCACCTGCGCCATCAAATGGGCCAGCCTGTCATTGAGTTGGATGGGGTAGGCGATCTTGTCCTTCGGGCTCTGATTGCGAACCTGATACAGCGTCGCTTCCACCGCCGCCAGTTCCTGCACCAGCGCGTCACGGGCCCGCGCCGCCGCACCCTGCCCCGGCTGTGCCAGCAGTCGGGCCTTTTCGGCCCTGATGTCGAGGACGGTCTGGTTGGCGAGCGAGACGGCATTGCGCAGGGCGAGGCTGAGCGTTTCCCGTGCCGCGAATGCGCCCGCCGGCAGCGGCTCCAGTCGTGGATCGGGCGAGACCGGCACGCTGGCGGTCAGCGTCTCGCCGCCAAGGTCCAGCGTCACCGCATAGGTGCCTGGGCGCACCAGCGGCCCCTGGGCCGGGTTGGGCGCTTCCAGGATCATGTTGTCGAACACGGTGGCTCCATCGTGGCGCAGATCCCAGCCGATGACGTGGGCACCGGCTGAAAGCTGCGCGGGCAACGCCAGGCGACGCACGATGGTGCCGGCCGCATCGCTGATCGTCAGGCGCGGCGCCGTCACCGGCCGCGTCAGGTGGAGGTGCAGGCGGGCCGGCACCACGTCCAGCACGGCCGCTGCCGGCGGGAACAGGGTCGACGTCGCGGGCGGGCCATTGGCCGCGAGGTGACGGAGCGTCTCCAGCCCTTCCAGCACAAAAAAGCTGCGGCCATGGGTGGCGATGGCCAGCTCGTTGCCGACCACGGCGAGACCGGAGACATGGGTGTCGGGCAAGCCGCGGGACAGGCGATGCCAGTGCTGGCCGGCATCGAAGGACATGTGCACGCCATGTTCGGTGCCGGCAAACAGCAGGCCGGGGCGCTGGCTGTCCTCGATGATGGCGTGGGCGAAATCCTCGGGCGGCAGGCCGCTGTCTATGCGCTGCCACGTACGGCCATGATCGGCGGTACGCCACAGCATCGGCTGGCGGTCGCCCATCTGGTAGCGATTGGCGGCCAGATAGGCCGTCGCCGGATCATGGCGCGAAGCGTGGATGAAGCTGATCTTGGTGAAGGGCGCGAGGCCGGCCGGCGTGACGTTCGCCCAGCTGCGGCCGTCATTGCGGGTCAGGTGAACGAGGCCATCATCGGATCCGGTCCAGATCATGCCGGCCGCCACCGGCGACGGGGCAATGGTGAAGATCGTGCCATAGACTTCCGGACCGTCCTGATCGGGGCGGATCGGGCCGCCGGTCTCGCCCAGGGTAGCCGGATCGGCGCGGGTCAGGTCGGGGCTGATGCGCTGCCAGCTCTGGCCCTCATCAAGGCTGCGCCACAGATGCTGCGAACCGGCATAGAGCGCGTGCGGCGTCTGGGGCGCGAACACGATCGGGAAGCTCCAGTTCCAGCGCTCTTTCATACTGCTGGCCGGCTGGCCCATCACCGAATAGGGCCAGGGCTGGACATCGCGCACCTGGTCCCGGGCCCGATCAAAGCGGATTAGGCCGTTGGTCTCCCCCACGAAGAACACGTCGGGCTTGGCCGGATGCGGGGCCACATGGCCGCTCTCGCTGCCCGAGATGGTGGTGAAATCGGCAAAGCTGTCGACGTGGGAGACCCGCCCGAAGCGTTGGGCCGGCCGGCTGGGCACGCACACGGTCGAATTGTCCTGCTGGGCGCCGCACAGTTCATAGGGAAAGCCGCGGGTGACCGCGAGGCGATAGATCTGGGCGGTAGGAAAATCCTGCTCGGTCCAGCTGCGGCCGCCGTTCACCGATACGCTGGCGCCGCCATCATCGGCGACGATCATGCGCGCCGGGTTGGCGGGATCCAGCCACAAATCATGCACGTCGCTGTGCCGGGTGCGCACCGCCGCGAACGTCTTGCCGGCATCAGTAGAGCGTTCCAGCTGGAAGCTGAGCACATGCACCGTGTCGCGATCGTGCGGGTGGGGGCGCACGCGCAGGAAATAGAAACTGCGCTGCCACAACTTGCGGTCGCCGTTGACGTGGGTCCAGGTCCGCCCGGCATCGTCTGACCGGTAGAGCCCGCCGTCTTCCGCCTCGATATTGGCCCACACCCGGTTTGGATCAGCCGGCGAGGGCGCGATGGTGATCTTGCCGAGCACGCCCCTGGGCAAGCCGGGATTGCGGGTGATCTCCGTCCAGCTGGCGCCGCCGTCTGTCGACTTGAAGATGCCCGATTCCGGGCCGCCGCTCCACAGCTGCCAGGGCTTGCGATAAACCTGCCAGAGCGTAGCATAGAGTATATCGGGGTTGGCCGGATCGAGCGCTAGATCGATTGCACCGGCGCGCGACGATCGGAACAGGATGCGCGTCCAGCTCCTGCCGCCATCGCGGGATTTGAACACGCCGCGCTCCTCGCCGGGCGCATAGGGGTCGCCGAGCGCGGCGGCATAGACGATATCGGGATCGCGCGGGTGCACGCGCAGCGCCGTGATGGTACGGCTGGCGGCCAGCCCGGCATGCTGCCATGTCTTGCCGCCATCGGCCGAGCGGTAAACACCGTCACCCTGCATGACATTGGCGCGCAACTGGCCTTCGCCCATGCCGATATAGACAATGTCGGGATTGCCGGGCGCCACCGCCACCGCCCCCACCGATGAACTGGCGATCTGGCCATCTGTGACCTGGCGCCAGCTGGCGCCGCCGTCTTCCGTCTTCCACAGGCCGCCACCGACTGCGCCGAGATAATATTCATTCGGTCGCGCCGGATGTCCGGTGGCCGCGATGGAGCGGCCGCCACGCCGGGGCCCGACATTGCGCCAATCCAGCATGGCGAAACTGTCTTCAATACTGGGCGCGGCCGCCAGCGGTGGCGCCAGCGGGGCCAGCAGGGTCGCAATGGCCAATGTGATGGCCACCCGGGCCCATTGCTGCCTCGATGTCACCTCGCACCCCTTTCCCGGCAGGCTGGCGATCGCGCGGCCTGCCGCCTTGCTGGTGGCGGTTGCCGGGAGCCCCCCTAGGGACGCTTGATCCCGGCTGCTGCCACCACGATGTCGAATGCCGTCGTCAGGCCCTTCACGAAGGCCCCTCGTTCGACACTGATATATTCGTCCAGCGCGTGGGCGCGGAAGCCGCCGCCACCTGCCGACAGCGTGATCGCCGGAATGCCCATGCTGATCGGGATGTTGCTGTCGGTCGATGATGCCGTGAGGTTGGCGTCATAGCCATTGGCGGTGAGCACCTTGGCGGCCGCCTGCACCAGCGGATCGCTGGCCGGCGTGCTGCCGGCCGGGCGGTCGCCGATCAGTTCAGGCACGGCGCTGATCTTGCCATAGCGCGTGTCGCGGGCGGCGTTTTCGGCGGCCACGCTTTCTTGGATGATCTGCAGGAAGCGGGTTTCCACGGTCTTCAGATTGGCCGGCGAAGCCGAGCGCATGTCGAATTCGGCAAGGATCAGGTTTGGAATGGAGTTGACCGATGTGCCGCCGGCAATCGTGGACGCGGCATAGGTGGTCTTCACATCCTGCGGTATCGAGATTGTGTACATGCCGCTCACGGCGCCGGCCATGGCCACCATCGGATTGACCAGCCCGAACGCGCCATAGCTGTGGCCGCCCGGTCCCTTGAAGGCGACGCGATAGCGGCGGGAGCCGACGGCGCTGTTGGTGATGCGGCCCACAGTGCTGCCATCGAAGCTGATGAAATCGCCAATGCGGGGCTTCAACGGGCTGGCCGAGAAGATGTGGCGGATGCCGCGCAGATCGCCCTGGCCTTCCTCGCCCACATTGGCGACGAAAATGATGTCGCGCGGGGTTTGCACCTTGCCGGCATCCATGGCGCGCACAAAGGTGAGCAGCGCTGCCACCGTTACCGTGGTGTCCCCGATGCCCGGCGCGTGCAGTGTATCGCCTTCGCGGCGCACCTTGATCGGAACATCGGGCGGGAACACCGTGTCGAGGTGGGCGGCAACCAGCAGCGCCTTGGCCGCACGGTCCTTGCCTGGCCGGGTGCCGATCACGTTGCCGACCGCATCGATATGGACATTCTCCAGCCCCAGCGCCGTGAACTTCTCCTGCACGCGCTGGGCGCGGGCGGTTTCCTTGAAAGGCGGTGCAGGGATCTCGGTGAGTTCGATCACCTCTGCGACCGTCTTGTCATAATCGGCGGCGATCTTGGCATGCGCGGCCACCAGGCTCGCTGATTGGGCGAAGGCCGGGGCAGCGGTGGTCAGCAGGACAGCAAGGAACAGCGTGCGCATCAGATCAGCCTCAATTGGTGGAAGATGAAAACAGGCGGCACAATGCGATCATTGCACCGGCAGGCGGATCACGCCCACGCCCTTTTCGATGGTGATGGTAGTACCGTACGGCGCGGAGAGGCGCTGCATCCGTTCGAGGATGCGCTGCGCGACGGCCGGACTGGCAGTGCCTGGGACGCCCTTCGCCGCGCCTTCGACCGCCGTGCCGAGATCGATCGGGTGCAGCCTGATCTCGGCGACCTGGCCCTTCACATAACGGCTAACGGCGATCACCGATTCATACAACACCGGATCGGCAAAGCTGCGGCTGTTGCGCGCCGCCAGCAATTCAGGCGGCGTTGCATCGGTGGGGTTGACGCCGAACTGCTCATACATGTCCATCGGCACGTCATCGAGGCTGTTGTTCATCATCGCAAAGTTGCCGAGCGAGTAGAAGATCGGCTTGCCCTTGTAGATCTCGATGCCGCGCAACTGGTGCGGGCCATGGCCAACATAGACATCGGCGCCGGCTTCGATCAGCTTGTGGGCGTAATCGACGGCGAACTGCGCCGGCACCTGGCTGCCGTTGCCCGGTTCGTGGTTGTGCAGCGTGTAGACGACGAAGTTGCCTACCTGGCGGGCCTGGCGCACGGCGCGCAGATTGGCCGCCTCGTCGCGCTGGTTGATGACATAGCTGATCTCCACCGGCGTCTTCGGCATATCGGTCGCTTCATAGCGCACGCCGCCGATGCGCACCGGCGTGCCGGCGCGGGCACTCGCCACGCGGGCCAGCACGGCGAGATCGGCCCCGCTGACCTTGCCCACGCGTTCGGTGCGCACCGTGTTCGCGCCCGGCCGGCCCGGCACTTCGCCCAGCGGATCGGAGGCGCGCGACCCAGGCGAGAAGCTAGAGGTGCCCGAAATCAGCGCCACGCGGCCAGCAGGCACGTCGAGATAGCGCGGCGCCCGCGCGGCCGCCATGGTGCGGCCGGTACCGGCCGCGACCAGCCCGCCCTTCTCGAGATGGTCGAGCGTTTCGAGCAGGCCCTGTTCACCCCAGTCGACCGTATGGTTGTTGGCATGACCGACGATGTCGAAGCCCATTTTGGCCAGATCGGGCACAATGGCCGGCGCACCCAGCATCCAAGTGCCCCCAGATTCGGCCCCCGGGCTTGCCTTCGTCGTCTTCAGGTCGAGCACGCTGGTTTCGAAATTGCCGAAAGCCACATCAGCATCGCGCAGCAGCTTGACCATCGCAGGCGCCTGCCGCTCGACGGTAGCCAGCATCGGCCGCAGGTAGATCAGATCCCCCACCGCCGCGAAGGTGAAGCCATCGGCGATCGGCGTCCATGGCACCGGCTTGATGTCCATCCCGCCCTGCTGGGCTTGGGCGATGCCAGCACTGGCCAGCATCGCTCCGGCCAACAGTAGCCGGATCGCCCGACCGCCGCGCCCGCTGTATGCCTTCCCGATCATGGCAAGCTCCTCCCCGAGATTGCCGCCAGCTGGGATCAGCCGGCGAAGTTGAACCTGATCCCCACGAGGAAGGTGCGACCCAGATAGTCATACAGCGTCTGGTTGCCGAACACTTCCACGTTCGACGTGTCCGACGGGCCCTTGCCGACCGGAACCAAATCCTTGTTGAACAGGTTGCGCACCCGCAGATAGATCTGCGGCTTGAACTTCTCGTTGGGCAGCGTGTAGGCGAACGAGGCATCGACATAGGCCGCACCGGGAATCCGGTTGTTGGCGATGGTGCGATTGACCGCGTTGCTGGCCGGGCAACCCGTGGTGCATTCCACCCACAGATTGTTGTAGACGCCGCCCGACACACCGCGCAGCGCGATCTGGGTGGTGAAGTTCTCCAAGGTGTAATCGAACGTGGCACGATAGATCCAGCTCGGCGGGCCGCTCAGCGTGTTCTCGCCAGCGGTGTCGGTGGGCGGATCCACGCCGTTCGATTCCGAATCCTCAATATAGTGCGTCGCCACGGTACGGATAGCGATATTGCCGGGCAGGGCCGACGCAATCGAATCCAGGCTGAAGCGATAGCTGGCTTCGATGTCGATGCCGCGGACGCGCTGGGTCAGGAAGTTGAAAGGGCTGTTGGCGACCAGAAATTCGGAGACGCCCGGCGCGCCACGCGCCTGGGTGAAGCCGGGGGATCCGAACGCCACATTGTTGCCGCCGATGATCGCCGTGAGACGCTGGCAAAGAGCGAGATTGCCATCGAAGCAACGGTCGATGATGCTCTGCGGACCAATGGTGCCGATCGCCCCGTTGATCTTGATGTCATAATAATCGACCGAAAGGCCAAAGCCCGGCAGGAACGACGGCCGGAAAATGGCACCGACGCCCAGCGTGTCCGCCTCTTCCGGTTCCAGAGCAAGGTTGCCGGCGACGGTTTGCGTGAAGCGGACCGAGTTGGCGTTCTGCCACGGATCGAACAGCGAGTTGGTGTTGCGCGTCCCGGCCGCGAAGAGTTCCTGCAGATTGGGCGCGCGGATGTCGCGCGAACGGGTTACACGCAGGCGCAGGTCAGGGATCGGCTGCCAGGCGCCGCCCACCTTCCAGGTGACGACATCGCCGGTCTGGCTGTAGCTGGTATAGCGGGCCGCGCCCGATAGTTCGAGGCCGAGCGGCAGCTTGAACAGCGTTTCCAGATAGGCCTCGGTAACGGTGTAGGAGCCATTGGTGGCCAGATAGTTGCCAACCACCCAGCCGCTTTCGGCACCGGGCGAAACCACGCCCGAAATTGCCTCGCGCCGGCGTTCAATGCCGAAGGCGAGGCCGATCGGATCGATCAGGCCATTGTCGATCTTGGTGCTGAAGTTCAGCGCGGCAACGTCCTGTTTGAAGGTCTGGATGCGGAACGGATCGCCGATGATGTAATCCACCACAGCCTGGCTGTTCACGTCGATGCCGAAGCTGTTGTAGGGCAGGCAGCCCGCTGCCAGCGCGTTGGTGCTGCCATCGCGGGTGACGCGGCAGACGATCTGGCCGGCGCTGTTCCGCACCGAGTCGCGAGCGAAATCCAGCTTGGTGCGGTTGATCGTCTGCAGCAGCTGCTCGCGCGCCTTGGTGACTCCGTGCTGATAATAGCCGTCAACATTCCAGTCGAGCCCGATGGCATCGAAATCGGTGTTGAAACCAAAAACATAGCGCTGCAGCCGGCGCGTATTGTTGCTCTGCCGTGACGGAAGGTCGCTGTCCCATGAGCCGAGCGTGAGGTTGGACGTGCCGATCAGCGCCTTGACCGATGCCGGGATGA
Organism: Sandarakinorhabdus limnophila DSM 17366; assembly: GCF_945882885.1. Classification (GTDB taxonomy): domain Bacteria; phylum Pseudomonadota; class Alphaproteobacteria; order Sphingomonadales; family Sphingomonadaceae; genus Sandarakinorhabdus; species Sandarakinorhabdus limnophila_A. The sequence goes on from NZ_CAMCWT010000062.1 coordinate 12,013, forward strand.
AGGCGTTATCGGTGCGGATTGTGATATTGCCCTTGCTGGTGAAATAGCCGCCATCGTTGAAGGCGCGGCTCCAGTTGTAGGTGGCTTCACCGAATACTGTAAAATTCTCCAGCACATCGAAGCTGGCACGGGCAAAGCCGCCGGCGAAATTCTCTTCCGGCTGCAGCGAGGTCCGATCGAAATGCAAGCCCTGTTCCCAGTCGCCGCCGATCGTCCATTCGCGGTTGTTCAGGCGATTGGGGCCATAATTATACTGGCGGATGGCACCGCCGGGGCCGAAATAGGTGCCGCGGGCCGGACCGGCGGTGATGATGCCACCGGCGGTCAGACTGTTGAGGCCCGA
>NZ_CAMCWT010000063.1:0-12074 GCF_945882885.1 Sandarakinorhabdus limnophila DSM 17366
GATGATTGCACGCTGGGCCGGGTGGCGTTCCACGGCGGCGGCTATCCCGGCTATGGCAGCTATATGCTGATCGCACCGGAAAGCGGATGGGGCGCCTTCGTGCTGACCAACCGCACCTATGCCGGGCCAGCCGCCCCCACGTGGGACGCGCTGATCGCCATCCGCGAAGCCGGCCTTGCCCCCAATGATGTGCTGCCACTGTCTCCGGCGCTGGCCGGGCTGGCGGAACCGATGCACAAGGTGCTGACCACGGGCGATGTTGGAAACGCCGGGCTGGCGGTGAATTTCCTGATGGACCGCGACACCGCCCATCGCCGCGCCGATATCGCGGCCATCACCGCCAAGGCCGGCCGCTGCCCGAACCCACCCGGCGTATCGGCGAGGGGCGCGCTGGAAGGCGAATTTTGGTGGAAGTGCGAGCGCGGCATGATCATCGCCTATGCCCTGCTCGCCCCCACGCCCACGCCGCAACTGCAGGCGCTGGAATGGCGCTGGCAGCCGCCGAAGCCGTGAGCTGAACCTTCCCGGGTGGGAAGGGGCGGTCAGGATTTGGGCGGTTTGCCGGCCGCAGCCAGCATCGGCATGGCGCTGGTTCCTTGCGGATACATCAGCCGCAGCGAGGCCGGCGCGCCGCATTTCTGGATCACCTTTTCGACGATCTGCGCGCGGGTCTTGATCAGGCTGACCGAGGTGAAGGCCCGGGTTCGGCCAACCGCAACTTCAGCGGCGGTGAAGGGCTTGGTGCCGGCGGGCGTGGACTTGCCGCCCAGGCCGAACACCATGAAGTTCATCAGCGCGGCGAGCTGTTCATTGTCGTCAATGCGGCTGCGGGCGATGTTGGGCAGCCGCATCAAATAATCGCGGCCTTCAGGCAGGCACATGAACCAGCCGACGCGCCCTTGCAGATTGGGCAGTTCAGCCGGCGCGGCATTGCCCTTGATGCCGTGGCAGCCGCCGCATTGTTCGACATAATCGGATTGCGCCACGTCCATATCGGCCGGGTAGCTGACCGGCAGGCCGGTTTCATCCCCGGGCGCCCGATAATCAACGGCCGGCGGGGCAGCAGCGACCAGCAGCAACAGACCCACCAGTGCGCCGGCTGGCGCCCAGACCAAACGGGTGGGCAGAGCCATGGTTCAGCCCGGCCCGCGCGTCACGAAGCCTTGCCGATGAGAACGGCGGTGGAGCAGTGATACTCCATGCTCTTGGTGCCAAAGCACCAGATCACGTTGTTGTTCAGCTGCGGCATGTACAGCTGGGTTTCGCGATCGGTGTTGTCGCAACCGCACTGGCCGCACGCCGATTTGCCGCAGCAATCGCGATAGGCGATCAGATAGGCCTTGCCGTCATCGGGATTGATGCAGGTACCAACCCACGACACCGGCGACGGTTCGGCGCCGGGCGGGCAGCTGCTCATGCCGCCGCCGCAGCAGGAGCACAGGCTGCCATCAATAGCGCAATAGCGCCAGTAATCGCACTTGGTGTCATCCTTGGTCTGGGCGTTGCGGGCAAAGGCGGTCTTGGCCTCGGGCGACCGATCCTTGGTGGCAGCGTTGGCCCGGCTGACCGGCAGCAACGGGAAGGCCGGCGCAGCCACGATCGTGGCCCCCAGCTTGGTGAGGAAGGAACGGCGCGAACTGTTGCCGGCAAATTTGCGCAGCAGCTTCTCGCCAAGGCCATCGATATCGAAACGCTTCATGCCTTTTCCCCCTAAGCTCCCGCTCATGCGTCCACCTTCGCCGGTGTCGGCAGGCCCGCAATATAATCCTGAACGCTGTGCACGCCCATCTCGTGGCTGATGATCAGGCTTTCGAAATGCTCGCGGCTGTTGACCAGCCCCTTGGCTAGCACGGTGCCCGTGGCATCGAGCAGCACGGCGTGGGGCAGCTTGTCCACCTCGAACAGCCGGCCGACCACGTCGCTGTTGATGAACGGGAAGGCCGCCAGATCATGCTTGGCGACCAGCGCCCTCTGCGCGGCCGGATCATCATCACCAACGAACACCAGGCTCACGCGCTCTGCGGCGGCGAACGACTTGGCGACCGGAATGAGGCTCTTGCACATCGGGCAGGAGGCCGAAACGAACATCAGCAGTTGCAGGCCCTGTGCAGGCCCGCCGATCAGATAGGGGCGCCCTTCCAGCGTCGTCACCGGCGTCACCGGTGCCTTGTCACCAATGGCGGGGCCGCGATTGGCATCAAGCGCACCGGCCGGCGCCACGCGCACATGCAGCACGCCCACCTGACGCGCCAATGCCAGCCCGGCCACGCCAAGGCCGATCAGGACCAGCCACTGCAGCGCTTCGTTGATCAGTCCCAAGGTTGACATCAAAACCCTTCCTCAACCCTGCTTAGGCGCAGACGCAGCCAATGCGCCCACTGCCGAGAACATCAGCAACAACAGATAGAGGGCAACGCCGGCCGCCGCGCCAAGGCCCACATCGGCCATGCCCAGATCATCCCTCCCTGACGCCAGCGCCGGCAACAGCGCCGCGGCCAGCAGGAGGTTGCGCGCCACCTGGCTCCAACCCAGTTGCTGGTGCAGCCCGGCGTGGCCGCAGCCGCAATCGATATGGCGCCGGCCGCGCCCGATGTTGATCGCCATGGCCGCCGCAAAAACCAGCAGCAGCGCGATGGCCACCATTGGTGCAAGCGGGGCAAAGCCGAGCAGCAGCCCGGCTGCAAGCAGCAGTTCCACCCCCGGCAGCAGCGCCGCCGCCGGTGCCACCAGTGCATCGGGCAGCAACCGGTAATTGGCGATCACGCCGGGTAGCAGATCGTGGTGGCGCAGCTTGTCGATGCCGGCGACGGCAAACAGCAGCGCCACGGCGACGCTGGCCGCCACACCGAGAAGAGGCAGCGCCTGTTCCACTCAATCCACGTCCGGCACGACGATCATGCCGCCGCCGCCTCGTCCGATGTCATGCTTGATCTCGTAGGTGGCGACATCCATCACCTGCACCACGCCGCCGTCACCCGACAGGAAGATTAACGGCTTGGCGTCCTGCGTCACCTCGATATTGCCGATCGGCTTTTTCAGCGGCACGCGCTTGACGACCTTGCGGGTCGCCATGTTGACCACCCAGATTTCCTCGCCATCGGCCTTCTGGGTCCAATATTCGCCGCGGTGCATCAGCACATACAGCATGCCGGTGGCGCGGTGCAGCGTCGTCACCGCGCGACCGCCGGGGAACCAGTTGATATCAAGCGGGCGGGTATCGCCGGGGCGCACACCAGCGGCCGCCTGGATCGACCAGGCATCGCCGATGTTAGGCGTCGCGCCCAGCTTCACCGTGCGGATAAGCCCGGTGTAAGTGATCGTCACGATCTCACCCTTGGTGCGGTCATAGGTGAAGGAATCGAACACGCCGTCTTCGGCGGCCTTGAAGAAGGGCTGGCTGTGGCTGACGGTCGAGGTCTTCGGACCCAAAGCCGCCGTGGCGATGGTGCCATCGGAGCACAGCGCCGAAAAGCCGACGCCTGTCACCGGCACGAGACTGGCACAGCCTGGCAGTTCGACGACCCGTCCAACCTTGCGCTTTTCCAGATCGACCACGATTACCGACGACGCCGGGCTCAAATCATAGACAAATCCTGTCTTACCATCATCGCTGATGACGAAGTTATTCTTCTGGGTGCCGATGATCAGCCGGCCCGGCAGCGGAATTTCCGTCACCAGCGCCATGTTCACCGGATCATAGACCGATACCATGTCCTGCCGGGTGCCGCGGTTCACCTTGGTCCAGATGCTTTCCGAAACGTAAATGAAGCGCCGCTTGGGATCGAGGGCGAGATCGGACCAGCGGCCGGTGGAAACCAGGCCGACCATCTTGCCGGTATCGCCGTTCCAGATGCGAGTGCCACCATTTTCCCAGCCGCCGCGCACGAAACCCCAGTGCGGGGACCATTCAGGCAGCTTGTGGGTGAAGGGCTCTTCCGGTTCGACTGAGGCCAGAGCGGCTGCCGAAGCAGCGGGCTGGGCAGCGGCGACCTGCGCAATGCCAAGCGCCGAGATCAGGGCTGCGCCTGCCAACGTGCCGAGCCCGAATGTGGTTCCCCTGATCATGCGTGCCAAAGCCCTTCCCCAAAAGCCCACTCGGCAGCCGCCCCCTTGCCCACTTCAGGCCGGCGACCCCGAACCGGCGACCGGATGCCCGACGCCATGAAAATTTATACTGGACGCATGTCCAGTATTCGTCAAGCCAGCGCGCGGGCCGGCACGATTCCTGAATAACGTAGCGAGTATCAGCCGAGATCGGGCAGGTCTTCGGACTTTATGGTGCGGGCCAGGTGCAGCAGTGAGTGCAAGGCGAGGCGCTGCATCTGCGGCATCTGATGGGCCCAGGGCTTGCCGTGGCCGGCAAAGATGGTGGTGCCTTCCAGCGCGGAACTGACAAAGCGCGCCACCACGTCCAGTTGCGCGGGCGACAGCGCCGGATTTAGCGGTGCGATGGCGGCCGCGATATTGGCGTGGGCATAGCGGTAGAAGGCCGCCACCCGTTCCGCCACCGCCGGATTGTGATTAGACAGCGCCCAGAGTTCGGTGAACACATGCGTGGTGCGCTTGGTGCCAATATCATCGAGAACAAGGGTGATCATCCGGCGCAGCTGTTCGGCCGGATCGAGGTGCGGCTGGCGCACCGTTTCGTCGAGCATACGTTCATAATAATCGAGCAGATCATCGAGCAGGAGCTGGATCAGCAATTCCTTGCGGGCAAAATGATAGGATAGCCGGCCCACCTGCATGCCACAGCGCGTCGCGATCCGGCGCAGCGTGAAGGCGGCCGCGCCTTCTTCCACCAGCACATCGAGCGCGGCATTCAGGATCAGATCCACCGTTTCGGTGCCGCGCCCATAGATCCCCGGACGCACAGGCGCCGCTAGCGCCGGCTTTTTGCCTGTTTTTGTCATTGGCTCCGACTTAACGCAGCCGTCTGCTGGCGTCTAGCGATGCGCGGTTTACCCCATGGAGGCCGGCTTGACGGCGCCTTGATGACTGTCCAGTATTCGCCTCGCATCGTGGCCCACCCCGGGCTACACTATCCTGTTGGCAAGGAAAAATCGGCATGATTTCAAATCGCTGGCATTTGGCTCTTCTTGTTGTGGCAGGGTTGGCAACGCCCGCGGCGGCCGAACCCAAGGCGGCGTTCGTGGCGCGTTGTGCCATGTGCCACCAGGCCGGCGGCGAAGGCCTGACCGGCCAGTTTCCGCGCCTTGTCGGCCGCGCCGCTGCCATCGCCCAAAGCCCGGAAGGGCGGGCCTATATGGCGCGCGTCGTGCTGTGGGGCATGGCCGGCCCGATTACGGTGGAAGGCGCGCCGTTGATGGGCGTGATGCCGGGCATGGCCAGCATGGCAGATGCCGAGATCGCCGAAATCCTGAGCCACGCCGTCACGCTGGGCAAGCCGGCGAAGCCTGCCAAGCCGTTCAAGGCCGCCGAAATTGCCGCCGTGCGCACCGCCGGCCGGGTGAGCATGGCCGACAACAACGCCCTGCGCGCCACGCTCGCCAGCAGTGGCGTGATCAAATAGGCGCAAGATCGGGCGGCACCGCCGGGTATAGCGTTGCCACATTGCCCAGTGTTTCGCTCAGCGGGCCGAGCCAGCCGGCATAGGCCTTCCAATGGTCCACGCCGTCGGTGAAGATCGGCTGGCGCACCTGTTCGGAACTGGCGGTGCGCACGGCCCGATCGTTGCGCCAGAACTCAAGGCAGGTCGGCTCATACGCCAGCCCGACAGCGCTGAGCAGGCGGCGCACCTGGGTTTCGGTGTCGGCCACCATCTCCTCATAGATAACACGGATGGCGGCACCGGGCGTGGCCGCATCGAAATGCGCCATCAGCCGCACATAATCGCGGTAATAACGGCCAACATCGATGAGATCATAGGAAAAGCCCTGCCCCCGGGCAAAATGTTGTTTCCACGCCGAAAAACAGCAGCCCATCGGGTGGCGGCGGGCATCGATGATGGTGGCGTTGGGCAGGATCAGCCGGATCAGGCCGACGTGCTGCCAGTTGTTGGGCATCTTGTCGATGAAACGCGGCTTGCCGGACTTGCGGTGGATGCGGGTACGTTCGAGATACTCCTCGCCCAGCCGCTGGCGATCCGCCGGGGTGAGCGCCGCCATCATCGTACCGAAATCGGCGAACTCCCCTGCCTCCACCCGCGCGGCCAGCCGGCTGGCGATCATCATCATGTCGGGCAGTTCCATCGTGCCTTCCACGCAGGAGTGGCTGGCAAGGATCTGCTCGATGAGGGTGGAACCGGCACGCGGCAGCCCGACGATGAAGATGGGATCAGGCGCGGGGCAGCCGCCATCTCGGCGCACCGCTAGGAATGGCGCGGTGAAGGTTGAAACGGTGGCATCGATTTCGGCGGAGAAGGCATCAGCATCATGCACGATCCCGGCGCGGCGCAGGCGATTGCCCTCAGCGTAATGGCGGAAGGCAGCCTCGGCCTCGCCCAGATCCTCATGCGCCTTGCCCAGCGCGAAGTGCAGGTGGAACAAGTCTTCGGCGCGCGGCTCGGCGGTGCCGGCCAGGGTGGCGAGCGCCGCCTGCAAAGCGGCGATCTCGGCCGCGCCCAGTTTCACCGTCTTCAGATTGGCCAGGCTCCACCAGGCCTCCCCCAGCGTGGGCTGGCGGGTGACGGCCTCGCGATAGGCGCTGACCGCGCCGGCCTGTTCGCCCAGCGTTTTCAGCACATGGCCAAGGTTCTGCCACACCTGCGGCTGGCCGGGATTGCAGGCGAGCAGCCCTTCATACAGGCCGCGCGCCCTGCCCTGCTCGCCCAGATGCACCAGCACGGAGGCGAGGATGAGATCATGGCCGGGATTGTCCACCGGCGAGGTGGCCAGCGTTTCGGCATGGCCCAGTGCATCCGGCAGCCGGTTGGATTGCACTAGCAGGCGGATCAGAAATTCGCGCGCCATGTCATAGCCCGGCGCCTGGGCCAGCACCGCCTCCAATCCGGCGATGGCGCCCGGCATGTCGCCCTGGCGCCAGCGGATTTCGGCAACCAGCCGGCGGGCCGGCGGGTCCGGCAGGGCCACCAGCAGGGCGAGGGCGGCGTCAAGCTTGCCCTGGTGCATGGCCAACGCGGCCTGCACCAGCTCGGGATCCTGCGTCGCGGCGTTCACCCCCTTCAGATCGGCCAGCCAGCCGTTGCGGGCGCGCCCAACCGCACGATATTGGCTGGCAAGCAGGAACCAGCCGCCCGCCACCGCCGGCAATTGCCTAGTGAGCTGTTCAAGCGCGGTGATCGCCGTTTCCGGCTGGCCGGCAGCAGCGGCGGCCAACGCCAGTTCCCAGCGCACGCCCGGCACGGTCGGTGCCAGCGCCGCCAGCGCCGAAAGCCGCGCAACGGCGGCTTCGAGTTGGCCAAGTCGGCGCAGCGCCTGGCCGGCAAGGAAATCGGCGGGCAGCAGATCGGGCGCGCTGGCCAGCAGCGCTTCGGCCGCGGCAAGCGCGGCGACGGGATCAGTTTCCAGCTGTGCCGTGGCGGTGGCCAGCGCCGATTCGGCCGTGGCTGCCCCCGTCCCCATCGGCTGTGATCGCGTGCTGCCCGATTGCATGTCGCTCCCCAAATCTGTCTCCCAACGCTAGTCGCTGAAGGCTGAACAGACAATCGGCGGGCGCACCCCTGCGGATGGGGCGAATGGCGCATAGGAGAGCGGTGCCAATTCATTACGATAAAATTGCAAAAATATAACAAGCATGGCTTGCGTAAAAAGCGTAAATTGGGCGAGATAAAATTTTGGTCGGGTTTTCATAGGGGAACAGCTACATGACACGCATGCAAGATCGTCTCCAGGGCAGTAACCGAGCGGGATTCATCCGGTTGCTAGGCATCAGCACCATTTTGGCCGGCCTTGCCAGCCCGACGCTTGCCGCCGATGATCAGGCCGCCGTTGCCGCCGAAGAGGAAACGGGTTTTGAAGAAATAATCGTTACCGCCACCCGCACGGCGACCAGCATCCAGAAGGTGCCAATCTCCATGCAAGCGCTCAGCGCCGATACGCTGCAGCAGCGCAGCGTGAAGGGCCTGACCGATTTTGCCGCGCTTATCCCGTCCGTCTCGTTCGCCGGCCTTGGGCCGGGCCGTACGGCGGTATATTTCCGCGGCATCGTGCCGGCCGGCGGCGCTTACCCTGCCACCGGCTATTATCTCGACGATATTTCGATCAACGTGGGTGGCCTGCCCGATGTCCACGTGTATGACGTGGAACGCATCGAGGCGCTGTCAGGCCCGCAGGGTACGCTGTTCGGCGCCGGCTCGCTGGCCGGCACCATCCGCGTCATCACCAACAAGCCCAAGCTCGGCGAATTCTCGGGCGGCATGGACCTGGAAACCAACAAGTTCGGCGGTGGCGATTTCGGCGGCCAGGCGCAGGGCTTTATCAATATCCCCGTCACCGAGACGCTGGCGATCCGCGCCATGGGCTATTACCGCAAGGAAGGTGGTTACGTCGACAACGTGGCCAACAACGGCAAGTTTGCCGACGGCAGCCCGGCCATCCTGAACCTGGGCGACAAGAACCCGCTGACCAGGCTCACGCTGAACAACGCCAGCAAGGCGAAGAACAACTACAACAGCATCGATGAAGTCGGCGGCCGCCTGTCGCTGCTGTGGGAACCGGTCGAGGGCTGGTCGATCAACCCGCAGATCACCGCACAGAAGCAGATTTCCCTGGGCTATTTCGGCTTCGATCCCCGTTTGGGCGACCTGAAGGTGCATGATTATGACGACACCCGCCAGAACGACCAATGGTACCAGGCGCAGGCCACCATCCACGGCCATATCGGCGATTTCGACGTGGTCAGCGCCACCGGCTATTTCCGCCGTAACAAAAAGCTGTTGAACGACTATACTTATTACACGGTGGCCTATGACAAATTTGGCCCTGGTTATGAAAACTATCTGCAGTTCTTCGACAAGACGGGCTGCACCGGTTCGGGGGCGTCGCTGCGCTGCTCCACCCTACTGAACCCGACCCAATATTACAGCGGCAATCGCAACGAGAGCATCTTCACCCAGGAACTTCGGTTCAAGACGCCGCAGAGCTGGCCGGTCGACATCACGTTCGGCGGTTTCTACCAGTATCAGAAGAACGAGATCAACGACGACTACGCCACGCGTGGATTGGCCAATGTAGCCGGCTACACCGAATCGGGCGGCGGTGACCGCGCCGATTTCGCCACCTCGTTCGGCGTGCCGGTCAGCCAGGGCGGCAGCATGATCCTGGGCACCCCCGCCGTCAAGCGGGAAGCCTTCTACGCCACCGAACAGGACCGCATCGTGCGCGACTATGCTGCGTTTGCAGAGGGCCATTACAACATCACGCCCGCGCTGAAGATCACCGGCGGCATCCGCTATTTCTGGACAGAACTGAACCAGGTCGGCTTTGCCGGTGTAGCCGCATCGGCGCGGAACGTGCGCAGCACCGTGGCAGCCACTGGCAAGGCGGGCGGCTGCCCAACTCCGCTGTCGGCCACTGAACGCCTGACCTGCCTAAACACCAACTTCTCGCGGCCCGATCATCAATTGATCTATCGGGAACAGGGCCAAACCCACAAGGTCGCGCTGGATTGGCAGGTGGCCCCCGGCAAGATGATCTATGCCAACTATTCCACCGGCTTCCGTCCCGGTGGCCAGGGCCGTCCGCTGCGCATCGGTGGCCAGGTCTATGGCGTGGCGCCCTTCCGCTCGGAAGACCTGACCAACTATGAAATCGGCTTCAAGACGACATGGGGCAGCATCTTCCGCCTCAACGCGGCCGTATACCTCGAAAAGTGGAATGACCTACAATATACGGTGATTGTCGCCGGCGCCCAGGGCGCGGGCATCACCGGTAACGCCGGCAATGCCGAGGTGAAGGGGGTCGAGTTCGATGCCGATCTGCGGCTCGGCAAGTTCACCATGTCGACGTCGGGTGCGTACAATGATGGCAAGCTGAAGGGCAATTTCTGCAACTTTGCCGCCAACGCCACCAACTTGTCCATCGCCCAGCTGACTAAATGTACGCTTGGCGCCTTCGTGCCTGGCAACCCGCCCACGCCGGAAGTCGCGGCCGCCGATGGCACCCGCCTGCCGCGCCAGCCCAAATTCAAGGGCACCACCTCGGTGCGCTATGACACGGTGCTGGGCAAGATGGATGCCTACGTGCAGGGTGCAGCCCTGTATCAGACCGGCGCCACCCAAGATCTGAATACCGAACTGAACAAACTGCTCGGCAACTCGGCGGGCTTTGTCTCGTTCGATTTCTCGGCCGGCGTCAGGAAGGACAAGTGGTCGGTGGATTTGTTCATCCAGAATGCGTTCGATCGCCGCGGCATCCTGACGACGAACACCTTCTGCGCGATCTCGATCTGCTCGGGCTCGTCACGCAGCTTCCCGATCCGGCCGCAATTCTTCGGCGTGAAGTTCGGCCAGCGCTTCTGACGCTTGGCCTCTGACGCGAAACTGCCCCGGCAATCATTGCCGGGGCAGTTTTCATTATGGTCGGGGAGACAGGATTCGAATCTGCAACCCTCTGCTCCAAAAGCAAAATCTGGAGAATTTCTGGCGCTTTCAGGGCGACGCATGAAGATACAATCTCGTTAGAAATCATAGGATAGGTTATTTTAGCTTGTTCATGCAATCTAAGTACTATTGGTAGAAAAAATCGCCTCGTTCGTATTACCGATGGCAATTTTTATCGGCAAAAGGAGCTGCTGCCATGACTAATATCTTCCATCTGCTGGCTACGGTGGCCGTTGCCGCAGTGGCAGGGCCGGTGCTGGCGCAGCAGGCTGCATCTCCGTCGCCGCAGACCGCGGCGCAGGCTGATGAGGCCAGCAGCGACCTGATCATCGTCACCGGCACGCGCGGGGTGGCGCGCACCATTGCCAACAGCCCTGTGCCCATCGATGTAATCGGTGCCCCGGAACTGGAGCGCACCGGCCGGTTCGGCGCCATTTCGGCGCTTAACCTGCTGGTGCCGTCGTTCAATGCGCCGCAGCGCGCCGGCGGCGGCACCGCCACCATCATCCAGACCGGCGGCCTGCGCGGGCTTAATCCGGATCAGACGCTGATCCTCGTCAACGGCAAGCGCCGTCATCGCACCTCACTGATCAACGCGGTGTCGGCGCTCTACAACGGCTCGGTGCCGGTCGATCTTGACATGATCCCGCAATCGGCAATCGGCCGTGTGGAAGTGCTGCGCGATGGCGCGGCGGCACAATATGGTTCCGATGCCATTGCCGGTGTCGTCAACTTCATCCTGAAGGACAAGGAAGGCGGATCGGTCGATTTTTCCGCCGGGCAGAATTATGATCGCAGCGATGGCGAAACCTATATCCTGAACGCCAATTTTGCCACCAAGCTGGGCGACAATGGCATGCTCAACCTGTTCGGTTCGGCGCGGCAGCAGGAAATTTCCAACCGCGCCCAGCCGATTGCCAGCACGGTTCGGCTTTATCCGTTGGTGAGCGGCCAGCCTGATCCCCGCGAAGCGAGCATCGACCGGCTGGTCACTACCAATTTCGGCAATTTCCCGGTGCGCAACTTCAACCTGGGTTACAATCTGGAATATGATTTCGGCGATGTGGAGGCCTACAGCTTTGGCACGTTCGGTCAGCGCCGCTCCGATCTGGTGTTCACCTATCGTACTCCGCGCAACTCGGCGAGCCTGCCGCAAATCTATCCGAACGGCTTCCGGCCGACCCTGATCATCCAGGAAGAGGATTATGAATTCGCCTTCGGCTTGCGCGGGAACGCGTCGGGCTGGGACTGGGACCTGTCCACTGTATATGGCAAGAACCGTGCCCGGCAGCGCGGCGTGGAAACGCTCAATCCGTCACTGGGGCCGACGAGCCCGACTGAGCTTTATGTCGGCGCGCTGCGCTCGACGGAATGGGTGAGCTCGCTGGATGTCACCCGCAGCTTCGATGCGGGTGAAGGCAAGCTGCAGGTGTCGTTCGGTGGCCAGCACCGCCGCGAAACATATGCGGTGCTTGAAGGCGAGCCGGCCAGCTATGCCGCCGGCAATTACACGTTCGTGCTCGATGGCGTGACCGTGCGGCCAGCACCGGGCGGG
>NZ_CAMCWT010000064.1:0-11547 GCF_945882885.1 Sandarakinorhabdus limnophila DSM 17366
TGCCGATACATTACCAACCCGTCGCTGCCATAGGCTGAGACGCCTGCCGCATCGGCGATTACCCCATCCGGCACAATGGCGGCGAGGGCAGCGGCAATCTGGGCCTGTCGGGCCATGACAGCAGCGTCGGGTTCTGGCATCTTCATGCGTTCACCCTGCGCCGAAGCCCGCCTGCTTTGCTAGGGCCAAATACGCGACCCTGTACCGCTCTCCGGCGGCGATTGCAGCCTGTGCACCAAGTCCGGTGATCACGAAATGTGAAGCCCCGGCGATTATTGGCGTCACAACCAGAAGCGCACACCCGTTCGCAGCGACCAGCCGCCGGGATTTTCGCCCGCGGCCTGCGCCAGCCGCGCTGACTCGCCCAGGCGCCGCTCAAACATCACCGCAACATAGGGCGCCACGCGGCGGGTGATTTCGTAGCGGGTCAGCACGCCCGCCTCGATGATGGCCGGGCCCGGCGCGATCAAGCGCTCCGGCACACGCGTCAGATAGATGTCGGTTTCAAACAGGGGCTGCACCACCAGCCGGTTGGTCATCCTGAGATCGAACGACTGGCGCAGCCGCAGCAGCACGTCGCCCTTGAAACCGAAGAAGGCATGCGCTTCGGTTTCGAAGAACAAGGGCGACAGGCCCTGGACGCCCACCACGGCATAGCTGCGGGCGTCGGGCTGGATATCGTGGCGCAAGCCAACCTGCGCATCGAAGAACATCGCGATGTTGCGGCTGTAGAGCGCCTGGAACTCGCTCTGCTCCAGCCGCGGCCCCTTGGTCTCGCCCTCGGTGCGCCACCAGAATTTGTTCACGTCGCCGCCAATCCAGCCCTGCACTTCCCAGTTGGCGACCCATTTGCCGTCAAAGCGGGTGATGTCCGCCTCTTCGACCAGCGTGTAGTTGTTGATGGCATCGCCGTGGCCGTGGCCATCCTTGGCCAAGGCGGGCGCCGCCAGCAGCGCGGCGAGCAGAACGGCGCGCATCAATGGACGTGCTGCACGGCTGGCGCCGCCTTGCCATCCGGGCCCAGCACATTGGCTACCACCAGCTTGCCCATCATGCCCGAATTCATGTGATAGAGCAGGTGGCAGTGCAGCGGCCATTCGCCGGCTTCGTTCGCCGTCAGGATGATCGACTGGGTGCGCCCCGGTGCCACCACGATCACGTTCTTTTCCGGCATCAGGCCCGGTGCCTGGCCGTTTTCGACTTCAAAGAACATGCCGTGCAGGTGCATCGGGTGGGCCATCATCGTTTCGTTGATGAAGGTGACGCGCACGCGCTCGCCAAACCTCACGTCGATAGGCGGGCCTTCGCCGAACTTGTGGCCGTTCAACGTCCAGATGTAACGCTCCATGTTGCCCTGGAGGCGCACGATGATCTCCCGCGTCGGCGGCGCAGCTTCCTTGGGCGAGAGAGCCACCAGATCGCGCATGGAGAGCACACGCGCCCCGTAGGGCGCGCCAGTAGCCCAGCCAAAGACGCGGCCCGAACCATCGGTATCGCCTTCCTTGCCCAGCACCGGCATGGCCATCATGCCCTTCATCTTGCTGTGGTCCATCCCGGCCATCGGATCCTTGCCATAGCCGTAGTCGACCACCGGGAAGGGCGTGCCGTCGGCAGGTTTCTCGGCCAGCGCCACCGCCGTGCCGACATGCGGGCCCGAGGCCTTTGGCGTGCAGTGCCCCATTGCGGCATGTTCGGGCGGACAGTCGGGGTCAGTCGCTGCCGCCAAAACCGGTGCCTTGGGGGTACAATGGCCCATGGCGGCATGCTCAGGCGGGCAATCGGGATCAGCCGCTGCCGCCGCCGGAGTCACACCGGCAATCTGGCAATGGCCCATTGCGGCGTGTTCGGCCGTGCAGGCCTCGCCCGGCGCTGGCATCGAATGGCCCATCTCGGCCAGCAGCAGCACCTGTTTCGGCCGAGCGGCCGGTGCGGCCACGGTCAGCGCCGGATCACTGGTCAACCGCCCGAGCACACTGGCGCGCCGGTCGAGTGTTTCCAACCACAGGGCATGGGCGCCGGCCGGTGGCTCCACGATCACGTCATAGGTTTCGGCGACGCCCATGCGGAATTCATCCACCGTCACCGGCTGTACCGGGCGGCCATCAGCGGCCACGATGGTCATCAGCACGCCGGGGATACGAATGTCCATGAAGCTCATCGCCGAACCATTGATGAAGCGCAGTCGCACGCGCTGACCGGGCTGGAAGGCCAGAGTCGGCTCCGCCGCGGTTGGCCTGCCCTGCATCAGCAGCGCATAGCCGGTGACATCGGCAATGTCGGTCGCATCCATGCGCATGTCGCCCCACGCCGCGCGCTCGGCCATGGTCGCCTTCATCCCGAACTTCTTCGCGTCGCGCATCAGTTCGGGCAGCGTGCGCTTGTTCCAGTTGTAATAACCGGAATCGCTTTTCAGATTTTTCTGCACCCGGGCTGGATCTTCACGCGTGTGGTCCGACAGCAGGATCACATGCTCCACGTCAGACTTGATCGGGTCCTCGGCCTTGGGCGCAATAATCAGCGCGCCATATTGCCCGGCCTGTTCCTGGCCCCCGCTGTGGGCGTGATACCAATAGGTGCCGCTCTGCCGGATGCGGATGCGATAGGTGTAGGTCTCGCCCGGCGCGATGCCGGCAAAGCCGTTGAACCCCGGCGCACCATCATAGGCACCATCGACCAGAAGCCCATGCCAGTGGATGGAGGTTGTGGCGCTCAACTTGTTGGTGACGCGCACCACCGCTTCCTCGCCCTCCTTGAAGCGCAAAGTTGGGCCGGGCACGGTGCCGTTGATCGCGATCACGCTGTCGGTGCGGCCGGGCACGATCTGCATCGCTGCCCGCTCCACCACCAGATCATAGGTGCCCGCCTGCGCCAGCGTGGGCAGCAGCAGACCGAGGGCAAGAAGGAACATTCGCAACATCATGCCGCTCCATGAACCGCCAACATCCAGAAGGCCATGGCGATCATCGTCACATTCTCCAGCAGCGACACAAAGCCCAAGGGCACGTTGCTGCCGCCGCCAACGCAGGCGCAGGTGAGCGTGCGCTTCTCGATATAAACCGCCTTGATCACCGACACCGCACCGATCGAGCCGATGAACAGCGCGATGCCCGACGCCACACCGACCAGCTGGCCCGACAGCATCAGCACGCCTGAAGCGGCTTCGGCCCAGGCATAGACAGTGGCATAAGGCAACCATGCCCGCGCCAGCAGATCATAGCCGATGAAGCCGGTGACAAAGCCCTCGATGTCCTTCAGCTTCAGGAAGGCGAGCAGACACATCGCCATCCCGACAAACCATTCGGCCGCATGCAGCGTGAACGGTGTGCCCATCGTCGCCATGCTGACCGCCAGCGCCATCGCCGCTGCCATGCCGAACAGCGCAATTACCGGGCGATAGCTGATCGCCTTGGGGTCATGCATTTTCAGCCCCAGCCATTGGCGCAGATCATCATGCCCGCCAACGCGCTGGCCGGCGATCCACACCAGCGGCGTGGTCTTCACGCCGTTGGCGGCCTTGAAGGCCTCCACCTCCTCGCGGCTGGTCAGCAATTGCTCATCGAAGGAAAAGCCGTTGCTGCGCAACAAGTGGCGCGCCCTGAGCCCCCACGGGCAGACATGATCGGGCAAGGCCATGCGCACCAGCCGGGCCGTACGGGGAAGTTGTGCGTCCATCGAAATCATCCTTGGCGAATCACTGATCGAAGCGTCATACCCTCCGTACCACGATACAGAGTCAAGCCATGGCCAATCTCACTATCGCGCGCCTTGCGGCCAGCGCCGGTGTCGGCGTCGAAACCGTGCGCTTCTATCAACGCAAGGGCCTGATGGCGGTTCCGGCCAGCAGCGGCGCCGTGCGCCATTATGACGAAACCGACGTGCAGCGCCTGCGCTTCATTCGCGCCGCCCAGCGCGCCGGTTTCAGCCTGAAGGAAATAGCCGAATTGCTGGCGCTGGATGCCAGCGACGACCGCGCCCGCGTCCAGGCGCTCACCCGCACGCGGCTGGCCGCGCTCGATGCCGAAATGGCCGAGCTCGCCGCCGCCAAGGCCATGCTGGCCGGCCTGCTCAGCGAATGCACCAGCGGCAAGGCTGGCCCTTGCCCGATCATAGCCACTTTCACCGGCAAGGCCTGCCATTGATGGCCCCGGCTCGACACGGCCCGGTGTGTCGCCCAATGTGCCGGCCATGAAAACCCTTGCACATAATCCCCCCTTGGCCTGGCTGACCGTGGTGCTGGCCGGGGCCGTGCTGCCTATTGCGGCCATGCTGCTGCTGCGCGATGCGCCGGCGCCGGCACCGCTGGCGCTGATCGGGGGACCGATCCTGGCGGTGGGGCTGATGGGCATGGGCATGATCGCCGCGGCAGCGGCTGGACGGCTGTGGATCGGCCTGGGCCTGGCGCTGCTTGCCGGGGTGGGCCTGATCCTGATCGCGCGAGCGCTGGGCATGCCCGCCCTGCCGCACCCGTTTTCCACCGGGTTGGCGGTGATCGTGGCCAGCCTTAGCTTTGCGGCGCGCGGCACGCTCTTTGCACGCGCCATGGGGCGAAACGGCTGGCTGATGGCGCTGTTCGTGGTCGCGGGAGAGACAGCGATGCTGGTTTCGGCTGCGATGCTGCCGGCCTGGCTGCTCACCCTGCTGCCCGCCCAATGGGCCAGCACGGCCATCCAGACGGCGCTCACCAGCACCGGCACCCGCGCGGCCAGCTCTGCGCTATTCGCACTGGCCGGCACGGCGGCGACGACGCTGCTGGTCGCCTTCCTGTGGCCGCGCCGCTGGCCCTATGCGCTCATGTTCACAGCTTGGATCGGCCTGTCGGCGCTGGTCTGGCACCGGCCCGGCCCGCCGATGCCGCACGCCGATCTGGCAATTTACGCTCTGCCAGCATTGCTGGAGCGTCCGGCTAATGTCGCCCCCATCGCGATATCACCGCCCGATCCCGCCACGGCCAGCGCGCTGGCGCGGGTGCAGCGCCAGATCGAAAACTGGCCCGCCGCGGCCGAACGCGATCTCACCCAGCGCGCCCGCAACCTGCTGCTGATCGCCGCCGTAGCCGATCTTTACGATACTGAACCGCAGCAATCCCAGCTGCCAACGCTGGTCGCTGCCGAGCTCAAATCCCGCCTTCCCGCCGCTCAGCGCACCGCCATCCTTATCGCCATTTCGCTCCACCCCGAACAGGGCAGCGTTGCGGCGCGGGAAACGCTGCCGGCACTTGGCCTGCCCGCCAATGTGGGCGATGAAGCGCCGGTTCGCGGCCGGGTGGCACTCTATGCCGCGCAACTGGCTGCACAGCCCTGATCAGCAAGGCCTGACGCGGGGGCGACTTGCCAATCCGCAACACCCGCTGTTCTGTGGCGATGTGCGTAATCGAGGAGCAAGCATGACTGCCCTGAGGAGCTTCCCTGCAGCCGTGATCGGGGCGCTGATCGCACTGTGCACACCCCTTGCCGCCAGTACCCAGCCTGCGCAGGCCGCACAACTTGTGCCCGCCGGCTTCACGGTGCCCGTCGCGGCCCAAACGGCCACCTTCAAACTCGTGCCGCTGGGCCCAGCTTTGGTAAAGATCGATTACGAAGCCTACATGTCGTCCATCGATCATCTGCAAAGGACCTTCACCCGCAGCACGGATTGGCCGCACAAGAACCTCACCGCTGCCGATGCTATGGCCGACATGGAGAACGAAGCGGCCCGCTTCCGCAAACGCGAATCCTTCGCCTATGGCGTGCTCACCCCGGATGGCCGCCGCGAGCGCGGCAGCGTCTATATCTCGCCCAGCACTGTCGGCGGCTATGATGCCGTGGTGCGGCTATGGGTGACCAAGACCGAACATGACGCCGGCTTCGATGCGGAACTCTATGCCTTGGTGCAGACCTGGGTGCGCGCCAAATGGCCATTCGCCAATGTTGCCTACCCCGGCCGTGCCATCGATTGGGCGACCTGGGATGCGCTGGTGGCGGCTTCGAAGAGTAGCGGGAAAGAGTAAGAGGCCTCCGGCGGGCAGGGCCTGAGGCCCTGCACCCACTTTCGTTTTTGGCAAGCGATTCAGACACCAAACCAGCGCTGCAGGCAATCAATCTCGCCTGCAGCGCTGATGTGCGCGCCTATGGCTTGGGCAGCCCATCATCGAACGGGTGCAGGGACTGCGTCCCTGCCCGCCGGAGGCCCTCTTACGCTTCGTCCCGCAGCACCACCGTCAGCCCCGCCGGCAACGGATCAGGCACCGCGTCCAGTCGCGCCGCGTCGCGGCGGGCGCGGTCGATGATGGCGGGGACGACGGCGCCGACCACAACCAGCGCGTCGCAGCGGGCCAGGGCATTCAGCTGGTTAAGGGTGAGGTCGCCGGGGTCGTCACTGGTGATCGCGATCTCCCGCAATTGAGGAGTGGCAGTGGAGCTGCCTTCGATCACGCGCGACACAGCGGCGTCCGCATCGGGCAGTGCGGCGAAGGGATCAAGTGGCCCCGCTTGCGCCAGTGCACGTTCCCAGAGGCGGCGGCGATCATTGGGGGTGGGGTGGCGGGCGGCCACCGCGTCGCGGGCGGCGAGAATGGCGCGCGCCAACGGGCCGAGGCTGGCAGGGAGCAGGGCTTCGAAGCGGGTGCGCAAGGCGCGGGCAAGGCTGGCCGATGCGCCGGCGGTGGAGATGGCAACGATCACGGGCGAGCGATCGATGATGGCGCCCATCAGAAAGTCGGACATCGCCGGCTTGTCCACCACGTTGACCAGCAGGCCGCGGGCACGCAGCCGGGTGGCGGCAGCAAGGGCTTCAGCGTCATCCTCGATTGCGACAAAGGCAAGGACGGCTTCGGCAGCATGTTCGCCCACCAACTCGCCACCGGCAGCGCGGACGAGGCGGGCCTTGGCTTCCGCGGGTTCACCGTCGCCAACGAGGATGACCTGGCGGCCGGCGAGGTTCACGAAGATCGGCAGTTGCTGCATGGCGCGGCTGTGCCCTGCGGTTCAGGCCGATGCAAGTGCGTGCGGATCAGCGACGCGGGTGAGGCGCGCCAACAGCGCAAGGCCGCCGGGGATGGCAGAGAGCCCAGCCATGGCCGCCAAACGCCCCAGCGGGTGCCGGGCAACGGCGAGCGCCGCCATCGCGAGGCGCACCGGGCGGCGGGTGCGGGTGAGCAGCACGCGTTGATAATCCGCCGCGGTGGCCCCTTGCGCCAGCATGGTGGCAGCCAGCCGCCCGGATTCAAGCGCGATGGCCATGCCGTCGCCGCAGAAACTGGGGATGACGGCGGCCTGATCGCCCAGCCGCCACAGGCCGTCATCATTCGGCCCAGCGAGGTGGCCGTAGGGCACGCGGGAGATGGCGAGCGGGCGCGGCAGCAAGGGTTCGGCATCGGCCAGCGCAGCAAGGGCTGGCTCCCTGGTCAACCGCGCCAGCAGGGCGGGCCAGTTGCCGAGCTCGCGGTAATGCGCGCCATTGACCAGCAGGCACAGGTTGAGCCGCCCACCCTCCACCGGTTGCAGCCCGGCATAACCGCCATCGAAGAAGGTGACGGCCACGGTACCGACTAGCCGGCGCGACAGGGCCGCATCACGGAAATACATCTTTAAGCCGATCTCGTCCGGCCCATCGGGGCGCGGCAGGCCCCGCACATCATGCTTGCCGGTGGCGAGCAGCAGGGCCGGCGCGGCGATGTCCCCCGCCGTCGTCTGCGCCACGCCATCTGCCAAGCCGCGCACGCTTACCCCGCGCTGCACGGCGACACCGGCAGCGGCAGCGCGTTCGAGCATGGCTTCGTCCAGCACCCGGCGCGACAGGCTAAGCGCCGGGAAGGGCAAGGCAGCGGCGGCCTGGCGGTGGCCGGCGTTGATCTCGACACGGGTGATGGGCACAGCACCCAGGCGGCGCGCGTCCACGCCCAACCCGGCCAGCGCGGCCACCGCTTCACCACTAAGAAACTCGCCGCAGATCTTGTCATGCGGGCCTGTTTCGCGCTCCAGCAACAAAGGCGCTTGGCCCGATCTGGCCAGATCGATGCCCGCCGCCGCGCCGGCCAGACCGCCGCCGATGATCAGCGGCGCCGTCATTTCGGGCATGACTCCAACGTCCAGCGGAAGGGGAAATGCCAGCGGATTTCTGCCTGCACGCCGGCCGCTGCCAGCGCGGCTTCCCAATCTGGGCGGGTGAAAGCGCGGCGAACGGACAGCGCGCCATCGTGGGCCACGATCGGATGCCAGCGGAAGACAAAGGCAAGGGTGCGAAAGCCGGCCCAGGCCAGCCAGTGCCGGTGCAGATCGTTGATCAGCCAGCCGACGCGCGCTGTGCGCTCCATCCACTGGATGAACGCCACCAGTTCGTCATCGCGCATGTGGTGGGCAACCAGCGACGAGATGATGAAATCCGGCTGCCAGCCCAGCGCCTCGGCACGGCCGCTGTGGTAGGTGATGCCCAGCGCCGGATCGGTGGCCGCGGCGGCGACCGGCGCCGAACGCGGGTTGAGATCGATGCCGGCCAGTTCGGCGTGCAGCCTGCGCCCCTGCAGCCAGCGGGCGATGGCGCGCAGCATGTCACCATGGCCGAAGCCAACATCAAGCAAGGTGAACCCGACGCGGCTGGGCAATTGCCGGCGCAGCCAAGCGATGGTGGGCCAGCGCGCCAGCGTTATCGTGTTGACCCGTGCCAGATCGGCGATGACGGCGGCATAGGTGGCGGGATCAAGCCCGTCGGCATCCATCACCTCCGGCAGATCGGCGCGCTTGGAGAAATCCAGCCGCGCGTTTGGCCATTCGGCAGGGACGGCGCTGGATTTCACGCACCCACCGTTTCAAACCGGAAGCTTTCCGCCGCCAGGCCCGGACCGAAGGCCACAGCAAAACCCGGCACGCCCCTGGGTACGCTGGTGCCGATCCCGGCCATGATGCGTTGCAGGACGAACATGATGGTGGCGCTGCTCATGTTGCCGCATTCGCGCAGCACCTCGCGGGACCAGTTCAAGGCGCCCTGCCCGATGCCCAGCCCGGTTTCCACCGCATCCAAGATGGCGCGGCCGCCGCCGTGCACGGCCCACACACCATATTCATCCGGGCTGCGGCCATGCAACAGATCGACGCCCGCAGGGCCGGCCAGCGCCCGTTGCAGGATCGCCGGCACGCGGCCCGAAAGCACCATGTCAAACCCCTGATCGCCCACACCCCAAGTGATGGCATCAGCGGAATCGGCAATCGTGGCGGCGCGGAAATCGGTGAGGGAGATGCCGGTGGGATCAGCCGTCACCAGCGCGGCGGCACAGCCATCGCCGAACAGCAGCATGGCCAGCAACGATTCCAGCTCGCCCGTTTCCTGGAAATGCAGGCTGCACAGTTCCAGATTGACCACCAGCACCCGCGCCGATGGATCGGAACGGACGAAATGATGCGCCAGCCTGAGCGAATTCACTGCCGCATAGCAGCCCATGAAGCCCACATGCGTGCGCTCCACGCCGGGATTGAGGCCAAGGCGCTGCACCAATATCTGATCGATGCCCGGCGCTGTCATGCCGGTGCAACTGGCAACAACCAAGTGGGTGATGCCTTTCAATTCGGCAGAAGACAGGCCCAATCCGGCGATGGCCTGTTCGGCGAGGCCCGGCGCGGTGGCGGCAAAGCGCGCCATCCGCTTGGCGGTGGAGGGGAACGCGCCAGGACGATAGAAACCCTCGGCGTCCGCGGTGAAACCGTCCGGGTCTTTCACCGGCGTGAAGAAGCTCCAGCGGTGATCGATGGCGCTGCGGCCAACCAGGCGCTTGAAGATCAACTGGTCGCGCCGATCCTTGATCAGGCCGCCAACGAAATCCACGAACGCCTCGTGCACATCATTGGGCGGCAGCGCGCTGCCGATACGGTTGATGTGCGCGATTGCAGGGGCAGGCATCGCGGAAATTCCTTTTTGGTTGAAGGGCGACAGTGCGCCGGTTGGGCAGGGCTTGCAACAGCACGCACTGCGGCCGATGGATGCGCCATGAACTCATCAGGCATCAGCGCGGTTCCCGGCATATACGTCGGCCATGCCCATTGCGATGTGGCGCGCACCGGCGTCACCCTGATCTTGCCCCACGAACCCGCCGTGATGGCCGTGGACGTGCGCGGCGGCGGGCCTGGCACGCGCGAAACCGATGCGCTGAACCCGATCAACCTGGTCGAGCGCGCCCACGGGCTGGCGCTGGCCGGCGGTTCGGTGTTCGGGCTGGCGGCCGGGGATGAGCTGGCGCTGCTGCTTTCCGCCGCCGGGCGCGGCCTGCCGATGGGCGACGGCCTGCCCGCGGTGCCGGTCGTGCCGGCCGCGATCCTGTTCGATATCACCAATGGCGGCGACAAGGATTGGGGCATGGACCCACCCTATCGCCGGCTGACGCGCGCGGCCTTTGCGGCGGCCGGCCAGCCGGGCAGTGACGGCCACGGGCCCATCGGTGCCGGGTTCGGCGCGCGGGCCGGCAGCCGGGCCGGCGGCATAGGCAGCGTCTCGCGCGTGCTGGATGATGGCAACATCGTTGGCGCGCTGATCGCTGCCAACAGTTTCGGTGAAATTTATGCCGATGCGCCGCCCGGTGACGGCCCGGTGGAGATGCCCAAACTGGCCAAACATCGCCGCTTCGGGCGGGACAACACGATCATCGGCGCGGTCGCCACCAATGCGCCGCTCACCCGCGCCCAGGCCTTGCGAGTGGCGATGATGGCGCAGGGCGGGCTGACGCGGGCCGTCCGCCCGATCCACACGCCGTTCGATGGCGATTGCCTCTTCGCCATCTCCACCGCGCCCCCCGGCCTGACACCCGTGGACGATGTGCAACTGATCGAAATCGGCACGGTGGCCGCCGATCTGGTGGCCGCTGCCGTGCGCCAGGCTGTCGGGCTTTATTGAGCCTGCAAGGCCGCGATGCGGTTGGCCAGGGCGTCGAGGCGCGGCGCCAGTGTGACCGCCGCAGCCGGCGCGTCACGCAAGGCTTCGGCCAGCGCCGCGCGGCGATAATCGGCGCCAGCCAGTGGCGCCAGCGCGGCGCCCAGGGCGGATTCGGTCGCTTCCCGTTGCAAGGCCGCAGCCGAATCGGCGGCGCTGCCGGCAGCGATCGCGCGCGCGGCATCACGGGCGGCGCGGGCTGGGGCAGCGGCGGCTTCCACCTGCGCCACAATCGCTTCAAGCGCGGCAATCTCGGTTTCGGCAGCGGCCGGCGTTGGCGGTGGGGTGAGTGCCGGCATATCCGGCGCGGCCGGGGCCACGGCTTCGGCCGGCGGGGCACAGTCGGCGTCAGCCCTGGGGCAGCGGCCGACACCCGGCACGTTGCGCGGCACCATCGGCGAGATTTCACCGGGACGCGGGTTCAGGCTGGGCCAATCATTGGATCGGCCGGCGCAACCGACCAGCAAAAGGGCAAGAACAAGAGGCTGGGCCATGCGGTGCATGATTTATCGCCTAAAACGGCAAGGAAGAGGTTGCAATGCCCCGCGCGCATGGCTATCAAGCCCGGCCTGCACGGTGTGCGCCCGTAGCTCAGCTGGATAGAGCATCAGACTACGAATCTGAGGGTCGGACGTTCGAATCGTTCCGGGCGCACCA
>NZ_CAMCWT010000065.1:0-11492 GCF_945882885.1 Sandarakinorhabdus limnophila DSM 17366
CGAATGAAGCTGCCGGTAACGATGATTTCGCTCTCAACAGCCTCTGTATTGGCCGTTGCCTGGGGCGCCGCCTGTGCAAAAACCGGGCTGCCGATAACCGCAATAGTGGAAAACAAGGCAACAGCTGCACAGCTGTTGCGAAGGCGCATCACCCCCATCAATCTTCTCCCCAAAATGGCCATCGCCCAGCCTTGGCTCCAACCGTGGAGTGGTCCGGGTCGTGACAAAAGGAGAGTGTTTAACCTTTGCGTGTCGCCGTCAAGAGGCGGCAAGCAAAAGGCAAAAGCTGTCTGCACAACAGCAGTGTCTCTGCTGCAACAGTCCAAAAGACTGCTTCAGCCCGCACCGTTGCCACTACTTGGCAATACTGCTGATGATTCAATAACTTTCGGCTTCGTAAACGCGGCTGATGTCGCCGCCCCATGACCCGCTGTAGAGCGCCAGCAGCCGATCGGCCGTGGTCATGCCACTGGCGACAATCTGGCGCAGCGGGTTGAGGAAGCCCTGTTCGGTATCGCCGGCGTTATTCAACCGGGCGCGGGCGGCAAGTCCAGCATCTGAGATCTTCAGCACTTCAGCCGCCAGATCCTTCAGGGTACCACCATTAGGACTGGCCGCGCCCAAAGCCAGCGCCGGCACTTCCCGGCGCAGGCGATCATGGTCTTCCGGCGTCCAGTGCTTGACCAGATCCCACGCTGCATCCAGCGCCGTCTGATCATAAAGCAGGCCGACCCACAGTGCCGGCAGCGCGCAGATGCGATCCCAGCGCCCGCCATCGGCGCCGCGCATTTCCAGATAGCCCTTCATCCGCACTTCCGGGAACGCAGTGGACAGATGATCCTTCCAGTCACCCAGCCGCGGCTTCTCACCGGGCAGTACCGACAATTTGCCAGCGAGGAAATCGCGGAACGATAGGCCGGCTGCGTCGATATACTTGCCGTCGCGATAGACGAAGTACATCGGCACATCGAGCGCGTAATCAGTATAATGTTCGTACCCGAAGCCATCTTCGAACACGAAGGGCAGGATGCCGGTGCGGGCCGGATCGGTGTCGGTCCAGATATGGCTGCGGAACGATTTGAAGCCGTTGGGCTTGCCTTCCGTGAACGGCGAATTGGCGAACAATGCGGTGGCGATTGGCTGCAGCGCCAGGCTCACCCGGAATTTCTGCGCCATATCGGCTTCGCTGCCATAATCCAGGTTGGTCTGGATCGTGCAGGTGCGCAGCATCATGTCGAGGCCAAGGCTGCCAACACGCGGCATGTGGCGCAGCATGATGTCATACCGGCCCTTGGGCATGATCGGCAGTTCGGCGCGCGTCTTGTCGGGCCAGAAGCCCAGGCCAAGGAAACCTAGGCCCAGTTCGGCGCCCAGCTCGCGGCATTGCTTCAGGTGGCGGTTCGATTCCGCACAGGTCTGGTGCAGATTTTCCAGCGGGGCGCCCGACAGTTCGAACTGGCCGGCCGGTTCCAGGCTGATGTTGCCATCGGCACCCTTCAGCGCGATCACGTTCCCGCCTTCCAGGATCGGCTCCCAGCCATAGCGCGTCATCGCCATCAACAGGTCGCTGATGCCGCCAGCTTCGCTGTACGACGGCGCGCGATGATCTTCGGTGCGGTAAACGAATTTCTCGTGCTCGGTACCGATGCGCCAGGCGTCGCGGGGCTTGGCGCCGGCGTCGAACACCGAAACCAACTGGTCGCGCGATTCGATGATAATGTCATCGCCGGCGGAAGTCACCTTGTTGCTCATGCCTTGCGCCTTAACGCCGTTGCCCCGTTGGCGCAATGAAGCGGCCCTGTTGCGATTTCATTGCAGCGTTCGGGTTATCAGGCGGGGCACTCATCGTGGCGAAGGTGTCATTCTGCCCCTTGCCATAATGTCATGTTTGCCCACATTGGCCGCCATGAGAGTTGCAATTTTGTTGATTCTGGCGCTGCTGCCGCTCACCGCCTGTGGCGTGGAGCAGAGCCAGGCTGCGCCAGTGAAGGCCGATGACCGTTGGGGCCATCTGCCGCCCGATCCGGAACGGCCGCAACAGGCCGAAAGCGCCAGGCCGCCACGCGGCTGATCCCACTGCAAAGCGGCAGGATTGCGCTGCAGCGCTGATCTGGCATCCTCCCCGCCTTTCGCAGGAGGAATTGGCCATGCATGATCTCGTGATCCGCGACGGCACCATCGTTGATGGCAGCGGCAATCCACGCTTCACCGGCGATATCGCCGTCGATGGTGGCCGCATCACGGCCGTGGGCGCCGTTGCCGCTCCGGGGCGCGAGGAGATTGACGCCAAGGGGCTGATCGTCACGCCCGGCTTTGTCGACATCCACACCCATTATGATGGCCAGGCGACTTGGGATTCGGAAATGGCGCCGTCGTCGTGGCACGGGGTCACCACCGTGGTGATGGGCAATTGCGGTGTCGGCTTTGCGCCGGCCAAGCCCGAAAAGCACCAATGGCTGATCGGCCTGATGGAAGGGGTGGAGGATATCCCCGGCACGGCGCTGGCCGAAGGCATGACCTGGGACTGGGAGACATTCCCCGAATATCTCACCGCGCTGGAAAAGCGGCAACGCACCATCGATGTCGCCACCCATGTGCCGCACGGCGCCGTGCGCGCCTATGTGATGGGCGAGCGCGGTGCCCGCAACGAAAAGCCGACCGCAGACGACATTGCGAAAATGGCCGAAATCGTCGCCGATGGCGTGAAGGCCGGTGCACTGGGATTCTCCACCAGCCGCACCATCCTGCACAAGAGCATCGATGGCGAACTGGTGCCCGGCACCACCGCCGAGAAGGACGAGCTGATCGCCATTGGCCGCGCCATGGGCAAGGTGGGCCATGGTGTGTTCGAAATGGCCAGCGATCTGAAGCGCGAGTGGGATGAATTCGGCTGGATGGCCGAAATGAGCCGTGAGACCGGCCTACCCGTCACCTTCACCATGCTACAGTCTATCGCCAAGGAACTGCCGTGGGAAGAGCAAATGAGCGAGACCGCACGCGCCAATGCAAATGGCGCCAACATCGTCGCCCAGATCGCCATTCGCGGCAACGGCATCTTGATGGCGTGGCGCGGTACCGTGCACCCGTTCAAGTTCCGGCCCAGCTGGCAGGCGATCGAGGCGCTGCCGTGGGAAGAGCAGTGGCAGCATCTGCGCGATCCGGCGTTCAAGGCAAAGCTGTTGGCCGAAGACAATGTCTGGCCCGAAACCGATGTGCTGCCGCTCCTCATGGCGGTCGCGATGGGCTGGCAGCTGCAGTTCGAAATGACGGAAGGCTTCAACTACGAGCCGACGCAAGCCGAAACCATCTTTGCGATGGCCAGGGCCGCCGGCAAGGACCCGGCTGAATATGCCTATGACCTGCTCAGCCGCGATGAAGGCAAGGGCTTCATCTATTTCCCCATCCTCAATTACGCCGATGGCAACCTCGATTTCGTCAAGGGCTTGCTGCACCGGGACGACGTGGTGATCTCGCTGTCCGACGGCGGCGCTCATTGCGGCACCATCTGCGATGCCGCCAGCCCGACCTATCTGCTGCAACATTGGGTGCGGGACCGGACGCGCGGCACGGTCACCCTGGAAAACGCCATCCGCCGCCAGTGCCACGACACGGCGAAGCTGTATGGCCTCAATGATCGCGGCGTCATCGCACCGGGATACCTCGCCGATTTCAACATCATCGATCTGGACCGGCTGCAACTGGGCAAGCCGTGGCTGGCGTTCGATCTGCCCGCCGGCGGCAAGCGCCTGCTGCAGAAGGCCGATGGCTATGTGGCAACGATCAAGAACGGCGAGGTGACGTTCCGCAACGGCCAGATGACCGGCGCCCTGCCCGGCGGCCTGATCCGCGGGCCACAGGCATCGCCCGCCACCGCTGCACTGGCCGCTGAATGATCCGCGCTGTCGCCGCCGCCCTGCTGCTGACCACGGCGGTGACCGCCCAGGAAGCGCCTCCCGGGGCCTTTGCGGAAAGCCGCGCTCTGCCCGGCCTCACCGCGCCGGGCGAGATCATCATCGACCGCGCCGGCATTCCGCACATCTATGCCGCCAATGCCCGCGATGGCTTTTTCCTGCAGGGCTATGCCGTGGCGCGGGATCGGCTGTGGCAGATTGATCTGTGGCGCAAACGTGGTCTGGGGCGGCTCTCGGCCAGTTTCGGCGCGCAGTTCGTCGCGCAGGACCGCGCCGCGCGGCTGCTGCTCTATCGCGGCGAGATGGCGGCCGAATGGGCAGCCTATCCGTCGCAAGCCAAGGTCTGGACCGAGGGGTTCGCCGCCGGCATCAACGCCTATGTTGCCGATGTGGAGACCGGCCGCGCGCCGCTGCCCATCGAGTTCAGCGCCACCAACACCAGGCCGGAACGCTGGCAGGCCGACGACGTGGTGCGCATCCGTTCCAACGCACTGGCCAGCAACCTGACCAGCGAAGTCGTTCGCGCCCGCGCCCTGTGCGGCGGCGACCTCAAATATGAACCGCTACGCCGCGAGCTGGCGCCAGCGCACACGGTGAGCATCCCCAAGGGGCTCGACCCGTGCAGCATCCCGGCCGACGTGCTTGATGATTATGCGCTCGGCACCGGCGATGTGCGTTTTGATGGCCAGAAGATTGTGGTGGCCAGCCTCGATCCCGACATCCAGGAAGGCAGCAACAACTGGGTGATCAGCGCAGGCAAGTCTGCCACCGGCCGTCCGATATTGGCCAATGATCCGCACCGCGCCCATGCCGTGCCCAACCTGCGTTACCTGTCGCACATCGACACGCCGGAACTGAAGATCGCCGGATCGGGCGAGCCGGCGCTGCCCGGGATCAGTTTTGGCCACAACGAGGATGTGGCCTGGGCGATCACCATCTTCGCCATCGATCAGCAGGATCTGGTGGTGAACCCCAAGGAGACGAAACTCACCGAAGTGCGCGAGCGCATCGAGGTGAAGGGCGAAGCCCCGCGCGAGGTGGTGCTGAAGTTCACAGACGACGGCCCGATCATCCACGAAGATCCCACGTCGGGCCGCAGTTTCGCCCTTCGCGCCACCTGGACCAAGCCCGGCGCGTCTGCCTATTTCAACGCCAGCTGGGCGTGGACGGCAAAGACTTGGGATGATTTCCTTGTCGCCCGCGATCATTGGGGGGCGCCGCCGCTCAATCTGCTGTTTGCCAATCGCGCCGGCGATATCGGCTGGGCGCCAGGCGGCTTCGTGCCGGTGCGCGCGGCCGGTGATGGCCTGCTGCCGGTGCCCGCCGGCAAGGCCCACCGCTGGACCGGGCTGCTCGATGCGAAACTGATGCCGGTGAAGCACAACCCGGCCGATGGCTGGATCGCCACCGCCAACGAAATGAACATTCCGGCCGGCTATCCGCATCTGCTTGGCCTGGAATGGGCAGACCGCAGCCGCATCACCCGCATTTCCGAAGTGATCGGATCGAAACCGAAATTCGGCCTCACCGATGCGATGGCACTGCAGAACGACCCGACTTCCCCCATGGCCCGCCGCGCCGTGGCACTGCTGCAGGGCCTTGCCGGCCGCGACGCCAATGAGCGTGGCGCGCTGGCGCTGCTCGGCAACTGGAATGGCCATGAAGGGCCGGATTCGGCCGCAGCGGCCCTCTATGAGATCTGGGCCGCCCGCCATTTGGCCGCAAGCGCGGTGAAGGCCATCGTGCCGGAAGCGGCCCGCCGCAACTTCGGCCGCACTAGCATCGGCAACATCCTGCCGGTACTGGAAGACGGTAAACTGCTCGGTCCCGATTCTGCCGCGCTGCGGGCGGAGATATTGCTTGGCTCGCTCGGGCTCGCCTTTGCCGAAACCGCCCGCCTGCTCGGCCCCGATCCCGCCACCTGGCGCTGGGGCGCGCTGCACCGCGCCGATTTCCAACCTTCCCTGCCGATCGCCGGCCGCGATGCCGAACGCCGCGTGGGCCCGGTGCCGATCGGTGGCAGCGGTTCCACCCCCATGGCGATGGGAACAGGCCCCGATTTTCGCGTTGTTTCCGGCGCGTCGGTGCGCGTGGTGATGGACGTGGGCGCGTGGGACAACAGCATGGCGATCAACACGCCTGGCCAATCCGGCGATCCGGCCAGCCCTCACTACCGCGATCTGTTCGCGCGCTGGGCAACACGCAATTACGTGCCCTTCGTCTGGAGCCGCCCGCGCGTGCTGCAGGAGTCGGAACGCATCATCAGCGTCACCCCTGGCCGTTGATCGCCTGCCAGACGGCAATGGCCGCCAGCGCCGCCGTATCGGCCCGCAATATACGCGGGCCGAGGCTGATCGGCACTGCGGCTGGATGGGCGCGGATGGCCTCGCGCTCCTGAACGGTGAAGCCGCCTTCCGGGCCGATCAGGATGGCGGCCGGTGCTGGCGCCTTCGCCTCTGCCAGTGGCGTGCCGCCGGATTCATCGGCAAAGATCAGAGAGCGGCCTCCGGGCCAGTTCTTGAGCAATTGTTCAAGTAGCAGTGGCGCGGGCAATTCCGGCACCGCCGTTCGCCCCGATTGTTCGGCGGCCTCGACCAGATGGGCGCCCAGCCGATCGAGGTTGGGCTTGTCCACCACGGTGCGCTGCGTCGTCACCAACTGCAGCCGCGCCACACCAAGTTCGCAGGCCTTCTCCACCAGCCAGTCGATGCGTCCCTTTTTCAAGGGCGCGGCGCACAGCCACAAGTCGGGCACTTGTTCCTGGTGCGCGCTCTGCCATTCGGCCACCAACGTCACCGCTTTCTTCGCCACGCTCGCCACCCGCGCCGCCCATTCACCATCCCGGCCATTGAACAGCCGCACCATGTCCCCAGTCTGGCGGCGCATGACGCTGCCGAGATAATGGGATTGCGGCTGATCCAGCGTGATAAGCGCACCCGCACCGAGTGCACCCTGCACATGCAGACGCGGCGTGGTTGACAAGCTGCGGTCGAATTCGCTCATGAGCAAAGTGGTTACGCCGCCTGCCCCTACCAACGCAACGCCAGACGCGGTCAAGAGCTGGATCGATCTGCTACCGGCGGGTGCGCAGGCCTATGCCCGCCTCGCCCGGCTCGACCGGCCGGCGGGCACCTGGCTGTTGTTCTGGCCGTGCATCGCCGGGCTGGCGCTGGCCGGCGGACTCCAGCGCGCGCCGTGGCTGGTGCTGTGGTTCGGTTTTGGCAGCATCGCCATGCGCGGCGCCGGCTGCGTGTGGAACGATATCGTCGATCGCGATCTTGATGCCCAGGTGGAGCGCACCCGCGATCGCCCGGTCGCCTCGGGTCGTATCTCCGTGAAGGCCGCGCTGGCCTTTGCGGTGGCGCTGTCGCTGATCGGCCTCGTCGTGCTGCTGCAACTGCGCGGGCTGGCCCAGATCGTCGCGCTAGCCAGCCTGATTCCGGTGGCGGCCTATCCCTTCATGAAGCGCATCACCTGGTGGCCGCAGGCCTGGCTGGGCCTCACCTTTAACTGGGGGGCACTGGTTGGCTGGGCCGCAATAGCAGCCCTCGACGCGCCAGCAATGTGGCTGCTGTGGGCCGGCGGCATCGCCTGGACGCTGGGATACGATACCATCTACGCCCTGCAGGATATCGAGGATGATGCACTGGCCGGCATCAAATCCTCTGCCCGCGCGCTCGGGCCGAAAGCGCGCGCCGGCGTGGCGGGCTTCTATTCGCTGGCGCTGATCCTGTGGGCAGCGGCCCTGTGGATTGTCGCCGGGCAGGCACTGGCCATGCTGGCGTTGCTGCCGCTGGCCGTGCAACTTGGCTGGCAGGTGGTGAAACTGGCCGATACCGCGCCGGCCAACGCACTGCTGCTGTTCCGTTCCAATCGGCTGGCTGGTGCACTGTGGGCGGCGGCCTGTGCGTCTGTGGGTCTGGCCTGAACGCAGCTGCGGGCCTGCCCCTGGGTTGGAACAGGCCCGCGCGCCCTGTTATTTGCCGACATCAGGCTGGCCCACCCATCACCTGTGTCGAACTGACCGAAGTGTCTCATGGCGCGCCGTCGTCTCATTGCACGAATTCGACAAAGAGACGCAGTGATTGGGCCGTGACAGCGGCAGCCCACCACCCTACATCTGGGCCATGCTGTCCCCTGATGATGCCCTCACCCGCCTTGATGCCGCCCTTGCTGCCGCCCGCGCTGCGGGGGCCGACGCCGCCGACGCGCTGTATGTCGGCGATGGCGCCACCTCCATTTCGGTCCGCCTTGGCAAGCTGGAGGATATCGGCCGCGCCGAGGGCGAGGAAATCGGTATCCGCGTGTTTGTTGGCCAGCGTTCGGCCAGCATCTCTTCTTCCGATCTGACGCCGTCGGCCCTGCGCGAAGCGGCGGAGCGCGCCGTTGCCATGGCGCGGCTGGCCCCCGAAGACCCTTATGCCGGCCTGGCCCCCGAAGATGGGCTGGCACGCGGACCGTTTGCGGAACTTGATGTCGATGATCCCACCGAGATCAGCGCGGCGGCCCTGAAGTTACGCGCGCTGGAAAGCGAGGATGCTGCCCGCGCCATCGAAGGCGTCATCAACAGCGAAGGCGCCGGCGCTGCAGCTGGGACAGTTGTGATGGCGCTGGCCACATCGACGGGCTTTCGCGGCGGCAAGAAATCGACCAGCCACAGCCTTTCGGCCAGTGTCGTCGCCGGCACGGGCAGCGACATGCAGCGCGATTATGCCTGGCACGCCGCCCGCTATCTGGCTGATGTTGAATCAGCCGAAGATATCGGCACCCGCGCCGGCCAGCGCGCCATCAACCGCCTGCACCCGATCAAGTTGCCAAGCGGCCAGATGCCGATCCTGTTCGATCCGCGCGTTTCATCAACGCTGCTTGGGCACCTTGTGGGCGCCATCACCGGCAGCGCCATCGCGCGCGGCACCAGCTTCCTGAAAGACAAGCTTGGCCAGGCCATCCTGCCCGCCGGCCTGTCGATCATCGATGATCCGCTGCGCCGCCGCGGCCTGCGCAGCCGTGCCTTTGATGGCGAAGGTTTGGCGGCACAGCGCACCGCCATCATCGAACAGGGCGTGCTGACTGGCTGGCTGATGGACGTGGCCAGCGCCAAGCAGTTGGGCCTCGCCCCCACCGGTCATGCCAGCCGCGGCACCTCTGGGCCACCGGGCGCCGGTACCACCAACCTGCACCTGGAAGGCGGCACAGCCACGCCGGCCGAACTGATGGCCGATATCAAGCAGGGCATTCTCGTCACCGAGCTGATCGGCATGGGCGTCAACGGCCTCACCGGCGATTACAGCCGGGGGGCCAGCGGCTATCTGATCGAGAATGGCGAGATCACCCGCCCCGTGGCCGAAATCACCATCGCCGGCAATCTGCTCGACATGTTTGCCAAGATGATCGCCGGCAATGATCTTGAATTTCGTCATGCCAGCAACGCGCCAACGCTGCGCATCGATGGTATGATGGTGGCGGGCAGTTGACCCCGCACAGCCCGTCGGCGCGCGACGCTGATCTGGCGCTGGCGGCCGAGATCGCTGCCAATGCCGGGCGCATCGCCATGGCGCATTTCGGCAAATCTCCGGCCAGGTGGGACAAGGCCGATGGCAGCCCAGTGTGTGCCGCCGATATGGCGGTGAATGATTATTTGAAGGGCGTGATCACAGCTGCCCGCCCGGATGATGGCTGGCTGTCGGAAGAAAGCGCCGACAGCGCGGCCCGGCTGGAACGCCGCCGGGTGTGGGTGATCGATCCCATCGACGGCACCCGCGATTTCCTGCGCGGGCGGACAGGCTGGGCCGTATCGGTGGCGCTGGTCGAAGCTGGTACCGTGGTTGCCGCGGTGCTCAACGCGCCGGCACAGGATCGGCTCTATGCTGCCGGGGTCGGGCGCGGCGCGACCTTGAATGGCAAGCGCCTCGCGGTGTCGGGCCTCGCCACGCTGGAAGGTGTGCGCCTGCCGATCGACCAGCCCAATCTCACCGCAGCCTTCTGGCCGTCACCCTGGCCCGGCACGGCCGTGGCCAAGCCCAACAGCCTGGCGCTGCGCATGGCGATGCTGGCGACTGATGAAGCCGACGCGTGGCTGGAAGGGCGCAGCATCGCCGAATGGGATGTGGCCGCCGCCAGCCTGATCCTGGCCGAAGCCGGCGGCGTGTTGACGGATCGCCACGGCGCAGCATTGGCCTTCAACCAGCCGCAACCGGTGATCCATGGCATTGCTGCCGCCACCCCAGCGCTGCACGGCGAAGTGCTGTCGCGGCTTGATCATGCGCTCAAGGCTTTCGCCGCCCGGCGGCGGGGGCTTGCCGCCTGAAATCACAGGCTTGCGCCGCCCTGCCCCGCGCCACATTGTAGGCGCTGGGGAGAGACAATGGCCGCACCACTCAAACGCCTGACGCTGGCCGCCTTTGCCGCGCCCTGCCTGCCGCTCACTGGCGTCGGTCTGCCGTTGATTGTCTATCTGCCGCCGTACTATGCCGGCACGCTTGGGCTGGATCTGGCGCTGACCGGCATCATCTTTTCTGCCGTGCGCTGGATCGATCTGCCATTGGATATCGTGTTCGGCCACGGGATCGACCGCACTGATACGAAATGGGGCCGCTTTCGGCCTTGGATGGTCATCGGCGGGTTGGTTATGATGGCCGGGCTGGCCCTGGTCTTTTTTGCCGAACCCGGTCTGTCACCGTTGCGCGCCTTTCTGGGCCTGTTGCTGATGTACGCCGGCTATTCGGCAGCGGCCGTGGCACACACCAGCTGGGGCCAGGCACTATCAACCGATTATCACGAACGCAGCCGCATTTTCGGCTGGTGGCAGGGCACCAACATGATCGCGTTGATGGGCCTGCTGGCGGTGCCGCCGCTGGTCAATGCGCTGGGCCCGCGCTGGGGGCTGGAGCCTTCGACGGCGCTGGGCGTGCACGCCATGGGCTGGGTGTTGCTGGCACTGATGCTGCCGGCGTTGCTGGCGGTGTCCACCGGTGTCCCCGATGGTGCGCCCCTCCATGGCTCCCCACATGGCTGGAGCGATGTGAAGACCGCATTGAAACGGCCTTTGTTGCAGCGACTGCTGCTGATCGATCTGCTCGCCACCCTGCCTGCCGGTTTTGGCGGTGCGCTGCTGGTGTTCTTCTTCGAAGCCGCACGCGGCTTTTCGCAGGCCGATGCACGCCTGCTGCTGCTGTTCTATTTCGCCGCCGGCCTGATCGGCGCGCCGCTGTGGGGCTGGGTGGCGCGACGCACCTCGAAACACATGGCGGTGGCCTGGGCGATCGGCAGCTATGCCGTGCTGCACATGGGCCTGGTGCTGGCACCGAATGCCGGTTTCTGGGTGGCGGCCGCAGGCATGTTGCTGGCTGGCATCCCGGCGGTGGCCCCGCCGTTCCTGGTGCGCGCCATGCTGGCCGATGTCACCGATGCCGAAACGCTCGCCACCGGGCGCAGCAATGCCGGGCTCTATTATGCCGTGCTGGTGGGGGTGCAGAAGCTTGGTTACGCGATACCGGTGGGCTTGGCCTATGCCGTGCTCGACGCCGTGGGCTTTGACGCCAAGCTGGGTGCAGCCAACACGCAATCCGCCATCGATGGCCT
>NZ_CAMCWT010000066.1:0-11071 GCF_945882885.1 Sandarakinorhabdus limnophila DSM 17366
ATCGCCGGATGCGCAGAATCGATCTCCATCAACCCCACCCAGCCTTCGCCGCCATTGTGCGGCGCCATCACCGGCCCCAGTTTCAACACGGCTGACAATCGTGGCGGATCCGGATCGTCTGGCAATACAGGCCGATCGGGGCGCTGAGCTGCCGGATCATAATATTTCCAGAAGATCGGCCGCTTCCAATCGGCCATGGCCTTGCCCGGAAATGCCGGCCGCAGTTGGTTCACCGTCGCCTTGATCGTGTCCGCCAGCAGCCGGGTGCGATCCCGGCCGTGGAACCAGTCGAACGCCAACGGCGCGCCGGCTTTGTCGCCCTGCAAGGCGCGCAGCAAAAGGCTGGTCTGATAGCGCAGGTAGCGGTCTTCATCGACACGGCTCCACCAGTCGCCAATACTGTCGCCAAAGACCATCGCCGGCGCCACCGTCAGCCACTGGCGAAACAGCGTCAGCCCGGCACTGTCATAGCGCTGATCGGCGTCGCGATCCTCGTAATACCCGTTGAACGACAGCATCAGCGCGCCCGCTTCGCGCACCTCGGGATCGCTGCTGCTTTCCATCGCTGCCTGAAAATACGGCGCAAAGAACGCCGGCTGCACTTGCGTGCGGTCGCTGGCCCCCAGGGCACTGAAGATCGCCGCGTTAAACGCCCGCATGTCGAGCAGGGTGATCGCCCGTCCGGATGCCGCAAGGCTGTTGCCCGCCCACGTGCGGAACGCCGCGCCGATGCGGGCCTCGGTGCCTTCCGAGCTCCAGCTCGTCGCCTTGCTGTTCCAGGCGTGGAGATAGTCCTGCTTCGGATTGCGCACATGCGGCTGTTCGGCCGGCGTCAGAAAGCCCGCCAGTTCATGATCGCCGGTGCCCGGAATCGGCAGGCGCGGATCAACCCCGGCGGGCAATTTGGGCAGATTGCCGGCTTCCCAAAAGGCGATCTGGCCATCCGCGCCGCCGTAACAGATGCCCAGGTTCCAACCCATGCGGTTGACGCCCTTGGCTTCGAACTCGTCGATGCTACGGGCGCGGCCCATCTCGACAATGCCCACCCAGTTGTCGATCTCGCGGCCGCGCATGGCAAAACTGTGGGAGAAGGCCACGTGGTTGGCGCTGTCCCACTGGATCACCGGGCCATGCACGGTGCGCGCCACCATGTGCGTCACCGGGGCCGCGCCTTTCACCAGGATGGTCTCCGTGCGCCGCTCCATGTCGCGCCAGCCGCCCTTGAACCAATATTGATGGCGGTTCCGTGGATTCAGCTTTTCGGCAAACACCGAATTGGCCTGCGCCACGCCCGATGTGAGCAGCCAGCCATGCTGCACGCCACGGCCCATGAACGGCGGGCCATAGGCGTTGAAGCTGAAACCGGCCTGATCAAAGCCGCCGCCGCGCAGATGGATTTCCGGGCCATCGGCGGTCGCCTCCAGCATCAGCACGCGGCCACTGGCGGATTTCTGCGGGCCGATCACCAGGCAGCGGCTGGCGCCCGTTGGCGGTTCAGCCGACGGCGGCGGTGCCGGTGATGAGCTCAGGTCAACGCCGCCCGCCCGCAACGACACCGGGCGATCCAGCGGCACGGGCCGAGCCGGCGCCCGGTCTTCACCAGCGGCGATGACGGTCGGCGAATTCGGATCGGAAACCGGCACCACATCATTGAAGATGCGCCGACCTTCGGCCTCGCCATGACGTTTGATCATCGCGTTCAGAAACGCCAGGTTCGCGATCTCATGGGCATCGCGGCCGCTGGGTACCGAGGCGACATAGCGAAGATAATCAAGCAACGTCCACGGCGTCGGCCTGATGCCCCAGCGGATGAATTCCAGCGGCGTCTTGTGGCCCGGATCGGCCAGCACCTCGGCCACGGCGCGATTGATGCCGTCCACATAGGCTTGCATCATCGCCTGATGCTCGGCCGGAATGGCGTGATACAGGCGCATCAATTCGGCATCGGGCAGCCGCCGATCACGCGCTGTTTTGTCGCCCGCCAACGCCGATGCGCCCAATATCTCCGCCCGCCGGCCGGCTGCCCCCCGCCGCTGCAACTCCATCGCTGCCAGCCGGTCCTGCGCCAGTGCATAGCCGGCGCCGAACATCACCGCCGCCGACGTATCGGCAAACACGTGCGGCACGCCCATGGCATCGCGGTGGATGCTGACCTTCTCCGCCGCCTGGGCTTGCACCGCACCGGGCAGTGCCAAGGCCCACAACAAGCCCATCACCCCGACAGATTTGCCCGATCCCATGCCGTCCCCGCTGCCATCGCCCTGCGCCTGCACGCCAAACATTGCCATGATGGCAGGCTTTGGCGGCGCAGGACAGATGGGGCAGTGAGACAGAAGGGGCACTGGCGGGCGCCGGGGCCGGCCTGTATGGCGGACAGCATCAAACAGTTGGAGAGTGAAGATGCGGACGTTCCCGATCGTGATGGCACTGGCCGTCGCCGCCATCGCCCAAACCGCCACCGCGCAAGCGCCGGGCAGCCGCAACGCAGCCGCCATCAGCGGCGGCACCTACACCGCCGATCCGGATCACACGCTGGTGGTGTGGACGCTCGATCACCTCGGCTTCACGCCCTACACCGGCATGTTCGGCAGCGTCACCGGCAGTCTGACC
The DNA here is from genome assembly GCF_945882885.1 of Sandarakinorhabdus limnophila DSM 17366. GTDB lineage: Bacteria > Pseudomonadota > Alphaproteobacteria > Sphingomonadales > Sphingomonadaceae > Sandarakinorhabdus > Sandarakinorhabdus limnophila_A. Next base: position 2,611 of record NZ_CAMCWT010000066.1, read on the forward strand.
TTTGATCCGAAGCAGCCCGAGGCAACCAAGCTGGACGTGACCATTCCCGTCGTCAAGGTGACCACCGCCAGCACCGGCCTGACCCAGCATCTGCTTCGCCCCGGCAAGGAGGGCGGGAAACCCGACTTTTTCGGCCCCGCGCCGGCTGACGCCCGCTTCGTCTCCACCAAACTGGTCACCAGCGGCCAGACCGCAAAGCTGACCGGCGATTTCACCTTCAACGGCGTAACCAAGCCGGTGACGCTGGATGTCAGCTTCTATGGCGCCGGCCGCACCCCACCCAACATGGGCGGCAAGGAAAACATCGGCTTCCGCGCCACTGGCACGATCCGGCGCAGCGAATTCGACCTCGGCTTCGGCGTGCCGTTCGTGGGCGACGAGGTGAAATTGGAGATCGCCGCCGCCTTCCAGAAATAGGCCCAGAAGCAGGCAACGTCAGCCCGAATGCGTGGCCAACGGCGGTGCGCGATTTATTTTCGCGGCCATGGAACCTTTTGCCCTGAGTGTTGACACGGCGGCGTCACCGCCCCATGGCCTCACGCGTCCTGTTCTATCGTGGCGGACCAAACGCTCGCCTGGACGGGACCAATGCAGAATTTCGGCGACGGCGCGCGCATCGACGCGGTCATCACCTGGGTCGACGGTGACGATCCTGCCCACACCGCCAAACGCCTGCCCCACCAGCCGCACGCGCCCCGCCATGCCAACGGCGTCAACCCGCACCGTTAGGCCTGCAATGACGAACTGGGCTATTGCCTGCGCTCGATTGCCAATCATGCGCCGTGGATCGGGCGGATCTGGATCATCACCGATGCGCAAACCCCCGATCTGTCGCGCCTGCCGGCCGATCTGGTGGCGCGGGTGCGGATTGTCGATCACCTGACCCTGTTTGGCGGCCATGAAGCCGCGCTGCCCACCTTCAACTCGCTGGCCATCGAGACGCTGTTGTGGCGCATTCCCGGGCTGGCTGAGCGCTTCGTCTATTTCAACGATGATGTGTTCCTCACCGGGCCGCTGGCGCCCGGCGATGTGTTTCAGGACGGCGCGCCGGTGCTGCGCGGCGCGTGGGTGAACCAGAGCGCCATCGCCGCCGATAGGGCCAGCCGAGATGATCCGGCGCTGCTCAACGCGCTCACCCAGATCAACGCCGCGTCACTCGCCGGCTTCGGCGCAGACCATCTGTTCCGCGCGGCACACGTAGTCCACCTACTCCGCCGTTCCGTGCTGGAGGGCCTCTATGATCAGCACCGCGCGGCCTTCGTTGCCAACCTTGGCCACCGCTTCCGCTGCGTCTCGCAATTCCTGCCCCAAGGCCTGCACAACCACGCCTGCATCGCCGCCGGCGCCGCCATCCTGCACACCGGCGAGGACCATCTCCACCTGCGCACCGGCGCCGTGCTGGATTACCCCCTGCCGCAAGTGCGCGCCTACCTCGCCCGCGCGTGCCAACCGCAGTTCAAGTTCCTCTGCGTCAACGATCTGCCCCAGGTCGAAGCCGCCATCCCCGACACCCGCGCCTGGATCGAACGCGCGATCGCGGCCTGACAGCAAGAAGGCCGCCGCTCCACCGAGCGACGGCCCTCCTGTTTCGCAGCAATCGCTGATTACAGCTTGCCGGTCAGTTCCGGCACCAGCGTGAACAGGTCGCCGACCAGGCCGACGTCGGCCACCTGGAAGATCGGGGCTTCTTCGTCCTTGTTGATGGCGACGATGATCTTGGAATCCTTCATGCCCGCCAGGTGCTGAATCGCACCGGAGATGCCGACGGCGACATAGAGTTCCGGGGCGACGATCTTGCCGGTCTGGCCGACCTGATAGTCGTTGGGGGCATAACCGGCATCGACGGCGGCGCGGCTGGCGCCGACGGCGGCGCCGAGCTTGTCGGCGAGCGGATCGATATACTCGTGGAACTTGTCAGAGGAGCCCAGCGCACGGCCGCCGGACACGATGATCTTGGCGGCGGTGAGTTCGGGGCGGGCCGACTTGGTGAGTTCGGCGCCGACGAAGCTCGACGTGCCGGCGCTGCCGGCGCCGCTGACGGCTTCAACGCTGGCGCTGCCGCCGCTGGTCGCGGCCTTGGCGAAGGCGGTGCCGCGCACGGTGATCACCTTCTTGGCGTCGCTCGACTTCACGGTGGCAATGGCGTTGCCGGCGTAGATCGGGCGGGTGAAGGTATCCGGGCCTTCCACCGACAGGATCTCGCTGATCTGCGCCACGTCCAGCGCCGCGGCGACGCGCGGGGCGACGTTCTTGCCGCGGCTGGTGGCAGGCGCAACGAAGGCATCATAACCAGCCATCAGGCCAACGATCAGCGGGGCGAGATTTTCCGGCAGGGCGGCGCCATAGGCGGCATCGTCGGCGACCAGCACCTTGGCGACGCCGGCCACTTTCGCGGCGGCTTCGGCCACTGCGCCGCAGCCGGAACCGGCCACCAGCACATGCACATCGCCGCCCAATTGGGTGGCTGCCGTGATGGTCGCCAGCGTGGCGTCCTTCAGATCGGCGTTGTCGTGTTCGGCAAGGACCAGCGTGCTCATGCGACGGCTCCCATTTCCTTCAGCTTCGCGACCAGTTCATCGACCGATTTCACCTTGATGCCGGCCTGGCGCTTGGCCGGCTCGGTGACTTTCAGGGTGGTCAGGCGCGGCGTCATGTCCACGCTGTAATCGGCCGGGGTCTTGTTGGCGATCGGCTTGCTCTTGGCCTTCATGATGTTCGGCAGCGAGGCATAGCGCGGTTCGTTCAGACGCAGATCGGTCGTCACGATCGCCGGCATCTTCAGCGCCACGGTTTCGAGGCCGCCATCGATTTCGCGAGTGACGTTGACCGTCTCACCCTGCGGATCGAGCTTGGAGGCAAATGTGCCCTGCGCCCAACCCAGGAGCCCGGCGAGCATCTGGCCGGTCTGGTTGGCGTCGTCATCAATGGCCTGCTTGCCCAGGATGACCAGGCCCGGCGCTTCTTCAGCGACGATGCCGGCCAGCACCTTGGCGACGGCCAGCGATTCGGTGGTCACGTCGGTCTGCACCAGGATGCCGCGATCGGCGCCCATGGCCAGCGCGGTGCGCAGCGTTTCGGTGCACTGCTGCACGCCAATGGAAACGACCACCACCTCGGTGGCGATGCCCTTTTCCTTTAGGCGGATCGCCTCTTCGACGGCGATTTCGTCGAAGGGGTTCATGCTCATCTTGATGTTGGCGAGTTCGACGCCGGTGTTATCCGACTTCACGCGCACCTTGACGTTGTAATCCACCACCCGTTTGACGGGGACTAGCACCTTCATGGCTGGCCTTTCCCAAGCATATTTGAGCCCCGCAATTGACCCATGCGAAGGGCAGGGTCAAGGCCCAAGTTTACGTTAACGTCAACCTGGCCCTAGCGATTTGCACCGGGGACCCAGAGTACATCGCCGGTCGCCGCATTTTCCACCCGCGCCAGCACGAACAGCAGATCGGAAAGCCGGTTAAGATAGTGACGGGCCGGGGCGGAAATCTCGTCGCCGGCGGCCACTGCGTCACGCTCGGCGCGGCGCGCAATGGTGCGGGCGAGGTGGAGATGGGTGGCGCTCGCCGTGCCAGCGGGCAGGATGAAGCTCTTCAAAGGCTCGAGGGTGTCATTGGCGGCGTCGATCTGCGTTTCCAGCCAGTCCACTTGCACCGGTACGATGCGCAGGGCCCCTTCGACACCATCGGGAGTTGCCACATCGGCGCCCAGATCGAACAGATCATTCTGGATGCGCGACAGGATCGCATCGGTGGCGGCGCTGGCCGAAAGCCGGGCAAGGCCGATGGCGGCATTGGCTTCATCCACGCTGCCCATCACCACCGGGCGGTGGCTGGCCTTGGAGACGCGACTGCCATCGACCAGGCCGGTGGAGCCATCATCGCCGGTGCGGGTGTAGATGCGGTTCAGGCGAACCATCGGCCAATCAGCCCGGACGGTTGATCAGGAACAGGATGACGATGAAGAAGATCGCGAGCGCCTGCAGCGCCACGCGCAGGCTCATCATGCGGTTCGATTGCGCGCCCGTCACATCCTGGCCGCGCGCCATGATGATGATACCGCGCGCCAGCACCGCCAGCGTTGCCACTGCCGAGGCGATCATGAAGAAGACGAGAGTCGATTGCATAGGGAAAGGTCTAACAGCCTTTGGCAGGCTGAACAGGGGGGTGCGTCAGCAAGGCCGTGCCGCCACCTCAGCCTCCTGAAAACTTAGGCCGCAGCCATCCCCCGCCGCCGGCGCAGGGTCGCGCCCACCAGGCCGAAACCGATTATCAGCATGGCCCAACTTGAGGGCTCCGGCACAGCGCCGCCGATGTTGATGACGTTGAGCTGCAGATTGCCCACGCCCACCGCCTGTAGCGGCAGGCCGGCCAAAGTGCCGTTGATCAGCGGATTGCCCTGCCGGAAAACGATGTTCAGGAACAAGGGCGTGCCCAGCGGCCCGGTGAGCACACCAGCGAAATCCCGCGTCGTCACATCGGTGATCATTGCGGGCAGATTGGCGAGCGGGCCCTGAAGGGTGCGCCCAAAGAACAGCGAACCGATAAACAGATCGGGCGGCAAATTGCCCGCAATCTCATAGGGCTTCAGCAGGCTGCCCGAGACCAGCCGCGCGCCGGTGGTATAGCCCATCTGATCGAGGCGGTTGTTGGGGTTGCCGCCCACGCCGCCATTGTTGACCGTGAAGATGTTGCCGAAATCATTGCCGGTTCGCAGCAGCGTGACTGGGCCATTGGTCCCGGCCAGATCGATCTGGCCGCCCAGCACGGCCCCGGTGAGCAACGCGCTCTCGCCCTGGCCGCCCACCGGCCCGGTCAATTGCTGGCTGGCCGCAGCCGTATCGACCAGGAACGCCCCAACCACCGTGGCGCCGGCAAATTGCTGCAAGGCCGCAATCGGCGTGCCGGATGGTGAGACACCGGCCAAGCCAGTGAAGGTGATCAACTGCTGCGCCGCCGTGGCGGGAACACAAACGCCGATGGCCGCCACCAGCGCGGCACACACAAACCCTGTACGCATGCGAAACTCCCCCTGTGATGGGGAAACTCCGTTCCCCTGCTCATAGGGTAAATATTCTGTAAAATCTGGTCAACAGAGGTTTTGTTAACACGTCGGTGATTGCGCAAGCAGCGCGGTGCGCAGCGCAGCCGGATCGGCACCGTTCGCCCGCAGCGCCGCCAGCGTCTCGCCTGCGTCGCGCTTCGCCAGGCGCCGGCCATCGCTGCCCAGCACCAGCGGGTAGTGGTGATAATGCGGCACGGACAAGCCGAGCAGGGCCTGCAGCAGGCGCTGGCCATGGGTCGCTTCGAACAGGTCCACGCCGCGCACCACATCGGTCACGCCCTGTGCCGCATCATCCACCACCACCGCCAGTGTGTACGCCGTGCCGATATCGCGCCGCGCAACCACGAAATCACCTTGCGCCGCCGGATCAGCCCGTTGCGGCCCGGCCCATACATCATGCCATTGCAAAGGCCCGGTGATGGCCAGCGCGGCGGCCACGTCCAGCCGCCAGGCCGCGGCTTCGCTGGCCAGCCGCCGCGCGCGTTGTTCGGGCTCGAGGTGGCGGCAGGTGCCGGGGTAGAGCGGGCCATCGCTGCCATGGGGCGCGCTCGCCGCCGCCGCAATATCGGCCCGCGTGCAGAAACAGGGGTAGGCAACGCCCATGGCCACCAGCCGATCCAGTGCCGCGCGGTACACCGCCCCGCGCTCGCTTTGCCGCCACACCGGCTCATCCCAGTCCAGTCCCAGCCATGTGAGGTCTGCCATGATCGCCGCTTCAAATTCCGGGCGGCAGCGTGTGGTGTCGATATCCTCGATGCGCAGGATGAAGCGACCGCCAGACTGTCGCGCGAGCTGCCACGCAAGCAGCGCCGACAAGGCGTGTCCCCGGTGCAGCAAACCTGTGGGCGACGGCGCAAAGCGGGTGGTGATCGGCGACTTATCCACATTATCCACAACGAAATCCGGTGTTGTCATTGGCCTGACATACAATGTGTTGTAAAGACTGCGCATCACGGAACGGCCGCGCTGGCGGCCCTGGAGATGCGGCCCCTGTGCGGCAACTCTTGTGCGACTGGGCCCGTGTCGAGCGTTGCCACTCCGATGTATGGGGAGGGCCCAATGTTGACGGCTGAGTTGCTGGAACAGAAGTTCGTCACCGAACGCAGCCTGATTTCGCCCGAAGCCTGCCCGGCGCTGGTGCTCAACGCCGACTACACCCCCTTGTCCTATTATCCGCTGTCGCTGTGGCCGTGGCAGACGGCGATCAAGGCCGCCTTTCTGGAACGGGTGGACATCATCGCCGAATATGACCGCGAGATCCGATCGCCATCCCTGCGCATGAAGCTGCCCTCGGTGATCGCGCTCAGGCAATATGTGCGCCCAGCCAGCCACTCGGCCTTCACGCGCTTTAACCTGTTCCTGCGCGACCGTTTCACCTGCCAATATTGCAACGTGCCGGGCCGCGAACTCACCTTTGATCATGTCGTCCCGCGGGCCTACGGTGGCCGCACGACGTGGGAAAATGTCACCACCGCATGCGCGCCGTGCAACCTGAAAAAGGGAGGCCGCACCCCGGCCGAAGCGCACATGCAACTGCTGTCACGTCCCGGCCAGCCTACCACCCACGATCTGCAAGCCCACGGCCGTGCCTTCCCGCCGCATTATTGCCACGAGACCTGGCGCGATTATCTGTATTGGGACGTGGAACTGCTGGCGTGACGGCAGCGGTGCTGCGGCTCTTGCCCATCACCGCCGATGGCCGTTGTGATGGCCGCGATGGCCCATGGCCCGACGAAAAGATCGCCCTGCTCGACGCCACGCGCCAGCTCTATGCGGAACAGAGCCACCACCCGCCGTGGATTTCCTATCTGGCCTTTGTGGGCGACGAGATGGTGGGCGGCGGCGCCTTCGTTGGCCCACCCGGGGCAGACGGCGTGGAGATCGCCTATTTCACCCGGTCTGATCTTGAGGGACGTGGCCATGCAGGGCGCACGGCCGCTGCGTTGGTGGCCCTTGCCCGCGCTGCCGATCCTGCCCTGGCGATCTGGGCCAAGACCTTGCCTGAAGAAAACGCCTCCACCCATATTCTGCGCCGCCTGGGCTTTGGCTTCACCGGAATCGTGCAGGATCACGAGATCGGCGACGCCTGGCGCTGGCAACTGCAGCCCCCGGCCTGATCGGCACCCGAACCGGCCGGATCAGGCGGATAGGCTGTTGCTTAGTGGCGGAGGACGCAGGACCCCAATCCGAAGTTCTCTCACATCGGAACTCTTGGTTTCCCTGGGGTGCCATTAAATTTCTAATGTCGGCATCGTTCATTCCGTGCCTGTCTCGATATTGCCTGCTCGAGCGTGGCGTCAGCCCCGGGGGCGCACTATTGGTGTGTGGCCCTGAATGGGGCAAGAAAGGGCATGATTGAGCTTCTGCCCGTGGACGATGCCGAGCCTGCGTTCGAGCACTCGCCCCTTCTCAAGGGGGCATTGCTAACGCTTGAGTTTATCGAAACCAACGGCCCGATAGGGCTTACCCCTTCCAATGCGTTGAAGCGCTATTTCGTTGAGTGGGCCGCCGAAGCTTTTGCTTGGCCTAACTACACCGCTGAGGAGCTTTACCATCTAAACAAGGTCCTGAATGAGGGGGACTTTATGCCGCTGTTTATGCTCCATGACCTACTGAACAGCCTGAAACTGGTGCGCCGCAAAAAAGGTGCGGTGCACATAACGAAACTGGGCAAGCAGCTTCGATCCCACCCCGGTGCGCTATGGGCTGTTCTAGCGGAACGGATTTTCGGAGGTTTCAACGTTACCCCATATGCAAGGTACGATGTTCCCTTCGTCGGCAATTGGGACGTCTTCCTTGGCGTCATTAACGTGGAGACCCATTCGGGTTGCACTGACGATCACCTATATAAGACCTTGTTCGGCACCAGAAGGGCCAATCAGGAAATGCGGCATGTAAACCTCAGGTCGGCTTTTTATGTGCATTGCCTGAGGTCGCTGGTTTGGCTGGGGCTGCTCCACGAAAGCACTGTTGGGGAAGGCCTCAACCGCCAACGAATTTTCACCAAGTTACCGCTTTGGTTTGCGGCCCTCAGGCTTGAGACTGACACGTTCATCATAGAGCGGCAGGTGCACTGACGCGGTGGCCCTGGCGTGCCAGTAGACAACCCAAGCGCCGCTAGCTGAACCGCGGCCGCTCGACAGTCGTCATGCCTGCCTCCTTCTCCTTCACGATCGCGACGGTCTGCTTGTCCGAAAACCTGCTCCGCTTCATTCGTCCGTCTCCTCGAGAAACGGACTCTACTCAAAAATGGCGCCAATTCAGGGGTGCACGTCACCCCGAACAAGCGTCAATTCAAAAGCGATTGAAACTCGATTGCTTCGCTTTCGTGTTCCTCGGCTTCATCGGAGCGGCCTAAGGATGCAAGAACGAGCGATTTGTTTCCCAGCATGAG
>NZ_CAMCWT010000067.1:0-10811 GCF_945882885.1 Sandarakinorhabdus limnophila DSM 17366
GTGAAATCGGGCCGCAAGATCCGCGGCCGCTTCACCATCGCCGATGTGTCGCAGCGCCCGGATGGTGCCTGGCAGACCACAACCAATGTCTCGGTCGAGATCGAAGGCGAAACCAAGCCCGCGCTCGCCGCCGAATGGATCACTTTGCAATATGTGGGCTGAAGCCCGCTGAACTGACACAGGAAGGAATATCTCATGCGTGAAGCCGTTATCGTTTCCACCGCCCGCACGCCGATCGGCAAGGCGTTCCGCGGCGCGTTCAACGCCACCCCGTCGCCAACGCTCGCCGGCCATGCTATCGCCCACGCCGTGAAGCGCGCCGGCATCGAAGGCGCCGAAGTGGACGATGTCGTGATGGGCTGTGCCCTGCAACAGGGCGTGCAGGGCGGCAACATTGCCCGCCTGGCGCTGCTGCGCGCCGGCCTGCCGGTCACCGTGTCAGGCCAATCGATGGATCGGCAATGTTCGTCGGGCGTGATGTCGATCGCGACCGCTGCCAAGCAGATCATGGTTGATGGCATGCAGATCTGCATCGGCGCCGGTGTCGACAGCATTTCGATGGTGCAGAACGACAAGATGCGCGTGGGTATGGACCCGAACCTGGTCGCCATGCACCCCAACATCCACATGCCGATGCTGCAGACCGCCGAAGTGGTGGCCAAGCGGTACAACGTCAGCCGCGATCGCCAGGATGAATATGGCTATCAAAGCCAGGTGCGTACCGCCGCAGCGCAAGCCGCCGGCAAGTTCGACGACGAAATCGTGCCGATGACCGCGACGATGGCGATGGTCAACAAGGAGACCAAAGAGGTCACCACCCACCAGATCACGCTGTCCAAGGATGAAGGCAATCGCCCGGAAACCACGCTGGAAAGCCTGAAGGGCCTGAAGCCGGTGATCGAAGGCGGCTGCATCACCGCCGGCAACGCCAGCCAGCTTTCCGATGGCGCGTCTGCCAGCGTGCTGATGGAAGCCAAGGAAGCCGCCCGCCGTGGCCTCACCCCGCTGGGTGCCTATCGCGGCATGGCCGTCGCCGGTCTGGAGCCGGACGAGATGGGCATCGGCCCCATCTATGCCATCCCCAAGCTGTTGAAGGCCAACGGCCTGACCATGAATGACATCGGCTTGTGGGAACTGAACGAAGCCTTTGCAGTGCAGGTGCTGCACTGCGCCGACGTTCTGGGCATCGATCCTGATCTGCTCAACGTTAACGGCGGTTCGATCTCGATCGGCCACCCTTATGGCATGACCGGCGCGCGTTGCACCGGCCACGCCCTGATCGAAGGCAAGCGCCGCGGCGCCAAATATGTGGTCGTCACCATGTGCGTGGGCGGCGGCATGGGTGCGGCCGGACTGTTCGAAGTCTACTGAGTTGTTATGTGTCCCCGCTGCTCGCGGCGGGGACACGACATGCTCGGCATGAGCAGGTCTTGCAGTTTTCGTGCGAAGCTGATTCGCCTTTCGCGGCCAATTGCGCCATAGGCGGCCCATGACAATTGAAACGCTCCCCGCGCCGCTGGCCCAGGCCATCGCGCAGCGCGGCTATGAAGAACTCACCCCCGTCCAATCCGCCGTGATCGCCGTAGAGGCGCGCGGCCGGGATTTGCTGGTTTCCGCGCAGACCGGTTCGGGCAAGACGGTGGCCTTCGGCCTCGCCATGGCCGAGAATCTGCTCGGCGCTACCGATGCGCTGCCAGCGCCGGCCCGTCCGCTCGCGCTGGTGATTGCACCGACGCGCGAACTGGCGTTGCAGGTCGCCAAGGAACTGGCATGGCTTTATGCACCGGCGCGCGGGCGCATCGCCACGTGCGTGGGCGGCATGAACCAGCAGGTGGAACGGCGCTCGCTTTCGGCTGGCACGCACATCGTGGTCGGCACCCCGGGCCGCCTGCGCGATCACCTCGAACGCGGCGGGCTGTTGCTGGATAATTGCAAGGTCGTCGTGCTTGATGAAGCCGATGAAATGCTCGACATGGGCTTCCGCGAGGATCTGGAAGAAATCCTGGATGCCGCGCCGCCCGAACGCCGCACCCTGATGTTTTCGGCGACCATGCCCAAGGGCATTGCCGAACTCGCGCGCGATTATCAGAAAGACGCGCTGCGCCTTGCAACCGCTGGCCGCGCCTGCGCCCACACCGATATCGCTTATCAATGCGTCGCCACTGCGCCGGCCGATATCGAAGCCGCCGTGGTCAATCTGCTGCGTTTCCACGAACCGCCGACCGCGTTGTTGTTCTGTGCCACGCGCGACAATGTTCGCCGGCTGCACGCCAGCCTGACGGAACGCGGTTTTGCCGCCGTCGCACTGTCGGGCGAGCACAGCCAATCCGAGCGCAACCAGGCGCTGCAAGCCTTGCGGGACCGCCGCGCGCGGCTTTGCGTGGCCACCGATGTGGCCGCGCGCGGTATCGATCTGCCCGGGCTTAGCCTCGTGATCCACGTTGAAGTGCCGCGCGACGCTGAAACCCTGCAGCACCGTTCCGGCCGCACCGGCCGTGCCGGCGCCAAGGGCACCGCCGTGCTGATCGTGCCCTATCCCGCCCGCCGCCGCGTTGAGCGTATGCTGCAAGGGGCCGGGGTGAAAGCCGAATGGACCCCGGTGCCAACACTGGAGTCAATCGCCGTCCAGGATCGCACCCGCCTGCTGGAAAGCATTGGCGAAGGCATTGGCGCACTGGACGATGAGGACAAGCGCTTGGGCGAGGAACTCCTCACCCGCCACGGTGTCGAAGAGATTGCCTCCGCTTTGGTGCGCATGCATCGCGCCCGCCTGCCACAGGCCGAGGAACTGGTCGACGCGGGCCCCGCACCGCGCGCCGAACGCCGCGACAGCCGGCAAGGCAACGATGCCGGCCGCAGCAACGACCGAGGCGGCGATCGCGGCGGCGAGGGTGTGTGGTTCCGCCTCGATGTCGGCCGCCGCGACAATGCCGATCCGCGCTGGATTATTCCGCTGCTTTGCCGGCGCGGTGGTGTCACCAAGCCCGATATTGGTGCCATCCGCATCTTCCCCGGCGAAACGATGGTGGAAATCGCGCCCGACATGGCGGAGCGTTTCGTGGTCGCCCTGAAACGTCACGCCACCCGCAAGGGCAACAGCGCCGAAGACCAGATTGATATCAGCCCGGCCGGCGGCCCGCCCCAAGAACGCTCTGCGCAGCGGCCGCCGCCGCAGCGCACCTTGTCAGCCCGTCCGCCCGGTGGCCCCAATTCTGGGCCACGTCCGCCGCAAAAGCCGCCTTATCGCGGCCGCGGCTGAAGCATCGGGGCATAATCCAGCCGGGCACTGCCGGTGGCTGTGACCGGCAGGTAGATGCCCTGGCCCAGCACCACCGCCTTGCCGTGGTGTACCTCGTCCAGACGCATGGCGAGTCGGAATTCGCCGATCTTCACTTCGGCCATCGCCCGATTGATCTTGCGCAGCAGCTTGGTGTAATCGCGGGTGAAATCCTGGGTCAGCGCTTCTTCCAGCGCAGCCTTCACCTCGGCGGATTGCGCCACCGCCACCAGCAGCGGCAACTGCACATCGTCGGCAGGTTGGGCGGCCAGCGCCAGATCACGCACCAGCATCCGCTCGCTGTCCGGCTGTGTTTCCAGCCGCGCTGTCAGCCACAGTCGTCCGCGCGTGTCCAGCAACTGGCGCGGCCCCCGCGCCCTGATCTGCAGCCCCAGCGCCAGCTTGCCGTCTTCCGTGGCATAGAGGGTGGACGGGCCAAAGCGCACCTTCACCCGGCCCCATTCCGGCACCAGCACACCGCGCGCCGCCACCTTGGCCAGCGCCTTGTCGATCGGGCGTTGCAACGTGGCCGGATCGGCCAGCACGGCACTGTGCAGCAGCAGGCCCGGCGGGCCACCCGTCATGCCGATGGCCTGCAACGGCGTGGCCACAGGCGCGGCGGGTTGCTGGCCCAGCACCACTTCGGCCAATGCACTCAACCGTGCATCGATGCGCAGGTCGCGGCGCTCCACCTTCATGCCGTCCACCGCCAGCGCCTGCGGGGTAAGACGCAGCCAGGCCGCGGGGTTGCGGCGGTTGATTGATTGAACGGTAAAGCCCTGCCGCCACAGCTTTTCCAGTTCCGATCGCACCGGCAGTGTTGCCAGCCGGCGCGGCAGTTCGGCCTCCATCTTGGCCAGTATCGGCGCGAGCTTCTCGTCGGCCTTCTCGGTCAGCCTGATCTGCTGGCCCAAAATCGAAACGGTCGGTTCCTTTCGCCAGTCATATCGCAGCTGGATACGCGCCGTCAGCCTGCCATCGCGCGTCAGTTCCGGCACCAGATCGGCCGTGATCAGGGCTTTGGCTTCTGCCCCTTTGCCCATGCTCAGGCCGCCGATGTCGCGCGCTTCCAGCGTGGCGGCCACTGGCATTGCCAGGTGCAATTTGTCGTCTCGGGTGGAAAGACGGATCGGGCCGCGTGTCACATCGCCGACGATGCGGCACTTCACATCCGGTGTAAGTTTCAGCTTGGCTCCGAACATGCGCACCCGGCCGGCCTTCAGACACACGCTGCCGCGCTTATCCACCTGCCAAAGCTGCTGCGGCACCGCGTCGTTCACCGCGGCTTCCAGCAGGGCCAGCGGCACCCGCACCGGCAAGGCAATGCTGGATGGCGGGGGCGGCGGCAAAGGACTGTGCGCGGCCCGGGGCGGGGCGGTGGCGATGGCGGCGGTTTGGGTTTCGCGCAGCAATTGCCAGCTCAGCCCGCCCACGGCCGCGAGGGCCAGGGTCCCACCAAGCAGCCAATGACGCGTGCGGCGGCGCATCGCCTTCAGGCCTCCAGCGCCAGCAGGGCAAAGCTGGCAAGCCAATGCTCCCCGGCATAGTCGCCGGCAATGTGAGGCAGGGCCGCGGCAATATAGGCATCTGCCGCCGTGCGCAGCACCGGTGCGGTGGAATCGCGCGGGCCGAGTTTGGCGGCCAGCGAGCGGAACGCCCATGCGCGGGAGAGGTTGAGGCCATCGAGATGCGCGATCTTGCCGTCGCTGCGATCAGTGACTGTGGCGGGGGTGAACAGGCTGGCAGGGGTTTGCAGCTTCGCCTTGGGCAAGAAGGCGCGGAACCAGCGCCGGAACTCGGGGGCCGGCAACAGGGTCGCCATGGCCAGCGCTTCCATCAGCGTGGGTGACAGAAAGGCATCGCCATCGGGTTCCCAAGCCTGAGCGCTGCGGTCGGAACTGTACCAGGCGCGGGCCTTGTCGGCCATCAGGGCGAAGAGTTGGGGATCATGATCGGCGGTCCAGTGGGCGCTGAGCACGAGGGCGAAGGCCGTGTTGCCGTGCGCGCCGGTGCGGATGGGATAGGTGAAGCTGCCCAGCATTGCGCGCCAATGCGCAGCGAAATCATGCGCGAATGGTTCAAGGATTGGCGCCAAGGGATTGCCAGCGCTTGCCATTTCGGCGTGGAGCTTGAGCAGCCAAGCCCAGCCATAGGGCCGCTCGAACCCGCGCGACAACGGTCGGGCGAGATAGGCGCGTTCCACCGCGACCTTGTCTGGCGTGAAGGTTTCGGCGGCCAGCGCGCGGGTTGCATCGGCGCGGGCGTGATCGGGAAACAGGTGGGCCAACCGCAGCAGCAGCCACCAGCCGTGCACGCAACTGTGCCAATCGAAACTGCCAAAGAACATCGGGTGCAGATCACGCGGCGTGCGGGCATCGCCATCGCCGGCCAGCACATGATCCAGCTTGTGCGGATACTCGCGGGCGACATGGCCCAGCGCGATGCCGGCCATGCGGGCAGCGAGGGCGGCGTCGAGCGTCATCGGAAGGCAAATCCCCAGATCATCGCAGTGTTGAACAGCCAGAGTAGCACGGCCGTGGGCCATTGTGCGCGGATCACGGCGTAGCGGTCGGGCAGGTTCAGTAGCGCGGCCGGCACGATGTTGAAATTGGCCGCCATTGGCGACAGCAAGGTGCCACAGAAGCCGGCCAGCATGCCAACGGCAGCCACCACCACCGGATCACCGCCCAATCCCAACACCAGCACTGGCAGGCCGATACCGCCCATCATCACCGGGAAGGCGGCAAAGGCGTTGCCCATCATGATGGTGAAGATGGCCATGCCAGCGGTGAAGGCCAGCACGGCAGCAAGGCGGCTGCCTTCGGGGATTGCCATCGGGGCCAAAGCGCCGACGATCTCGCCGACGCCGGCCACCGTGAACAGCGCACCCAGGCTGGCCAGCAGCTGCGGCAGGATCATCGCCCAGCCCACGCCTTCGGCCAGGCGACGACCTTCCTGCATCGGTGCGACCAAGGGCGGGCGCAGCCACAGCATCAGGACGGAAGTGGCGATGAGGGCGCCGAGACCGAGGCTGATGAGCGTGACCTGCTTGGGATCGACAAGCCCGGGCAACAACGGGAAGATGAAGGTGCCGGCCAGCGCGACGCCGGGCATGATCAGGGCTGGCAGGAACAGTCGGTTGCCGTGCCGGGCGACGCTGGCGAGGCGTTCCGCAATGGTTATCGTGGCAGCCTGGCCCTTGCCGGGTGCTCCCAGCAGCGCCAGCGCCACAAGTAGCAACAATAACAATCCGTTGCCGGTATCTCCTAAAGCGTCACCTGCCAGAAACTCCATGGCAAGCAGACCCCAGAAGCTGGCGCCGAGCAGGCGTTTGGTGTGCTGCCGATCGAGCAGGGTCGCGACCGCCCAACTGCCGAACACCAGCCCGGCAAACGTATAAAGCGCGGGAAGGCCGATCATGGCTTCATTCGCAGCAGCCGGCCGCCATGCACCGCAAAGGCCGCCAGCGCGGTGGGGATGGCCCACACCGAAAGCTGCAGCGGCTGCACGATGATGCCGGCGCTTTCGAGGAAGCCCTTGATCAGCAGGATGGACGCGATGGCGAGGAAGATATCTTCGCCGAAGAAGATGCCGACATTGTCGGTCGCGGCGGCCATGGCCTTGACCTTGTTGCGGCCATCCTCGCTGATCGTCGGGTTGTCGCGTGTCGCGGCGGCTTCAGTCATTGGCGCGAGCAGCGGCCGCACCGTCTGGGCATGGCCGGCGATCTGGGTGAGTCCAAGCGCTGCGGTGATCTGACGAAAACCAAGATAGATCACCAGAATGCGAGAGGTTGTTGCGGCCCTTGTTCGGGCGATAAGCGCGGCGGCCTGTTCCTGCAAGCCTGCCCGCTCCATGAGGCCGATGACCGGCAAGGTGATCCAGGGTACCGAGACATAACGGTTCTGGTGAAAGGCCTTGCCCAACGCCGCCACCACTTCGGGCACCGAAAGCCCGGCGCCCAGGCCTGACCCGAAGGCGGCAGCGACCACCACGGCCAGTGGATTGGCACGCAAGGCAAAACCGATCACAACGATGCCGATGCCGATCAGGGGCCATAGGCTTGGCAGGGTGCTCACACGCCGTAGCCGCCACCGCCGGGTGTTTCGATCACGATCATGTCGCCAGGGGCCAGTTCGGCGCGGTCGCAGGCGGCCAGCGTTTCGACGCGGCCGTCGCTGCGTTCGACGCGGGCGCTGCCGGGCAGGGCGTCGCTGCCGCCGGCCAGGCCGAATGGGCGGGTGCGGCGGCGGCCTGAGAGCAGGGAGGCGGTCATGGCTTCGCGGAACACGATACGGCGGATCACGCCGTCGCCGCCGGGCCAACGACCTTTCCCTCCAGAACAATGTCTTGTGCCGAATTCTTCAACCAGTACCGGAAAGCGGGATTCGAGCACTTCCGGATCGGTGAGGCGGCTGTTGGTCATGTGCGTCTGGACCGCGCTGGCCCCTACGAAGCCGTTCCCCGCACCCGCGCCGCCGCAAATGGTTTCGTAATATTGGTGGGCAGCATTGCCGAACGTGAAGTTGTTCATCGTGCCTTCGGACGCCGCCAGCACGCCCAGCGCGCCGAACAGGGCATCGGTGATGATCTGGCTGGTTTCCACGTTGCCGGCGACAACGGCGGCGGGGGCCTGGGGGCGCAGCATGGAGCCTTCGGGCACGATCAGCTTGAGCGGCCGCATGCAGCCATCATTCATCGGCAGATCATTGCCGGCCAAGCATCTGAAAACATAAAGGACGGCGGCCTGTGCCACCGAGAAGGGGGCGTTGAAATTGTCGGGTAGTTGCGGAGACGTGCCGGTGAAATCGATGGTGGCGCTGCGGCTGGCGGGATCAATGCGGACGGCGACCTTGATGTATGCGCCGTTGTCCATCTCAACTGATCGCTCACCATCGGTAAGACGAGAAATTGCTTCGCGAACAGCCTCTTCGGCATTATCCTGCACATAGCACATGAAGGTAACGACGACCGGTTCGCTTTCTGACTGGCACAGCGCCACTAGCGCCTGCGCGCCGCGGGTGCAGGCGGCGGTCTGTGCCTTCAGGTCGCCGATGCATCGGGCCGGGTCACGCGCCGGCCAGGGGCCCGTGCCAAGCAGGGCGAGCATTTTAGCTTCCAGGAAGTTTCCCTGATCAATCAAAAGGATATTGTCGATCAGCACGCCCTCTTGCGTGATGCTCCGGCTATCGGGTGGCATGGAACCGGGTGTGATACCGCCTATATCGGCCTGGTGGCCACGCGCTGCCACCCAGAATGACGGAGCACTATCATCGACGAAAACCGGTGTAACAACAGTGACATCGGGCAGATGGGTGCCGCCGGCGAAGGGGTTGTTGAGCACGAAACTGTCGCCTGGGCGGATGCCGCGGGCAGAGCCGGCCCATTTGTCCATCACCGTGCGCACGCTGTCACCCATCGAGCCTAGGTGGACCGGCATGTGCGGTGCGTTGGCGATCAGATGGCCTTCAGCGTCGAACAGCGCGCAGGAAAAATCCAGCCTTTCCTTGATGTTGACTGACCAGGCGGTGGTCTTCAGCGCTTCGCCCATCTCTTCCGCGATGGCCATGAAACGGTTGGCGAAAAGTTCGAGGCGAATGGGATCGGGTGCGGCTGCCGAGACTGGAGCGGTGGCTTTGGCGGCCGGGGCGAGGCGGGTCAGCACCAGGTTGGCCGCGGCGTCGACGTCGCCCTGCCAGCCGGGTTCCACCAATGTCGTGCCGGCGCTGTCGATGATCACGGCCGGGCCGGCAATGCGCCAGCCGGTGGGCAGGGCAGCGCGGTTGTAGAAGGTGCACCGCTGCCACCGGTGTCCCAGATAGATATCGTGGGTGGCGATATGTGCCGGGCCGCTGCCGGCCGCTGGCGGCGCGGTGCCGGCGGCTGGCAGCGCCGGTGTTTCGCCCACAGCTTCGGCCAGCAACGCGTCCACCACCAGATCGGCGCCGGCAATCGCGAAGCCGAACCGCCGGGCCTGCTCTTCCGAAAATCCCCTTGCCAGCACCTCGGGCGGCGCCAGCGGCAGGTCTACACCGCTGTCGGACCCGGCATAGCGGATGCGGGCCTTCACCTGCACATCCGCCACCGCCTCGCCTTGCGCAATCAGGGCGGCGCGCGCCTGTTCAGCCACTTCGGTCGCCGCCTGGGCAAGATCAGTGTCCGGCCCGAGCGGCCAGTTCAGCGTGCGCTGCCGCACCACCCGCACTTCCGCCAGGCCAATGCCGAAGGCGGAGAGCAGGCCGGCCAGCGGGTGGATGAGGATGCGCCGCATGCCCAGTTGATCGGCGATGGCGCAGCAATGTTGCCCGCCGGCCCCGCCAAAGCTGGTGAGTGTGTATTGCGCTGCATCGTGCCCGCGGGCGATCGAGATGCGGCGGATGGCCTGGGCCATGGTTTCAGTGGCGATGCTACGGGCGCCGGCGGCCACCTGTTCGGGCGGCTGGCCCAGCGCGGCGCCAAGCCGGGCAAAGCCATCGCGCACGGCGTCCACGTCGAGCGGCTGGTTTCCGCCGGGGCCAAACAGCGCCGGGAACAGCGCTGGCTGCACAATGCCCAGCATGACATTGGCATCGGTGACGGTAAGCGGCCCGCCGCGCCGATAGGCGGCGGGGCCCGGCACGGCGCCGGCGCTTTCGGGGCCCACCTTCAGGCGGCCGCCAACATGGCTGATGATCGATCCGCCACCGGCCGCCACCGTGGCGATCTTCAGCATCGGCACCCGCATCGGCACGCCGGCAATGATCACTTCTTCGGCGCGTTCATATTGCCCGTCGAACAGGGAGACATCGGTCGAGGTGCCGCCCATGTCGAAGCCGATAAGTCGCTCTTCCCCCGCGCTGCGCCCGGCCGCCGCCATGCCGACAATGCCGCCGGCCGGGCCGGAGAGAATGGCATCGCGGCCATGAAAATGCCCGGCGCGGGCAAGGCCACCGTTGCTCTGCATGAACGCCAGATTCACGCCCGGCAGTCCGGCCGCGACTGTGTTCACATAATCGCGCAGCGGCGGCGACAGATAGGCATCAACCACGGCGGTGTTGGCGCGCGGCACCAGCCGGATCACGGCGCCCACTTCGTGGCTGGTGGTTACCTGCGTAAAGCCGATTTCCCGCGCCATCGCGGCTACGCGCGCTTCATGCGCCGGATGGGCGTGGCCGTGCACACAGGCGATGGCAAGGCCGCGATAGCCAGCGTCAAACGCGCCCTGGAGCGCGGCACGCGTCGAATTCTCGTTGAGCGGACGCAGGATTTCACCCTCGGCCGTCACCCGCTCGTCAATCTCCACCACCATTTCAACCAGCGGCGCGGGTTTCCTGATCTCCAGCGCAAAGATATCCGGCCGGGCCTGGTGGCCGATCAGCAGGGCATCGCGGTGGCCGCGCGTGATGGCAAGGCATGTGGGCTGGCCGCGCCGTTCGAGCAGCGCGTTGGTGGCGACCGTCGTGCCCATCCGCACGGCCTGAATTGGGGCCTGATCATCCCCCCGCAACCGCGCGATACCGGCCAGCGCGGCATCCGCATATTGCTCCGGCGCGTG
>NZ_CAMCWT010000068.1:0-10780 GCF_945882885.1 Sandarakinorhabdus limnophila DSM 17366
CTTCATGCGTTCACCAACGGCGGCGATGGCTGAGTCGAGCACGGAATCGGGGTCGGTCAGGCCCAGTTTCTTTCGGAGGAAATTGGCTTTGACGCGGTCGGTTTCGGCCGGGTCGGTGAACGAAACCAGCGAGGAGTCGCGATTGCGCAACGAAATGCCGCAATAACGCACGATGCCCGCAATGATGTCTCCCTCTGCGTCAGGTACATATTTCCTGACGTCAATTGCCCAGTCTTCGCTCATGTTCTCCCCCCTTCAATAAAGGTCAAGAATATGTCGAAAAGGACGCAGTCAGCAATAGCTCGAGAAGGCCAAATCTTGTGCAAATCCCGCCAACCGAGGTCTGTCTCGTGAAGCGCTGGCAAGCCGACGTCGCCTGCGCTATGCCAGCCCCAGCTCAAGGCGGGACAATGCTTGGCAAGACCATCCTTCTGATCGTAAGCGGCGGCATCGCCGCCTTCAAGACGCTCGAACTGGTGCGCGAACTGGGGCGCGCCGGGGCCCGCGTGCTGCCGGTGCTGACCGAGAACGGCGCGCGTTTCGTGACACCGTTGTCGCTTTCAGCGCTGGCCGGCGAGAAGGTGCGCACCAGTCTGTGGGATCTGGAGGATGAGGCGGCGATGGGCCATATCCAGCTTTCCCGCGCGGCCGATCTGGTAGTGGTGTGCCCGGCCACCGCCAGCCTCATGGCGCGCGCGGCGGCAGGCATGGCCGATGATCTGGCCACCACAGTGCTGCTGGCCACCGACAAGCCGGTGCTGATGGTGCCGGCGATGAACGTGCGCATGTGGCTGCATCCTGCCACCCAGCGCAATATCGCGACGCTGCGTGGCGATGGCATTACGGTGATGCAGCCCGATGACGGCGCGATGGCCTGCGGCGAGTTTGGCCCTGGCCGCCTGCCCGAAGTGCCCAAGATCATGGCAGGGATTGCGGCGCAGTTCGGTTCCAAGCCATTGCTGGGCCGCCACGCTCTGGTCACCGCCGGGCCGACGCATGAACCGATCGACCCGGTGCGCTTCATCGGCAATCATTCGTCGGGCAAGCAGGGTTTCGCCATTGCTGCCGCTCTGGCCGGTCTGGGTGCGCGCGTCACGCTGGTGGCCGGGCCGGTGCATCTGCCCCCCCCCGCCGGCGTCACCCGGGTGGACGTGATAACCGCGCGGGACATGGCGGCCGCCTGCGAAGCCGCCCTGCCCGCCGATATCGCCGTGATGGTGGCGGCCGTGGCCGATTGGCGGGCCGAAACGGCGCCACAGAAACTGAAGAAGCACGGCAGCACCCCTGCGCCGCTGGTGCTGACCGAAAACCCTGATATCCTTGCCGGCATCGGCCACCATGCCCAGCGCCCGGCGCTGGTGGTGGGCTTTGCCGCTGAAACCCATGATCTCATCCCCCACGCTGCCGCCAAGCGAACGCGCAAGGGTGCAGATTGGATCGTCGCCAACGATGTCTCCGAAGGCGTGTTTGGCAGCGATTCAAACCATGTTCATCTGATCACGGCCACGGGCAACGAGGATTGGGGTGGACAAGCCAAGAACGACGTCGCCGCCACGCTCGCTGCCCGCATCGCCGCGCATTTTGCAGGACACGCATGATTTCGATACCGCTCACCATCCTGCCCCATGGCGAAGGCCTGCCCCTGCCCGCCTATGCCACCCCCGGCGCCGCCGGCATGGACGCGGTGGCCGCCGTCACTGAAACCATCGTGCTGGCACCCGGCGAGCGGTTCCCGGTGCCGCTGGGGTTCTGCATGGCGATCCCCGATGGTTATGAAGTGCAGGTGCGACCGCGGTCCGGCCTGGCGCTGAAAAACGGCATCACCGTGCCCAACAGCCCCGGCACCATCGACAGCGATTATCGCGGCGAGGTGAAGGCGCTGCTGATCAATTTGGGCCAGGAGCCCTTCGCCATCGAGCGCGGCATGCGGATCTGCCAATTGGTGCCGGCCGCCGTCACCCGGGCCACGCTGGCTGTGGTCGAGACGCTGGACGACACGCAGCGCGGCGCTGGCGGCTTCGGCTCCACGGGAGTGCATGGGTGAACTTTTCCGACGACGAGCTTGAACGCTACGCCCGTCACCTGGTGCTTCCGGAATTCGGCGGGCGCGGACAGGCGTCGCTGGCACGGGCGCGGGTCGCCGTTGTCGGCGCCGGCGGGCTGGGCAGCCCGTGCCTGCTCTATCTGGCGGCGGCAGGCGTGGGCCGGTTGACGATCATCGACGATGACGCGGTGGCGCTGTCCAACCTGCAGCGCCAGGTGCTGTTTGAAACCGCCGATGCCGGCGAGATGAAGGCGGAGCGCGCCGCCAGCCACCTGCACGCGCTCAACCCGCATGTCGAAACCGTGGCGGTGCCGCTGCGGCTCGATGCCGACAATGTTGATGCGCTGCTGGCCGGACATGATCTGATCATCGATGGCTGCGACAGTTTCACGACGCGGGTGCTGGTGGCAGATAGCGCGCTGGCCGCCGGCGTGCCGCTGGTTTCGGGCGCAGTCGGGCCGTTCGATGGCCAGGTCGCCGTATTCAAGGGCCATGATCCGGCCTTGCCCTGCTACCGCTGCTTCGTTGGGTCGCCAGAGGATCAGCCGGAACGCAATTGCGCTGCCGTCGGCGTGCTCGGCGCGCTCACCGGGGTGATCGGCAGCCTGATGGCGATGGAGGCAATCCGCGAATTGTCCGGTTTCTCGCCGTCCAGCGCCGGGCGCATCACCCTGTTCGACGCGATGGCTGGGCGCTTCCGCACCCTTAGTTTGCCGAAAGATCCGGCCTGTCCCGCCTGCTCTGCCCAATAGCTGCCGTATTTGCTGGATAATACACCCAAGTGCCCCAACGTCGTCCCGCTCCGCGCCCGAAACAGTCCCGCTGGTATATCAGCCTCCTGAAGTGGGGGCTAGTGGCCGGGCTCGCGCTGTTCATCGCCCTCGCAGTGGCGGTCGCTCTGGCTTATCGCGACCTGCCCTCCTTCGACGACATGAAGCGCAGCCCCAATGGCCAGCCGGTGGAAATCCGCGGCGATGATGGCACGGTGCTGGCCAGCTTTGGCCCCAGCTATGGCGCATGGCTGAGCTATCCGGAGATTCCGGCGACGATGAAGAACGCCATGATCGCGGTGGAAGACCGGCGCTTCTGGTATCACCCCGGCATCGATCCGATCGGCATCGTGCGCTCGTTCGTGGTGAACGCGGCGCGCGGCAACAAGGCGCAAGGCGCGTCCACCGTCACCCAGCAGCTGGCGCGCAACCTGTTCCTCACCGCATCCAAGGATTACACGCGCAAGCTGCGCGAAGTGGTGCTGGCGCTGGCCATCGAGCGCAAGTTTGCCAAGGAAGATATTCTCGAACTCTATCTAAACCGCGTCTATTTCGGCGGCGGCGCCTATGGCGTGGATGCGGCATCGCGCAAATTTTATGGCCACAGTGCCCGCCGGCTTTCCCTGGAAGAAGCCGCCATCATCGCCGGGCTGGTGAAGGCGCCGTCGCGCTTTTCGCCATCTGCCGATGCCGAAGCCGCACGAAAGCGCGCTGCCACGGTGATCGCGGTGATGGTGGAACAGGGCGGCATCACGCCCGAAGAAGCCACGGCTGCCGATCCGCGCCAGGTGCGCTTTGCTCCACAGGCGCGCCTGGCCGGCGTGCGGTACTTCACCGGTTGGGTGCTGACCGAGCTGGAGAATCTGACTGACGAAGCCAATGAGCCGTTGCTGGTGGAAACCACGCTCAACAGCCAGATGCAGCGCGATGCCGAAGCCGCGATCCGCGCCGAAGCGCCCAAGGGCGCGCAAGGGGCACTGGTGGCGCTGGCCCGCGATGGCGGCGTGAAGGCGATGGTGGGCGGCACCGATTATGTGCGCTCCAACTATAATCGGGCGACCGTGGCGCGGCGCCAGCCCGGTTCGGCGTTCAAGTTCTTCGTTTATGCCGCCGCGCTGGAAAGCGGCGTGACGCCCGAGGATATCTATGAAGACAAGCCGGTGAGCATCGGCAACTGGAGCCCGAAGAACGACAATGGCCAGTTCATCGGCCCGGTGAGCGTGCGCCAGGCCTTTGCCCGATCAATCAACACGGTGGCGGTGCAGCTGGCCGAACAGGTGGGCTTTGACACGGTGGCGGAAATGGCCCGCCGCTTCGGCATCACCACGCAGATCAGCCGGCAACCGGCGATGGCGCTTGGTTCATCGGAAGTCACCTTGTTCGAAATGACCAACGCCTATGCGACGGTGGCCAACAATGGCCTGGAAAACACGCCCTTTGCCATCACCCGCATCACCACTGGACCGGGCCGCGTGCTGTACAACCGCAGCGAAGGCGAAACCCGCCAGGTCGTCGCCCCCGTTGTGGCAGCGCAAATGACACAATTGATGCAGGCCGCCGTCGAAGAAGGCACTGCCCGCGCCGCTCAGATCGGCCGGCCCTTGGCAGGCAAGACCGGCACGACCAGCAGCAACAAGGATGGCTGGTTCATTGGTTTTTCCAGCGGCATCACCACCGGCGTGTGGATGGGCCGCGATGATGCCAAGGCGGTGCGCGGCCTCGCCGGTGGCCGCGCGCCAGCCCGCGCCTTTGCCCAGTTCATGGCGCGTGCCGTGGGCGGCACCCCGCCCGAGGCACTGGTGACCGAACTTGCCGATGATACGCTGGGGCCGGAGCCTGACGCGCAAAGCTATGGCATCACCATGGACGAAGCCCCGCCCATGGACGGCGAAGCGCCTCCCGGCGACGAGCCGCCGCGGCTGGACGACAATTGGCTGGACAAGACGCTGAAGGAACCGGCGCAGCCGCAGGTCGAGCCGCGTTAACGCAGCACGCAAAAGGCCGGCGCGTGATCGCTGGCCTTTTCCTGGCCCCGCACGGCTTTCATCACGCCGGCATCTGCCAAGCGATCGGCCGCCGCCGGTGACAGCAGCAGGTGATCGATGCGGAAACCGTGGTCGCGTTGCCAGGCCCCGGCCTGATAATCCCAGAAACTCCAGATGCCCCCCACCGGATGGAGCTGGCGCACGGCATCGGTCCAGCCCTGCCACAGCAGCTGCCGGTAGGCGGCCACCGATTCCGGCTGACGCAAAGCGTCGTCGCGCATCGCCGTCACATCCCAGATATCATCATCGTTGGGGATGACGTTGTAATCGCCGGCCAGCACCACGGGCAGGCCGGTTTCCAGCAACCGAGCAGCGTGGACGCGCAACCGCTCCATCCAGGCCAGTTTGTAATCGAACTTGGGGCCAGGCTGCGGGTTGCCGTTGGGAAGGTAGATGCTGGCCACCCGCACGCCCATCACATCGGCTTCGAGATAGCGGGATTGTTCGTCCGTCTCATCGCCCGGCAGGCCGCGCTGCACTTCTGTGGCGGGTTCGCGGCTGAGGATGGCGACGCCGTTAAAGCCCTTCTGGCCGTGGACAAGGCAGTGGTAGCCCGCCTCACGCAACGTCTCGACGGGGAAATTCTCCGTCATCATCTTGATTTCCTGCAGGCAGGCGATGTCGGGCTTGGCCTCCTCCAGCCATTCCAGCAGGCGTGGCAGGCGGGCGTTGGTGCCGTTGATGTTGAAGGAGCCGATGAGCATGGGTGAACCCTAGGCGCTCAGGTGGCGAGCTTCAACAGCGCCGCGATCGTATCGGCCTCGATCGCCGGCTTGTCGGTGCGGATGCGCGAAATGCGCGGGAAGCGCATGGCGAGGCCGGATTTGTGGCGGCTGGAAGCATGGAGCGAGTCGAACGCCACTTCCAGCACCAGCGATTTCTCCACCTCCCGCACCGGGCCGAATTTCTGCATCGTGTGCCCGCGCACGAACTTGTCGAGCAGCGCCAGTTCGGCATCGGTGAAGCCGCTGTAGGCCTTGCCGACCGGAAGCAACTGGCCATCCGGCGTCCAACACCCGAAGGTGAAATCGCTGTAGAGGCTCGACCGTTTGCCGTGGCCGCGCTGGGCATACATCAGCACGCAATCGGCAGTAAGCGCGCTGCGCTTCCACTTGAACCACTGGCCGGCTTTGCGGCCCGCTACATAGGGTGCGTCGCGGCGTTTCAGCATCAGGCCCTCAATGGCGGCATCTCGGGCGGCATCGCGCAGGGTGGCCAGATCAGCCCAGCTGCCGGCCTCCACCAGCGGCGACAGTTCGAACCGGGCCGGATCGAGACCGGGCAGCACTGACGCCAGCCGGGCGCGACGCGCCGTCCACGGCAGGGCGCGCAGATCCTCGCCAGCATGGGAAAGCAGATCATAGGCGCGGATGAAGGCCGGGCGCTCGGCCATCAGCTTCGCCGTCGGTGCCTTGCGGCCAAGGCGTTGTTGCAAGGCATTGAAGCTGCCCGAGGCGGCCACGCTATCTGACTGCCCTTCCCCCCGCACAAGCAGTTCGCCATCCAGCCCCAGCGGCGCGTGCAAGGCCTGCGCCACATCGGGGAAGCTGGCCGAAATATCGTCGCCGGTGCGGCTGAACAGCCGGGTCTGGCCGCCGGCGTGGACGATCTGGACTCGAATGCCATCCCATTTCCATTCGGCGGCATGATCAGCCAGATCGAGCGTCACCCCCTCCTCTAGCGGACTGGCCAGCATGAACGGGCGGAACACCGGCACGTCGCCGGCGGTGGGCGGCGGCGTGGCGCCGGTGGCCCATGAGAACAGCGGTGTGAACGGCGGTGTCAGGCTGTGCCAGACTTCCTCAACCGCCTCCACATCCAGGCCAAAACCCTGTGCCAGTCCTGTCTTCGCCAGTCGTGCCGATACGCCAACACGCAGCGCACCGGTCGCGAGCTTGATCAGCCCATAGCGGCCCTGCACGTCCAGCCGATCGAGCAGCGCCGCGACCGCCGCCGGTGCTTGACCACGCGACAGACCGGAAAGCTGGACGACCACTTCGTCGAGCGCGGGTGACGGTGGCTTTTCGCCCGGCGGATCAGGCCATAACAACGAAATCGTCTCCGCCATGTCACCCACGAAATCATGGGACAGCGCAAACAGGGTCGCATCAACCCGTTCGGCCATCAGCGCCTTGAGCAGACTGGGCTGCACCGCCTTCAGATCAATCGTGCCGGTGAGGGCCGCCAGGGCCCAGCCGCGATCGGGATCAGGCGTGGCCACCAGATAATCCGCGATCAGCCGCAACTTGGCGGTGCGGCTGCGCGTGTAGAGCAGCGCATCGAGCAGGCGGGCAAAGGATTCCATCGGCAATCAGCCCATTAGCATGACCGCCTCAGTTGCGCTAAGGCGCTCAGGAATGAGAATGCGCGATCTTGAAAAGGCCAGTGGCGTCGGCCGGGAAACCATCCGATTCTACATCCGCGAAGGCCTGTTGCCGGAACCGGACAAGACCAGCCCGAACAGCGCACGTTACACCGATGTGCATGTCGCGCGGCTGAAGGCGATCAAGCGCCTGCAGGAAGAACGCTTCCTGCCGCTGGCCGTGATCCGCACTCTGCTGGAGGCCGAGGATGGCGACCGCTGGCTGCTGCCCGAAGTGTTTCCCACGCTGGATGCCCTGCTCGCCCAGCGGCTTGAAGACGGCGGGCCGGCGCGGGTGGTCTTTGACGATCTTGGCCTACCGCCGCACAGCCGCGAACATCTCGAT
This sequence comes from Sandarakinorhabdus limnophila DSM 17366, assembly GCF_945882885.1. Taxonomy (GTDB): domain Bacteria; phylum Pseudomonadota; class Alphaproteobacteria; order Sphingomonadales; family Sphingomonadaceae; genus Sandarakinorhabdus; species Sandarakinorhabdus limnophila_A. The sequence continues at coordinate 7,568 of NZ_CAMCWT010000068.1, forward strand.
GATCTCATGATCCCGCTGGCCGAAGACGGCACTGTCACCGCCCGGGATGCAGCCATATTGCGCACCGTGCAGCGGCTCGACGATATCGGTTTCACACCGGAACTGGGTTTTGATGGCGGCCAGATGCGCCTGTACAACGTCCTGATCGATTGGCTGACCGCCCAGGAAGTCCGCCACTTTCTGGAGCACACCGCCGGCCATGTTGGCGAGGCCAAGGCCTTGGACATGGCCGAACAAGGCATTTCGGTGATCAACGAACTGCTCGGCCAGTTGCGCACACGGGCGCTGCTGCGTAAACTCTCCGAACGGCGGACCATCGCCAACCCGGGCGCCAACCCGGGCGCCAACCCGGGCGCCAACCCGGGCGCCAACGACAATGGGTGAAGGACAGGCTTTGCACAAATCCACATGGATTCTGGCCGCTGCTATGCTGCTGGCCGGCACGACGCTGCATGCGCAGCCCGTTGAACCTACTGCAACAAGCCAGGTGCGCATATTGGCCACCGGCGGCACCATTGCCGGCAAGGGCAATGCGGCGGGCACCAGCTATCGTTCAGGCGCCGTATCCGTTGACGATCTGATTGCCGCACTGCCGGGGGTCGACAAGATTGCCCGGGTGACCGGCGAACAGATCGCCAACGTGGCGAGCGGTGACATGGACGAAACCATCTGGCGCAAGCTCCATGCCCGCGCGCTGGCGGCGTTTGCTGATCCTGATGTGGCCGGCGTGGTCGTCACGCATGGCACCGACACGCTGGAGGAAACCGCCTTTCTGCTCAGCCTGATCCTGCCGCCGACCAAGCCGGTGGTGGTGGTCGGCGCGATGCGGCCCAGCACCGCCGTTTCCGCCGACGGGCCACAAAACATGCTGGATGCGATACGGGTGGTGACCTCGCCCGCTTCCACCGGGCGCGGCGTGATGGTGGTGTTGAACAACACGATCTTCGATCCGCGTTCTGTCACCAAATTTGACGTGAACCGCGTCGAGGCGTTCACCGCCCCCAGCCGCGGCCCGATTGGCCATGTGCTTGGCCTGGCACCGCGCTATTTCGGGCCGCCGCAGCCGCAGCCCGAAATGCTGGCCCTGGGCGAAGCCAAGCTGCCGCGCATTGCGGTGGTTTATGCCTATGCCGGCCAGACCGACGACGAAGTGCGCGACATCGTGCGCAATGCCGATGGCGTGATCGTGGCCGGGGTTGGCGCCGGCGGCGTTTCCAGCGGCGCCCGCAAGGCGCTGCGGGCGCTGGCGGAAAAGAAGATTCCGATGGTCACCACCCCGCGCCAAGGCCACGGCGACATCCGGCGTTCGGAACCGACGCCAGCAGCGAATTCGGATGATGATGATCGGGTGCCGACGATCGGCGGCCGCGAACTGACACCGGCCAAGGCGCGCATCCTGCTGATGCTGGCCCTGCAGCAGCGGCGGACATTCGCCGAACTGCAGGCGATCTTCGACCGGGCCGGCACAACGAACTAAAAGCCCGCGGATACGGTTAGCACCGGCCCACTGCCCGGCGCAGCATTGCCGCCCACGCGTTGCCGCCAATCGGCTTCGATGCGGATGCCCTTCACCTTGGCGCTGAGCGAGGGGCCAACATCCAGCCGCCAGACATCGGGACTGCCGGTCTGCACGCTGGCCCAAGTGGCGGCGTTCAGCGTTGCCGGGCCAAACCGCACGACACGGGCGCGAGCCTGGCCGCCGGCATAGACCCTGGCCCGTGTCGATCACGCCGGCCTCGCCATAGGCTTCCAGCCGTTGCCAGCTTACGCCGGCGGCCAAGCGAGCCGTGAAAGCGCCTTGCTTTGCCGCACCCAGCGGAATCAGGCGCTCGACTGAAAGTGACACGCCAGGCAGCAGCGTCTGCCGCAGCCCAAGTGCCAGTTGTGCGGTCTCACCGCGCACGCCTTGTGGATCGGCAGCGACATTGGCCCGCGCCACTATCGCCAGCGGCCGACGCGCATAGGGATCGGCGACAAAGTTGACCCTGTCCCGCAAAATGTATCCGGTTTGAATGAGAGGAATCTGGCAAAATCGAAGCTGCTTTGAGCGGAGGATTTTGCTGATGAAGAAGTCGAAGTTCACAGGCGAGCAGATCGCGTTTGCCCTTCGCCAGGCGGAGGTTGGCACACCGGTGGCTGAGGTGTGTCGGAAGATGGGGATATCCGAGGCGGCCTATTACCGCTGGAAGCAGCTGTATGGCGGCCTTGGGCCGTCCGAGCTGCGCAAGATGCGCCAGCTTGAGGAGGAGAACCAGAAGCTGAAGCGCCTTGTGGCGGATCTCAGCCTCGACAAAGCCATGCTCCAGGAGGTGCTAGCAAAAAAGTTTAGCGCCTGGGCGGCGTCGGGAGATCGTCCATTGGGTGCAGAACCAGTTTGGCGTCAGCGAGCGCCGCGGCTGCGCTGCCCTGCGATTTGACCGGCGAACGCACCGCTACCGGTCGGTGCGGCCCGACCAGGCGCCATTACGGCAACGGATCAAGGAGATTGCCGAGGTCCGCATTCGTTACGGCTACCGCCGTATCCACGTCCTGCTACGGCGGGAGGGCTGGCCGGTGAACCACAAGCGTGTGCGTCGCCTCTACCGTGAGGAAGGGCTGAACCTGCGCACAAAGCGTCCACGGCGCCACGTGATGGCGGCGCGCAGGGTCGAGCGCCCATTGGCGCAGCGGCCCAACGAGATCTGGGCGATGGACTTCGTGTCCGACGCCCTGTTCAACGGCAAGCGGTTCCGGGCCCTGACGGTGGTTGATGCCTACACCCGGGAGTGCCTTGCCATCCATGCTGACCAGGGGATCAAGGGCGAACAGGTTGTCGATGTCATGGATCGGTTGCTGTTCGAGCGTGGCAGTGCGCCTGCAAAGATCAGGGTGGACAATGGGCCGGAGTTCATCTCCCGCGCCCTCGACCATTGGGCATATATAAATCGGGTGACCTTGGACTTCAGTCGGCCCGGCAAGCCTACGGACAATGCATTCGTTGAATCGTTCAACGGGCGGCTCCGGGACGAATGCCTGAACACGCATTGGTTCTTGTCTCTGGACGACGCCCGGGCCAAACTCGAGGCGTGGCGACGGGACTTCAATGAGACCCGACCTCACACGTCACTGGGGTTCATGACACCGGCCGAATTTGCTTCATCGGCCGGGGTTAACCCCGGCCGATGAAGCGCCAGATCTCTCATTCTGGCCGGATACAAAACTGGGACAGGGTCA
>NZ_CAMCWT010000069.1:0-10655 GCF_945882885.1 Sandarakinorhabdus limnophila DSM 17366
ACCGGTTCTTCGTCCGCCGCGGCATGACGCGTAAAAAAAGACTGGCCACGCTATCGAGCAGGACCGCCCCGACGTCCTGAAGCAGTGGCAGGACTGGTTCGATGGCCAGTTCGATCTGGACCCTGAGCGCCTCGTCTTCATCGACGAAACCTGGACCGCCACCAACATGACCCGGCGTCCCGCAAGTCCGTACAGTCCTACAAGCCACGACGAAGAAACTTCGTCACTACGGTTGTGCATTGCGAATTTGTGACTACGTTTGTGCATTGCGAATTTTGTGATTGCAGGGGGTAAGCACATGAAGGGTCAGACATCGTTTTCGGGCGCAGCGTTGAAGGCGTCGGTTTCCATGGCAGCGCTGCTGATTGGTGGCGCGGCAGTCGCGCAAACAACGCCGGCGCCAGCGGCAATGCCGGCTGCCGAGCCCGCCGAGGACGTGTTGATCCAGGTGATCGGCACGCGGGTCGTGCGCGACGGCTATCAATCGCCAACGCCGGTTTCCGTGGTGGGCGCCGATGAAATCGCCCGGTCGGCCACGCCCAACGTTGCCGATTATGTCAACACGCTGCCGGCCATTTCGGGCAGTTCCACCCCCAGAACGACCGTGGCCCAGGTCGGCGCCGGCCGGCAGGGGATCAACTCGATCAATCTGCGCGGCATCGGCGATGTGCGCACGCTCACCCTGCTCGATGGCCGCCGGGTCGGCGGCATGATTAACACGGGCGCGGTCGATGTCAGCAGCCTGCCGCAGCAGTTGATAACCCGCGTTGACGTGGTGACCGGAGGCGCCTCGGCCTCCTATGGTTCCGACGCGCTGTCCGGCGTCGTCAACTTCGTGCTCGACACCAAGTATACCGGCTTCAAGGGCATGGTTGCCGGCGGCGCTACCACCTATGGCGACAACCGCAACTGGCAGGTCCAGCTCACCTGGGGTACCGGCTTTGCCGGCGGGCGCGGCCATTTCCTGCTCAGCGGTGAAGTCGCCCACGAAGACGGCATCTACAATGCCGACAATCGCCGCTGGGCTCAGGATGGCTGGGCTTACATCAACAATCCCGCCTACACAGCGACCAACGGGCAACCGCGGGTGCTGCTGCGCCCGCAGGTCGCGCTCAGCACGGCGACCCTGGGCGGCGCCATCGCCTGTTCGGCAACCTCGAACTGTTCATCGCTGCGTGGGGTTGCCTTCGGTCCGGGCGGCACGCCCTATAATCTGGTCTTTGGCCCCATTGTCTCCGATCCGATCATGGCGGGCGGCACCTTTGCCGACAACAATGTGCGCACCGGGGTCGATAACAATATCCTGCCGGATCAGAGCCGCCGGAACCTGTTCGGCCGGATCAGCTATGACGTGGCCGATGACTGGAACGTCTATGTCGAGGCGATGTATGCCCATCAAAGTACCGACACACGCTACTATTACGGCAATTTCCCCAACAACCTGACGGTGCGTCCCGAAAACCCCTTTATGCCGGCCAGCATCGCGGCGCGGATCACGGCGCTGGGCCTGACCTCGGTCCCGTTCGGCACGTTGAAGGGTGACAATGGCGCATCGGGCGCCAATGCGCAGCGCGGCTATAACCGCGGCGTGGTGGGGGTCGACGGCAAATTCGCCGCCTTCGGGTCCGACTGGTCGCTCAAGGCCTATTATCAATATGCCCGCGCCACCATGACCAATACCGCGACCAGGGCCACGCTGCTGCCGAACTTCCGACGGGCCATCGATGCGGTGCGCGCCCAGAACGGCTCGATCGTCTGCCGATCCACCCTTACCAACCCGACGGACGGCTGCGTGCCGTACAATGTGTTCGGCACGGGTGTGAACAGTCAGGCGCAGATCAATTATGTCATCGGCGATCCGTTCCGCAGCGACGTCTACAAGCAAAATGTCGTCAGCATCAACATCGCTGGCGAGCCGTTCGATATCTGGGCTGGCCCGGTCTCGCTCGCCTTCGGCGCCGAACATCGCACACAATCGGCCACTGGCTTCGCCGATGCGATCACCACCCAGAGCCCCGGCAACTGGGACACCACCGGCGGCTTGCCGACGATCGGCAGCTACAAGATTTCCGACGTCTACATTGAAACCGTGGTGCCGCTGGCCAAGGACGCATCCTGGGCCAAGTCGCTCAACCTGAATGCCGCAACGCGGGCCGTGAAATATGGCAGCGGTACCTACATGACGTGGAAACTTGGCGCCGAATATGCGCCGTTCGATGGCCTCCGCGTCCGTGGCGTGGCGTCGCGCGATGTGCGGGAAGCCAATCTGGCCGATCGCTTTGCCGGCGTGTTCCAGTCGCAGGCCTCGTTCCAGGATCCGAACCGCAACGGCGCGGCGACAACGGCGCGTTCGCTGGCGTCGGGCAACCCTGATCTCGAACCGGAATTGGGGCGCACTTACAGCGCCGGTGTGGTCGTGGCGCCCGGCTTCATGCCCGGGTTCAACGCGTCGATCGACTATTACAAGGTGGACATCACCCAGGCGATCGGCACCCTGACCATCCAGCAGCTCGTCAATCTGTGCTTTGCCGGCAATCAGACGGCGTGCGCCCGGATCACGGCGACGCCCGGCGCCGTCAACCAGTTCGACATCGTCAACGCGCCGATCAACCTGGCCACGGAGTCCACCCAGGGCCTGGATTTCGAAGTCAGCTATCGCTTCAAAGCCGCAGATGTGGTGCCGGGCATGGACGGTTCAGTGGCGATCCGCGCCCTGGCCACCCACTTCCTCGACTATACGGTCGACCCGGGCCAGCCCGGTTCCATCCCGACCGCGCGTGCCGGAACCGTCAACCTGCCTGCCTGGCGCTATTCCCTGGCAATCAACTATGACAATGGGCCCGTATCACTGTCAGGCACGTTGCGCGGCATCTCGAGCTCGGTGCTCAGCAACGAGTTCATCGAATGCACTGCTGGCTGCCCGGCTTCGACGGGGAACAATCCCACGTACGACAGCATCCAGATGCCAGCGGCCGCCTACATCGATTTCGCCGCGACATACCGGTTCGGCGAGAACGGGAAATATCAGCTGTTCTTCAACGTCCGTAACATCACCAACAAGGACCCGGCCATCGTGGCGGCCGGCCCGACCGGCTTCCAGTCGTGGAACAACCAGCCGATTTCCGCCGGGCAGTATGACACGATCGGGCGGTCGTTCCGCGCAGGCTTCCGCTTTGCACTTTAAGGCTTGCTGAGCGGCGGTATCGGTCACAGGCTGCACGTCGGGGCAAGGTGATGGGGGATTGGTCATGAAGAAGAACATCGGTCCGGCAAGCACGATGATCAGGGCCGCAAGCGCCGGCTCGGGGATCGCTGTTGCCCTTTGGCGCAGCCTGACGGTGCTTGCGGTCGGATTGCTCTCCGTCTCGGCGCTGGCCCAGGAGACGAAAACCACCGTGCTGACCGGCGGTATGCTGATCAGTGGCCTTAGCGTGCCGCCGCTGCACAATGCCACCATCGTCATTCGGGGCGAACGGGTGGTCGCGGTCGGCCCGGCGGCAGAGGTGAAGATCCCGGCCGGCGCGACAGTGATCGATACCAGCGGCCAGACCATGATGCCCGGCCTGATCGACGCCCATGCCCACCTGTTCATGATCGGCTTCGGTGACGAAGCGGGCTGGTTCAAGTGGCTGCAGGGGGCGGGCAAGAAATATTCCATCGAGAAGGTGATGGAGCTGTCGGCCTGGCAGTTACTGATGTCCGGCGTGACGTCGGCGATCGATCTGGGCGGCAATGCCACCGAAAGCATCAGCCTGCGCAACCGCATCAACACGGGCGAAGTTCCCGGCCCGCGGCTGCAGGTTTCGGGTCCGCTGGTGACGCGCCGGGCGTTCGGCGGCTTTCCGGCCGAGGCGTCGGCGGTGATCACCACGCCAAAGGAAGGCGCCGATGTCGTCGATCGTCTGGTCAAGCAGGGCGTTGACGTGATCAAGGCGCATGCCGGCCTGACGCGCGACGATTATTTCGCCATCGTGAAGGCCGCGCATGCCAACCGCGTCAAGGTGCATGCGCATGTTTATGCCGAAGCGGATGTGCGCAATGCCTATGATTCCGGCGTCGATGTGCTGCAGCACATGGGGTCGGCAGGCGGCCCCACCTACAGCGCCGATCTGGTGCGCACGATTTCCGAAAGCAACAGGCCCATCGTGCTGACCGCCGCGCATCGCAGCTGGATTTTCCCCGATACCGTGCAGTTCCCCGGCCGGTTGCAGGATCCGGTGCTGAAAGGCCTGTTCCCTGCCGATATCTGGGCGGCGATGCAGGACAGCTTCAAGGAATGGCCGGCCGAAAGCTATTTCGCGGGCATCAACCGGCAGATCAAGTTCCGCAGCCCGCAGGTGAAGCAGCTGATTGAATCCAACGCGCTGATGGGTGTTGGCACCGACAGCGGCACGCCGATGAACTTCAACACCGACGGCCTGGTCCGGGAAATGAAGGTGCTGGTGGATGAAGGCCTGTCGCCGCTGGAAGTGATTGCCGACACCACGCGCGTGAATGCCCGCATCATGGGCAAGCCCGACCTGGGCACCATCGAACCCGGCAAGCTGGCCGATATCATCGCGGTGCCAGGCGACCCGGTCTACCACAATCTGAATAACCTGTTCTCTGTCCAGACCGTGGTGAAGAACGGGATTGTCTACAAGAGCCAGGGCAAACCAACGGTGAAAATGCCGGAGTAGGCCTGTGATGGTCGGGTTTTGGTAACGTCATGCTTGGGAGCGCCGATATGGCCATGAAAACTCTGACCAGTGACGCCGATGAGCGGGGGACGCTCGGTCGCCGCGAGATCTTGCTGGGCGGTTTGGCTGGCGCTGTTCTTTCGGGCGCGGCGGCACGGCCGGCTTTAGCGCAAGTGCCTGCAGTTGCACCGGCAGGCCCGGTGGCCGGCGTTGGGCGCCAGGCGCCGGACGCGCCTGCGACGGGGGCGGCCACGGTCGCGCAGCACCGGGTGGAGGTCGCCGGGCCGCATGGTGTGGTGGCCGCCGGGCACCCGCTGGCATCTATGGCGGGCCTGCGGATGCTGACGCAGGGCGGCACCGCTGCCGATGCAGCAGTGGCGGTGATGGCCGTGCTGAATGTCGTGGAACCTTGGGCATCGGGCGCTGCCGGCAACGGATTTGCCACCTGCATGGACGGCAAGACCGGCAAGATCAGCGCGCTGGCCTTTGCCGGCGCGGCGCCGCAACTGCTTGAAGACACCGCTTCCGCCGCCGACCTGACCGCCGGCCCCAGGGCCGTGGTGACGCCGGGCGCGTTTGGCGGCTGGATCGAACTGGCGCGGCGCCATGGCAAGCTGCCGCTGTCGGTGCTGCTGGAACCGGCCATCGGTTATGCGCGTGATGGCCATCCTCTCGATCCGTCGATTGCCCAGACGATCGCGCGTCAGCAGGCAATGCTGACCCGGTTTCCCACCACAGCGGCGATCTATTTCCCCGATGCTAAGCCGCCTGCGCCGCGGGCGATGTTCCGGAATCTGCCCCTCGCGCGCAGCTTCCAGACGCTGGCCGACGCCGAAACGGCGGCATTGAAGGCCGGCGCGAGCCGCGACCGGGCGCTGAACGCTGCCTATGATTGTTTCTACAGTGGCCCCATCGCGCAGGAGATGGATCGCTTCTCGCGCGCCAATGGCGGTTGGCTGCGACTGGACGACATGCAGCGGTACCGGCCGAAATGGGTGGAACCGGTGGCGACCCGCTATCGCGGGCTTGATGTGATCTGCTCGCCGCTGACCTCGCGCACCGGGCTGGAGACCTGCGAGCAGCTGAACCTGATGGAAGGCTTTGATATTGGATCGCTTCCAGCCTACAGCCCACAGGCGCTGCACCTAATTGCCGAATGCATCAAGATCACCAAGGCCGATGTCTATCGCTATGCCGCCGATCCGGCGTCATCTCCGACACCGGTTGCGACGCTGATTTCCAAGGAGTTCGCCAATCAGCGCCGGCGCCTGATCGATCCGGCCCAGGCCATCATGTTTCCCGCCGGCGCCGACATCGGTAACGCCGGTGCAGTGGCGCGTTCGCCTGTCGCGGCAGGCAGTGTGCCCGGCGACACCACCAACATCTCAATCGTGGATGGCGACGGCAACGCCGTCGGCGTGACCACCACCCTGGGCGGCGGCTTTGGCGCTGGTGTCATCATGGGTGACACCGGCATGTTCTGCAACAATGGCCTACGCGAAGGCTCCACGGCGCCCTATCGTGAGCATCCCAATTTCGTGCACGGCGGGCGGGTTCCGCTGCTCGGCAACTGCCCGACCATTGTTCTGGACAAGGGGCAGTTCAAGATGGTGTTCGGCTCGCCGGGTGGGGAGACGATCGGCCAGACGCAGTTTCAGCACCTGATCAATGTGATCGACCGCGGCCTGCCGGTGCAGGCCGCCATCGAGGCGCCGCGCCTCGCACTTGATGCCGATCCGGGCTTCTACACGCCGGGCGCTGCGATCACGCTGCAACTGGAATCGCGGTTCTCGTCCGATACGGTCGCCCGCCTGCGCGCCATGGGTCATGCTGTCCGGACGGTCGGTCCTTATGCAATCGGCAGTATCCAGGCGGTCTTGCAGTCACAGTATGGCACGCGGCTGGCCGGGTCTGATCCCAGGCGCATGGGCTATGCCGTTGGCTATTGAGCTGCCTGGCCGCAGGACGGAGATAACCATATGACGGGTTTGAAGTTGATCGGTCTGGCGGCTGCCTTTGGGCTGTGTGCTGCAACAGCGCAGGCGCAATCCGCCGGCGACTGGGCGCATTTCGGCGGCACGTTGGGCGACACAAAATATTCCGCGCTGGACCAGATCAACGCCGGCACCATCAATCGACTCAAAGTTGCCTGGCGCGCGCCGGCGCTCGATCCGGCCCTGCGCGCCGAAAATCCCACGCTGGTGCCGTCGAACAATTTCCGCAACGCGCCGCTGGTGGTGGGCGGGGTGATGTACATCAGCAACCAGATCGGCCTGGTGGAGGCGCGTGATCCGGCCAGCGGCCGGATCATCTGGCGTCAGGCGCCCTTTCCCGGTGATGCGCGGCTTACCCCGGCAGCGGCCAGCCGTGCGTTGGCGCTGTGGGGCAAGGGTGCGGCGGCCCGCATCGTCACCGTGCGCGGGTCCTATCTCTATGTTCTGGACGCCCGCACCGGCAAGCCGGTCACGGATTTCGGCGATCAGGGCCGGATCGACCTGCGCGAAGCGCCCAAGACGATATTTTCGTGGACGGCACCGGCGCCGATTGTGGTGCGGGATGTGATCGTCATTGGCGGCCAGCCGATCGCCACCGGCGTTGCCGACATCAACAAGGCCTCGCTCACCGGCAATGTGCGCGGCTTCGATGTGTGCACCGGCAAGTTGCTGTGGACCTTCCACACCGTGCCGCGCGAAGGCGAACCGGGGGTGGAGACCTGGGAAAATGACTCCTGGCGGGTGGGCGGCAAGACAAAGGTCTGGTCGGCGTTCAGCGCGGATGAAAAACTCGGCCTCGTCTATCTGCCGCTGAGCGCGCCGCCGAGCGACTATTACGGCGTGACGCGGCCGGGCAACAATCTCTATTCGGATTCGCTGGTTGCCGTCGATGCCCGCACCGGCAGGAAGGTGTGGCATTACCAGTTGGTTCATCATGATCTGTGGGATTATGATCTGCCCTCGCCGCCGATGCTGGCCGACATCAAGGTCAACGGCCGCATGCGCAAGGCGGCCATTCAGGTCACCAAAATGGCCTATGTCTTCGCCTTTGACCGGGCGACTGGCGAGCCGCTGTTCCCCATCGTCGAAACGCCTGTCGCGGTATCGACCATGCCGGGCGAAAAATCGTCGCCGACACAGCCGATTCCGGCCAAGCCCAAACCGTTCGACCGGCAGGGCATGGATGAGGACCAGCTGATCGACTACACGCCGGCGCTGCGGGCCGAAGCGGTGCAGATCCTCAACCGTTACCAGCATGGCCCCATGTACACGCCGCCATCGGTGGCTGGCGGGCCCGATGGCAAGCTGGGAACGCTGTACATGCCCGGCTGGGTGGGCGGCGCCAACTGGACCGGTGCCGCGCTAGATCCGGAAACCGGGGTGATCTATATCCCGTCGGTCAGCGTGCCGTGGATTGGCCGGGACAATTACAAGCGGCCACCGGAATCAAGCCTGTACATGGAAGGACCGCAGGGCCTGCCCATGGTCAAGCCGCCCTATGGCCGGATCACGGCGATCGACATGAACAGCGGTGATCATCTGTGGATGGTGCCCAATGGCGAAGGCCCGCGCGACCATCCGTTGCTGAAGGATCTCAATCTGCCGCCGCTTGGCCAGGCTGGCCGCGCGGCGCCGCTGCTCACCAAATCCTTCCTGTTCGTCGGCGAAGGCGACAAGGTTGGCCTCAGCATTCCCAAACTGAGCGGCGGCAACATGTTCCGCGCCTATGACAAGAAGACCGGGAAGGTGGCGTGGCAGGCCGATCTCGGCGCCGGCACGACGTCGCCGCCGATCACCTACATGCACAAGGGCAAGCAATATATCGTGGTCGGCGTTGGCGGCGTTGATCATCCGGCCGAACTGGTGGCCCTGAGTTTGAACTGAGGCGGATATGGTTGTTTGCCGTTCTGGAGGAAGCATGCGTTTTCGGACAAAACCCTGGCTGATGGCGGCGCTGATGGCGGCGCTGCCCGTTGCCGCACCCGCGCAACCGGTCGACACGCCGGGCGTCACGGCGCCGCTGACCCCGGCCCAGATCCTGCGCAACTATCCACCCGATGCGCTGTCCGGCGCGGCGGTGGACAAGCCCGTCGTGCTGAAGAGCCAGGGCGGCATGTCGATGCGCGTCGTCAAGCTGGCGGAAGGCCTGTCGCATCCCGATGGGCTGGTGTTCCTGCCCGATGGGCGCACAATGCTGATCACCGAACGCGGCGGGCGGCTGCGGGTGGTGCGCGATGGCGTGCTTGATCCGAAACCCGTTGAGGGCCTGCCGGCGCTCAATAATGTCGGCATCGGCGGCCTGCACGATATCGTGCTGCATCCCGATTTCGCCCGCAACAATCTGCTGTATGTCTCTTACACCAAGGAAGTGAAGCCCCGGCTGGCCACGACCTTGGCGGTGGCCCGCGCCCGCTTCGAAAATGGCCGACTGACCGCGGTGCAGGACATTTTGGTGGCAGAGGCGTGGGAAAGCCCGCTCGGCACCTATGGTGGCCGCATGGTCTTTGGTCCGGATGGGATGCTGTACATCAGCGTGGGTGACCGCGATGGCACGACAGCCAGCGACCAATCAAGCGCACGCCCGCAGGCGCAGGCACTGAACAGCCACATCGGGAAAATCCTGCGGCTTCGCGACGATGGTTCGGTGCCGCCCGACAACCCGTTCGTCAAAGCGGCCGGCGCGCTGCCGGAAATCTGGAGCTATGGCCACCGTAACGTCTATGGCATGGCCTGGGATCCCAAGACCGGCGTGATGTGGGCCAGCGAGTTCGGCCCGGCCGGCGGCGATGAAATCAACAAGATCCTGCCAGGGCACAATTATGGCTGGCCGCTGGTTTCCATGGGACGGCATTATTCCGGCAACCTGGTTTCGGACCAGCCATTCCACCGGGATGGCATGGATGATCCGATCTATTTTTGGAATCCCAACTTCAATCCGGAAAGCATGTTCTTTTACACCGGGAACAAATTTCCCCGCCTGCAGGGCAGCCTGATCGTGGCGGGTGCCAGCACGAAGAAGATCGCCCAGATGGTCATCCGCGGCGATTTCATCCGGCAGGGCGATACCATGCTGGATGAACTCGGGGTGCGCTTCCGCGATATAAGGCAGGGACCGGACGGCAATATCTATGTGTTGACCGAAGGCCGCCTGCGGGGTCCGAACGATACGGACGGCATGTTGCTTCGGATCGAGCCATCAACAATGGCCGCAACTGCCAATAATCCGAATGGCGCTGCAGCGACAGCACCAGATTGACAGGCGCAACACGCGTACCGGTAGCAAAAAACAGACCGACGAGCTGCGCGGCCTGTATTAATCGATTTCGGAGTGGTGATGTCTCGCTTTGGACCTAGTTTGATTTTCGGATTTTGTGTTTTCAGTGGACTATTCTCTGCGGTTGCTGTTTCGCAAGTAATCGGTCTGCCTGAAGCCTCCGGCAAGGAACAGGTGCTGAGCGCATGCACCCGGTGCCATGGCGTGGACGTCATTTTCGCCCAACCGAGATCGTCGGAGCAGTGGGCAGAGGTTGTAGGCGTCATGATCGGACATGGCGCAGTCCTCACTGACGCTGAGTATAGCAAGATTGTCGACTATCTTTCGACCAACCTAGCACCAAAGGACCCTTCAGGCTGAACCTGTTTGGGCACAAGCGAGTGGAGCAAGCTGTCTCTCGGGTCAGGACCCATTGATCTGAGCGCCGCGATCCTATTCAGGCTGTGCAAGGAGACCGCGGATCAACGATGTCCGACCGTCTTATTCTCCGCCGTCGCGCTCGCCGCCACCGTCATCTTCTGGCTCTGATTAGCGAGTTCCGAGCCTACAGCGCACGTGCAATACCAACTCTCACTGATATTCACCCATGCGCCCATTGGCGCAGTCCGATGGACATGATGCGCCAAGGCTGATCGGTGAGGCGGTTCCAAGCGAAGCAGCAATGGTCGAGGATGTCGTCGTAGGATTTGAAGATGCGGTTTGACAGCC
>NZ_CAMCWT010000070.1:0-10350 GCF_945882885.1 Sandarakinorhabdus limnophila DSM 17366
AGGATCATGGTTTCGGCATAACCACGCGCCCTGATCAGCCGATCGGTGAACACATGGCCGCGTTCGGGATCGGCCCCCATCTGGCCTTCGTCGATCGCCATGAAGGCGACTTCCCGATCCAGCGGCATCGATTCGACAGTACACAGGAACCAACGCGCTCCCGGCGGCACGATCTTTTCCTCGCCGGTGATCAGCGCGACAGAGGCAGCGCCTTTGGCCGCCACCACTTTTTCATAGACTTCGCGAGCCAGCAGCCGCAGCGGAAATCCGATCATGCCGCTGCTGTGACCGCACAAGCGTTCGACCGCGAGGTGTGTCTTGCCGGTGTTGGTGGGGCCCAGCACGGCCGTGATCCGGCTGTTGCCATTGCTGGCGGGCGAGGCGATGAACCGGTTCACCTGTCAGATCTGGAGCGTAGCAAGCGCAGCGGCAAGAGCCTGTGGCAATCGGACCCTGGGCCCGGTGGGCCCACCCGTTGCCGGTGACGCTGCAGCCACCCCATCATGTACAGCCTGCGCGGTTGTGCATGGACATGAAGATGACACGAGTGAATCGGCGGCGCAAGTGACCGTATAATGACGGCGGCTCGTCCCAGTTGACTTGTCCCCAGATTGTTGTCGGATTGACACGGCGACTCGCGAGAGGCAAATCAACCACAGACACGCCGGAAACGAATTTATCCGGCAAGAGTAGATAGTTAACCGTTCGTAAAGACGGATTGGCCGTCGGCACTGGGGGATCGGGCTTGTATCAACCGGGATTTCAGCCGGCAGCCGGAGGCAGCATTGCGCTGCCGGGCTCGCTGTCTGCGCCCGGCGAGCGCTTAGCCCGCGCTGGCCGGGCGCTCGCCCGCGCCGCAGATGCCGAGCGTTTGCGCCTTGCCGATGATTGGCAGCGCCTACGCCGCGCCGCCGCGCAAGGCGACATTGATCTGGACCTTGGTTCCGCCATCGGTAGCCGCCGCTGGTGGATGAAGCTGGCGGCCTGCACGGCACTGGTGGGCGGCGCCATGTTGGCCGGCAGTATCGTACCCCCCCTGTACGAGGCTGCACCCGCCCCACTGACACCCGCCCAACGCGACGAAGCGCGGGCCTATAATATCGCGCCGCTGGTGTTTGGCGGTGTTTCGGGCGTGAGTCCGCGCGTTGATCCAAGCCAACTGCGCCCTTTGGCCGAAGCGCCGGAACGGCCGCGCGTCGAACGCAGTGTCACCATCGGCCGGCGCGGGTTGGCGGGTGCGCTGCGAAATGCCGGCGTTGGCGCAGCCGAGGTGGCCGAAGTGACCAGGCTGCTGGCCGGGCTGAACCCCGGCGGCAGCGCCCGGGCCGAACTGGTGCTGGGCCGGCGCGAAACCAAATCGGTGCCGCGCCCGCTCGAAAGCCTGGCCCTGCGGGCCGCGTTCGATCTTAGGGTGGAAATCAGCCGCGGCGACGGCGGCCTTATCCTGAAGCGCATTCCTATCAGGGTTGATTCCACCCCGCTGCGGGTAAGCGCACCGGTGAGCGGCAGCCTCAACCGCGCGCTGCGCAGTGCCGGCATTCCCGCCGGGCAGGCGGCCGAGTTCATCAAGCAGATGCGCCACGTCGTCGATTTCCAGCGTGGCTTGGGCAAGGCCGACCGGTTCGACATCATCATCGAACAGGACCGCGCCGAAACCGGCGAGATCCGCCACGGCAAATTGCTATTTGGCGCGCTGGCCCGCAAGGGCCGCGACCCGGTGGAAATCGGCCTGTGGAAGGGCGAATATTACCAGGCCAGCGGCGAAGGCGTGAAGAAGGGCCTGATGAAGACGCCCGTTGATGGCGCCCGCATGACGAGCAGCTTCGGCATGCGACTGCACCCGGTGCTGGGCTTTTCCCGGATGCACAAGGGCGTCGATTTCAACGCCGGCCATGGCCAGACCATCATGGCGGCCGGCGGCGGCACGGTCAGCTTTGCCGGCTGGCATGGCGGCCACGGCAAATATGTGATGATCCGCCACAACAAGGATCTCGCCACCGCCTATGCCCACATGAGCCGCATCGACGTGCGGCCGGGCCAGCGCATCGGCCAGGGCCAGCGCATCGGCGCGGTGGGCTCCACCGGGCTTTCGACTGGCCCGCACCTCCATTACGAGGTCTGGCTGCGCGGCAAAGCGGTGAACCCGGTAAGCCTGCGCTTCATCGGCGGCGCCGAACTGGGTGGCCGCGACTTGAATGACTTCCAGCGCCAGATGAACCGCTGGCGCGCGCTGGACAGCACCGGCGCTGCACCGAAGGCCGTCACCGCCGACTGACATTTTTTGGCCATGCTGGCCTGCCAAGGGGGCAATGTGAGCCCGGTCACCCGAATCTGCGTCCTTATCGCCGTGCTGCTGCTCCTGCCAGCCGCCGGCCCCTTGCCGCGTCCGCAGCGTCCGGTGGCCAAGGTTGTGTCTTCGGCCTGGGGTGAGGAAGCCGCGCGCGACAAGGCGGGGGAAGCCGCCGATGTGATCCGCATCGCCGGCATAAAGCCCGGCATGGCGGTGGCCGATATCGGCACTGGCGGCGGCTATTATGTGATGCGCGTGGCACCAGTGGTGGGGCCGCAGGGCCGGGTCTTTGCCCAGGATCTGTCGCCAGGCGTGCTCGAACGGGTGCGCCAGCGCATCCGCGCCGCCAACTTCACCAATGTGCGCTTCGTGCAAGGCAGCCAGGCCAATGCCCGCCTGCCCGCCGCCAGTGTGGACGTGGCGCTCATGATCCACATGTATCACGAGATCGAGCAGCCCTATCTGCTGCTCGATCGCCTGCGCCGCAGCCTGAAGCCGGGCGGCCGCGTCGTGGTCGTCGATCTCGACCGCCCGTCCGAAGAGCATGGCATGCCAAAGGCGCTGCTCGCCTGCGAGGTGAAGGCGGTGGGCTATGAGCTGATCAGCATGACCGACATAAAGCAGGGTTATGTCGCAATGTTTCGTCCCGGCGTGCGGCCGCGCCCCGAAACCGTGAAGGCCTGCCGCGGCTGAGGGAGCGACTTGCCGCATTTGCGGCCAGCGTGAGGCATGACAGGCAGGCGCCATGTCGAAAACCCCGCCGATCGTGTTGTTCTATGGCCTTGCCGGGCTGATTCCGTTCTTGGCGCCGCCACTGGCCACCCTCGCCTTCCCCGATTTCCGCTGGCAGTTCACCGAAGCACTGTTGTGGTGGACCGCCATCATCCTGTCCTTCCTGGGCGGCGCGCGCTGGGGCGCAGCAGTGGAGAATTCCCAGCCAGCCCCCGGCCCGATCGGGCTGACCATGCTGCCCAGCATCATCGGCTGGCTGGTGCTGCTCGCCCCGCCCAAATATCGCGTGGCACAGTTGTTGGCGCTGGCCGCCGCGCTGCTGGTGCATTTCCTGTGGGATTGGAGGTCCGGCAGCCTGCCAGGCTGGTATGGACGGCTGCGGCTGCTGCTCACCGCCGGCGCGGTGGCGGCGCTGGGCTGGCAGGCCGCCTTGCAGGGCTGAACAGCCTGTAGGTTACAAAGGTTACAGATTCTGCTCGTGCGCGCGCGACCTTGCGCCTCGCTTTGGATTGACGCTGCTGAGAAAGAGCGTCGGGTTGGCTGCGGGCCAGCCCCAGCCCGATGTAACAGGATCAGGCGGCTGTAGGACAGGCGCTCCAGCGCGCGAAGATGGCTGTGGGCAGCAGCAGCCCGCGGGTTTCTTCCCGGATCGCCATGTCGCCCACTTCGATGCTGCCCCCACGCGGACCCATTGCCTGGTCCACCAGCGGGTGGAGCGCGAGGGCAGACATGCGGATGGCATAGACGGTGAGCACGAAGAAGCGCGCATCATCCGCCAGCAGTTGCCGGGCAAGATCAACCAGTTCCGGCAGATCGCGTTCCAGCTGCCACACCTCGCCATCGGGGCCGCGGCCATATTTGGGCGGATCAAAGATCAGGCCGTGATATTTGGCGCCGCGCCGCACCTCGCGGCGAAGGAATTTCAGCGCATCATCGATGATCCAGCGCACCGGCGCATCGTCCAGGCCCGATAGGGCGGCATTCTCGCGGGCGGCCGCCACGCTTTTCTTGCTGGCATCAACGTGCGTCACCTGCGCACCGGCCCGCGCCGCAATCAGGCTGCCGACGCCGGTATAGCCAAACATGTTCATCACCCGATCGCCGGGCTTGATGCGGCTGGCCAGCCAATCGAACTGGGCGCCCATGTCGGGAAAAAAGCCGAGGTGGCGGAAGGGCGTGTTGTTGGCCCAGAAACTCACTTCACCGCCCGGTGATGGGCGCTTCATGGCCCAGCGCTCGGGCACATTGGACGAAAGCTGCCAGCGGCCGCCGCCGTCTTCATCGCTGCCGCCGATGAACTCGCCATCGGCCTTCCAGTCGGCGCTGGCGGGCGCCCACATTGCCTGCGGTTCCGGGCGGATGAAGCGGAAGCGGCCATAGCGTTCCAGCTTGCGGCCGTGGCCGGAGTCCACCAGCCCGAAATCAGCCCAGGGTTCGGTGACGAGGGTGGCAAGTGCGGTCATCAGGCCGCGACCTTGTGGCGGCCGATCTCGGCGCGGGCCGGCGCTGCACTGAGCATGGCGGCACCGGCGGCGCGGGCGGCATCCACGGTGACGGCGTCGATGCGGGCCACCAGTTCGGCCGGCGGCACGAAGCGGCCGTGCACGATCAGGCTGCGGCCCAGATAATCGGACGCACCTTGCGGACCTTCCAGCGCCATCAACAGGCCGGCCACCGCTTGCGCGCGGGCGCGATTGAGTTCGGCCTGCTCCAGCCCGACGGCAGTTTCATGCAGCACGGTCATGATCAGATCACGCGCGGCGGCGGCCTGCTTGGGATCGGTGGCGGCGTGGACGCTCATCAGGCCGGCATCGACATAAGGCTGCAACGAAGCCGAAACGGTGTAGGCCAGCCCGCGTTCTTCGCGGACCTGCTGGAACAGGCGGGACGACATGCCACCACCGGCCGCCAGCGTGAACAGGAGCGCGGCATCCTGCGCCGGATCATGATGGCCGGGGGCGGCCCAGCCTGCCGTCAGCTGCGCCTGCTCGATGCGGCGGGCATCGTGGTGGCGGCCAGGATGGAAGCGCACTTCGTCGCCGACCGGTGATGGATTGCTGCCGGCTGCGGCCGGGAACGCGGACTGCGCGAGCCGGCACAGTTCGGCATGATCGACCTTGCCAGCAGCCACGAGGGTAAGCCGCTGCGGTGCATAGTGATCGGCCTGCCAGCCGAGCAGATCATCGCGGGTGATTCGCGCCAGGCTGGCTTCATCACCCAAGATGGAGCGGCCCAGCGCCTGTTCCGGGAAGGCGGCTTCCTGCAGATGATCGAACACGATGTCATCCGGTGTGTCGCGCGCTTCGCCGAGCTCCTGCAGCACGACTTCCTTTTCGCGGACGATATCGTCTGCATCAAAGCGCGCGCCGGAAACGAGATCGGCGATCAGGTCCACGCCCAGCGGCAGATCGCGGGCCAGCAGGCGGGCGTGGAACATGGTGGTGTCGCGGCTGGTCCAGGCGTTGAGCTGGCCACCCACATCCTCCATCTCCTCCGCAATGGCGCGGGCAGAGCGGCGCTTTGTGCCCTTGAACACCATGTGCTCAAACAGGTGGGCGAGACCGTTCAGTTCCGGCCGCTCGAACCGCGAGCCGGTTTCGGCGGTCACCGCGACCGCCGCCGTTTCGAGGCCGGGCAGCGCCCAGCTGGCGACGCGCAAGCCGTTTTCGAGGATGCTGATCTGCGGTTCGGTCATTTGGCGCGTGCACGTTCCGCGATGTAGGCTTCGATCGCCTGCAATCGGGCGGGAGCGACGTCATAGCGTTCGGTCCGCGTCATCAGATCGGCCAGGCGGGCCGGCAGATCGGGATGGATGTCGGTTGCCGCCTGCACCGCCGCCGGGAACTTGGCAGGGTGGGCGGTGGCGAGCGTGACCATTGGGGCATTGCCCGTGTCACGGCGGGCGGCGGCAAGGCCGATGGCCGTGTGCGGATCGAGCAGTTCGCCAGTGCTTGCCAGCGCCCAACGCATTGTGTCGGTCATCTCGTCAGCGTCCACACGGGCGGAGTTGAACAGGCGGGCGGCCTTGGCGCGCCAGCTTTCCGGCAGGGCGAGTTTCTTTGTCGCCTCGAACTCGGCCATTGCGGCGTCCAAGGCTGCACCATCGCGGCCCGACAAGTCGAAAAGCAGCCGCTCGAAATTGGAGGAGACCTGGATGTCCATCGACGGCGCATCGGTGGGGGCAACCGTGCCGGCGCTGTAATCACCGCTGGTCAGCGCGCGGTGGAGAATATCGTTGCGGTTGGTGGCGACCACCAGTCGTTCGATGGGCAGGCCCATTTGCGCCGCGACATAGCCCGCGAACACATCACCGAAATTACCGGTGGGCACGGCGTACGACACGGCGCGGTGCGGCGCACCTAGCGAGAGAGCGGATGTGAAATAATAGACGACCTGAAACAGCAGCCGCGCCCAGTTGATGCTGTTCACCGCGGCCAGCGGGAAGCGGGCCGCGAAAGCCGCATCGTTGAACATCGCCTTCACGATGGCCTGCGCGTCGTCGAAATTGCCGTCGATGGCGATATTGTGGATGTTGGAATCCAGCACCGTCGTCATCTGCCTGCGCTGCACCTCGCTCACCCGGCCATCGGGGTGCAGCATATAGACTTCAACGCCCGAGCGGCCGGCGAGCGCATCGATGGCGGCCGAGCCAGTGTCGCCGGAGGTCGCGCCAATCACGGTGATGTGCTGACCTGATTGGGCGAGGAAGCGTTCGAACACCAGGCCGAGCGCCTGCAGGGCCACATCCTTGAACGCCAGTGTTGGCCCGTGGAAGAGTTCAAGCAGGAAATGCCGGTGATCGAGCTGCTTCAGCGGCGCCACGGCGGCGTGGGCGAAGCGGCCATAAGCGGCGGTGAAGATTTGGCGCAACGCCGTCTCGTCGAGGCAGCCCGCCGTGAAGCGCTGGCACACGCGAACCGCGACTTCAACATAAGGCAGGCCGGCCATGGCCGCGATCTCGGCTTCGCTGAAGCGCGGCCAGGATTCGGGCACATACAGCCCGCCGTCACTGGCCAGGCCGGCCAGTGTGGCGGCTTCGAAATCGAGGATCGGGGCGACACCCCGTGTGGAGACATAGCGCATGACGGGTTTCCGTTATTCGGGCTTGGCCGCCGGCGCAACCGGGCGCCGCCGCAGATAGAGGCCGTAAATGGCAGCCAGCGCGATAGCGAGGCCGAACCATTGCCCGGCATAGGCCAGGTGATTGTCGGGCAGATCGGCAGCACGCGGCTGCAGCGGCCGACCGAGCGGCGGGATCGCCTCACGCGGAATCAGCATGAAACGCGGCCGGTCCGGGGCATTGCCATAGGGGCGCTCGATCACCGTGCCGGTCAGTTGGTGATCAAGGGTGATCACGATGTCTTTCGCGTCCACGCGCTTCGTCCAGCCCGCCACCGCCACGATATCGGGCGGGCGGCTGTTGAGCCGGCAGGAGACCACGACATAGAAGCCGGATGTGCCACCGGCGGAGCTGCCGGGACGAAGATCATAGGGTTTCTTGTCGCCGGCGCGGCAATCGATGCTGGCGCGGCGATATTGGATGGACACATCGCCCATCATCGCGGCGCGGAATTCTTCCGGCGAAACCAACGGTAGGTTCGGCGCGGCGGCCAGCCGTTCGATCAGATCATGCTTCCACGCCCGCCGATCCAGCTGCCATTTGCCCAGGGCACACAGAATCAGGATGCCAGCGGCGGTGATAATGGTGGGGATGATCGGGATTCGGCGGCTCACGCCTGTCCTTCGCCGGCATCATTGCGAAACTCAAGTGCGACGAAGAGGCCTTTGGCCAGTCGCATCAGCCCCAGCGACAGGCCGAGCGTGATTGGCCCCCACAACAGCACATGCACCCACCACGGCGGGGCAAGCTTTGCCTCTGTGACCTGGCTGGCGATGATGACGATGGTTGCGACGATGAAAATGAGGAACGGCGCGGCCCCATCGCCAACGTTGAAGCGACCATAATCCAGGCTGCACGCGGAACAGCGCGGCGCCATCTTGAGCAGGCCAACAAACAAGGGGCCACTGCCACAGCGTGGACAGCAGCCCCTCAGTGCAACTTGAATGGGTGTGGGCCCGATTGTTAGCGTTTCACCCAAACGCGTGGGGGGCCACAGCCGCGCCGAAGTTCGAACCCCACACATAGATGGCGATGAACAGGAACAGCCACACCACGTCCACGAAGTGCCAATACCACGCTGCCGCTTCGAAACCGAAGTGCTGACGCGAGGTGAAATCACCCTTGTAGGTGCGGGCCAGGCACACCACCAGGAAGATCGTGCCCACGATGACATGGAAGCCGTGGAAGCCGGTCGCCATGTAGAAAGCGGCGCCATAGATGCTGTCGGCCATGCCATATTCGGCGTGATAATATTCATAGGCCTGCACGCAGGTGAAGATCAGGCCGAGCGCGATCGTCACCCACAGGCCCTGCTTCAGGCCCTTGCGATCATCGTGGATCAGCGCGTGGTGCGCCCAGGTGACGCTGGTGCCCGAAAGCAGCAGGATCAGCGTGTTGAGCAGCGGGAACACGAACGGATCGAGCAGTTCGATGCCCTTGGGCGGCCAAACGCCTCCGATGCCTTCGTGCATCGACGGATAGAGCGCCGCGTTGAAATAGGCCCAGAACCAAGCGACGAAGAACATCACTTCCGACGCGATGAACAGGATCATGCCGTAACGGTGGTGCAGCTGCACAACAGGCGTGTGATCGCCGGTGTTGGCTTCGTGGACAACATCCTTCCACCACAGGAAGAACATGGCAGCGACAGCCGCGAGGCCGGCAAAGAAGGCCGGCATGCCCCAATCGGTCTTATGCATCCAGCCGATCGCGCCAGCGGCGAGGATCAGCACCGCCATCGACATCATCAGCGGGCGCGATGACGGATTAAGAATATGATAGCTGTGGGTCTTGGCTCCGGCCATGGCTCAGCCCCTGTCCTTCAAACTGTTACGATTTGTCGCAGCGCTTAGCCTGACCCGAGGTTGCTTGTCCAGCGCCGCGTCCGCGGCGGGGGGCTTGTCCAGAGCGGCAACCGCAGTTGCCGGTTTGTCCACCGGGTAGAAGGTGTAGCTCAGCGTGATTTCGTCGATCTTTTTCGCCACTGGATCATCCATTATGGCGGGATCGATATAATAGGAAACCGGCATGTCCACCGTCTCGCCGGCCTTCAGCGTCTGCTCGGTGAAGCAGAAGCAGTCGATCTTGATGAAATAGCGGCCGGCCACGTCGGGGGAGACGTTGTAGACGGCGCGGCCGGTGATGGCCGTGCTGCCGGTGTTGCTGGCGGTGTAGAAGGCCAGGCGCTTTTCCCCGATCGGAATGCTGACCTCGTTGGCCTTGGGCTTGAACCGCCACGCGAGACCCGGCGCCAGATTCGAATCGAATCGCACCTTTATGGTGCGGCCAGCAACGGCCTGCATCTGGTCGGCCGTCGGCGCAAAGGCGGCGACCTGCGTGGTGCCGCCAAAACCGGTGACCTGGCAGAACAGGCGATAAAGCGGCACCGACGCATAGGCGAGGCCGATCATGCTGACAGCCATCAGGCCGGCCATCAGACCGACACGGCGGTTGGCTGCAGCGGTGCTCATGATGCAGCCGCCGTTGTAGGCGCCGAAACCTGCCCGCTCATCCGCACCACGGTGATGCCGAAGAACAGCGCCACCATGGCGAACAGCAAGATACCGATGGCCCGGTTGCGGGAGGCGCGGCGCGCCATGAAGGCGGCGCGCTCGTCAGCGGACCAGGTAGCAGGATCGATGTTCATGGCAGCAGCAGCACATCGGCGACCAGAGCGCCGAACAGGCAGGCCAGATACAGAAGGCTGAACTTGAACAGCTTCTTCTCCGCCACCATGTCCGCCGCCAGCAAGGCGCTGCTGCGATAGACGTTCCATGCCATCACCATGAAAATCACGCCCAGCGTGATCGCCGTGCCCCCATAGGCCCAATCTGTAAGGCCAAGCAGCGGCGGTGCGATGGTGACCGGCACCAGCAGCGCCGAATAGGCGAGGATCTGACGACGGGTTTCCTTGAGCCCGTGGGTAACCGGCAGCATCGGCACACCGGCCTTGGCGTAATCAGCCTCCATGAACAGCGCCAACGCCCAGAAGTGCGGCGGCGTCCACAGGAAGATAATGGCAAAGAGGATCCACGCCAGCATCGGTGTCTCGCCGGCGACGGCAGCCCAACCGCAGATCACCGGGAAGGCGCCGGCGGCGCCGCCGATGACGATGTTCTGCGGCGTGCGACGCTTGAGCCAGGCAGTGTAGACGACCACATAGAACAGGATCGAAACGGCAAGCCAGGCCGCAGCCACCCAATTGAGC
>NZ_CAMCWT010000071.1:0-9924 GCF_945882885.1 Sandarakinorhabdus limnophila DSM 17366
GGCCGAAAAGGGCATCACGCTGCCCACCGAAACCATCGACATCATGGCCGGCGTCAACCGCAGCGGCGATTATATCAAGAAGGTGCCGGCTGGCAGCACGCCGGCGCTGGAGCTGGACGATGGCCGCATCATCAGCGAAATCACCGTTATCGCCGAATATCTGGAAGAGATTCACCCCACGCCTGCCATCATCGGCACCACCGCCGAAGAACGCGCCGAAACCCGCAAATGGGTGCGCATCATCGATCTGGGCTATTGCGAAACGATGGCCAACGGCTTTCGCGCTACGCAGGGCCGGCCGATGTTCGAACCGCGCTTCCCGATCATGTCGGTAAGCGGCGGCGATGAGCTGAAGGCGCTGGCGGCGAAGAAGCTGCTCTGGCTCGATGGGCTGATGAAGGGCGAGTTCGTCTGCGGCGATCGCTTCACCCTGGCCGATATCCTGCTGTTCTGCTTTATCGAGTTCGGCGCCCAAGTGGGCCAGCCGCTGCCCGACGGCCTCACCTGGCTGCCAGCGTGGCACAAGCGCGTGGCCGCCCGGCCCTCTGCCGCTGCCTGAGGAACGCCGCCCGGCGCGTCAGATTTCGATCAGCGTGTCGGGCAGTTCGTTCACATCGCCGGCCTGCACCGGCAGATGCGCCGCCAGCACCGCGCCGGCGCGTCCGATCGCCGTCACCAGGCCATCGGCGGCACGGCCGGCCTTGATGCCCGCAACCAGCGCCGCGATGGTTTCGGCCCATTCGTCGGCCGCCACCCGGGTAAACACAGCCTCATCGGCGATCACCTCGGCCACATGTTCGGCCTCGTCCAGATAGAGCAGCACGCCGGTTCGGCCTTGCGTGGCCGCCAGCCCGCGCGCCCGGAACTGCATCATGGCGGCATGGTGCACCCGATCCCGCCGCAACCCGCGCGGGGTGAGCGCCCGGTCCAGCCGAAGGCCGGCCACCAGCGCCAGCGTGACGACAAACACCAGCGCCTGCACGGCGGCAAAGCCTTCGATGCCATGCGTTTCCCGCGTGGCGGCGTCGATCGTGTCCCAATCGGGGAACAGCAACGAGGGCGTCCACCCGGCCAGCACCGCCACGAACGGCAGGGTGAAGGCCGCCAGCACCGCTGTTGCCAGCATGGTCGCGGCATAACGGTGCGGGCGGGTGTTGATGATCACCACAATCTCGCCGGCCGTGCTGGCTTCGGCCTGCGCGATGGCCGCAGCGATGCAGGCGCGATCGGTGTCGTTGAACAGCATCACCAATCCCCCGAAGCGCCGCCGCCACCAAAGCTGCCGCCGCCGCCCGAAAAGCCGCCAAAGCCGCCGGCGCCACCTGAGCCGCCACCGCCACTCCAGTTGCCGCCGATACCGGGGCCCCACAGGATCACGGGGCCACTGCGCCGCCCGCGCGATCCGCGGCGCGAGGCGATGATGATCCAGACGATGATGACGATCAGCCAGACCAGCGCGCCCCAGCCGGGGCTGTCGCCTGCGTCGGCGCTCGCCGCCTTGGCCTGGGCCGCAAAGGCAGCCTGTTCCTCCGGCGGCAGTTGCAGCAGCGCGATCAGATCATCGGCACCGGCTGCCAAGCCGCCGGCAATGTCGCCAGCCTTGAAGCGCGGAACAATCGCCTGCCGGATGATGCGGCTGGACACCGCATCGGTCAGCACGCCTTCCAGGCCATAGCCAACCTCGATGCGCAATTTGCGTTGGGCCGGCGCAATCAGCAGGATGGCGCCGTTGTTGGTGCCCTTCTGGCCGATCCCCCAGGCCCGGCCCAGCTGATAGCCATATTCGTCGATCTCATAACCCTGCAGATCGGGCACGGTCGCCACCACCAGCTGGGTGCCGGTCGTGTCTTCCAGCGCCTTCAGCTTGGCCTCCAGCGCTGCCGCCGTGTCGGCAGGCAACACGCCGGCCGCATCGGTGACGCGGCCGGTGAGTTTCGGGAAGGTCGGCTCAGCCGCGGCTGGCAGCGCCGTGAACAAGGCCCACAGCATCGCCAGCAGCAGGGTGATGGCCGGCAGGTAACTCCGGCGCAGCGCCGTCATTGCTCGTGCTCCCCGAACCGGGGTTTCAGAACGTCACCTCGGGCGCCTTGTCGGCATTCACCGTCGTGGCCTTGAACGGCGCAATCGGCTGCGCGCCATAAACCACCTTGGCCGTGATCAGCGACGGGAAGGTGCGGATTTCGGTGTTATAATCCTGCACGGCCATATTGTAATCGCGGCGCGCCACGGTGATGCGGTTCTCGGTGCCTTCCAGCTGGCTTTGCAGCTGCAGGAACAGCTCGTTGGATTTCAGATCGGGGTATTTCTCCACCGTCACCAGCAGCCGGCCGAGCGACTGGCCAAGCGCGCCCTGCGCCTGTTCGAACGCCGCAAGCTGCTTGGGATCCGACAGCTTGGTCGGGTCCACTGTCACCTGGCTGGCGCTGGCGCGGGCCTTGGTCACGGCTTCCAGCACGTCCTTTTCCTGGACGGCATAGCCTTTCACGGTGCTCACCAGATTGGGGATCAGATCGGCCCGGCGCTGATACTGGTTTTCCACATCGGCCCACTTGGCCTTCACCGCCTCTTCCTTGGCAGGGATGGTGTTGACGCCGCAGCCCGACAGCAGCAGCGCGGTGCCGGCCAGTGCGGCCAGCGCGGCGGGACGACGAAGGGCCTTGGTCATGGAAAAAGTCTCCCGTGGCGGCGGCTTGCGCGGGCCGCAATTTATGGCAGAGTGAACGAAATCTTTGCGCATTGGTCACCACTAGATAATGCGTATTGCCGCGATTCAACAGGGGGGTGAAGAAATCATGCTGCAAGAATTCAAGGCATTCATCGCCCGCGGCAATGTGCTTGATCTGGCCGTTGCCGTGATCATCGGTGCCGCGTTCGGTTCGGTTGTCACCAGCTTCACCGAAGACATGGTGATGCCGATCATTGGTCTGGTATCGGGCGGAGCGGATTTCACCAGCCTGTTCGTCGTGCTGGGTGACATTCCAGCCGATTATACCGGCAGCCCCACCGATTACGAGGCGCTGAAAAAGGCCGGTGTGCCTCTGTTCGGCTATGGCAAGTTCGTCACCGCCTTCATCAACTTCGTCATCATCGCCTTTGTGATCTTCCTGATGGTGAAGGCGGCCAACAAGGCGATGGCCAAGCCGGCCGAAGCCCCGGCCGAACCGCCCGGCCCGACGCCGTCCGAAGCGCTGCTCGCCGAAATCCGCGATGAACTGCGGAAGGGCCGCGGTTGATCTCTGATCTGGCGGGCCTGATCGATCTGGTGCCGTTGCCCGCCATTCCGGCGGTGCTGCTGGCGCTGTTCTTCATCGCCGCCGAACTGGGCTTCCGTTATCACCGCCGCTTTGGTGGTGAGGGCGGGGCCGAGGATGAAAGCCAGGTTCTCTCCACCGCCTTGCTGGTGCTGGCGCTGCTGCTGGGCTTCACCTTCTCCATGGCGCTCAGCCGTTATGACGAGCGCCGCCAGCTGGTGGTGCAGGAAGCCAACGACATCGGCACGGCCTGGCTGCGCGCCGGGCTGGTGGCGGCGCCGCATGGGCCGGCATTGCAGAACGCGCTGGCCGATTATGCAAGGATTCGGGTGACCAGCCCGCTGCCGCACGAAACCGAAAAGCTCGCCCGAGCCGCCGCCCTGCGCAACCGTGTGTGGGCGATCACCGCCACGGCGCAGGCAACGCTGGACGGCCCGCGCGCCACCAATCTGGTCAGCGCCGTCAACGCCGTGCTTGACACGGGTACGCAGCGCGAGAAGGCCGTGGCGGCGCGTGTGCCCGGCGAGGTAATGCTGCTGCTGGTGATCTTTGCCTGCGTCGCCTGCTTCCTGCTCGGCTACATGCTCGACGCTCATGGTCACCAGCACCGCTTTGCGTCGGGCATTCTTTTCCTGTTGATGGGACTCACCATCATGCTGATCCTCGATCTCGACCGGCCGGCCGATGGCGCCATCCTGGTCGATCAATCGGCGATGGAAGCGCTGGTCGCCAGCCTTGCACCGGCCGGCGGCTAGCGGCAGGATGGCACCATGCGTGCTGCCCTGCTTCTCCCCCTCGCCCTCCTCGCACTGGCCGGCTGCCGCGATCAGCGCCAGCAACTGGGCCAAGCGCTGTCGGGAAAGCCGCCGGTGATCGCCGGCAGCCCGGAAGGCGAATGGCAGATTGAAGATCTGAACGGCGGCGGCCCGGTGGCGCAAAGCCGCCTGATGTTCGATCCCGGCGATCAGGGCACCAGCCGGCTTTCAGGCACGGCCGGCTGCAACCGCTTCAGCGGCAACTGGAAACAGGATGGCGCCACGTTGAAGCTGGGGCCGATGGCCTCCACCCGCATGGCCTGCCCGCCGCCCGCGATGGAAATCGAACAACGGGTGCTGGCGCTGCTGGAAGCGGCAAACAGCGTGACCTATACGGCGGATGGTGCGGCGATCCTGGCCACCCCCGATGGCCGCAAACTCACCTTGCGCAAAGCAGCCCAGCCCTGAAATCAGGCCCTGATCAAGCCGCGACGCGGTCTACCGACAGGTCAGCGAGCGTGGTGTTGTCGAGAATATCCGCGGTCTGTTCGCGCACCACCAGCATCACCTTGCGGATCACGCAGGTGGTTTCCTCGAAACAATCGTCGCAGCGCTGATAGGCCGAAACCGAAACGCACGGCACCAAGGCCAGCGCGCCTTCGATCAGGCGGATGATCTCGCCGAAACTGATCTGGCTGGCCGGGCGGGCCAGGCGGTATCCACCCATCTTGCCGCGATAGCTGTTCACCACGCCGCCATTCTTCAGATCGAGCAATATGGCTTCGAGGAACTTGCGCGGCAGCTGCTGATCGGCGGCGATTACCGAAATCGGCACAGGCGCAACCCCGCCCGAACGGGCGATGAAGATGAGCGCGCGAAGCGCATAGCGGGAGCGCTGGTTGAGCATGATGAACCCCTTATCCTATGCACCAGCAAGGAATTGCTGCCAAGCCAAATGGCCGTGCCAGGCCGGCAACATGGCTGGGAATGAATTGCCGATTAATAGTAAAATTTACTGATTTTTTGGTTTATTCGACAGGGCTGTCATGGA
The DNA here is from genome assembly GCF_945882885.1 of Sandarakinorhabdus limnophila DSM 17366. Lineage (GTDB taxonomy): Bacteria > Pseudomonadota > Alphaproteobacteria > Sphingomonadales > Sphingomonadaceae > Sandarakinorhabdus > Sandarakinorhabdus limnophila_A. The sequence continues at coordinate 5,058 of NZ_CAMCWT010000071.1, forward strand.
TATGCAATACGCAGATCCCCATAACCCGTTGTTATTACTATAGGCGATTTTTTCAGGGCAGTTGGCACGGGCTTTGCGAAGTTGTTGGCATCGGCAGCCGGATGGTCCGGCCGCTGAAGCAGACAAGAGGTCCCCCATGTTCACTTCAGCCCAGAACTTCTCTCGCAACCTGGTCGGCGCTGCCGGCACCCTGTTCTTCGCCGGCCTGTGCATCGTCGGCGCCACCGCCACCCCGGCCAACGCCCAGATCGCCTATGGCAAGAACGAAGCCGGCCACAAGGTCGCCTATGTCGCCTATGCCGATCTCGACCTGGGTTCGCCGGCTGGCCGCAGCCGCCTCGAAAACCGCCTGCGCGCCACCGCCAAGCAGGTGTGCCATGGTTCCGATGCCAGCCGCATGGCGGTCGCCGAGGAATATGCCTGCTATCAGGAAACCCTGAAGGCCACCCGCAGCGCCACCATGGCGGCCATCGCTGCCGACAAGGTGACCGGCTGATCGCCTGACAACACGGCGGGCGCTTTCTTCGAACTTCGTTCGAGGATTGGGGCAGGGGCCGTCCTTGCCCGCCGATACGGCCGGTGGCGCACCCTTCACCCCCCATCAAGGTGCGCCCCGCCCACAGAGCCCCCCAGTCTTCGTTCTCCCCAAGAGCTCCGATGCGCCTCTCTTGCCCCTCTCGGGGTGCATTGTGACGGTGCCGCCCGGCGTCTCCCATCCCTCGACGCCGGGCGGCACTTTATTTTTGGGCGCGGCACGTCATGATGCGCCATGCGCCTCCTCTTCCTCAGCCTCGCCCTGATAACCGCCCACCCCGCTGCGGCCATCCGCGCCCGCCACTTCGGCATCGCGCCCGGCCCAATGCCCACCGGACCGCTCAACGCCATCACCGATGTGCCCGGCGTGGCTGTCGGCCAGTTCACGCTTGATCGCGGCGACACCATCCGCACCGGCGTCACCGCCATCCTGCCCCATGCCGGCAACATCTTTGCCGAGAAGGTGCCTGCCGGCATCTTTGTTGCCAATGGGTTCGGCAAGTTGATGGGCTTGAGCCAGGTGCGCGAACTGGGCGAGATCGAAACGCCGATCATGCTCACCAACACGCTGAACGTGCCGGAAGCTGCTGCCGCCATCATCGAACACACGCTCAGCCAGCCAGGGAACGAGGGTGTGCGCTCGGTCAACGCCGTGGTCGGCGAAACCAACGATGGCGGGCTCAACGATATCCGCGCCCGCGCCCTCAGCATCACAGATGCCCGCCGCGCCATCGCCGAAGCCAGGCCCGGCCCCGTGCAGGAAGGCGCGGTCGGTGCCGGACGCGGCACGATTGCCTTTGGCTACAAAGGCGGCATAGGCACTTCGTCACGGCGCACGCCCGAAGGCTTCACCGTGGGCGTGCTGGTGCAGAGCAATTATGGCGGCCGGCTGATCCTCGCGGGCGTCCCCATCCCACCACCGCCGGGCAAGACAGCAGCGCGCGTCTCGGCTGACGGCTCGATCATGATCGTGGTCGCCACCGACGCGCCGCTGTCCGACCGCAACCTCACCCGGCTGGCGGCGCGCGCCATGGCCGGCCTCGCCCGCACCGGATCGGCCTTCTCCAACGGCAGCGGCGATTATGCCATCGCCTTTTCCACCGCCGATAGCGTCCGCCGCACCGCCGCCCGCCGGGCCGCGAGCACCGCTTATCCGGAACTGGGCAACGAGGCGACCACGCCGCTGTTCATCGCGGCCGCCGACGCAACCGAAGAAGCCATTGCCAACAGCCTGCTCGCCGCTGAAACCGTCACCAGCCGCGAACCGGGGACGGACGAAACCCGCCGGGCAGTAGCGCTGGACCGGGCGTTGATCAGGCGGCTGCTGGCGGCGGCGGGCCAGCCTGCCCAATAGCCTGCTGCGCGATGACCACAGCGTGGAGAGCTGCGCAGTCGATCACCGGAAACGGTGCCGTGACAGCATCGAACACCAAGGCCAGATCGGTCCCGCCAAGCAGGATGGCCTCAGCGCCCTTCGCCATCAGCTCCTCGGCCGCGTTCTCGAAAATCTGCCGCTGCCCGGCGTTGACCGTGCCGGCAGTGGCCATGGCCGCATAGGCAGCATGTACCGCGTCAAGATCGGTCGGGGTGAAAACCCGCGCGGTGGTGATGCCACCATAAAAGCCTGACGCCATGACGGTTTTTGTGCCCAGAATGCCCAGCTTCTGCACGCCGCGTGCGGCAACGTCGCGCGCCACCGCATCGATCATGTCGATCACCGGCAGCGGCGAGGCGGCGGCAAATTCAGCCCGGCAGAAATGCCCGGCAATTGATGTGACCGCAACGAATTCGGCGCCGGCTCGGGCAAGGCGTTCAGTCAGGCGCACGAAGATCGCTGCCTGTTGGGCGCGGCGATCGGCGGCCAGATTGGCAAGCAGGGTCGGCGCGTCGCCATGCGCTGTGGTCAAATCCAGCCCCACCCCGGCGTGGGAAAAATGGTCGATCAATTGGCGTGTGTAATAATCCTGCGCGGCCGGCCCGATGCCGCCGATCAAGCCGATATGCATATCACACGTCCAGATTCGCCACGTTCAGCGCGTTTTCCTGGATGAAGTTGCGGCGTTCTTCCACCACGTCGCCCATCAGCTTGGCGAAGATGTCGTCTGCATCCGCCGCTTCATCCACGTCGACGCGGAGCAGGGTGCGGGCGGCCGGATCGAGCGTGGTTTCCCACAATTGGTCGGCGTTCATTTCGCCCAGGCCCTTGTAGCGGGCGATGGCCAGGCCCTTGCGGCCGGCATCGAGCACCGCCGCAAGCAGATCGGCCGGGCTGGTGATGCGGAAATTGCCCAGTTGCGATGGCGCGGCATAGGCCGCGGCTTCCTGCGCAGCCAACGCGGCAAGGCGCGGGGCTTCGGGAGAAGAGAGGAAGGCGCCATCGATGACATGGTGATCGGTCACCCCGCGCCATTCGCGCGCGGCGTGATAACCACCATCATCGGTGACTGTCACCGTCCAGCGGCCGCCATCGGTATCGGCGGCACTCAGCCAGGCTGCGGTCGTCGCCGCCGCGCCCGCATCGGGCCGGGCCAATGCGCCATTCAGGGCCAGCGCGTCGATCACAGCCGCCGGGTAGCGGCGCGGCACATAGGCCATCAGCGCCCGCATGCGGCGGGCATGTTCCACCAGCGCCGCCAGATCGGCGCCGCTGCGCGGGCCGGCCGCCGTTGTGAGCACCAGATTGCCGGCGCCAGCTTCGACAAGATAATCCTCCAGCGCCGCATTGTCCTTCAGATAGACTTCCGAACGGCCGCGCGTGACCTTGTAGAGCGGCGGCTGGGCGATAAACAGGTGCCCGCCGTCGATCAGCGTCGGCATGTGGCGGAAGAAGAAGGTGAGCAGCAGCGTGCGGATGTGGGCGCCGTCCACATCGGCGTCGGTCATGATGATGACCTTGTGATAGCGCAGTTTTTCGAGGTTGAATTCCGGCCCGATACTGGTGCCCAGCGCCTGGATCAGCGTACCGATTTCACGGCTAGCCAGCATGCGGTCGAGCCGGGCGCGCTCTACGTTCAGGATCTTGCCGCGCAGGGGCAGGATGGCCTGGTTCTGGCGGTTGCGGCCATTCTTGGCGCTGCCGCCGGCGGAATCGCCTTCGACCAGGAACAATTCCGATTTCACCGGATCACGCTCCTGGCAATCGGCCAGCTTGCCGGGCAGGCCCGACACTTCGAGCACGCCCTTGCGCCGGGTCAGGTCACGCGCCTTCTTCGCGGCTTCGCGCGCGGCGGCGGCATCAATGATCTTGGCCACGATGGTCTTGGCGTGAGCGGGGTTTTCCTGCAGCCACACGTCCAGCCGATCGGCCATCAGGCTTTCCAGCGGCTGGCGCACTTCCGATGAAACCAGCTTGTCCTTGGTCTGGCTCGAGAATTTGGGATCGGGCAGCTTCACCGAAACAATGGCCGTCAAGCCTTCGCGCATGTCGTCGCCGGTAAGGTTGACCTTCTCCTTCTTCAGGAGGCCAGAGGCTTCCGCATACTGGTTCAGCGTGCGGGTCAGCGCGGCGCGGAAGGCGGCGAGGTGGGTGCCGCCATCGCGCTGCGGGATGTTGTTGGTGAAGCACAACACCTGTTCGTAGTAGCTGTCGTTCCATTCCAGCGCGACATCGATGCCGATATCATTGGCCTGGCCGGTGATGGCGATCGGATTGGGAATCAGCGGCGTCTTGGATTTGTCGAGGAACTTCACGAAGGCCGCGATGCCGCCTTCGTAATAGAGCTCCACCTGCTTTACATCGGCATGGCGGGCATCGTTGAGGAACAGGCGCACGCCGCTGTTAAGAAAGGACAGCTCGCGGAAGCGATGTTCCAGCTTGGCGAAATCGAAATCGATGAACTTGAAGGTGCCGATGCTGGGGAAGAAGGTAACGCGGGTGCCGCGCTTGCCATTCGATGGCCCGCGCACCGCCAGCGGCGCCTGGGCGTCGCCATGGTGGAAGCGCATCCAATGTTCTTCGCCGTCGCGCCAGATCGTCAGCTCCAGCCATTCAGACAGCGCGTTGACCACCGATACGCCCACCCCGTGCAGACCGCCCGAAACCTTGTAGGCATTGTCGTCGCTGTTGTTGAATTTGCCGCCGGCGTGCAGCTGGGTCATGATCACTTCGGCCGCCGACACGCCTTCTTCGGCGTGGATGCCGGTGGGGATGCCGCGGCCATTGTCGGTGACGCTCACTGAACCATCGGCGTTCATCGTGATATCGATGCGGTCGCAATAGCCAGCCAGCGCCTCGTCGATGGCGTTGTCCGAAACTTCGAACACCATGTGGTGCAGGCCCGAACCATCGTCCGTATCACCAATATACATGCCGGGGCGCTTGCGCACGGCATCC
>NZ_CAMCWT010000072.1:0-9573 GCF_945882885.1 Sandarakinorhabdus limnophila DSM 17366
CAGCCAATGCCACCTTCGCCTTGAAAGCCGGACTGTGGTTCCGGCGTGTGCGCTTCGTCATCTGATCTCCTGTTCGGCAGCCACCTTGGCCGCCTTCAGGCAGAAACTCCACTTAGCCGACTGTGCAGATTAGCCGAGCCACCTCTCTAGCGGGACATTGAGTGCTTGAGTTTATAGGCGTTGGCGGAGCGCTTCATAGGGTGTTTTGCCATCGCCCCACGCCGAAGTATCGGCAGGTCTTGGCCACATCACCGATCTTCTCTGCATGGCGCAGCACCTTGAGCTTGCGATGAATGTCGCGGTCTTCCTTGGTCATGGGATCCATCCTACTGGCTGCCAGTCAGCAGCATGAAAGATGTCCCGCAAGTCCATACAGACCTACATAATCTCATACACTCGATGTCCCGATAGATCGTCAACCTTACACGGGCAGTTTGCCCGGCGGCTGGGTGTAGCAATCAGGGTCGCGGGCATCGCCACAGATCAGTATGGTTATTGAGATGGCCGCGCGCATAAGTGAAGAAGGCAGCTGCATGGGCCGCGGTAAGGAGATCGTTACACCACGCCTGGCTGACCGCGGGGTGGTGTTGTGAAAAGGGTCCCGGCGGTATTCGGTCGCGACCCTTTATCGTTCAGCAGCGCTCCCGTTACTGCGGCTTTTTCGCCTGATCGATCAGTTGTTGCACGGTATAGGGTACGCCGTTTGTGATGACCGTTCGCACATTGAAGGTGTTGGCGATGTTGGCCCGGGGATCCCCCTGGATGAGCACGATATCGGCGAGTTTGCCGGCTTCCAGCGTGCCGGCGTCGAGGTTCAGATCCTGTGCCGATACGAATGTGGCGGCTTGCAGGGCCTGAAAGGGTGTTAGCCCCGCGTCGACGTATGACGCTATTTCGGCGTGCAGATTGATGGCGATGGTGGTGTCGGTGCCGGCGGCGACCTTGGTGCCAGCATCATGCATGGCCTTCAGCGACTTGAGGCTGCCGGCGAAAGTCGACGCGCGGAGACCGGCAAGCATCGAATTCTGTTCCTTGACCGACTTTTGCGCCCAGCCTGGATAGAGGCTCAGCCGGGGATCGTCCCTGAAGCTCGGGTTCTTATCCAACAAGCCGATGAGCGCACCGAAATTGGTGGGGGTGAGGACGCGTTGGCTCTTGCCGAAAAGTTGGATGACATCCTCATAGGCGCGGCCCTGCGGGGCCTGCTTGGGCGAGTAGCCACGGCGGCTGGTGGCGCCGAGGTGCTCGGTTGCGTCGACACCGGTGTAAGCTGCGGGGAAGATTTCGTGGCCGGTGACCGGAATGCCCATCTGGTGGGCGGCTTCGACGATGCGACGCTGATAAACGTCCGGCATGCGGACATAGCTTTTCATCATGTCGTATTTGAGCAGACGGGCACGCTCGAGTTCCCGTTCGAGATGGGCCGGACCTGCGACGGCGACGCCCATCTTGTAATAAACGCGCTGCCATTCCAACAATGGCCCATTGGTATAGATGCGCGGCCCGATGCGGACGCCGGCTTCGGCGGCCTCGCGGTCTTCGACGCCGTCATAGGGCTGGTTGCCGGGATCGCGGACGGTGGTGATGCCATAGGCCAGCCAGGCGCGGTGGGCATTGGCACCGAAATCCTTCTGGACATGGGCGTGATGCTCGATGAGTCCGGGGATGGCCGTAAGGCCCGATGCATCGATGAAGGTGCCGCCGCCGTGGCCTGCGGGGTTGTGATCGACAATCGCGGTGATGCGGTTGCCGTCGATGATGATGTCCTTGTTCTTCTGAGTGACGTCGGTGATGGAATCGACGAGGGCGCCGACATGGATGACGGTGCGGCCGGTCGGCTTGGCGAGGGTATAGCTTAGGTCGATCGGGATTTCAGTGATCTGGCCGTTTTCGATGTCGAGCTTCTTCACCTTGTCGGCGGACTGGTAGGTCAGCGTCCGGCTATCGGCTGCCCATGAGGGGAAATAGGAGATTTCATTGGTGTAGGTGCGTGGCGGGCCTTCCGGCTTGCCGTCGGGGCCGACCGGCCAGACCTTGAGGAGGCCATCGTAGATAGCGGCCATCTTGGTGCCATCGGGCGACCATGCCGGGCCTCCGCCGCCGCGGGTGTCGATCGAAACATTCTCCTGCGGGACCTGCCAAAACGGCTCGGACTTGCCGTCGGCGGGGATGACGAGGATCTGGTTTGTGCCCTCTCGGAAACTGGCCGAGAATTTGTAGGAAAGGCCAATAGCGAGATAGCGGCCATCCGCTGACCATGTGGGCGATCCTGGCTGACCGAGGGACCCCTGCAGGCGGGTAACCTTGCCGGTGGCGACATCGATGAAGCAGACGCCGGCCACTCCCCACATGCCGTCGACATCGAGGAAGGCGACGCGCGTGCCATCGGGCGACCAGGTGGCACCCAGAGGCTGGGTATCTATGTTGGTCAACTGGCGATCCTTGCCGGCTTTGAGATCGCGAATCCAGAGTTGGGGAAGTCCGCCGCCCTTGTCGGAGGTGTAGACAAGGCTGCCGCCATCTGGCGACCAGGCGACATCGGCGTCCATTGCGCTGTCCTTGGTCAGATTCTCGGGCTTGCCGCCTTTGGTGGGCAGGAGCCAGACATCACCGAGGGCCACGAACGCGACCTGGCTGCCATCGGGGGACAGGGCCGGCTTGACGACACCCAAGGCGCGGCGGGGTGCCGTGCTGTCATAATCATGCTTGGCACGGGTGTAGCTGGGTCGGGTGACTTCGAGGCGGGCATCGAAGGGAATTGTGGTGAGGCGCGAACCGCTGCGCTGGCGGATCTTGCCGTCCGAGACATAGGCATAGCGGCCGCTGGGCTGCCACGAAACGCGAAATGGGAAGACATTTTCGTCACCCGACACGCTTTTGCCATCGACTTCGAGGCGGCTGCCCTTGGCATCGGCGACGACATAAGCGAGCTGGCTTGAAGGACCGTAGGATGGGGCATCGAGGCGGGCGCCCGGAACTGCTTTCAGGCTGCGTTCGGTGTTGGTGGCAAGGGTGGTGATCCAGAGCGCCGAGCCCGCAGGACGGGTGCTGGCATAGGCGATCTCCTTGCCGTCTGGCGACCAGCTGGGCATCCGGTCCTCGCCAGCGTCGCTGGAAATCTGGGTAAGGGTGCCGGTGGCGGTATCGAGCGTCCAGATGTTGTAGTTGGCGCCGCCCTTGCCGAGCCGATCGGACGAAAAAGCGATGGTGCGGCCATCGGGCGACCAGGCTGGTTCACGGTCATCATAGGCGCCTTCGGTCAGGCGCTTGGCGCCGGTACCGTCGGCGGCGATGGTCCAGAGATCATAGCCTCCTTCGCGGAAGGCGAAATAGGCGATCTGCTTGCCATCGGGCGACCAGGCCGGCTGGCGGGCGTCGTTGAAATAATCCGTGATGAGAGTGGCGCGTCCGCCTGTGGCGGAAACGATCCAGAGGCTGCCCTGGAGATCGATGGCGTAGGACTTGCCATCGGGCGAGACGCTGACCGACATCGATGTTCCTTCGTGAACATCGAAACCGAGGCGCTGGCCGGCGCCGGGAGGTGTGGGTTGGACGGGGGGTGCAGCGTATGCGGCAGTGACGAGCAGGGTAGCGACAGAAACAAGCAGGCTGGTTTTGGTGGTTGGTGTCATTCTTTCCCCCTTGCGGTACCGACAGCCCCCATTGCTGCAGTGCAAACGCGGTCAGTCTAGCCGCACCGTTTCGAGAGTCTATGAAGTGAATCGCGCTTAGGACAGCTGAATTATGACCGGGCCGCAGTGAGCGGTTCGTGGTGATTAGCCGAGCATTTTCACCACGATCCCCACAGTCGCTCGTAGGTAAAGCAATGGAACGGCTTCCGGCCCCGAAACACCGCTCGGACAGTGGTCGTATTTGGCAGCGAAGCAGATCCGGACGCTCTGGCGTGACCGTGCCCATGCTGAGCAATTTCCGGAAAGTGGAAAGCTGTGCCGGCTTGAAAGCGGGCAAATCGGTGAAACTCCAAAGTTTTTGAAGAAAAAATATTTTTTAATTCATTACTAAAACGGAGTTTCGAAATCTGTGACAACATGTCGCACTTTTGCGCAGCCGCTGCGTTGTGCAAAAAGTTTATTGGGAAGAATAGAAAAATTAAAATGCCGAATAGTGAGCGGGTAAAAGCACTGTTATCTGAACCGGTATTTTTTTTCTGCGACATGGGGAACATATATATGGAATTGCGTTCGGTGATGTGGGCGCTGGCGGGCGTTGGTCTCTGGGCTCTGGCTGTGGGGACGGCGCAAGCGCAGACGGCAGCGGCTCCGGCCGACGAGCCTGAAATCGGTGAAGAAATTGTCGTCACCGGCTCGCAGATCAAGGGTGGTCGAGAAACGCTTTCTACGCCGCTTGAGGTATTTGGCGAAGAGCAGATTCAGGCGGTGGCAGCTGTTTCGGGGGCTGATTTGTTCCGCTCCATCCCGCAACTTGGTGCCACGTTATTCAATGAGCAGGCGATTGGCGGGGTGAGCGCCAATGCGGCGCGCGGTGACGTGTCTTCGATCAGCTTGCGGGGACTTGGACAGGGTAACACGCTGGTGCTGATCAATGGCCGACGGACTGTGCTGCACCCAACTTCACAGGCCGTGACGGGCGTGGTCGATTCGGGGATTCCGACCTTTGGGTATAACTCCAATGCTTTGCCGGTAGGCGCAATCGATCGGGTTGAGGTGTTGCTGGACGGGGCAGCGGCGCTTTACGGTTCAGACGCGGTGGCGGGCGTGGTAAACAATGTACTGCAATCCGATTTTCAAGGCGCCCGAATTGACGGGCAATTTGGTGGCGCGGAAGGCACGAACCTACGCGAATGGAGCTTGAACGCGCTGCTGGGCTTCAACTTTGGTGGTGGCCGGGGCAACATCTCGATATTTGGGAACTATGCGCGGCGCTCGCGGATGTTTGCATCTGATCAGATTTACACCGCGACGCAGGACCGGCGGCCGTTTGTGGCGGGCACGCCATTTGAGAACAACGCTTCGTTCAACGCGACGAGCACCAGCACCGCCTGGGGAACGTTTCGGGCGCCGGGATCGGGCGCTCTGTCCAGTAATGGGGTGACTTTTACCAATGCATCGCGGCAATGGCATATTCAGCCTGCCACCAACGCAAGCTGCAACATCGCGAGTGGCACGCCGGGTACTTGCTATGATGATGGCAATGGCGCTGCACAAATGGCCAATGTGGATTCCAATCTGCGGTTGGACACAGTGCAGACATTTCCAGAGCAGACGACGCTGCCGCAGGTAAACCGCTTCAATCTGTTTAGTTTTGTGAACTATGAATTGACCGACGATGTGAAATTTTTTGGGGAGGCCGGTGTTTACGGCGGGCGCACCGACACGACGCTGGCGTCTGCTGGATCGTTGGCGAATATTCCAATCACCGTAGCGGCGAACGCTTTTTGGAATCCGCTTGGCCCGGTGAGTAGCCCGAACCGGCTGCCTGGTCTGAACATCCCGGGCGAGGGTCTGCCGGTGACGATAACGGCGCTGAACTATGTCGATGCCGGGCCGCGGCGGGTGACGGTGAACAATTACCAGTATCGGGCGCTGGCGGGCCTGCGCGGAAGCCTTGGGAACTGGGACTGGGAAACGGCTGGCCTGTACAGCTGGGCGACAGCATCTGACGTGACGGATGGGCTTTCCAACACGGCACTTCAGGCGGCGATCAACCGGACAACGCCGAACGCTTATAACCCTTTTAATGGCGGCTCGCTTGCGACGCCGAACATCGGCGACGGCGCGCCCAATCCGCAGGCGACGATCGACAGCTTCAAGATCCAGTCCAACCGGCGGACCAGGACGACGCTGGGGCTTTGGGATTTGCGGCTGTCCAACAACAACTTTCTGGATCTTTGGGCTGGGAACAGCATAGGCGTGGCAGCCGGCATCGAATATCGCCGGGAATCGTTCAGGGATGACCGTGACCCGCGGCAGGGCGGCGTTTTGGGACAAGACATCACCTATACCGACAGCGTGACGCGGATTTTTTATGGCTCTGACCTGGCAGGGGCCAGCCCCAGCCCGGATGTTTCAGGCAACCGCAATGTTAAATCGGCGTGGTTGGAGTTTGCTCTGCCGCTGGTCAATGCGGACATGGGCGTGCCGTTGATCCGGTCCTTCAATGTGCAGGTGGCTGGGCGCTATGAGGATTATAGCGACGTGGGCAGTGTGGCACGGCCCAAAGTGGCGGCAGCATGGGAGCTTTTTCGGGGTTTGACCCTGCGCGGCTCCTCGTCTCAGGGATTTCGAGCGCCGAACCTTGAGGTGATCAACACCGGGCTGTTGGACCGCGTTACGGGCGGGGTCGAGTACGTGCTGTGCGAGGCAGACCTGCGGGCCAAGCGGATTGCCAGCTTTGCCCAGTGCAACCGCAACCAATCCGTGCTCCGGCGCAGCGGCGGCAACCCGAACCTGAAGCCGGAAGAATCAGACAACTGGAACGTGGGCGCTGTGATCCAGCCGCCGCTGCCGGACGGTTTTGGCCGGTTGACCATCAATATCGACCGTTGGAAGATCAAGCAGAAGAACGTGATCGGACAGATCGATTTTCAGAACCAACTGAACATCGATTATTTGGCGCGTGTGGGCGGCAACTCCAGCCCCAATGTGGTGCGTGCCGCGCCGACGGCTGACGACATTGCCATTGTGGCGGGGACCGGCCTTGCACCGGTGGGTGAACTGCAGTTTGTCACTGCACTGTTTGAAAACCTCCAGCCGATCACGATTGAGGGCCTTGACGTGAACGTGGATTACCAGATCGATACTGGCAGCGCGGGCCGGTTCTCGTTCAATGCCAATGTGGCGAAGCTCATTCGCTTCGATATTGGCGCGCCGGGGCCGGTGCAGGCGCTGCTTGATGCGCAGCAGGCTGGCAAGATAAATGCTGGCGTGCCGATTTTGGGAGGCGGCAGCGTGATTGGCCAGGATGGGCAGCCTCGCTATCGGATCACGGGGCAGCTCAACTGGACGCTAGGCCGGGTGACCATTGGCACCTTTGGGCAATTCGTTGACCGGACTTTCCAGAATGCGGTGCGCGATGCTAACGCCAATCGCTTTGTGGTGGAGAGCCTGACGACTTTCAACGTGTTTTTGCAATATCAGATCGACAAGAACGCGGGCGGGGCTTTGGCGGGCACACGCTTTACAGTGGGTGCGCGAAACATCTTCGACAAAAACCCGCCGTTGGCTTCAAGTGGTTATCTTGCCCAGCTTTATGTGCCGCAGGCGCGCTACTTGTATACCAACATCAGCAAAACTTTTTAATGGGTAAAGGCTGATTGCTGATGCTGGACTGCCCATGACGGTCGGTCCGGCATTAGTTTTTTGTTCGGTGTGAGGCTGGATTTTTACGATGACAGACGATGTGCGGCGCGCTGATTTGGCAGCATTATTTAGCCGGCGACAATTGGCGCGCGATGCCATTGGCGGGGTTTTGACATTGGGTGCGCTGGGGATGGCTGGCAGTACTGCTGCGCAGGGGATGGCGGCACCAGCCCAGCCTGCCGAGCCTGCTATTGAGCCTACCCGGCTGGTGAGTTCCGGTGAAACGTTGCGGCCGGAGATTGTCGGCAATTTCGGCATTGTAGCGGCCGGGCGGCACTATGCCGTGGCCGCAGGCAACCGCATTTTGCTGGCGGGCGGCAATGCCACCGATGCCGGGGTGGCAGCGACCCTGGCTGCCGCGGTGACCGAGATTTCGCACTTCGGATTTGGCGGCGAGGCGCCGACGCTCATTTATGACGCCAAGACGAAGAAGGTCTTGGTGGTCAATGGGCAAGGCACGGCGCCGGGGCTGGCGACGCCGGACAAGTTCGCCGCCGAGGGCGTGATTCCGGGCAATGGGCCCAATGGCGGGACGATTCCCGCCGTGGTCGATGCAATGGCGCTGGCGCTGCAGCTCAATGGCACGATGACCCTTTCACAAGTGATGGAGACGGCGATCGAGCTGGCCGACGGCTTTGTGATGTACAATTTTCTGGCGGAGGTGTTTGTCAGCCAGCAGAAGTCGACGTCCAAGTACAAGTCTGCCTATGACACCTATTATCCGGGCGGAAAGCTGCCCAAGACCGGGGAAATCTTTCGCCAGCCCAATCTGGCGCGCACGCTGCGGATCATTGCCGACGCGGACCGATCGACCTTTGCCCGCACCAATGACCGCAAGGCGGCGATTCAGGCCGGTCGCGATGCTTTTTACAAGGGCGACATTGCACGCAGGATCGCCGCCGCGATGGAAGCTGACGGCGGGCTGATGCGCTATGACGATCTGGCGCGCTATACGGGCAAGGTAGAAGCGCCGGCGGTGGTCAGCGTGTTTGGACATGACGTGTGCAAGGCCGGCTTCTGGAGCCAGGGACCAACCCTGCTGATGGCGCTGAACATTGCCGAAGCGGTGGGCATTGCGGCGATGACGCCGGATTCGGAAATTTATCTGCATACGCTGGCGGAATCGATCAAGCTGGCATTCGATGACCGCAACATGTTCTTCGGTGATCCGGATTTCACCGCGGTGCCGGGCAAGGGGCTGCTCTCCAAGGCCTATGCCGCCGAGCGTGCCAGCCAGATCGGGCCGATGGCCTCGCTCGAGCATCGATTTGGCAACCCATGGGCGCATGAAGGGCGCCCTCGAACGACGCCGCAATTCATGCCGCACATGCTCAAGCGCAATGGCGGGCCGAGTGCCGATACCACTGCCATCGAAGTGGTGGACAAGGACGGCAATCTGTTCAGCTGCACGCCGAGCTCCGGCTGGCTGCTGGGCGGAGCCTATATTGCCGGTGACACCGGGGTGCCGATGAGCAACCGCCTGACGATTTTCGACCTCGATCTAGCCAGCCCCAATGTCATTGCCCCTTACAAGCGGCCGCGCACGACATTGTCGCCGAGCATCGTGCTGAAGAAGGGAGCTCCCTATCTCGCTATCGGCACACCCGGCGGCGATAACCAGGACCAACAGATCATGAATGTGCTGCTGCGCGTGCTGATCCATGACCAGCCGCTGCAGGCCGCCATCGAGGCGCCGCGGGTCAACTCGAACCATTTCCACGGCTCGTTTGCCGTGAAGAAAGACGAGCCCGGCGTGCTTGAAATCGAGGACCGGGTGCCCGCCGAAGTGCGCGCAGGGCTAACCGCGCGCGGCCACAAGCTTGATGTGCTTGGGCCGTTCGGTGTTTCTACCGGCATTGTCGCGGTGGGCGTTGTGCCGGGACCTGGTACGTTGCGCGGCGGGGCCGATGTGCGCCGTGAGCGCTATGTGATGGGCTGGTAGCAGCTCCGCAAAGGCCAGACTTGTAAGTTTGACGATCTATCGGGACATTGAGTGCATGAGATTATAGGCGTTCCCGGAGCGCTACCTAGGGTGTTTTGCCATTGAAGGCGCCGTGTGGTCGATTGAAGTTGTAGAAGTTCTTCCACTCGGCAAGCTTGGCTTCGAGATCGACGTCGTCTTTGTACGACAGGAGTTGGTAAAACTCCTGCTGGTCAGAGCGATGGGAACGCTCGACCTTGCCGTTGAGCTGTGGGGTTCCGCGCTTGATGTAGGCATGGCGGATGCCCTGAT
>NZ_CAMCWT010000073.1:0-9212 GCF_945882885.1 Sandarakinorhabdus limnophila DSM 17366
CCGTGGCACACGCCAGCCACAACGGCGATCTTGCCGGTGGCCTTGCCCATCGCCATCGCCGTGGCCAGCACCTGCGGGTCCGTCTTGGCGCCGCGCACCACTTCCAAGAGGCGCATGACGTTGGCCGGCGAGAAATAATGCATGCCCACCACCGATTCAGGCCGCGAGGTGGCCGAAGCGATTTCGTCCACATCCAGATAGCTGGTGTTGCTGGCCAGGATGGCGCCCGGCTTGGCGATCTTGTCCAGACGCCCAAAAATATCCTTCTTGATAGCCATATTCTCGAATACGGCTTCGATGATCAGGTCGCAATCGGCCAGATCCTCCATATTCAGCGACGGGGTGAGGCGGCCCATGCGGGCTTCCACCTCCTCCATGCTGAAACGGCCCTTCTTGGCGCTGTTCTCGTAATTCTTGCGGATCACGCCAACGCCGCGATCGAGCGCCTCCTGCTTCATCTCGACGATGGTGACGGGGATGCCGACCGACAGGAAGTTCATCGAAATACCGCCGCCCATGGTGCCGGCGCCGATCACGCCGACCTTCTTCATCGGGAGCGGCTGCATGTCCGCAGGGAGCCCATCGATCTTGGCGGCGGCGCGTTCGGCGAAGAAGACATGGCGCTGGGCGGCGGATTGCAGCCCGGTCATCAGCTTCATGAACTCGCTGCGTTCAACTTTCAGGCCCTCCTCGAAGGGCAGAGCCACGGCGGCTTCGATACACTTGATATTGGCTTCCGGCGCGTCAAAGCCCTTGAACGCCTTGGCATTGGCCTTGCGCACGTCGGCGAAGAACGGCGCCAGATCGGCCGCGCTGCCGCCCAGTTTGCTGTTGTCATCGCGCACCTTTTTCAACGGGCGCTTTTCGGCCAGCACCTTGCGGGCGAAGGCGACAGCGCCGGCGGTCAGATCGCCGTCTACCACCTCGTCCACCAGCCCGGTGGCCAGCGCATCCTTGGCGCCCATCTGCGCGCCGCTGGTCACCATTTCGGTGGCCTTATTCGCGCCAACGATGCGCGGTAGGCGCTGCGTGCCGCCGGCGCCGGGCAGCAGGCCCAGCTTCACTTCCGGCAGGCCGAACTTGGCCTTGGCATCGCTCACGCGATAATGCGCGCACAGTGCCACTTCCAGGCCGCCGCCCAGGGCGGTGCCGTGGATGGCGGCGATGACGGGGACGGGCGAACTTTCCATGGCATCCTGCACGGCCGGCAGTGACGCGCCGCGCGGCGGCTTGCCGAATTCGGAAATGTCGGCACCGGCGATGAAGGTGCGGCCGGCGCAGACCAGCACGGCGGCTTTCACCGCAGGATCAGCGGCGATGGCGGCGAACGCGCCGGCCAGGCCATCGCGCACATCGGCGGAAAGCGCGTTGACCGGTGGCGAATTGACCGTGACGACGGCGATTTCACCGTCCTTTGCGAGATCGACGACGGTGTTGATGGCGGTCATGGCGGTTTTCTCCCCGATTATTGGCCTGTTGTGGATTGTTAGCATCACTTCGGCGCGATTGCAGCCTTGTGGATAGGCCAGTGTTTGCGTAGTTTCACCAACGATGGCGATGAAACTGACCTTGCAACAGATGATGACGCGCGCCGCGCTGCCGGCGGTGTGCGTGGCTGTCGCCAGTTATTTTTCGTTCCACGCCGTGTCCGGCCCCACCGGCTATGTCGCTTGGCGCGAATACAAGGTGCAGCGTTCCAAACTGCAACAGGCTGTGCAAACCAGCGAGGAACAGCAGGCGGCGTTGCAGCGCCGGCTCGTGCTGCTTGATCCGCGCCATGTCGATCCCGATCTGGCCGATGAACTGGTGCGCCGCAATCTCGATCTGGTGAAGCCGGACGAGGTGATCGTGCCGCTCCCGCAGGCCCAGTCGGCGGGCAATTGAACAACGCCGCATCAGGCTGCGCCCGCCAGATTATTGCCTGAGTTTTATTGCGATTAACCTGTCTGGCACCTTGTGCCGGATAGGGGCTTTTCGGCGCGGGTGCGACATTTTATACTTGTTGGGTACCGCCAGTGAAAGGTGATTAAATTGGCACGCAGCACAGGCCGCAAGGCCGCCTCCGCCCCGCCTATTCCCAACTGGCCGCGGCCTGATGAACCGGAACGGTTCGTCGCCTCAAGTGGTCAGCTGTTGGAAATGTACCGCCAGATGGTGCTGATCCGCCGGTTCGAGGAACGCGCCGGGCAGCTTTATGGCATGGGGCAGATCGGTGGTTTCTGTCACCTCTACATCGGCCAGGAAGCCGTTGTGGTGGGCCTGCAGGCCGAACTGATCAAGGGCGATAGCATCATCACCGGTTATCGCGATCACGGCCACATGCTGGCCTGCGGCATCAGTTCCAAGGCGGTGATGGCGGAATTGACCGGTCGCGCAGCCGGGATCAGCGGCGGCAAGGGCGGTTCGATGCACATGTTCAGCGTTGAACATGGCTTCTTCGGTGGCCACGGCATTGTCGCGGCGCAGGTACCGCTGGGCGCCGGCCTGGGTTTTGCCCACAAATATAAGAATGATGGCCATATCGCCGTGACCTATTTTGGCGATGGCGCGTCCAACCAGGGCCAGGTCTATGAAAGCTTCAACATGGCCGAGCTTTGGAAGCTGCCGGTGATCTTCGTGATCGAAAACAACCAATATGCCATGGGCACATCGGTGAACCGCGCCAGTTCGGAAGACCAGCTCTATCGCCGCGGCGAAAGCTTCCGCGTGCCGGGCCTGCAGGTGGACGGCATGGATGTGCTGGCCGTGCGCGGCGCCGCGAAATTGGCGGTGGAATGGGTGCGCGGCGGCAAAGGGCCCTTGCTGCTGGAAATGAAGACCTATCGTTATCGCGGCCATTCGATGAGCGACCCGGCCAAATATCGCAGCCGCGACGAAGTGCAGGTAATGCGCGAGAAGAGCGACCCGATCGAAGGGCTGAAGAAGCTGATCCTGGAAGGCGGCCACGCCGACGAAGCCGCGTTGAAAGCCATCGACCGCGACGTGCGCGATGAAGTGGCCGAAGCCGCGGACTTTGCCTTGGAAACGCCCGAGCCGGCGCTCGCCGAACTCCACACCGACGTGCTGTTGGGAACCTATTGATGCCGCAGATTCTTCTCCCCGCCATGTCGCCCACCATGGAAGAGGGCACGCTGGCCAAGTGGCTGGTTGCCGTGGGCGATGTGGTCAAACCCGGCGACGTGATCGCCGAAATCGAGACCGACAAGGCGACGATGGAGCTGGAAGCCGACGACGGCGGCACGGTGACGGCGCTGCTCGTGGCGGGCGGTTCCGAAGGCGTGAAGGTTGGCACGCCGATCATCAACATCGCCGGGGAGGATGAAGCGGAAACGCCGGCCGCGGCTCCCGCTCCCAAGTTCACCACGGAGGAACCGAAGGCCGTTTCGCTTCCCGAACGGGAGACGCCGGGCGATGACAATTCCCCGGTAGCAGCCGCGCCCGCTCCCGATATCGCTCCCGGCCCAACGCGCCGCCAGACCGTGCGCGAAGCTCTGCGCGATGCCATGGCCGAGGAAATGCGGACCGATCAAACCGTGTTCGTGATGGGCGAGGAAGTCGCCGAATATCAGGGCGCCTACAAGGTAACGCAGGGCCTGTTGGAGGAATTCGGCGGCAGCCGCGTGATCGATACGCCGATCACCGAATATGGGTTTGCCGGCCTAGGCACTGGTGCGGCGATGGGCGGTCTGAAGCCCATCGTGGAGTTCATGACCTTCAATTTCGCCATGCAGGCCATTGATCACATCATCAATTCGGCGGCGAAAACGCTCTATATGTCGGGCGGCCAGATGCGCTGCCCCATCGTGTTCCGCGGCCCCAACGGTGCCGCCAGCCGGGTGGGCGCGCAGCACAGCCAGAATTACGGGCCATGGTATGCCAGCGTGCCCGGCCTGATCGTGCTTGCGCCCTACAGCGCCGATGATGCCAAGGGCCTGCTGAAAGCCGCGATCCGCAGCCCCGATCCGGTCGTCTTCCTTGAAAATGAGCTGCTTTATGGCCAGAGTTTCGATGTGCCTGAAGGCGATCATGTCGTTCCCATCGGCAAGGCGCGCATCGTCAAGGCCGGCATGGATGTGACGCTGGTGAGCTACTCCATCGGCGTGGGCGTGGCTTTGCAGGCCGCCGAAACGTTGGCCGGGCTGGGCATCAATGCCGAGGTGATCGATCTTCGCACGCTGCGTCCTATGGATACCGCCACGGTGCTGGCCTCCTTGAAGAAAACCAACCGCATGGTGGTGGTGGAAGAAGGCTGGCCGACCTGTTCGATCGCATCGGAAATCATGGCGGTGGTGATGGAAAAGGGCTTCGATGATCTCGATGCGCCGGTGCTGCGGGTGACCAACGTCGATGTGCCGCTGCCTTATGCTGCCAATCTCGAAAAGGCGGCGCTGCTGAAGGCGGACGACGTCGTCACCGCCGCTCGCACTGTCTGTTACAAGTGAGCGTCACGATGAAACCTTCTGGGCAAACCCGTGTCGCAGTGATGATAGATGGCAGTTATTTCAACCGCGTATCGACCTTCTACAAGTTCGAGCACAATGTTGGCCTGCGCCTGTCGCTGTCCGGCTTGATGGATTTTATCCGAATCGCCGCCGCCGACATGGAGGAAGTTTCGCGCAATCGCTGCCGGGTGGTGGAGGCGCATTATTTCCGCGGCCGCTACAACCTGCGCGATCTGGAAGACCGGGAGCGCAACGCCAGCTTCGTCGAGGAATCGCTGCGCAACGACCGGGTGTTCGATCAGATCCTGGCCGCCAGCAACATCACGCCGCACTTCACCCGCATCGACACCAACAGCGAACCGCCCAAGGAACAGGGCATCGATGTGTGGCTGGCGCTCGAGGCCTTCGATCTGGCGGTGAGTGATCGCTGCGACGTGGTGGCCCTGGTGGCCGGCGACGGCGATTTCGTGCTGCTGGTGAAGAAGATCAACGCCATCGGCAAGCGCGCGCTGGTGGTGGCGTGGAGCATGAAATCCGAAGCCGGCACACAGGTACGCTATTCCGGGCCGCTGGCGGGCGCCGCCGCCTATTTCCTCGACATGGCCGACCTGATCGACAACCCGGACGACGAGGAACAGCGCGCTCTGGTTGATCAGCTTTTTGTGGACAATTGATCATGGCTATTGATGTGACCATGCCCGCCCTGTCGCCCACCATGGAAGTGGGCACGCTGGCCAAATGGCATGTGAAACTTGGGCAGACCGTGAAATCCGGCGACATCATCGCCGAAATCGAAACCGACAAGGCCACCATGGAAGTGGAAGCCGTGGACGAAGGCACGGTGATCGAACTCGCGGTGCCGGAAGGCCTTGAAAATGTACCGGTGGGCACGGTGATCCTGCGCCTGGCCGGGGAAGGGGAGGCGGCTGCGCCGGCTCCCAAGGCCGCGCCTGTTGCGCCGCCGGCTCCGGTGGCTGCACCGGCGCCTGTTGCCGCGCCTGCTCCGGCGGCGGCGCCTGCCGCCCCAGTTCCAGCGGGCGACCGCGTCATCGCCAGCCCGCTCGCCCGCCGCATCGCCGAAATGAAGGGCGTGGACCTCGCAAGTGTTGCCGGCAGCGGCCCCCGCGGCCGCATCGTGCGCGCCGATGTGGAAGCGGCAAACGGCAAGCCCGTCGCTGCCAACGCCCCTGCACCCGTCGTGGCTGCTCCCGCTTCGGTGGCGGCACCTCTTCCGCCGGCACCTGTCACCAGCGATATCCCGCATATGGTCGAGAAGCTCGGCAATGTCCGCAAGGTGATCGCCCGCCGCCTGACCGAGGCCAAGCAGTCGATCCCGCACATCTATCTGACGTTGGATGTCGAGCTGGATGCGCTGCTCAAGATGCGCGGCGAACTCAACACGGCTTTGGAATCGCGCGGCATCAAGGTCAGCGTCAATGATCTTGTCATCAAGGCGCTGGCACTGGGCCTGCGCCAGGTGCCCAAATGCAACGTGTCGTTCGCCGGCGACACTCTGCTGGTCTATGTTCGCGCCGACATCTCGGTGGCCGTTGCCGCCCCATCGGGCCTGATCACACCGATCATCGTGGGTGCCGATTGCAAGGCCGTCAGCCAGATCGCCAGCGAGATGAAGGCGCTCGCCGAAAAGGCCCGCGCCGGCAAGTTGCAGCCGCACGAGTATCAGGGCGGCACCGCCAGCCTGTCCAACCTCGGCATGTTCGGCATCAAGCAGTTCGATGCCGTGATCAACCCACCGCAGGCGATGATCCTGGCCGTGGGTGCGGGCGAGAAGCGCGCCGTGGTCAAGGGTGACGCGCTGGCCATCGCCACGGTGATGACCATCACCGGCAGCTTTGACCATCGCGCCATCGACGGGGCAGACGGGGCGGCGCTGATGAGCGCGGTCAAGGCGCTGATCGAAAGCCCGCTGGGGCTGGTCGCATGACCACCACCCACGATCTCGTCATCCTCGGGTCCGGCCCCGGCGGCTATGTGGCCGCCATCCGCGCGGCGCAGCTGGGGATGAGTGTCGCCATCGTCGAGCGGGAGCGCCTGGGTGGCATCTGCCTCAACTGGGGCTGCATCCCGACCAAGGCGCTGCTGCGGACGAGCGAGATCTACCACTATATCACCCACGCCGATGCCTATGGGCTGAGTGTGGAGAAGCCGTCGTTTGACTTGAAGAAGGTCACCGACCGTTCCCGCAAAGTGGCGGCCCAATTGAACAGCGGTGTGAAATCGCTGATGAAGAAGAACAAGATCGAGGTGGTCGAAGGGCAGGGGCGGTTGACCGGGGCCATAACGGTGACCGTGACCACTGCCAATGGCGAGCGTGTGCTGACGGGCAAGAATGTCATCGTCGCCACTGGCGCCCGTGCGCGGGATCTGCCGGGCGTGGAGGCCGACGGCAACCGCATGTGGACCTATCGCCACGCCATGGTGCCGCCGGTGATGCCGACCAAGCTTCTGGTGATCGGATCGGGCGCCATCGGCGTGGAGTTCGCCAGTTTCTACAGCGATATGGGCGCGCAAGTGACCGTGGTCGAAATGCTCGACCGCATCCTGCCGGTGGAAGACGAGGAGGTTTCGGCCTTCGCCCAGAAGGCGCTCACCAAGCAGGGCATGACCATCGTGACCGGCGCCAAGGTGTCGGACGTGACGCCCGGCCCTGAAGGCGTGAAAGCCACCATCACCACGGCCGACGGCAAGGCCAGCACCGACAGCTACAGCCATGTCATCGTTGCCATCGGCATCGTGCCCAATACCGAGAATATCGGCCTGGAGGCGCTGGGTGTCGCCACCAACCGTGGCCATATCGTGACCGATCCCATGTGTCAGACCAACGTGCCCGGCCTTTATGCCATCGGCGACGTGACGGCCCCGCCCTGGCTCGCCCACAAGGCCAGCCATGAAGGCATTATTGCTGTCGAACATATCGCCGGCGGCCATCCCCACGCGATGGACGTCGCCCGCATTCCGGGCTGCACCTATGCCCGCCCGCAAGTGGCCAGCATCGGGTTGACCGAAGCCAAGGCGAAAGCCGCCGGCCACACGGTGCGCGTTGGCAAATTCCCGTTCATCGGCAATGGCAAGGCCATCGCACTGGGCGAAGCGGAAGGCTTTGTGAAGACGGTGTTTGATGCCACCACCGGGCAATTGCTTGGTGCGCACATGGTGGGCGCCGAGGTGACCGAGTTGATCCAGGGCTATGCCATCGCCATGGGCCTGGAAACGACGGAGGCAGAGTTGATGCACACCATCTTCCCGCACCCGACGCTGAGCGAAATGATGCACGAAAGCGTGCTCGACGCCTACGGCCGGGCGCTGCACTACTGATGAGCCTGCTGGCGGGCTTTGTTCTGGCCGCCGCCGGCACCGCCAGGCTGATGCCGCCGGGCTGGAGCGTGTTGTGCCCGCCCAAGTCCCGTCCCGATGAGATCGTGGTGTGTGCTGACCGTGAGCCAGCCCAATCGCCCTATCGCGCACCGCTGCCGGTGTTGCGGGATATTGGGGAGCGCGGCACTGCCAGTGTATCGGCCGAACGCAACAAGTTGCTGGGGCCGGATGTCGGCACCGCCGGCACGTGCTCGGGAACCTGGGGCCCAGCGGGGCCGTTCGGATGCAAGTATAATGAGTTCAAGAACAACGTGAATCAGGCCGCCGGAAGCAGTGATCCGCGCGGCCGGGCCTATCGCGAACCGCACTAGCTGCGGCAGCCTGCTGCAGGTGAAAGTGACAGAAGTGCAATCTTTCGTCTTGCAAACAAGACTAAATCAATCTTATATTTGATTCGACGGCGTGGCCCAAGGCAACTGCCCTTGTCGAAGGCCAAGCTGCTGCGGGCGTATCCGGCACTCCCATCTGGTTGTGTCGGATACGCCCGTTTCGCGTTTCAGGCCGATTTCAGCACGGTCACATTCTCTTCTTCCCAATCCACGGAAAGCGATTCGAACTTGCCGCTTTCGTGATTCAGCACGCGCAGCACGCCTTCGGCGATATCGAACAGCGCCCCCTGCAGGTGCAGTGCGCCGTACTCCTCGGCTTCGGCGATGAAGGGGAAGCTGCGCAGATTGTCGATGGAAAGCCGGATGGCGGCCAGCTCGAGCGCGCTGCAGGCATCGATATCGGGTGACAGCTGCGCCGCGGCGCGGATGGTATCGCGGGCCGGCGCAATCTGGCTCATCCAGCGTTTGATGAAGCCGCCTTCACCCGGCGCCGCGTCATCGAACCTGCCTTCAATGCTGGCCTTGATGTCGCCGCAACGCGCGTGGTCCAGAACCAATATATGATGCACTTTCAATTGGGTAACGGCATATTCGATGGCGGCCGACGTGCTGTGCTGCCCGTGCGTCGGATCGGGATCGAAGGGCGGCACCAGATTGGCCACGTTGCGCACCACGAACATCTGGCCAGGTTCGGTATCGAACACGCGGGTGGGGTCCACCCGGCTGTCGGAATAGGCGATCACCAACACGCCGGGCGCCTGGCCCTTGTCGGCCAGGGCGTCGTACCGGCGGCGCTGTTCCTGATAGGCGCCGGTGCGAAACCGGCGATAGCCTTCGAGCAGGGCCTTGAATTCGGGCATCTTGTCCTCCGCAATGCTGTGTTAGAGCGGTTTCCAATCATTTGGGTTCATACCCGCACGATCTGAAGTAGTTTGCGCATTCGTTGGGTTGGAAGATATCGATGAGCCTGCCGATGAGGTCCCAGAGCCCAGTGACGGTTCGCTCGCCGATCTTTCTGAGCATGGCCTTGAGCTTCGAGAACGCC
>NZ_CAMCWT010000074.1:0-9156 GCF_945882885.1 Sandarakinorhabdus limnophila DSM 17366
TCAGCGTGTCGACGGCGTTGATCACGTCGTCCATTGCGGCATCGCCGTTGGCGTGGATGAAGAGTTGCAGCCCGGCGGCGCTGGCAGCCTTGGCGGTGGCGAGAAATGCGGGATAGGGCTGAATGCCCTGCGCGCGCCAGTTTTCCTGCCCGGTGGGGCCGCCATGCAGATAGGGTGTGGTCATGTAGGCAGTGCGGCCTTGCGGGCTGCCATCCTGGGTGATCTTGATGCCTTGCAGCTTCAGCCGGCCCTGCCATTGCCCGAAGGCATAGGCCGGCTTGCCCAGCCATTTCGGCATATCAACAAAGCTGGGTAGTGCCACCACATCGAGCACGAGCCGCCCCTGCGCCGCCGCCGCCTGCAGCAGATCGAGATCAGCAAGGCTGGTAAAGCCATCATTGGCCAGCGTGTAGCCGTTTTTCGCATAAAGCTGCTGCACGGCGGCGAGATTCTGCAGGCGTTGCTCACGCGGCGGCGGTTTCAGTGCCGGGCCGGCCAGCATCAGCGCGCTTTCCCAGATCTGGCCGTTGGGGGTGCGGCCATCGGCTTCGCGGTTGATCAATCCGCCTTCGGGGACCTTGGTGTCGGGCGTGACGCCAATCGCTGCCAGCCCGGCCGAATTTAGCACCGCGCCGTGGCCGGAAACATGCATCACCAGCACCGGCCGATCCGGGAAGCGCGCATCGAGGTCGCGGCGGGTCAGGTCGCGCTTGTCGGCCAGCTGGCTGGCGTCATAACCCCACCCCACCAGCCATTCATTGGGCGCGATCTTCAGCGCCGCCGCACCATCGGCCAGTTTGCGCACCAGATCGGCAATGCTGGCCACTGTGCCAACCGGCGCGCCCGACACATTCACCCGCCGCGCCAGATCAACCGCCATGGCGAGGTGGCTGTGCGCATCGACCAGCCCTGGCAGCAGCGTGCGGCCCTTCAAATCAAGCCGCTGCGTTTCCGCGCCGGCGATCCGCTGCGCCTGCGCCAGCGGTCCGGCAAAGGCGATCCTGCCGCCCTCTACGACCACCGCCGCCACCGTTTGCGGCCTGTCCCCCACCATGGTCAGGATTGGGCCGCCGTGGATCAGCAGATCGGCGGCGCTGGCTGGGCTGGCCAACGCCACGATGCATCTCAGGCCAATGCGGCGGCTGATCATATATCCCCCAACTATCTGTATTAGACGTATCACACAGCGTGTGTGCACGGGAATCCTTCGCCACGCAAGACGCAGCCGGCCAAGGCAAACAGTTTGGCTCCCGTTCAGCTCCCCACCCTGATATGGTGAAGTGATGAGACTGATTCTGTTCACTGCCGCACTTTTTGCCGCCCCTGCCTTCGCGCAGTCGGCGCCGCTTCGCGTGGATATCAACGCTGGACTGATGCAGCCGATGCCGATTGCCGTGCCAGCCTTTGCCCCCGGCAATGGCGCCAGCACCGAAGCCGGTACCACCACGCAGATTGGCGAGCGCGCGGCGCAGGTCATTGCCAATGATTTGAAATCCTCAGGTCTGTTCCGGCCACTCGATCCCGCAGCCTACACAACCACGGTGGGCATTGATGATGTGCTGAAACCGGATTTCACGGCCTGGCGCACGATTGCCGCGCAGGCGCTGGTAACGGGAACGGTGACGGCCAATCCTGATGGCGGGATCACGCTGGCCTGTTATGCCTATGATGTGTTTGCCGGCGCCGAAATCGCGCGGCAAGGGTTCGTGACCACGGCAGCCGGTTGGCGCCGCGCCGCGCACAAATGCGCCGACCTCGTCTATTCACGCCTCACCGGAGAAAGCGGTTATTTCGACAGCCGCATTGTTTATGTGAGCGAAACGGGCACGCGCACTAAGCGCATCAAGCGGCTCGCCATCATGAATCAGGACGGCGCCGGCCACCGATTCCTCACTTCCGGTCAGAACCTGGTGCTCACGCCGCGCTTTGCGCCGGGGCAGCAGACCATCACCTACATGAGTTTCGAGAATAACCGCCCGCGCGTGTGGATCTACACGCTGGGCAGTGGCCGGCAGGAAGCGGTGGGCCAGTTTTCCGCCATGACCTTCGCGCCGCGCTTCTCACCCGACGGGCAGAACCTGGTGTTTTCCATGGCGGTGGGCGGCAACACCGATATCTATCGCTTCAACCTTGCCACCCGCAGCACGACGCGCCTCACCAGCGGACCGGGGATCGATACCTCGCCCAGCTATTCGCCCGATGGCACGAAGATCGTGTTTGAAAGCGATCGCGGCGGATCGCAGCAACTCTATGTGATGAACGCCGATGGCAGCGGCCAGAGCCGGATCAGCTTTGGCGAAGGCCGCTCCGCCAGCCCGGTGTGGAGCCCGCGTGGCGATTACATCGCCTTCACCCGCATTGGTGGCGGCCGTTTCGGCGTGGGCGTCATGCGCCCCGATGGCTCTGGCGAACGACTGCTGACCAACGGCTTTCAGGATGAAAGTCCGGCCTGGTCCCCCAATGGCCGCGTTATCCTGTTTGCCCGCGGCGACAGGTCGGGTCGTTCGGGCTTGTGGTCCGTCGATATTTCCGGTCTGAATGAACGCAGTATCGCGACTCCTCTGGATGCATCTGATCCGGCTTGGTCGCCCTTGTTACCCTGACAGTTGGAAGAGGAGCCCCCAAATGACCCGCCACCTGCCCAAATTGCCGTTGCTGGCGCTTGTTCTGCTTGCTGCCGCCTGCGCGCCCAAGAAGCCGCCGGCCGAATTGCAAGCTCCGCCGGCCACCGCCCGTCCGGAAACGCCGGCACCGAAGGAACGGCCAGCCTCCGTTGAAACGGGTGCCAGCAACATCGTGCCCGGCAGCCAGGATGATCTGCGCGCCCAGGCTGGCGGCGACACGGTGCTGTTTGCCTATGACAGCTATGAACTGGATGGCGAGGCCCGCGCCACGCTGCTGAAGCATGCGACCTGGCTGCGCGGAAACCCGAGCGTGCGCGTGACGCTGGAAGGCCATTGCGACGAACACGGCACCCGCGAATACAACCTCGCGCTGGGTGATCGCCGCGCCAATTCGGCGAAGAATTTCCTCGCATCGCAGGGGATCGACGTGGCCCGGCTCAGCACCATTTCCTATGGCAAGGAAAAGCCGGCCGTGGATGGCGCCGATGAAGCCGCCTATGCGCAGAACCGCCGCGCTGTCACCATGGTGATGAGCCGTTAAGGCCCCTTCCCCCTTCACCGTTTAATCGTTTACAGGCGTGCCCATGCGGATCATCCACATGGGCACGCCTTTTTTCGCCGTTCCGGCGATCGATGCGCTGGCAGCGGCCGGGCACGAGATCATCGCCGTCTATACCCGCGCGCCCAAGCCGGCCGGGCGCGGCAAGCAGTTGCAGATGAGCCCGGTCCACGCCCGCGCCGACGCGCTGGGTATTCCGGTCTTCACCCCGCGCAGCTTCCGTGATCCGACGGCGGTGGCGCAGTTCCTCGAAATCGCGCAGGGCTGCGATGTCGCCGTGGTCGCTGCCTATGGCCTGATCCTGCCGCGCGCCGTGCTCGACGCACCGCGCTTGGGCTGCCTCAACATCCACGGTTCGCTGTTGCCGCGCTGGCGCGGGGCGGCGCCGATCCAGCGCGCGGTGCTGGCCGGCGATGCCATCACCGGCGTGACCATCATGCAGATGGAGGAAGGGCTGGATACCGGCCCGATGCTGGCCACGGTAGAGACGCCCATCGACGCCAAGACCAGCGGCGATCTGTTTGCCGAACTGGCGCAGTTGGGCGCTGAATTGTTGGTCGACGTGCTGGCCCACCCGCGCACAGCGGTGCCGCAGCCGGAAGCCGGCGTCACACTCGCCCCGCGCATCGACAAGGCCGAAGCCCATCTCGATACCAGCCTGCCCGCTCTGCAACTGGAACGGCAGGTGCGCGGCTTCAATCCGGCACCAGGGGCCTGGATCGATATTGCCGGTGAACGGGTGAAGATCCTCGCCGCCAACGTTGAGCCCGCCCCGGCCGCGCCCGGCATCACCGTTGATGATCGGCTCGGGCTGGGCACGAGCGACGGTGTGTTGCGGCCCACGCTTGTGCAGCGCGCCGGCAAACCAGCCATGCCGGTCAAGGCCCTGCTCAACGGTTGGCGCGTTCCCGCCGGCTCACCGCTTGCATGACCCGTTTCCGTTTCACCGTGGAATATGATGGCCGGCCCTACTTTGGCTGGCAGCGGCAGGATCATGGCCCATCGGTGCAGGCCGCCATCGAGGAAGCGATCTTGCAGGTGACCGGCGAGACGGTGGACGTTCATGCGTCGGGCCGTACCGATGCCGGCGTCCACGCCCGCGCCATGCCGGCCCACGCCGATATCGAAAAATCCCTCACGCCGTTTCGCCTGATGGAGGCGATCAACGCCCGGTTAAAGCCGCAGCCGGTGGCCATTATCGATTGCGCGCAAGCCCCCAATTGGCACGCCCGCTTCGATTGCACCGGGCGGCGCTATCACTATCGCATCATCAACCGCCGCGCGCCGCTCAGCTTTGATGCCGGACTGGCCTGGCGGGTGCCGACGCCGCTGGACACTCAGGTCATGCACGCGGCGGCGCAGCGGCTGGTTGGCCAGCATGATTTCACCACCTTTCGTTCTACCAAGTGCCAGGCCAAATCACCGCTGCGCACGCTCGATCGGCTGGAGGTGACGCGCATGGGGGAAGAGGTGCATATCTTCGCCGCGGCCCGCAGTTTCCTGCATCACCAGGTGCGATCGATGGTCGGTTGCCTCAAGCTGGTCGGCGAAGGCAAGTGGAGCAGCGATGATCTTGCCGCCGCACTCGCCGCCCGTGATCGCGATGCGCTGGGGCTGAACGCGCCGCCCGATGGCTTGTATTTCATCGGCGCCACCTACCCCGAACTGTCGGTAGGCTTTACAACTGACTAAGTTTACTCGCTCGCCGATTGGGTAGATTCAGCCACTTGCCTGCAATCCACAAATTGGCACGCTAATTGCAGGTTTGTTGTCTGATCGCCACCGAAGAAGCACAACATGCCCCAAGGGCCACATCTTGCACACAGCCAACCTGGCCAGCGCGCCAAGCGCCTCTGGCTCTGGATGGGGCTGTCACTCGGAACCGCCGGCGGATTGCTGGCTGGCTGGCTGGCTGATCGCTGGCTGAAACTTCCGTCTGGCCGGCTCAACGCCAGCCAAGTGCCTCCGCCATAATGTGGAAGATCAGATTCTGCTCCATCACGCCGCGCACCAGATCGGCGCGCGGGCCTTCGGCAAACAACGCCACATCCTCACCGCCATGGCTTTCGCCGCTGGTGCCATAGGTCTTGTTGGCGAGATAATTGGGATCCGTGGGCGGCAACGTGCGGGACAGGCCGCGGCTCACGAAAGGCCCGTTGGCATAAGTCAGCGTCGTCATCGGCTGGCCGCGATCATCCAGCGCATAGCCTTCCGGGCTCAGGCCACCATCGCCTTCGCCACCGCCCTTGGGCGGCTTGATATAGCCCAATATGTCATTCCCGCGCTCTGGGTAGCCGGCGATGGTCAGCACATGGCTGTGATCGGCGGTGACCAGCACCAGCGCCTCATCCAGGTTCACGGACTTCAGCACCTCGGCCACGGTGGCGCTGAACATCTGCGCTTCCTTCAGCGCCCGATAGGGGTTGCTGGCGTGGTGGGCATGATCGATGCGGCCGCCTTCGATCATCAGATAATAGCCCTTGCCGCCGCGCGCCGCCTTGCCGGCCTCCAGCTTGGCCAGCGCAAAGCGCGCCAATTCCGGCAGGCTGGGCTCGGCCTCGTCCTTGCGGTCATGCTCGAAGCTCAGGTGATCGGGCGTAAACAGGCCTAAAACCGGGCCTGCGTTGCGGCTGTTCAATGCCCGCAGGCCCTTGGAGTCAGCAACAAACTGGCCCTGTGGCCAGGCCTTCTGCCAATTCTCCACCAAGTTGCGGCCATCATCGCGTTGGCCGCCCTTGCCCAGCGGCAGGAAGCGCGCACGTCCGCCACCCAGCACAACGTCCAGCCCGCCCTTGAAGCTCACCACCTGCGTGGCGAGATCGGCACAACCAGACGCGCGATCGGCGGCAGGATAGGCGCGATCTGCGCCTTCCCAATCGCGGAACGGCACATGGCCATAAACCGCGGCCGGCGTCGCATGGGTAATGCGGGTGGTGGTGACAACGCCCACGCCCATCCCCTGCCCCTTCGCGATCTCGGCCAGCGTGCGCGGCAGTTTTTCCGGCGTCTTGCAGGCCTCCACGCCCTGATCGGCGCCCATGTTGATGGTGCCAATGCGGGTTTTCACGCCGGTGTTCATGGCGCTGGCCGTGCCAGCGCTGTCAGCTGTCTGTGCGTTGGTGTTGTAGGTCTTGATCAGGGCGGTGCTGGCCATCTTGTCCCAAGCCAGGTTATTCTCCTCGCCGGTGGACGGCGCGCGGCCATCGATGGGATGCTGGCCGTCAAAGATACGCGCGGCGGTGAGCGTGGAGATGCCCATCCCGTCACCAACCATCAGGATGACATTCTTCGCGCGCTTCGGCCGATTCACCACTTTCAGGCGGGCATCAAGTGCGGCGCGGCCATCGGTCCACCAACTGTCCTTCACCGGCGTATCGAGCACCGGGGCAGCTGAAACAGAGGTGGCCAGCAGGCCAGCCACAAGCATTGCGCGCATCATCATGTCGTTTTCCCCTGCCCAAAAATCATTGCAGCACCGATGTTACAGCAATTTGATATCGCGCAGCCGTTCCAGCAGATAATCGTTCGCGGTTATCGGCGGCTCCTCTTGCGGCCCGCCGGGCAGCGCGGTGATCAGATAATCCGGCCGGAAATGCAGGAAGAACGGCGTTGAATAACGCGCCACACCCATGCGATCCGGTGCCGGATTGACAACACGGTGCGTGGTCGACGGCAGGCGATGCCCGGTCAGCCGTTGCAGCATGTCACCCACATTGCACACCAGGCTGCCGGCCGGCGCATCGATGAAGCGCCACTCACCATCCTTGCCGAGCAACTGCAGCCCGGCTTCCTCCGCACCCAGCAGAAGCGTGATGACATTGATATCCTCATGCGCGCCGGCCCGGATGGCGCCAGCGGTTTCCGGCGGAACCGGCGGATAATGCAGTAGGCGCAGGATGGAGTTTCCGTCGCGCACCGGATCGGCGAAGAACTCCGTGTCCAGCCCAAGGTGCACGGCAATGGCGCGCAGCAGGGTGGCGCCCGTCTTGTCGAGCGCGCCGAACAATGCCCACACCGCATCGTGGAAATCAGGGATTTCACTGGGCCACAGATTGGCTGGCATCACATCAGCATAAGCATGGCCCGGCGGCAGTTCGCGGCCCACATGCCAGAATTCCTTCAGATCGGCCTTGGCGTGGCCCTTGGCCGCCTCGACGCCGAAGGGGGTCAGCCCGCGCTGGCCGCCACCGCCGGGCACGACGTAACGGCGCTTCACATCTTCCGGCAGCGCAAAGAACGCCTTGGTGGCGGCATTGGCGCTGTCGATCAGTCCCTGATCGATGCCGTGATCGGACACCACGGCAAAACCGGTGCGGGCAAACGCATCGCCAAAACCAGCAGCAGCGGCGGCCAGATCGGTGTGCACCAGCGAAAGCGGAATCGGCTTGATGTCGGCAGCAAGTGTCATGTCCGCCCTTTGCCCCGGATTCTGGCCGTCTGCCAGTCCCCTTGAATACGGATCGTACCGGTTGACCAATGGCCGCAAGGCCCACCCGGCGCGCATTGCCGCGGTTGATGTGCGCCCGGCGGCTGGACCGCCAATGGCGAAGTGGCAGTTGGGTGACCTCGCCGACGCTGACCTTCACGGAAACCGTGACTTGCTACAGTGATCAGCGCAACAGTTCGTTTCTGTTTGCTTCGCAAATGACCACGCGGTTGAATGGCCGCCTTTCAGCCCGCATATGGTTCCAGATCGACAATGAAAACATTCAGAAGCTGGGCCGCGAGAACGACGATACTGTTATATTCGTTAAGCCGGTCTATAACTCGTGACCCACAGTTAACCGCCGGCTGCGGCATAGTCAAACTGTTGTTACCCATGGGGAGACAACAACATGAGAAGTTTTCTGCCGCTGGCTCTCGCTTTTCTGGCCACGCCGGCATTTGCCGAACCGATTCCGTCGGCGGTGGAAGCGATGATTGATGCAGCCGCCAGCCCAGAGGAACGGGCCGTGGTGGCCGGGATCGCAAAGAAAACCAACCCGGCCAGCGCTGCCGAGATCGATGCCAAACTGTCCGCAATCAACGCCGCCGCCGCCAAGGCCCGCGAAGAAAAGCTCGCTTCCCAGGGCTTTCTTGATGGCTGGAGCGGCCAGGGTGAGGCCGGCGGTTTCATTTCCACCGGCAACACCCGCAACCGCGGCGTGGCCGTGGGCGTGAGCCTGACCAAGGAAAGCCGCAGCTGGAAGCATGCCTTGCGCGGTATCGTCGACTATCAGGAAGACAATGGCGTGGCTTCGCGCGAACGCTATTTCGCCGGCTATGAAGGCAATTGGAAGTTCAGCAGCCGCGCCTATGCCCTGCTCGCCTTGAGCTGGGAGCGCGATCGCTTCACCGGCTTTTCCAGCCGCTTCACGCAGGCCATCGGCCTTGGCTATCGCGTGGTTGATACACCGAACCTGACCATCGCCGTGGATGGCGGCCCGGCATTGCGGCAAACACGGTTCATCAATGGCATTACCGATAACAGCGTCGCCGCCCGCGCCGGCCTCAACGCCAAATGGCAGATCAACGACATGCTGAACTTCACCCAGGCGGCGACCTATTATTATGACAACAGCAACAACTCGCTGCTGGCGCTGTCGCAGCTCACCGCCAAACTGAATGGCCGGCTTTCGGCGCGTTTTTCCTTCCAGTACAACAACGAAAGCAACCCGCCGCCGGGCCGCCTGAACAGCGATACCGTCACCCGCGCCACGCTGGTCTACAGTTTCTGAAACCCGGTTGACCCACAGGGACACCGCCACTATAGCAGCGCCTCCCGCTCGCCTGGATGGGGCCTGTGGCAGCGTAGCTCAGTTGGTGAGAGCGCCGGATTCATAACCCGGAGGTCGGCAGTTCAAATCTGCCCGCTGCTACCATCCCCTTCTGCCACATTCTCCCCTGCGACGAGGATGAGGTGGCAATCCAGCGCCACCACGGCTAAACATCTCTCCGTCATATTGGGGAGAATTTGCATGTCCATTCCTGCCG
>NZ_CAMCWT010000075.1:0-8933 GCF_945882885.1 Sandarakinorhabdus limnophila DSM 17366
CCCACATCGACCAGGTCTTCCACTTGGGGAAATCCAGCATGGGCTCAGGCGCTCTTGTCGTTCGCCGCCGCTGGAAGCCCACGCGGTTTCACATCGGCCAGCGTGGATTTCAGCACGGTGAAGCGCACGCCCGCGCCGGCTTCCACTTCAACTTCGGTATCGGTCACCCGCACTGCCTTGCCCAGGATGCCGCCGCCGGTGATCAGATCATCGCCCTTCTTCACGGCATCAACCATGGCGCGATGCTGCTTCACGCGCTGCTGCTGCGGGCGGATGATCAGGAAATAGAAAATGGCAAAGATGGCCAGATATGGCAGGAAGCCGATTACGGCCGCCATGCCACCTGCGGCGGCCGCGCCGCCTGTTGCCTGCGCGAAGGCCGGGGTTTCAAACATCGTGGTTTCCATCAAATTGGTCGGATTGGCGTAAGGCCCTAGCCGCTTGGGCCAGCCTGCGCAACCGATGCCAGTTCCTTACACCCGCGCTTTTGGCTAGTGCTGGCGGCATGGACACTCAGGACGCCCTGCTCGCCCGCATTGCCGCCGCGCTCGACCGGATGGCGCCGCCGCCGGCCATACCCGCCGATCCGGCCCACGGCCATTGGTTTGGCTGGGATGGCGCTGAAAATACGGGGGGCCTCACCTCCCTGCCGCCGGCCCGCACAACGCCGCTGGCACTGTACAAAGGTGTGGAGGCCCAGGCCGCGCAGTTGCACGAGAATAGCCGCCGTCATGCACTGGGTCTGCCTGCCCACGATATCCTGTTGTGGGGCGCGCGCGGCATGGGAAAATCCAGCCTGGCCCGAAGCGTGGTCGCCGATCTGGTGGCCAGCGGCCATGATATCGCGCTGGTGCAGGTGATGCTGCCGGCGCTGGCCAGCCTGCCCGCATTGTTCCGCACACTTGCCGGGGTAGAGCGGGCGTTTCTGATCTTCCTTGATGATGTGTCGCTGGGCGCCGATGCCGCCGAGGTGCATGCACTGCGCTCGCTGCTCGATGGCGGGGTGCAGGCGCGGCCCGATCATGTCCGCATGATCGTTACCAGCAACCGCCGCCATCTGGTGCCGCGCAGCCTTTCGGAAAACGAGGCGGATGCCATTAATCTGCGCGATGCCGCCGATGATCATCTGGCGCTGGCCGATCGCTTTGGGCTGCGGCTGGGCTTCCACCCCTGCGATCAGGAGACCTATCTGACGATCTGCGCCGGCTATGCCGTGGCGCACGGGTTGGCCTTTGATCCGAAGGCCGCGCTCACCTGGGCAGCCGGGCGTGGCGCACGATCGGGCCGGGTGGCGTGGCAGTTCACAGTTGAACAGGCCGGCGATCAGGGGAAAAAATTATAGAATTGGCGGCTTATGTCTAAATATCGGCCAGTTATGTCTCTTGACTCCGGCAAAATCACTGGCAGCATTCATTTTTTGGTAATTAGTCCGAGCGCAGGATGAACCCTGCCCTTATTGCTCAAACCGGGGGGAGAAGATGTAATGTGCCGTCTGTTACTGTCAGCCTTGTCGATCAACGCCCTGTCCTTCACAGCGCTGGGTGCCGGCCTCGCGCTCACCCTGCCCGCCGCACCTGCCGCCGCTCAGCAATGACGCGAAATCACCTGTGAAAGCTGGAATTACCGTGAAGCTGTTTGCCCGGCCCCCGGCGCCGTGCGCGTGCAACTGCTCCGCGTGCGCGGCGGCAGCTGCATTGAAGGCCAGACCTGGTATCATGATGATCGCGCCATCCGGGTGCGCAATGGCTGTCGCGCCACCTTCCGCATCGATGCCAACAATGGCTGGGGCGTGGGTGGCTGGGATCCCAATCAAGGCGTCGGGAATGGCATTGGTGGCGGCCGCTGGCAGGTAGTGCGCTGCGAAAGCTGGAATTACCGCAACCAGCGCTGCCCGGTGCAAGGCGTGATCAGCGCCGCCCGCATGCTGCGCGTGATTGCCGGCGATTGCCGGGACGGGAACACCTGGCGCTGGGATCGCCGTTCCATCACCGTGCGCAACGGTTGCCGAGCCGATTTCGAAGTGATGCAGGGCTCGTCTGGCTGGGGCGGTTCAGGTGGCTCTGGCGGCGGCTGGGGCAGCGGCGGCGGTGTTGGCGGTGGCGGTTTCAATCCCGGCCAGGGCGCCCGCACCATCAACTGCGAAAGCTGGAATTACCGCGCCGCCCGCTGCCCGATCAGTGGCGCCCGCAGTGTCAGCCTCACCCGCGTAATTGCCGGCAATTGTCAGGAAGGCCGCACCTGGGGTTAGGATCGCAACAGCATCTGGGTCAACGGTGGCTGCCGCGCCACCTTCACCTTGTACTGACCCACTTTTTCGGGGGGAAACCACATGCGCCGCACAGCCAGCTTTGTTGCCTTGCTTGGGATTTCCGCCTGCCGCTGGAAGGCACCTGGCCGAACGACACGCACGCCACCCCGGCCGAATGCAGCGCCACCGATACGGCGGTGCAGAAACTGGATTTCCTGCCCGAACCGGTCAATCCCTGATCAACCTTCACCGGGTGTGCGGCGTAGCGGCCGGTTGCCGCCGCCGTGGGCCTGCTGCTATGACTTCGACTTATCCCGGTTCCTGAAGGTGCAGCATCTTGAAATCCCTTGGCCTCATCTGGCGCATCCTTGTTGGTATCAAGGATTTCCTCGTCCTGTGTGTGTTGGCGCTGTTTTTCATCGGGCTGTCGGCCCTGCTCACCTCCGCCAAGCCCGCCACGGTTCCCAATGGCGCGGCGCTCGTGCTGGCGATGGATGGCGCCCTGGTGGATCAAGCTTCTGAAACCTCGCCGTTCGATGCCGCGGCTGGCAATGTTGCCGCTGAAATCCAGGTGCGCGATGTGGTGCACGCCATCGATCACGCCGCCAAGGATGATCGTATCAAGGCCATCGTGCTGGAACTGGATGGTTTCATGGGCGGCGGTCAGGCCAATATCGCCACCGTCGATGATGCGCTCACCCGCTTCCGCAAATCCGGCAAGCCGGTCCACGCCTGGGCCGCCGCCTACAGCGACGACAGCTGGCTGCTCGCCGCCGCCGCCAGCAAGATCTGGCTCAACCCGATGGGCGGCGTGATCATCACTGGCCCGGGTGGCAGCCGCCTCTATTTCGCCAAGGCGCTCGAAAAGCTGCAGGTTGATGTCAACGTGTTCCGCGTCGGCACCTACAAGTCGTTCGTGGAGCCTTTCACCCGCACCGCCGCCTCTCCCGAAGCCAAGGCCGCCGATCAGGCACTGGCCGGCAGCCTGTGGGGCAGTTGGCTCGCTGATGCGAAACGCCTGCGGCCCAAGGCCGATGTGCCGGCCTATATCGCGCAATTGCCACAGCGCCTCGGCAAGTTCGGTGGAGACAGCGCCAAGACGGCGCTCGATGCCGGCCTCGTCGATCAACTCGGCAGCCGCGATGAATTTGACGCCGCGATGATCGAACTGGCGGGCGAGGATGAGCTGAGCGATTGGGGTCATTACACCGGCGTGACGCTGGGTGATTATCTGTCTGCCACAGCCAAGCCGCTGGGTGAGCGCGGTGATGCCGTGGGTGTCGTCTATGTCACCGGCAACATCGTCGACGGCGAGGCCCCGCGCGGCACTGCTGGAAGCGCCACCATCCGCCAGGCGCTGGAAGAAGCGCTGGCCAAGAGCGACGACATCAAGGCGCTGGTGGTGCGCGTCGATTCCGGCGGCGGCTCCGTCACGGCATCGGAAGAAATTCGCGCGGCGCTGTTGGCCGCCAAGGCCGATGGCCTGCCCGTCATCGCCAGCTTCGGCCCAGTCGCAGCCAGCGGCGGTTACTGGGTGGGCACGGCGGCAGACGAGATTTATGCCCAGCCTTCCACCATCACCGGTTCGATCGGCGTCTTTGCCATCCTGCCCAGCTTTCCGCGCGCGCTGGCTGATCTGGGCATCACCAGCGATGGCGTAAAAACCACCCCCTACAGTGGCGAACCCGATGTGGTTGCCGGTCTGTCACCGCAGGTTTCCCAGGTGCTGCAGATGGGCGTTGAAAACACCTATCGCCGCTTCCTCACCCTGGTCGCCACCGCCCGCAAACTGCCGCTGGCCGAGGTGGACCGCATCGCGCAAGGCCGCGTGTGGGCCGGTACCCAGGCCAAGGAGCTGAAGCTGGTGGACAAGTTCGGTGGCCTCGATGCCGCCGTCGCCGCTGCTGCCGCCAAGGCCGGCCTGAAGGGCGAAATCCGCGTGGTCGATATCGAAAAGCCTGTGCCGGCATGGCAACGCGCGCTGGAAGGCCTGGGCGCCACCGAAAGCGAAGAGCAGGCCGCCCGCGATCCGTGGGCGCGTCTGGTCCAGGCCTCGCGCCTGCGTCTGCTGACCGCCGCGCATGATCTGGGCTGGCTGGCCGCCGGCAAGGGCGCCACCATGCAGGTGATGTGCGTCGAATGCAGCATGGCCGGCTCTCCGCGCCCAGCGGCGGCCCGGCAGACGGAAGGCCTCGCCGCCAAGCTGCTTCAGTCGTCTTCGGGCTGGGGCCGGTAACCCGGCAGCGCCAACCCGGTGGCGATGGCAATCCCGCGCAAGCCAAAGCCGGCGGCAGCGCCAATGATCGCCGCCGGCCATAGCGACAAGCCCAGCAGGGTGAGGCCTACATAAGTTCCCGCCCCGAGTGCCGCGGCCGAAACGTAGATTTCGCGCCGCAACAGTATGGATGGTTCCCCCGCCAGCAGATCCCGCACGATGCCGCCGAAACTGGCGGTGAGCACACCCATGCCAACCGCCGGCAGCGGCGGCACCCCCAGGCTCAACGCCTTGGCCGCGCCCAGCACGCTATAGGCGCCCAACCCCAACGCATCGAACCACAACAGCGCATTCAACCGCCAGCGATCCGCCTTTAACAGCCACACGGAAGCAGCCGCCACCAGGCAGATGCCCAGATAATCCGATCGCCCCACCCAGAACACCGGCGCCCCGATCAACAGATCGCGCAGCGTGCCGCCACCGATGCCGGTGATCGCGGCAAAGAAGGCGAAGGTCACGATGGTCTGCTTGATCCGCGCCGCCGCCAGCGCGCCCGAAACGGCAAACACCGCCACGCCCGCCATGTCGAGCACGGCCAGCAATGGCTCCAACGGAATGGGCGCTGCCATGGCCATCACCGCCGCCAGAAATGCCGCACGGTCAGCAGCGCGCCGGTGAGCACCACGCCCAGCGCCATCAGTGTGGCGATGATGATCACGGGGCCATGGGTGTTCTCGCGGTCCTGCCAGTCGAGGATATGCAGGCCCCAGAACAGATCGTAAAACCGCCACCACGGCGTGCGCACCGCACCAATCTCGCCTTGGCTGTTGATATACACGCGCACATCATCGGCGAATTCCACCCGATATCCCGCCGTCTCGCGCCAGTCGCTGGCCGGGTTGGCCGGCGTGATCGCCGTCACCGTCACCGGCCCCTCAAGCGTCGTGCCCGCCCGCGCAATGGCTTCGGCCTGCGTGGCACTGATGGCGATAGGCTGGCCGCCGGCATCCAGCAGCCGCTTGCCGATCTTGTCGGTCAGTTTCCACACCGGCTTACCGAGCAGACTGCCCAGTTCCAGTTTCTCGACGCCCTGCAACGACGGCAACCCGGCCGGCATGCTCAGCGCCGCCGGCTCCTTGCGAAGCGTCGTCCCCCGCACCTCATCCAGCGGCCGCGCCACCATCACCAGGCCAGACACCACCCACAGGATGATCTGGATGCCAACAAAAACCCCGGTCCACAGATGGAGCCAGCGAACGGTGCGAGTGGTGCGGGGCGACAGCATGGATTTGGCTGTAGCGGGGAGCGGGCGAGCCGTCACCTCTATGCGTGTCTGGCCTTGCTGCGTGAAAGCTGGCGCACTGGCGTGCAGCCGGCGGCGCATCACATGTGAATGGCTTTGCCCGTAACCGCCATTGCCGCCTCCTTCAGCGCTTCCGAATGCGTCGGATGCGCATGACAGGTCAGCGCGATATCCTCGCTCGACGCGCCAAACTCCATCGCCTGCGCGGCCTGCGCGATCATCGTGCCGGCCATAGCGCCGATGATGTGCACGCCCAGCACGCGATCGGTCTTGGCGTCGGCCAGGACTTTTACGAAGCCATCGGTGTCGCGGTTGGTCTTGGCGCGGCTGTTGGCGGCAAACAGGAACTTGCCAACCTTGTAGGCGATGCCCGCAGCCTTCAATTCCTCTTCCGTCTTGCCCACAGTGCCGACTTCCGGGTGAGTATAGACCACGGCCGGGATCACATCGTGGTTCACATAACCGGCCAGGCCGGCGATATTGTCCGTACAAGCCAGGCCTTCGTCTTCGGCCTTGTGGGCCAGCATCGGGCCTTCCACCACGTCGCCGATGGCCCAGATGCCGGGCACCTTGGTGGCGAAATCATGGCCGATGGGGATGCGGCCCTTGGCATCGAGCGTGAGGCCCGTTGCGGCCAGGTTCAGCCCATCAGTGTTGGGCCGGCGGCCGATGGAGAGCAGCACGACATCGGCGGTGATGGTTTCAGCAGGCCCGCCAGCGGCCGGCTCCACGGTCACCGTAGCGCCAGCGCCGGTCTGTTCCACGCTCACCACCTTGGTGGCGGTCTTCAGCACCAGGCCCTGCTTGGTGAGGATCTTGGCGAAGGCATTGGCCACTTCGATATCCATCGCCGGCACGATGCGCGGGGCATATTCCACCACGGTCACCTTGGCGCCCAGGCGGCGCCAGACGCTGCCCAATTCAAGGCCGATATATCCGCCCCCAATCACCACCAGATGCTCGGGCACGTTCTGCAGGTTCAGCGCTTCGGTGGAGGTAACGATCACCTCCCCATCCGGCGTCATGCCGGGCAACAGGGCCACTTCGGAACCGGTGGCAATGACGAAATTCTTCGCGGTGATGGTGCGGTCACCCACCTTCACGCTCTTGACGTCGATGAAGCTGGCTTCGCCCTTGATCCACTCCACCTTGTTCTTTTTGAACAGCATGGCGATGCCGCCGGTCAGCTCTGATACCGCCTTGTCCTTCTCGCCCAGCAGTGCGGAAAGATCGAAGGAGACATTGTCAGCCTTCACGCCGAACTTGGCCAGGTGGCCGCCGGCCAGTTCCTCATAGAGGTGGCTGCCGTTGAGCAGCGCCTTGGACGGGATGCAACCGACATTGAGGCAGGTGCCGCCGAGCGCCGCGCGCTTTTCCACGCAAGCGACCTTCAGGCCATGCTGGGCTGCACGGATGGCGCCGACATAGCCGCCGGGGCCGCCGCCAATGATGACGACATCAAATTCAGGGTTGGCCATGGGGTGGGCCTTTCTTGTTACAGGTCGATCAGCAAACGCGCAGGATCTTCAATGGCTTCCTTGACGCGCACCAGGAAGGTGACGGCTTCGCGGCCATCGATCAGGCGGTGGTCGTAGCTCAGCGCCAGATACATCATCGGGCGGATCACGATCTGGCCGTTCTTCACCACCGGGCGATCCTCCACTCGGTGCAGGCCGAGCACGCCCGATTGCGGCGGGTTGAGGATGGGGGTGGACAGCAAAGAGCCGAACACGCCGCCGTTGGAGATGGTGAAGTTGCCGCCCTGCAGCTCGTCGATCTTCAGCGTGCACTTGCGCGCACGATCACCGAAATCGGCGATGTCCTTCTCGATCTGGGCAAAGCCCTTGGCCTGAGCGTTGCGCAGGATCGGCACGACCAGCCCGCCCGGCGACGACACCGCAACGCCCAGATCGGCATAATCCTTGTAGATGATCTCGTCGCCTTCGATAGCCGCGCCAACCGACGGGACATCCTTTAGCGCCAGCACCACGGCCTTGGCAAAGAACGACATGAAGCCAAGCCGGATGCCGTGCTTCTTTTCAAACATGTCCTTGTACTTGGCGCGGGCCTCGATCACGGCGGTCATATCCACGTCGTTGAACGTGGTCAGCATGGCGGCGCTGTTCTGAGCTTCCTTCAGGCGGCGTGCGATGGTCTGGCGCAGGCGGGTCATCTTCACCCGCTCTTCCCGGCGCTCGGCCGGGGCGGCGGCAACGGCCGCGACAGCAGCAGGGGCCGGGGTGGCCGAGGATTTCAGGCGGGCAGTGCCCGCCTCAATCGCGGCAAGCACGTCGCCCTTGGTCAGCCGGCCATCCTTACCGGTGCCGCCGATGCTGGCGGGATCAAGATTGTAGGTGTCGAGCAGGCCGCGAACCGCCGGGCTGATGGCGTCATAGGCCGGCGATTCCGCAGCCGGAACCGGCGCGGCAGCGGCGGCCAC
Source organism: Sandarakinorhabdus limnophila DSM 17366 (assembly GCF_945882885.1). Lineage (GTDB taxonomy): Bacteria > Pseudomonadota > Alphaproteobacteria > Sphingomonadales > Sphingomonadaceae > Sandarakinorhabdus > Sandarakinorhabdus limnophila_A. The sequence continues at coordinate 8,207 of NZ_CAMCWT010000075.1, forward strand.
AGGCGCGGCAGCCACCGGCACCGGAACGGCAGCGGCCGGCACACCGCCCTCCACGATCCGCGCAATCAGCGCGCCAACCGTGACCGTGTCTCCGGGCTTGAACATCTGCTCGCCCATCACGCCGGCGACCGGCGACGGCACTTCCACCGCCACCTTGTCGGTTTCCAGCGCCACAATGGCCTCGTCGGCCACGACCGCCTCGCCGGGCTGTTTCAGCCACTGGCCAACGCTGGCTTCGGTGATGGATTCGCCCAGGGCGGGCACGATAACATCGGTTGCCATGCTCTTGTCTTTCTTATTTTTTCTTGAGGCCGCCGCGGATTGCGGCCTTCACTTCAGTGGTCGTCGCGCCAAGGGCTTCAGCCACCAATTTGGCCTGTTCAGCATTGTGGCGCTTGAGGAGGCCCGTCGCCGTGGCCGCCGCAGGAGCACGCCCGGCATAGATCGGGCGCATGCCCGTCGCCGCCTCGATCAGCGGATTGGCGAAGGTCCAGGCGCCGCCGTTCTGCGGCTCTTCCTGAGCCCAAACCACGGCTTCCAGATTCGGAAATTTCGCTACATATTCAGCCACAACGTCGCCCGGGAACGGATAGAGCTGCTCGACACGAAGCAGATAGACGTCGTCCCGGCTCTCCTTCTCGCTGGCGTCGAGCAGATCATAATAGACCTTGCCGGTGCACAGCACGAGGCGCTTCACCGCTTTCGGATCACAGGGCTTCAGATCATC
>NZ_CAMCWT010000076.1:0-8354 GCF_945882885.1 Sandarakinorhabdus limnophila DSM 17366
CTTGGCGTCCTCCGGGTTCTGGCCAAAGCGGAAGTTGCCGGGGCTGCCCCAAGCACCGCGATAATTGAACGTGATGGCATTCCACCCGGCCCGGCGAAGGGCCTGGGCCAGATCGAGATTCTTCTCGTTGCCAGGCCAGCCGTGGCAGATGACGATAGTGGGATGCGGCCCCGGCCCTGCCGCCAGATAGGCCACGCCGTTGATCTCCACCCCGCCCGAAGGGATGTGCAACACTTCCATGCGGGCGCGCGGCGTAGCGGTGGCGGGCGGATCGGTGAACAGCGGATTGGCCAGCGCCGGAGCAGACATCAACAGCAGGGCTAGAACAAGACTTCGCATCGATTTTCCCCCTTCAACACGGGCTCAGGCTAGACTGGCGGCAGCGTCCAGTCGATGGGGTGCAGGCCTTGCGATTCCATCCAGACATTCGTGCGGCTGAAGTGGCGGCAGCCGAAGAAGCCATTGTGCGCCGACAGTGGCGATGGGTGGGGGGCTTTCAGCACCAGATGCCTGCTCGCGTCGACAAAGCCAGCCTTTTTCTGGGCGTGGCTGCCCCACAGCAGGAAGGCGCAGGGTTGTTCCCGTTCCGCCACCAGACGGATCACCGCATCGGTGAACGCTTCCCAGCCGCAGCCCTTGTGGCTGGCGGCAACGCCCTGTTCCACCGTCAGGCTGGTGTTGAGCAGCAACACGCCCTGCCGCGCCCAATGCTCAAGGAAGCCATGCCGTGCTGGCGCGATGCCGAGATCGGCCTGCAGTTCCTTGTAGATGTTCACAAGGCTGGGCGGCACCCGCACGCCGGGGCGCACGGAAAACGCCAGCCCATGCGCCTGGCCGGGGCCGTGATAGGGGTCTTGCCCCAATATCACCACGCGCACTGTATCAAGCGACGTCAGATCAAGCGCGCGGAACCATTCGCTGCCGTTGGGAAAGATCGCCTTGCCGGCGGCTTTTTCGGCCAACAGGAAAGCCTGCAACGCCGCCATCGACGGCGAGGCCAGGGCATCCTCCAGCGGCGCGCGCCAGCTTTCGTGCAGCTTGATCGTGTCGGCCATGCGCCTGTGTGACGGGGACTGGGCGGCAGCGTCAAGCGCGCGGTTTGCCCACACCCATGCGGGGCATCAGATTGTCGCGATCCATCACCAAATGCTTGATGATGCCAACAATGTGCAGCGCCAGCAGCGCCAACATGGCCCAGCCCAAGATCTCGTGCAGTTCGTTGGCAGCGCTGCCGGTGGCCTTATCAACGCCGAACTTGGAGACCGGCAGCCCGAACCAGGCCAGTGGGCGATCATTGCGATCCGCCGCAACCCAGCCCGACAGCGGCAGCGCCAGCATCACGGCATAGAAACCCCAGTGGGCCGCTTTGGCCAACAGCCGCTCGCCACCGGTGAAGTAGGCGGGCAAAGCCGGCACGCTATGGCCCAAGCGCCAGCCCAGCCGGAACAGGGTGAGGGCGATGATGGTCAGGCCGAAGCTTTTGTGGAAATCCATCACCAGCGCGCGCTGGCCACCTTCGCGCGGCACGAAATCATGCAGGAAGCCACCGGCCAAATTGCCGATGATCATCAGGGCCATCAGCCAGTGCAGCGTGATGGCAACCTTGCTGTAACGGCTCATGCGGCGTGTCTCCATGGGTGCCGGCACACGCTAGGCCTGCATCTTACGCCCGTCGATACGGGGTTCACCCGGTCAGAACGAAACGCGCGCGCCCACCCAGAAGGTGCGGGGCAGGGCGCGTTCGACAACACCGGTGCCGGAGAGTGCCGCCTGCACCTCGGCATCGAACAGATTTTCGACGCGGCCTTCGATGGCGAGGCCCTTCACCAGCGGCACCAGCAGCAGCGCGTCGACCATGGTTGCGGCATTCAGGCTGCGGCTGTTCTGATCATCCTCGAACTGGCTGGCAATGTGGCGCAGCGTGGCCGACGCTGTGAACAGGCTGCCGGTGTAATCGATGGTGCCGGAGAACTGGTCGCGCGGCGTCTGGGCTGGCCGCAGCCCGTCCAGTGGCGCAGCGGCCCCGGATGCGGCGATGGTCGGATCGACATGGCTCCAGCTTGCAGTCAGCCCGAAGTCGCCGCTCCGCAGCTTCGCATCCACTTCCCAGCCCCACACGGTGAGCGCATCCAGGTTCTGGCGCTGGCGATAGAAGCCGCCGGCCGCCACGAAGCCGACACCTGGGAAGTTGCCCGGCCCGCGCCCTTGTGTGACGTTGGCGATGGTGTCGTCCATGCGGTTCCAGAAACCGGTGACGCCGATCTCGAAACCACCTGCCGGCTTGAGCGTGAAGCCGAGGTCCACGCCTGTCACCCGCTCGGGATTGAGCAGGGCATTGGCCGCCGTGGCATCGGGGCCGACGCGGAACGGGCGATAGAGTTCATTGAGCGTCGGCAGCCGCCAGCCGCGATAGGCCGCACCGCGCAGGGCCAGCCAATCGGCGGGCTTCACCGCCAGACCAATGCGGCCGGTGAATTCATGGCCGGAACGATCTGCAAACAGCAGGCTCGTGAACGGCGCGTTGGTGGCGATGGTGGTTTCCAGCAGGCGGCCATCCTTGATCGTCCACCAGTCGATGCGGGCCGATGCCGTGGCGGTGACCATGCCGCGTTCGATGCTGGCATCGGCGAACAGCCCGGTGGTGCCGGTGCGGCCGCCGGCCTCGCGCTGGCGGGTGGGGGCGGCATTCACATAGGTGAACAGCTCCATTGTCTTGCCGGTGAGTTGGCGCGTGTCCGCGCCCAGCCGCAGCGAGACGCCGTCACCCACCGGCGGCGCCAACTCCAGCCGGCCGCCCCAGCCGGTGGCCGGCGTGTCATATTGGGCCAGGCTCTGCGTCACGCTGGTGCGCGTGGCGTTCACGGCGGCAAAATCGGAGGTGAAATTGCGCGTCTGCACATAGGCCAGCGCCTGCCACCCCCAGCGCCCGCGCCCGACCAGCCGCAGCGCGCCATCAACGCCTTCGGACGTGTTGCGCGAAAAATCGGTGCCACGCTCGCGGCTGTCGGTGAATCCATTGGCCGTCACTTGCGCTTCGGTTTCGGGCGCGACTTCCACAACGGCGCGCAGGGCCACGCTGGCCTGTTCATAAGGCGCCGCGCGATCGACCGGGCCGCGATTGCGTTCGACGATGGGGATGAAACCGTCGCCGCGGCCATAGGCGGCAGAAAGGGTGGCGAAACCCTTGTCACGTGTCAGCCCCAGTGCGCCTTGCGCGTCGACGCTGTTGCGGCTGCCATAGGCGATGGCGCCGTCGAATGGCCGCGCCGCGTTGCCGCCCACGGATTCCAGTTCGATGGTGCCAGCCAGCGCGCCCGGGCCCCAATAGCCGGAGCCACCGCCGCGCGTGACCCTGATGCGATCAAGCCGCCCGGTGGCATAGGCCGGAAACGCCACCCAGCCACCGAACGGATCGGCCTGCGGCACGCCATCCAGGACCAGCAGCGCGCGGGACGAGGCATTGCCGCCCAGCCCGCGAAGGGTAATGCCTTGGGACGTGGCGTTGGCGGAGCGGCTGTCCGACCGGCGGAACTGCTGTTGCCCGGCGATATCGGCGAGCACCGATTCCAGCCGGTTCGATCCGGTGTTCAGGATGCGCTCCCGGTCGATCACGATCAACGACAGTGCCGCATCGCCGGGCAGATCCTTCAGGCCCTTGCCGGTGACGGTGATCAGTGTGTCCTCGGCCTCAGCGGCAAACGCAGGTGCGGTGCTGAGGAGCAGGGCGGCGAAGAGGGGCAGATGCTTCATGGCCGCGTGTGTTGCCCAACGCGCCGGCGGGTGCAAGCGCCCAACGATTTTGTCGCGGCTTGCGTCTTGGCGGCGCAACACACCCGCCCTACACTGGCATCACCACAACAGGAGACATTCCATGCCCAATCCCTGGCAACACAGCCGCGCCACCGGCATCGCCGATGATATCGATTTCGAGATCAAGGGCCATGAACTGCAGTTCGTCGAGATCGAACTGGATCCCGGCGAAAGCGCCGTGGCCGAAGCCGGTGCCATGGTGTGGAAGGATGCCAGCATCGGCATGACAACCGTGTTTGGCGATGGCGGCGGACAAAGCGGCGGCTTCATGGGCGCGCTGATGGGGGCCGGCAAGCGGCTGCTCACCGGCGAAAGCCTGTTCACCACCGTCTACACCCACAACGGCGGCGGCAAGGCGCGCGTTGCCTTTGGCGCGCCCACCCCCGGCCATATCCTGCCGCTCAAGCTGGACAGCATTGGCGGCACGCTGATCTGCCAGAAGGATGCGTTCCTGGCCGCCGCCAAGGGCGTTTCCATCGGCATCGCCTTCCAGCGCAAGGTGATGACCGGTCTGTTCGGCGGTGAAGGCTTCATCATGCAGAAGCTGGAAGGCGATGGCTGGGTGTTCGTGCAGATGGGCGGCACGGTGATCGAGCGCACACTGGCGCCGGGCGAAGTGCTGCATGTTGATACCGGCTGCGTGGCGGCCTTCACGCCGTCAGTGAACTTCGATCTGGAAAGCGTGGGCGGAGTCAAATCCATGCTGTTCGGCGGCGAAGGCGTGTTTTTCGCCCGCCTTACCGGGCCGGGCAAGGTGTGGATCCAGTCGCTGCCATTCAGCCGGCTGGCCGGCCGCATGATGCAGGCCGCCATGGGCCGCGGCCAGAACCGCGGCGAGGGCAGCGTGCTTGGCGAACTGGGCGATCTCATCGGCGGCAATCGCTAACCAGCCCGTTGACCAAATGGCTTGGCCACGCGCAAAGAACGTGCGTGGCCAAGCTCTATTTCTACTATGCCTCGATGAACGCCGGCAAATCGACGGTGCTGCTGCAGGCCAGCTTCAACTATCGTGAGCGCGGCATGCGCACGATGCTGTTCACCGCTGCGATCGATGATCGGGCCGGGCAGGGCGTGATCGCCTCGCGCATCGGACTATCAGCGCCGGCCGACATGTTCGTTCCCGAAACCGATCTGTTTGCCGCCGTGGCCAGCGCGCATGCGGTGGGCACGCTCAATTGCGTGCTGGTCGATGAAGCCCAGTTCCTGACCAAGGACCAGGTCTGGCAGCTGGCGCATGTCGCCGATGATCTGGGCATTCCCGTGCTCTGCTATGGCCTGCGCACCGATTTCCTGGGCAATCTGTTTCCCGGCAGCCAGTGGTTGCTGGCGATTGCAGATACGCTGACCGAGCTGAAAGCAGTGTGCTCCTGTGGCCGCAAGGCGACGATGAACTTGCGTATTGACGGGCAGGGCAAGCCGGTGGCCTCTGGCCAGCAGACCGAGATTGGCGGCAATGATCGCTATGTGGCCCTGTGTCGCCGGCATTTTGCGGCAGCCTTGGCCGGGCAGCATCAGCCCTGAAGGGAAGCGTATATGACGACCGTTTATGATTTCAGCGCCAAGACCATCGATGGTCGCGAGATTTCCATGAAGGATTTCGAAGGCAAGGTGCTGCTGATCGTCAACACCGCCAGCAAGTGCGGGTTCACGCCGCAATATGAAGGGCTGGAAAAGCTGCACAAGAAATATGGCCCCAACGGCTTTGCCGTGCTCGGCTTCCCCTGCAACCAGTTCGGCGCGCAAGAACCTGGTAATGCCAGCGAGATCGCCAATTTCTGCAAGCTCACTTATGATGTGGACTTTCCCCTGTTCGCCAAGATCGACGTGAATGGTGACAACGCCCACCCCTTGTTCCAACTGCTGAAGAAACAGGCGCCCGGCTTGCTTGGCAGCGAGGCGGTGAAGTGGAACTTCACCAAGTTCCTCGTCGACAAACACGGCCAGGTGCAGGAACGTTTCGCGCCCACGACCAAGCCGGAAGCGCTGGGCAGCCAGATCGAGAAGCTGCTCGCCCGGGCCTAAAAAGGGAGATCGCCGCCATGGCCAGTGTTGCACCCAACGACCTGTCGTCCTTGTGGATGCCGTTCACCGACAACCGCTATTTCAAGGCGAATCCGCGCCTGATGGTGGCCGCGCAGGACATGCATTACACCACCGCCGTTGGTCGCCGCGTTCTGGATGGCACCGCTGGCCTGTGGTGCGTGAACGCCGGCCATGGCCGTGAACCCATCGTCAAGGCGATCCAGCAGCAGGCCGCAGTGCTCGATTATGCGCCCACCTTTCAGTTGGGCCACCCGCTCGCCTTTCAGCTCGCTTCGCGCGTTGCCGGGATCATGCCGGAAGGGCTGGACCGCATCTTCTTCACCAATTCAGGTTCTGAAAGCGTCGATACCGCTCTGAAGATTGCGCTGGCCTATTGGCGTGCCAAGGGCCAGGGCCAGCGCATCCGCCTGATCGGCCGCGAACGCGGCTATCACGGCACCGGTTTTGGCGGCATTTCGGTGGGCGGCATCGTCACCAACCGCCGCACCTTCGGCACCGGCTTGCCCGGCACCGATCACCTGCCGCACACGCACGATCCGGCACGCAATGCCTTCAGCAAGGGCCAGCCGGCCCATGGCGCCGACTTTGCCGACCGGCTGGAAGCGATGTTCGCTCTGCATGGCCCCGACACCATCGCTGCCGTCATCATCGAGCCGGTGGCGGGTTCCACCGGCGTGCTGGTGCCGCCGGTGGGGTATCTGGAACGGCTGCGGGCGATCACGGCGCACCATGGCATCCTGCTGATCTTTGACGAAGTGATCACCGGCTTCGGCCGCATTGGCGCGGCGACCGCGGCCGAACGGTTCGGCGTCACGCCCGACATCATCTGCCTCGCCAAGGGCCTCACCAACGCTGCCGTGCCGATGGGCGCGGTGGCGGCAGCCCGTCACGTCTATGATGCCATCGTCGATGCACCAGGCGACGTGCCGGGGATCGAATTGTTCCACGGCTACACCTATTCCAGCCACGCGCTGGCCTGCGCCGCCGGGATCGCCACGATCGATCTTTATGCCAACGAAGGCCTGTTCGCCCGCGCCCGCGCGCTGGAAAGCCATTGGGAAGCGGCGCTGCACAGCCTTGCCGGCCTGCCGCACGTGATCGACATCCGCAATTTCGGCCTGGTCGGCGCCATCGAACTGGCCCCCCGCCCCGGCCAACCGGGTGTGCGCGGGCAGGAAATCTTCCGCGCCATGTTCGATTCGGGCCTGCTGATCCGCGTGACCGGCGACATCATCGCGCTGTCGCCGCCGCTGATCATCAGTGAAGCCCAGATCGACGAGATTGCCGATCGGCTCGGCGCGGGCCTGCGGCAGTTGGCCGATGTCTGATAGCGGACAATCCATGCCATGCGTTGATCTCTTCGCACAGGGAATCATTACGGAGATGTAATTTTTTCGTACGGCCCGCCTTGGCATGGCGGGGGCTTGCCCCTACATGGGCCAGTGTTGCCCGCAGCAGGTGACAGGAGAGACATGGCCGCCAAGGATCTTGCGAAGATGGACCTTAACCAGCTGGTGTACAGCTGGCTGAAAGACATTCTTTGGCCTGAGAAGAATTATTTCTGGCTGGCGATCATCTATGGCGTTGGTATCGCCCTGCTTGGCCTTGCCACGCCGATTTCCGTGCAGTTGCTCATCAACAGTATCGCCAATACCGCGCTGCCGGTGCCGTTGTTCACCCTGGCCGCCATCCTGTTCGGTCTGCTCATCGTGTCGGGCCTGCTGTCGGTGCTGCGCATCCACTTGATGGAATTCTATCGCCGTCGCTTCATGGCGCGGCTGGTTGCCGATGTGACGATGCGGGCGATCAACGCGGCTGATCCTTTCTTTCAGGATGATCGCCGCTTCGATCTGTTCAACCGCTATTTTGAAATGGTGAACATGCAAAAGGCGGTGCCGTCGCTGTTGATCGGCGGTTTCACCATCATTTTGAGCATGATCGTCGGGTTCGTTGTCACCAGTTTCTATCACCCGTTTTTCCTGGCATTCAACCTGGTGCTGATCGCGCTGTTGTGGGCGGTGTGGGCGATCTGGTCCAAGGGCGCGATGAAAACCTCGATCATTCTCTCTCACGAAAAATACAACGCCGCGCATTTCATCGAAACCGTGGGTGCGTCCAACGGCTTCTACAAATCGGCCCGCCACATCGATTACGCGCTGGAAGGCGCGGAACGGGTATCGGCCAATTATGTGAAGGCCCACGCCGATCATTTCGCCTACCAGTTCCCGCAGACCATCGCCTTCTATTTCCTCTATGCCGCAGCGTCGGCCGGCCTGCTGGCGCTGGGTGGCTGGCTGGTGATCCAGGAACAATTGTCGATCGGGCAATTGGTGGCGGCCGAACTCATCCTGTCCGGCGTGTTTGCCGGCATGAACAGCCTCTATTCCTATCTCGACGACTGGTACGATCTTGTCGCCTCCATCGAGGAACTGTCCCTGCTCTATGGCCTGAAGCAGGAAGCCAAGCCGGTTGCCGGCCTGGCGGCGCCCAGCGGCGGCGCG
>NZ_CAMCWT010000077.1:0-7787 GCF_945882885.1 Sandarakinorhabdus limnophila DSM 17366
TCGCCCGTTGATACCGTGATGGTGGAATATCGCGAGCGCACCACCGATGGCCGCCTCGGCCGCCTCATTGGCTGCTGCCTCACCGACAAGCAAACCGACGGCCTGTCGATGATCTACAGCTTCTACGATCCCGATCTGGAATCGCGGCCCGGCATGGGCAATTTCATCATCATGGACCACATCACCCGCGCCGCCCGCGCCGGACTGGCCTTCGTGTATCTGGGCTACTGGATCGAAGGCTGTTCGCGCATGGCTTACAAGACGAAGTTCCGCCCGGTCGAAGCGCTGATCGGCGGCCAGTGGCGGGAAGTGGACTGACGCGCCGCTGATCCGCCCAGCGCCGCGATCAGCCCGGCGCAGGCCGGCACCACCCAGTGCGCCGTGCAGGCCGAGCAGCTGCGCACCGAAGCCGCCAGCGCCAATCCGCAGGATGCCGCCAAGGCGCTGCGTTCAGTGAAGATCGCCGAGAAGATCTGCGCGGAAGGCAATGCCCACGAAGCCGCGAAGAAGTTCGCGCTGGCCCGCACCCAGCTCGCCAGCACCGTGCAGTTCGCCGAGCGGCGTTGAAACCCGCCTGCCGGCGCCCTCCCGCCGGCTGGTCTTGCGGCGGCCACCCAGACCCGGGGTGGCCGCCGTTTTTTTCGTTCAGAGCCCCGCCCGCGCCACCAGCCGCGCGGTGGAGGGATCGAAACCTAGATCTTCGCCTGCCAGCAGGGCATTGGCGAGTTCCTTGCCCAGTTCCACGCCCCATTGATCGAACGGGTTGATGCCGAGCAACACGGCGGCCGCGAAGGTCCGGTGTTCGTAAAAGGCGATGAGCGCACCCAGCGTCGCCGGATCGAGGCGATCGAGCAGCAGCGTGCTTGATGGCCGGTTGCCGCTGAATGTCTTGGCGCGGGCCAGCGCGGCATCGCCGCCGGACAGCGCCAGCGCCGCTTCGAAACTGCGCCCCTTCAGCAGCGCGGCGCCTTGCGCGAAGCAATTGGCCAGCAGCTGGCGATGGTGGGTGGCGGGCAGATCGTGCGCCGGCTCCAGCACGGCGACAAACTCCACCGGGCCTACGCAGGTGCCCTGGTGGATGAGCTGGAACACGGCATGCTGGGCATCCGTGCCGGTGCCGCCCCAGGTGATGGCGGCGGTTGGCCCGGGCAGCGGGCTGCCATCGCGGGCAACGCCCTTGCCGTTCGATTCCATTTCCAGCTGCTGCAGATAGGGTGGCAGCAGCCGCAACCGCTCATCATAGGCAAACACGCCGCGCGTCTGCTGGCCCTGGCCGTGGGCGGCCCACACATCGGCAAGCGCGGCCAGCACCGGCAGATTGTGCGGCAACGGGGTGTCGCGGAAATGCGCGTCCATGGCGGCGGCGCCGGCGCGCAACTGGCTGAGCGCGTCGGGTCCGCAGCGAATGGCGAGCGGCAGGCCGACGGCAGACCACAGCGAATAACGCCCGCCCACGCTTTCGGCGAAGGGCAGCACATGGCCGGCACCCCACGCGGCGGCGCGATCCGGGCGGGCGGTGATGGCGATGCAGTCGGAGCGGCGACCGGCCAGCCGCGCCAGCGCGGTTTCGGCGTTCGTCATGGTTTCGGCGGTGGTGAAGGTTTTTGAGACGACGACCAGCCGCGTGGTTGCCGGCTGGCAGGCGGCCAGTGCGCGGTGCAGCGCTTCGCCATCGATGTTGGAGACGACATGAATCGTGGGCCCATCCCCGTCACGGCCCAGCGCATCGTTCAGCAGCGCCGGCCCCAGCGCCGAACCGCCGATGCCGATCAGGATCACGTCGGTCACCGCCTCGGCGCGCAGCTGATCGGCGATGCGCGCCACGTCTTTGGCGGCGGCCTGGGCCACCGCCACATCAGCCGGGCTGCCGATGCCGCGCTCGGCGGTGTGAGTGGCGGCGCGGCCTTCCGATAGGTTCACGGCCTCGCCCGCCAGCAGCCGCGCCCGCCAGCCCGTCAGATCGGCAGCCGTGCAGGCGGCCAGCAATTGATCCAGCACCGGCAGCGGCAGGGCAAGGCGCGACAGATCCATGTGCAGCCCGCAGGCACTTGCCGACAGGCGGGCCAGCCGATCAGGCTCGCCCGCAAACAGGGCGCGGATATCGACCGGTTCAGCCCCAGCGGCGCGGATGGCAGCAAGATGATCCATGCGCCCTGTTTTCCGGCCTTGGGCGTGCGAAGTCCAGCCCTGTTGCGGCCAAAGGCTTGACCGGCTGGTGCAATCGGCCCACGGCGAAGCCGATGACTCGAAAGCGCAAGGCAATGCCCGATCCGGGGCCCGGCCCCGAACTGGCCCGTGCCGATCGGATGGAGCGACTGGCGGTGTTCGCACGCGATGTGCTGGGCCATGAATTTGCCGATCTGGCGCTGCTTGATCGCGCCCTCACCCACGGCAGCGCCACCCGCCAGCCCGGCGCCAGTTACCAGCGGCTGGAATTCCTCGGCGATCGCGTGCTTGGCTGCGTGGTCGCCGGCCTGCTCTATGGCCAGCATGACGAAGCCGAAGGCCGCTTGACGGCGCGGCTGCACGCCATGGTGGAAGGCCCGGCCAACGCCCGCGTGGCGCGCGGCTGGAACGCCGGGCCATTGATTGCGATGGAACCGGTGAGCCGCGGCAAGGGCCTGGCCGACAGTGACAATGTGCTGGGCGATGTGGCCGAAGCGGTAACGGCGGCGGTGTTCATCGATGGCGGCTGGACGGCGGCTTCGGCGTTTGTCACCCGCCACTGGGGCCCGATGATGCAATCGGATCACCCATTCCTGAACGATCCCAAGAGCGCCCTGCAGCAATGGGCACTGAAGCGCCGGCTGGGCATGCCGGATTATCTGGTGGTAAACCGCGATGGCCCCGATCACGCGCCAGTGTTCACCGTGGAAGTGACCGTGCGCGGCGCCCCGCCGGCCAGTGCCAGCGGCAAATCCCGGCAAGAGGCCGAAAAGGCCGCTGCCACCCTGTTGTTGAAAAGCCTGGAATCATGACCACCGAACTCACCCCCATCACCACCCGCTGCGGCACGATCGCCGTGGTCGGCGCGCCCAACGCGGGCAAATCCACGCTGGTCAACGCGCTGGTGGGCCAGAAGGTCGCCATCGTGTCGCCCAAGGTGCAGACGACGCGGCAGCGGCTGGTGGGAATCGCCATCCATGAGAGTGCGCAGATGCTGCTGGTGGATACGCCCGGCATCTTTGCCCCGCGTCGCCGGCTGGACCGCGCCATGGTGAAGGCGGCCTGGGATGGCGCGACCGATGCCGAGGTGATCGTGCTGGTGATCGATGCGAAGGCCGGGCTGAAAGGCGATGTGCCCGAGATCATCGCCACCTTGGCCAATCGCCGCGAACCGAAACTGCTGGTGCTCAACAAGGTTGATATCTGCGTGAAGGAGCGGCTGCTCGATCTGGCCAGCCGCTGCAACGAACTGGCAAAGTTCGAGGAAATCTTCTTCATCAGTGCCAGCAGCGGGGATGGCGTTACCGAACTGAAGGCGGCGTTGGCCGCACGCCTGCCGCTGAGCCCGTGGCATTATCCGGAAGACCAGTTGAGTGATGCCAACACCCGGCTGATGGCGACCGAACTGACGCGTGAGCAGCTGTATCTGCAACTGCATGCCGAACTGCCCTACGCCGCCACTGTTGAAACCGAAAAGTGGGAGGAGCGCCGCGACGGCAGCGTGGCCATCCACCAGCAGATCATCATCGAGCGGGACAGCCAGAAAGCCATCGTGCTGGGCAAGAGCGGCAGCCGCATCAAGGAAATCGGCGCGACGTCGCGGGCCAACATTGCCGACCTGCTGGGCCGCAAGGTCCACCTGTTCCTGCACATCAAGGTGCGCGCCGATTGGGGGGAAGACCGCAGCCTCTACAGCGCGGTCGGCCTCGATTTCGTGGATTAAGCTGCGACGATCCGCTGGCGGCGCGCCATCGCTCCGATCAGGCCAAAGCCGGCAATCAACATCGCCCAGCTCGACGGTTCCGGGATGGGATCGCCGCCCGGATTGAAGCCGCCATCGTTGGTGCCCATGCCGACACCGGAAGTGCCCAGGCCGCTGCCGGTGATGGACTGGTAGCGCACGATGAAGTTGTTGAAGATCACCGAGGTGATGTTGTTGGCGAAGCTCAGCGCGAATTCCTGCGTCGCCACATTGCCATTAGTGACGCCGCCGCCACCGCCGCCCTGGCAGTTGTTGTTGGCCATCAGGCAGAAATCGATCGTGGTCTGGCCGCCAATTTGCGGGAAGCCGGCGTTGATGACGGCTGTGCCGAACGGACCCGAAATCGGGGTCGCCCCGATGATTTCCGGATTGCCGTTGAAACCAAAGCTGGAGATGCGGCCTCCGACGGGTGCGGTGGACAGTGTGTTGTCGATCTCGGCGGTGAAGTTCCAGACCTGTCCTGACACGCTGTTCAGGGTGAACGTGATCGCCGACGCCAGACCAGCCTGGCTCTGTTCATCGATGATGCCATTGTAGGTGTAGGTGAACGACTTGCCGACATCGGCCGACGTGACCGTGATCGGCGAATTCACCAGCGGCACCACGGCGGCTGCCGGAGCCGCCACAAGAGCCAAGGCAAAAGCGAACGCAAATCTGTTCATGGTCATTAACATCCCGTTACTAATGCATAGATAGTCGATCCGGTTCCCTGAATCAATTATAATTTTTTGGTTAACGTTCATATTTGCTGCGCCGGGCACGCTTGCCACTATGATGGCCGCCATGATCCGCGTTGAACCTGCACTGGTGGTGGCCCTTGCACCCCACGGCGAACATGCCGTGGTGGCGCGATTCCTGTCGGCGGATCAGGGGCTTGTCGCAGCCTATGTGCAGGGCGGGCGCGGGCGCAAACTGCGGCCGGTGCTGCAGATCGGCAATCGCGTCGCGCTCGATCTGGTAACGAAATCGCCCCAGCAACTGGCCTTTGCGACCGTGCATCCGCTGGGCACCAACATGGCGATGATGCACGGGCCGGCGGCGCTGGCGCTGGTCGATTATCTCGCCAGCCTGTCGGCCAACTGCCTGAACGAAGGCGAGGCCCAGCCACGGCTGTTCCCGTTGTTTGATGCGCTGTTTGGCGCGGCGGCCGCGGGGGCGCTGGCGACAGACGTTGGCCCGGCTTTGGTACGGCTGGAACTGGCGCTGCTCGCCGAACTTGGGCTGGGCCTCCATCTAACCAGTTGCGCAGCCACTGGCGCGACCAGTGATCTGGCGTTTGTTTCGCCCAAGTCTCGCCAAGCTGTGAGCCGTGGCGCGGGGGAGCCTTGGGCGGCCAAATTGCTGCGCTTGCCCGTCTTCCTGCTGGGTGAGGGCGAATCCAATGCCGCTGCCATTGCCGACGGCCTGGCGCTCACCGGGCACTTCCTCGCCCGCGAAGTACTGCGTGATGGCGTGGTGGCAAAGCGCTGCTGGACAGCCCGCGAACGGTTGGTCAGCCTGCTCACCCGCTGACACCGCTTGCGGGCAATGCCCGCCACCGCTAACCCATCGCCATGGCCAGCCTCCCCCCCGAAAGCGACAATATCATCGAAGCCCCGTTCGGCGCGGCGCTGGGCGATCGCTATCTCGTCTATGCCCTCTCCACCATCACCGCGCGATCATTGCCCGATCTGCGCGATGGTCTGAAGCCAGTGCACCGCCGCCTGTTGTGGGCGATGCGGCTGCTGAAGCTGAACCCCGATCAGGGCTATAAGAAATGCGCCCGCGTGGTGGGGGACGTGATCGGCAAATATCACCCGCATGGTGACCAGTCGGTTTACGATGCGATGGTGCGCCTGGCGCAGAGTTTTGCGCTGCGGGTGCCGCTGGTCGATGGTCAGGGCAATTTCGGCAATATCGACGGCGATAACGCGGCGGCCATGCGCTACACCGAAGCGCGGCTGACCGATGCAGCCATCCGCCTGATGGACGGGCTGGACGAAGAATCTGTGCCGATGCGCACCACCTATAACGGCGAAGAGGAAGAGCCGGAGGTGTTCCCCGGCCTGTTCCCCAACCTGCTGGTCAACGGCGCGGCCGGCATCGCGGTCGGCATGGCCACCTCCATCCCGCCGCACAATGTGGTGGAAATTGTCGATGCGGCGCTGCACCTGCTACGCGCTCCCGATGCACCAGAAACCGATCTGCTGCAGTTCGTCACCGGGCCTGATTTTCCCACCGGCGGTGTGCTGGTCGAACCGCGGGCCAGCATCGCCGAATCCTATCTCACCGGGCGCGGCAGTTTCCGCCTGCGCGCGCGCTGGAGCGTGGAAGACCAAGGCCGCGGCACCTGGACGATCATCATAAGCGAGATCCCCTATCAGGTGTTGAAGGGCAAATTGATCGAGCAGTTGGCCGAACTGATCACCGAGAAGAAGTTGCCGATCCTCGCCGACGTGGCGGATGAAAGCGACGAGCAGCTGCGCATCGTCATCACGCCCAAATCGCGCAATGTTGATGCCGACGTGCTGATGGAAAGCCTGTTCAAGCTGACCGATCTGGAAGTGCGCATCCCGCTCAACATGAACGTTCTGGATGAAGGCCGGCCGGGCGTCCTGGGGCTCAAACCCGTGATCGCCAAGTGGCTGATCCACCAACGCGAAGTGCTGGTTGCCCGCTCGCGCTATCGGCTTGGCCGGATTGAGGCGCGGCTGGAAGTGCTCGGCGGCTTGCTCAAGGCCTATCTCAACCTGGATGAGGTGATCCGCATCATCCGCGAAGCCGATGATGCCAAGGCCGAGCTGATTGCGGCCTTTGATCTGACTGCGGTGCAGGCTGAAGCCATTCTCAACATGCGGCTGCGCAGCTTGCGCCGGCTGGAAGAGATCGAGATCACCCGCGAAAACAAGGCGCTGACCGAGGAAGCCAAGGGCCTGCGTGGCCTGATCGACAGCGAGGCGCAGCAAACCGAGCGGCTGGCCACCGATCTGGCCGCGCTGCGCGTCGCCTATGGCCCCACGACCCTGCTCGGCCGCCGCCGCACCAGTATCGCGGATGCGCCGCAAGTGAAGTTCGTGCCGATCGAGGCGATGATCGAGAAGGAACCGCTGACCATCATCTGTTCGGCCATGGGCTGGATTCGCGCGATGAAGGGCCATGTCGATCTGGCCAGCACCGAAGCGCTGAAGTTCAAGGAAGGCGACGGGCCGGCCTACGCCTTCCACGCCTTCACCACCGATCGCCTGGTGCTGGCGGCCAGCGATGGCCGTTTCTACACGCTCTCTCCCGATCGCCTGCCCGGCGGACGCGGCCTGGGCGAGCCGTTGCGGCTGATGATCGATCTGGCGGAAGGGACGGAGATTGTCAGCCTGTTCACACACCAGCCCGATCGCCGCCTGCTGCTCGTGGCCAGCGATGGTCGCGGTTTCCAGATCGACAGCGCCGAGCTGCTGGCGGAAACCCGCAAGGGCAAGGTGATCATGTCGCCCAAGGGCGATGCGCGGCTGGCCATTGTGCGCTGGATCTCCCCGGCCGACGACATGGTGGCGGTGATCGGCGAGAACCGTAAACTGCTGGTCTTCCCGCTCGAAGAACTGCCGCAGATGCAGAAAGGCCAGGGCGTGGCGCTGCAGAAATACAAGGATGGCGGCATGAGCGACGTGCGGACGTTCGTGATGGCGGAAGGACTGAGCTGGCCAATGGGCGGCGACAGTGGCCGCACCCGCACGGAAGCCGACCTGACTTTCTGGAAGGGCGCACGCGCCAGCGCCGGGCGGATGCCACCCAACGGCTTCCCACGCGACAACAAGTTCACCGCCTGAGCACTCGCCAGCACCGCCGGGCCTGGGTAAGGATGGCGCCATGATCGGTGTCATCCTTA
>NZ_CAMCWT010000078.1:0-7786 GCF_945882885.1 Sandarakinorhabdus limnophila DSM 17366
TTGCGCGCTTCCCAGATCGCGAAAATGTCCGCCCCCCGCTGCTCGACCCGACGTGAGCGCCTGTCTCCGCCCTGAGGCTTGGGAGCAAAGCTGCCGGTATCGCGGCGCTGCGCCTGCCAGCGGATCGCCGGCGCCGGCGCGACCCCAAAACGAACCGCCGCCGCACGGCAGCTCATCCCCTCATCAATCGCCGCCAAAAGCCGCCGACGCAGATCCATCGATAGTGGTAGGCCCATCCATGCCGGCCTCCTTCACCAGCACGGATTCTGAACCAGAAAACGCCGCCCGAGGGAATCCCCTTTCGATTCAGACAGGTCGAAAACCGCTCTAATCAGGAAGATGGGAGAATAACATCGTTTTTGTGCACGATTTGTGCATACCGAAAATGCACATTTTTAGCCGCACTCCACATCTGTGTGCGTTTAAATATCGTTATATAACAATGATTTAAATGGCGCACCCGACAGAACGAAACGGATAACGTCTATGTAATTGATTTATATATGATTTAATCATTCCATGTCATCTGCTTACCTGATTACAATTATCACCTGCTGCATAGAAAAAGAGGCAGATGGATCGCCACCGAGATCACCGTCCATCTGGTTTGGAGGTAGACCCTAAGCCCGACAGCATAATGCTAGCCATTGGCCATCAATACAAAAAGCTCAGCTTCTCAACGGTACCAATCAGGGATGCACATCACCACCAAATCATGGTGGCCTGCCACAATGAAGGAAGGGACCCTTCGCTGCGGCAGGTGAGCCATGCATGTCACTTCAGCGGCTGGCAATCACGGTCACGGCGCGGCGGTTTTGAGCCCAGGCAGCTTCACCGGTCCCATCCACGGCCTGGCGTTCCTTGCCATAGGAAATGATAGTCATCAGGCTGACGGCGACGCCTTGGGAAGCCAGGAAGTTTTTGGCTGCATTCGCGCGGCGATCCCCCAGCGCCAGGTTGTATTCGCGGGTCCCGCGCTCGTCGCAATGGCCTTCCACCGTCACCCGGACGCCCGGGTTGCGCTTCAGCCATTCGGCATGACGCGCAAGGGTGGCCCGGGCTTCACCATCGAGGCTGTCGCTATCGAGGGCGAACAGGATCGTGTCGGTCCCGGCCTGGGCGCGCAGGTCATCCTGGCTACCCGGAATGATGCCGTTGCCCACGCCCGGGGTCTGCTCGCCGTAGGTAGGAGCGTTGCTGATGGCGGTAGGCGCGCTCGTCGATGGCGGAGCCTCGAGTGCCACCTTCTTCTTGCCGCCGCATGCTGCAAGCGACAGGCCCAGGGCGGCCAGGAGGGTAAAATTAGAAAACATTTGCTTCATGTCAGTTGATCCACGTTTCTGCTGTCAGTTACGCGTTACGAATTGCAATCATGGCAACAAAGGCGGACAGGCCGAATCAGGTTCATACGCGCTATATCGTTGTCATGTTTGCGGTCACTATCCAAGGTGTCAACATCAGTGGGCTGATAACTCACCTTAATCCACGGTAACGTGCGACTGGGTTACAGTGACCATGCTTGATGGGTCGTTAGGACAGCTTCCATTGCCATCTAAGTCAGAACAGCCCGCGCACTGGATCAATTAGCAGTCCCCGGCGCAAGGCTTGCGTCGGGATCAATCCACAACCAGGCCACCCCCCCCGCCAAACATACGCCAGCCGTGAATAGAAATGATACTGACCATCCAAGCGTATCAGCTAACAGGGGCGTCAACATCGCAACCCCAGCCCCGCCGATCTGGCTGCCCATGTTCATCACGCCCGATACCGCGCCTGCAGACCGCCGGCCGATATCCGCACTGAGTGTCCAGAAAGCACTCTGCGCCAGATATAGCGCACCTGATCCCAGCGCCAGCACCCCAGCCACCACGCGCACATCCTCCACCTGTGTGGCAGCGGCAATGAACACTGCAGCCAGCACCATGCCTGCACTCGCCACACCGCAGCGACCCACGCGCCCGCCGCGGCTGACCGTGAGCCGATCGGCAATCCAGCCGCCCGCTGGAGACGCCACCGCCATCGCAATGAACGGCAGGGTGCCGTAAATCCCGCTTGATTTCAAATCGAGCCCACGCACGGTCGAGAGATAGGTGAAGAACCACGTGAAGAAGATATAGGCCGCATAGCCAAAACAGAAATAACTGAAGATCAGCAACTGCACCGTGCGGTTGCCGATAATCATCGTCCAGCGCGCCGTGCCGGTGGAGGCACTACTGCTGTCGGGGATAACGGATTTGATGTAGTCGCGCTCTGCTGCGCTCGCCCAGGGGTGCGCCGCCGGTGTTTCCCGTGCCATTAGCAGCCACAACACCAGTGCCACCAGCCCGATGGCCGCCGTGGCCCAAAATGCCGCCCGCCAGTCATGGGTCAGCATGATCGTGGTAATTAGCGGCGGCGCAATGCCGGCCCCTACCCCGACGCCAGCAAAGATCAGCCCGTTGGCGAGCCCGCGCTCGGATGGCGGCATCCAGTTGGCCACCATGCGATTGCTCGCCGGGAAGATCACTGCCTCGCTTACCCCCAACGCAAATCGCACGCCCAGCAACGCCAGGAAGGCAAAACCGAAGCCGGCGGGAATGGAAGCCGTAACCGCCGTCAACACGCTCCAGACCACGACCCCCAACGCAATGATCCTATAGGCGCCAAAGCGATCCGCCAGCCGCCCAGCAACCGGCTGCGTGGCGGCATAACCAAGCGAAAAAGCACTGAAGACCACGCCCAGTTCCACATTGGAAAGCCCGAGCTCCTCCTTGAGCAGCGGGGCGGCAATGGCGATGTTGCTACGATCCAGATAGGCCACGGCCGCGACCATGAAGGTCAGGCCGATCATCGCCCATCGCGTGTTGCCGACGCGCGGTTGGCTTTGTGGATCCGTTGCGAGAATGGTCACTCAGGCCTGCGCTTCGCCAATAACCTCGGGGTCCATTCCCCAGCCCGGAAGTTCAAGTGGACGCGTGTATATCCCCTCCGGCCCACGCGTGATCGCATAGTTTTCCTCGAACATCTGATAAACTTCGCGCGGACCACCTGGCGCTGGCAAAAACAATTCGGCCCAAGGCGCATTCACGGTGGCGATCGAATAATGGGTCGATCCGTTCAACCCGCCGCCGTGTGGGATCACTGGAACGTCATAAGCCGCCGCCATTGCGCCGATCTTGCGCAATTCGGTAAGGCCGCCACACCAATTGAGGTCGGGCTGCCAGATCTGCGCGCCATTGGTCCGCAACAGCTGGCGGAAGCCATAGCGGCCATATTCATGCTCGCCTGTCACAATGCGGGTGGATTTGATGGCCTCGTTCAGCCGCCCAAAACCCTCGTAATCATGCGGCTGAAGCACCTCTTCCATCCAGTAAACCCGGTAGGGCTCCAACATCTCGGCCATTTCCAGCGTATAGCGTTCGGTCCACGCCATCCAGCAATCAAGCATGATCTCGCCGTCGGGTCCGAGCGCCTTTCGCGCCCGCTCCACCAGTTTCACATTCTCGCGCATCCCCGGCCGCCCGCTTGCTGGCCCATGCGGCATCGCCAGCTTCAGCTTGGTATAGCCAAATTCCACATGCTGTTCGATGTCATTGCCGGTGCAGTAGGCCGGAACCCTGTCCTTTGTCTCGCCGCCAAGGAGCCTGTAGATGGGCATGTTCAGCGCCTTGCCGATGATATCCCACAGCGCATTGTCGAAACCGCTGATGGCGTTCATCGTCACGCCCATGCGCCCGTAAGACATGGTCGAGCGCCAGTTGATGTCCCAGTTTCGTTCGATGTCGAACGGATCGCGTCCCATCATCAGCTTCTTGAGATGGCCCATCACGATCTTGCCGCCGCCAGCGCCGCCCCGGCCATAGCCGGTGATGCCCTTGTCTGTTGTCACCTCCACCGTAAAACCCGGCACATCGGTGGCGCCAAACAGGCTGCGGGTCGGCTTGTATTCCGGATAGATCGAGACCGGATTGGCCACCTCCACATTCTGGGTGGACCAACTGCCCTTGGCCGGCGTGTATTCTGGATAGGGCCGCTTGGGCCGGGTTCGCACCAACCGGATGCCGGTGATCTTCAGTCGGGATTTCTCCTGGGCGAAGGTCAGTTCCGGAAGAGCAACACCAACAGCAGCGAGTGCGGCGACACTCGAGATCAGCTCGCGACGGTTCATGTCACCACCCTCCGTGCATCATCTCAGAAGTTGAAGCGAACCCCCGCGCTGAACATCCGGCCAACCATGTCGTACAAAGTCCGGTTGCCGAAGTTTGCGCCAGCAATCAGGAAGCCCGGCGTCAGTGGCGGATCGCGGTCAAACAAGTTGTTGACCGTAATGAAGCCCTTGAACCGCTCAGCCTTGTCGAGGTCGAAGTTAAGGGTCACGTCGGTATAATACACCGCCGGTTGATCATTCTTGTCAATGGCACTCGGCCCGAAGCTGTTATCGAACTTGCCGGGGCCAACATAACGTTCCTGCAGATAAATCGCGAAGCGCCCGAAATCCACATTGGCCGAGACTACACCCTGCCATTTCGGTGTGCTATTACCAATATCACCTGCGAGCTGCAGCGGCAGACCGCCTGCAATTTGGTTCTGCAGGGTGATCACGTGATTGAAGAGCGCTCGCAGATTGATGTTCGCGCCGCCTATTGACGTCACATAATTGGTCTCGATATCGATGCCCTTGGTATTGCGAAGATCGACGTTGAAGAACGGCAGCTCGATGCGGGAAAGCTGACCACCACTGTCGCGCTGCAGGAAGCGACAAAGATTGGTGGCGCCCTCGAAGCAGAGATCGACCGTCCGTTGTGCTGTCAGCGCAGAAATCGCATCCTCGATATCGATCTTGTACCAGTCCAACGAAAGCGTGAAGCCCGGGATGAAGCTGGGCTGCAAAACAACACCTACCACCGTTGTGTTGGCATTTTCTGGCGTAAGCTCCAGATTGCCGATGGCGCCGCTCAGCGCATTCCGCGCTTCATTGTTGCGGAATGGATCGGTTACCGTCGCCGTGCCCTGGCTGGAGCCGCGGTACAGCTCACCCAAATTGGGTGCCCGGATATCGCGGGACCGCGTGGCGCGGAAGCGTATGTCCCGCACCGGCGCCCAGATACCGCCCACCTTCCAGGTCGTCACGCCGCCGCTGTTGCTATAGTCGGTGTAGCGGACGGCGCCGTTGAAGGAGAGCGTCTCGGCAAAGGCCTCGCCCTCAAACAGCGGCAGGTTCACTTCCCCAAAAATCTCTTTAACCGTCACCCCGCCCTGCGCTGGCTGCGGGTTTGAACGTTCAAATCCACCCAGCGTGTTACGCAGTCCCAACGGGAAGCCCTGAATGCCAGCCCCGGTCCGAATGCTTGACGAGATCGGATCAACGACCTGGACAAAGCTTTCTTTGCGCCAACCAACGCCGGCAGCCACTTTCGCGGGCCCGCCCGGCAGTTCGAAAACAGTGCCCTGTACGCTGGCTTCAAACACATCTTGCTGAACAGTTATGTCCTGAACCGCAGTGCCGGTGATATAACGCCGCGCCGGAGCCGAAGGCGCGCCAAAACCAAAGACATTCATCGGTACGCAGCCATCGGTAGGAACCAGCAATGTCGAACGGCAAATGATCGTGCCCGCCGGAACACCGGCAACATTGCCCGCCTGCGCTACAACCGCGTCTGCCGCACGGTAGAGATTGTTGGAAATGGGGTTGTCGCTGGTGCGGAACAGCGAGCGATTCTGGCCATGCTGGAAATAGGCATTATAGGTCCAGCCGCTGCTTCCGATCTTGCCGTCAAAGCCAAAGACAAAGCGCTTGGTATCGCTGCGCCCGTCCATCGTGGGCGTCGCCATGTCGGTGCTCACCCGGCCCATGGTGAACTGAGAAATGCCGCCATTGACCATAGCCTGCCGCGTCGCTGCCGGCAGAAAGGCGTTGTCAGCAAAGATAGGGAAGGCGGTATTGGCAAGCTGGAAGGTAGGCAAACTGGCATAGTGCACATCGTTGCGCGCCAAATTAGCCTCGGCAAACACCTTGAAGTTGTTGCTTACCTCATACTCGACATGCAGAAAACCGATCGCGCGGGTTTGCGCCGGCTGGAGCACGAGAAGGTCGTTTGGATTGAACGCGTTCCGATCGTTGCTCCCGACCATCTGAGTGGATGTGCGCGGGCTGCCGAATTGGAAAGCGCGCGCCGTGCTGGTGCCATTGGCAAAATCAAAGGTCGTTCCCGCCAGTGCCGTATTGGTCACCAGCCCGCCCAAAGAAGCATTAGAGGCTAGCGGATTGACAACCACAAGCCGCGTCGGATTTGTTGGAGAGGCTGGATTGCTGCCGGTTACATTGGGGTTGGTAATGATGCCGGTGCCACGCGGTGTCCAGTCGCGGAGGTTGGCCGTTGGCACGCCTTTGCTGTCATAATATTCCACGCTTCCGATGATGTTGAGTCGGTCTTCGAGGAATGACTTACCGGCAGCCAGCGTCACCTTGAAATACTCATTGTCCCCCTGGCCGGACACGCCGCCGGAGACATTGCCTTTAAATCCCTGAAATTTGGTGTTGAGCCTGAAGTTCACGACACCACCCACCGCGTCCGATCCATAGGCCGCCGATGCGCCGCCGGTCACCACTTCCACTTGACTTATAAGCGCCTCGGGCAACAAGGCCACGTCAACCGCGCCGGAGTTAGACGCCGGCACAAAGCGTCGGCTGTCTAACAGCACGAGGGTGCGAGATGTGCCAAGGCCGCGAAGATTGAGGTTCGCAGCCCCGTTGCTGCCCGTCGTTCCGGTGCTCTGGTTGGCAACACTTACCGATCCCGAAAACACGGGAAGTTGCAGCAGCGCTTCGGTCACCGTGCGCGGCGCAGACTTTTCCAGCTGCTCCGTTGTCGCTACCGTCACCGGTGTCGGCGCCTTGGCACTGTCCACCACCACGCGCGATCCGGTGACGACCATCAGCTGTTCTTCTGTTTCGGCAGTCGCCGCGGCAGTCGCTACACTAGAAGGGGCCGATTGGGCCAATGCGGGCGCCGTCAAAAGACAAGCCAGCGCGGTCGTCGTGGAGAGCATTAGGCGGAGCCGGCTCTGCCGCCGAACGCACACGGTTTCAAAAGCCTGAATGGCAATCATGTTAGTCTCCCCAAAGATTTCCACGGACCTTTTGGCCTCTCGAAATCGGTTGAACCCTCACGCAGAAAACTCGCTTGCCCGAAAGTTGATTGTGTCGCGCTATTCCCTTTGTCCCTAAATGTGGGACATTATATTAACATATAGGACAACATGCATTTGAT
Organism: Sandarakinorhabdus limnophila DSM 17366; assembly: GCF_945882885.1. GTDB lineage: Bacteria > Pseudomonadota > Alphaproteobacteria > Sphingomonadales > Sphingomonadaceae > Sandarakinorhabdus > Sandarakinorhabdus limnophila_A. The sequence continues at coordinate 7,251 of NZ_CAMCWT010000078.1, forward strand.
TTGCTGTCAAGCGGTCGCGTCCATCTCCTCAGTAGGTCGTCCGCCCGCCCGACGTGTCGAAGGTTGCCGCGGTTGAAAAACTGCACTCGCTGCTCGCGAGCCAGCAGGCCAGCGCCGCGCTCTCCTCCACCTGGCCCAGGCGCCCCATCGGAATGCGGGAGCGCATGTATTCGATCTGGCTCGCCGGAAGCTGTTCCAGAATTGGGCTCTCAAAGGTCGCAGGCGTAATGCAGTTGACCAGCACCCCGGTAAGCGCCAGTTCCTTGCCCAGTGACTTGGTGAAGCCGATCACACCGGCCTTGGAGGCCGAGTAGGCGGACGCGTTGGGGTTGCCTTCTTTGCCGGCCACTGACGCCACATTAATGATCCGGCCATAGCCGTTGGCCGCCATCAGCGGCACCACTTGCCGGCAACAGTAAAACACCCCGTTCAGATTGATCTCGATGACCCGGCGCCAATCCTCCAGCGGAAAGTCCACCACCGGCACGCTCGCTCCGGTAATTCCGGCACTGTTCACCAAGATATCCACCCGGCCC
>NZ_CAMCWT010000079.1:0-7390 GCF_945882885.1 Sandarakinorhabdus limnophila DSM 17366
TCCAGTTCGCACACGGTGGGGCCGATGCGCATTGCGCTGCGCTATGGCCAACGGCTGGCGCGGCGGCGCTGGCCGGAGGGTGCGCGGGTGGTGGTGACGCTGCAAGGCAGCCTCGCCTTCACCGGCCATGGCCACGGAACGTTACGGGCGGTGGCGCTGGGGCTGCTGGGCCATGCGCCCGAAACATTCGACGCGGTGCAGGCCGAATGCCATCTCGCCGCGCTGGAGCGGACGCGGGAGCTGAGTGGCCTCGCCTTTGATCCTGCCACCGATATCCGCCTCGATTACGACACGCGCGATCTGCTCCACCCCAACGCCATGCGCCTCGCCGTACTGGCCGGCGATGCAGTGCTGGCCGAAGAGGAGTGGTTCTCCACCGGCGGCGGCTTCATCGCCAGCCGGCGCCAGCTGGAACAGGCCGCCCCCGCCGATCGGGTGGCCACAGGCCGCGATGTGCCGCACCCCTTTGCCAGCGCCGCTGAACTGCTGGCCATTGCCGAAGCGACGGGCCACAGCCTGGAAACGATTGTGCTGGCGAATGAAGACGCCATCCGCCTGCGCGGCGAAACGCTGGCGGGCCTTGATCATGTTGCCGCCGTGATGCTGGCATGCATCGAACGCGGCCTGCACACGCAAGGCATCTTGCCCGGCGGCCTGAAAGTGGAGCGGCGCGCGCCGTCGCTGTGGCAGCAGTTGCAGCAGGGCCGCAGCGCCAACGAACCGGAGCGGCTGTTTGATTGGCTCAACGTCTATGCCATGGCGGTGAACGAGGAAAATGCCGCCGGCGGCCAGGTGGTGACTGCGCCCACCAACGGCGCGGCCGGCATCTTGCCCGCCGTGATGAAGCATTATTGCGAAGGGGCGGAGCAGCGCCGGCGCTTCCTCGCCACTGCCGGCGCCATTGGCCTGCTCTACAAGCAGCGCGCGTCGATCTCCGGGGCGGAAATGGGCTGCCAGGGCGAAGTGGGTGTCGCCTGCTCGATGGCGGCGGCGGGGCTGGCCGCCGTTTGGAATGCCTCGCCCACCCAGGTCGCCAATGCGGCCGAGATCGGCATGGAGCATAATCTGGGCCTGACCTGTGATCCGGTTGGCGGGCTGGTGCAAATCCCTTGTATCGAGCGCAACGCCATCGGCGCCGTGAAGGCCGCCAACGCTGCCCGGCTGGCGCTGCATCGGCCCGGCCTGAGCCGTGTCAGCCTTGATCAGGTGATCGAGACGATGCGCCAGACCGGCATCGACATGAGCTACAAATACAAGGAAACCAGCCAGGGTGGCCTGGCCGTCAATGTGGTGGAGTGCTGAACAATGAGCGTCACCCTGAGTGTGAGCGACACGATCGCCACCATCACCCTCAACCGTCCGGAAAAGCGCAATGCACTGAGCCAGGCGATGCTGGCCGAACTGGAGCGGATTGCCGACAGTCTGCGTGGGAGCGGCGATGTGCGTGCGGTGGTGCTGCGCGGGGAGGGGACGGATTTTTCGGTGGGCGCCGATATTGGCGAGATGGAAGGCCGGCTGGCGGCGCCCGCGCCATTGGCTGAAGCCCGCCGCGCTGCGCAGCTTGGCGCGCGGGTGATGCGGGCGGTGCAGGGCATTGATCAGCCAACTATTGTGGCGCTGAAAGGCGTGGCCACCGGCGGCGCCACCTGCATCGCCACGGCCTGCGATTTCCGGGTGGCGGCGACCGGCGCACGGCTGGGCTATGGCGAGGTGAAGATCGGCATCAACCTGATGTGGAACGCACTGGGGCCGCTGATCGAACTGGTCGGGCCGGCCCGCGCCAAGCGGCTGGTGATGACAGGTGCGCTATTTGATGTCGAAACCCTGGCCGGCTGGGGCCTGATCGATGAAATCGTGCCGGCCGGCGCCGAGGATGCGCGGGCGCTGGCCCTGGCTTCCGAATATGCCGCGCTGCCGCCGATGGCCGTGCAGATGATCAAGCGCAGCATCAACGCCGTTTCGGGCGCGCTCCATGCCGCCGTGCTGCACGCCGACGCCGATCAATGGCTGCTGGCGACGCAAGGCGCGGATTTTGCCGAGGCGTTGGCCGCCTTCCGCGAGAAACGCCCTGGACGATTCAGCGGAAACTGACGCTCAAGGTAATTGCCACGCCTCCCTCGCCGCCCGATGCTGGGCCATCACGGGGAGAACTTCATGCTCATCATCCGCCTGCTCTGCGTCGTCATCTTTGCCAGCCTCACCGTCTACACCGCGCCGGTGCTGCTGGCGGAGCCCAACCTGTTCCCCGCCTTCTTCGGCGCAATTTCTGGCGGCGGCTGGCAGGGGCAGTTCAACCTGGATTTCCTGTTCATGCTCACCCTGTCCGGCCTCTATATCGGCTGGCGGCACCGCGGCTCGCCTGCCGGGCTGGCGCTGGCCGTTGTTGCCTTTCTGGGCGGAGCGATGTTCCTGTCGGTCTATCTGTTCGTGCAGAGTTTCCGCTGCAACGGCGACGTGCGCAAACTGCTGGTGGGTTGACGGAATCGCCCGCGCCGCCAATCTGGCGCGGTGACGATATTCGCGCTCCACAGCTCCGAAGCCGGCCTTGTCCTTGAACGGGCCGGCGATGCGCTGCTGTGGCGGCACCTGGGTTTGCCGGTCGAGACCACCGGCCTGCCGCCACTCGCCCGCACGCGCGGCGCGGCGACCTTCAGCCTGGATGAAGACATGCCCTTTGCCACCGCGCCCGGCCTCGGCTGGTTCGGGCCGCTGGCGGTGTCGGTTGCGGGCCGGGTGCTGCGCTGGGCGGTGACGGACGTCGCGGCGGACGCGGACTCACTGCGTTTCACCCTCACCGATGCCGATACCGGCCTGCTGCTCGAACAATGTTTCCGCCTGGCGCCCGGCGGCGGCTTCGCGATCAGCGCGACAATGGGCAACAATGGCCCGGTGCCGATCGTGGTCGATCATCTGGCCAGTGCGCTGTTGCCGCTGCCGGCCGGGCTGGATCGCATTCTCAGTTGGCGCGGCCGCCATGCCGCCGAATTCGTCGAGTCCGTGGAGCCGCTGCCCGCCCACCAGTGGCGACGCGAGACACGGCGCGGCCTGCCTGGCCATGGCGGCCCGCCGGGCCTGTATCTGCTGGGTCAGGGAGCTGACTGGGATCAGGGCCTCGTGCTGGCGGCGCAACTGGCCTGGTCAGGCGATGCCGCGCTGGCGGTGGAGCGCGATGACGATGGTCGGCATGTCCTGTCGGCCGGCGCTGCCGATGGTTTCACCCTGCAACCGGGCGAGCGTTTCGAAGCCCCGCCACTACTTCTGGCGATCAGCGGGCAGGGCCGCAACGGCGCGATGCAGCAGATGCACGGGCTGGTGCGCGCACGGCTGGACTGGCCGGGCCAGGCGATGCGGCCACGGCCGGTGCATCTCAACAGCTGGGAAGCCTGCTATTTCCGGCACGACGAAGCCCGCATCCTTGGTCTCGCCCGTGCTGCCGCCGCCATCGGGGTGGAGCGCTTCATCCTTGATGATGGCTGGTTCCTCGGCCGCAACCATGACCACGCCGGGCTGGGCGACTGGACCGCCGATCCGGCGAAATATCCCGACGGGTTGAAGCCGCTGGCACAGGGCGTCAACGCGCTGGGGCTGGAGTTCGGCCTATGGGTCGAACCGGAAATGGTCAATCCCGACAGTGATTTGTACCGCACCCACCCCGATTGGGCGCTGCATGTGCCGAGCGCACCGCAGCCCACCGCGCGCAACCAGTTGGTGCTGAACCTGTCACTGCCGGCGGTGGAGGATTATCTCTTCGCCGCGCTCGACACACTGCTCAGCGACGTGCCGATCGCCTACCTGAAATGGGATCACAATCGCGAACTTGCCCCTGCCGGCGGGCTAGGCCAGGTGCAGGGCCTCTATCGCCTGCTCGCCCGGCTGCGGGCGGCGCATCCCCACGTGGAAATTGAAAGCTGTGCCGGCGGCGGCGGGCGCATCGATGTCGGCATTGCTGCCTTCACCCACCGCTTCTGGACCAGCGACAATCTTGATGCCGTTTCCCGCGCCACCATCCAGCGCGGGTTTCAGGCCTTCTTCCCGCCGGAACTGATGGGCGCGCATGTCGGCGCCAGTCCAGCCCATGCCACCGGCCGCCGCCAGTCGCTGGGCTTCCGCGCCGGCGTGGCGCTGCCCGGCCATTTCGGCGTGGAGATGGACCCGTCGAAGCTTCCCGAAACCGAACAGGCGGAACTGGCCGGCTGGATCGCCTTCCACAAGCAGTGGCGGCATCTGCTGCATGGGCAGACATTGGCGATGGGCGAGGGCGCAGACGGCCTTGTATGGCAGGCCAGCGGCGACGGCGCTGAGTGGGTGCTGTTTGTCACCCGTATCGCGCCGCCGCAGGATCGCCGGCCGCAGCCACTGACGCTGCCGTTCCTGGCTGGCGCTGCCCCAGTCCAGGTTCGGTTGCTGGCCCGTGCTGGCACGCTGCCGCACAAGGGTTTTGGCGAACCGGAAATGCTGGCCGCGCTCTCAGGCGATGGCGTCACTTTCCCGGCCAATTGGCTGGCTCACGCCGGCCTGCCGCTGCCGCCGCTGCTGGCGGAAATCGTGGCGGTCTTCCACCTGAAAGCCTGATTGTTCAGCCGTTCCGCCGCGCCAGATATTGCCAGAGGATGCCGCGCTGGATTTCGTTGGTGCCGGCATAGATGGAGCCGGCGCGGTCGTTGAGATATTTGGGGAAGGCTTTCGCCGCCCAGGCCGGGCCAACGCCCAATCCATCGGCCGGCGCCGTAAAGCCCGGTACCGGGCCGCCGGGCAGGGTGAGATGCGGCTGATAGGCTTCCACCCAGGGCAGGGCGGCTTCCACCTCCAGCTCGGTCAGGCGCTGGCTGAGTTCGGTGCCAAGGATTTTCAGCGCGCTGGCCATCGGGCCGGGGGCGGCGCCGTTGGACAGGCCGGCGTTGAACTGTAGTTCCAGCGCATCCAGCGCCTCGATTTCGGTTCGCAAGGCGGCGATCCGCCCCGGCATGGTCTGGCCGGTTTCGGCGAGGTGCACCACCAGAGTGTCCACACGCTTTACCAGTGATGGCGCATAGGCATGGCCGCCGCGCTCGAATTCCATCAGATATTTAGCCACCGTCCAGCCATCGTCGATGCGGCCGACCACATTGGCGACCGGCACGCGCACTTCGTCGAAGATCACTTCGTTTTGCACATGCTCGCCCGAAAGCGACACGATGGGCCGCACGCTCACGCCGGGCGTTTTCATATCGATCAGCAGGAAGCTGATGCCCAGCTGCGGCTTTTCCATCCGGGTGGTGCGCACCAGGCAGAAGATCCAGTCCGCATAATGGGCGTGCGTCGTCCAGATCTTGCGGCCGGTGCAGATGAAGTGATCGCCGTCGCGTTCGGCCTTCATCTGCAGCGAGGCGAGGTCTGAACCTGAATTGGGTTCCGAATAGCCCTGGCACCAGAATTCATCGCCGGCCAGCATGGGTGGCAGGAAGCGGCGCTTCTGTTCCTCGGTGCCATAATGCAGCAGCACCGGCCCGCACATGCCCAGACCCATGGGGGAGAGCGGCGGCGCGCCGGCTTCGGTGGTTTCGCGGGCGAAAATATAGCGTTTGGCCACGCTCCAGTCGCAGCCGCCGGCTTCCACTGGCCAGCTTGGCGCCACCCAGCCGCGCGCATGGAGCTTCTTCTGCCAGGCCAGCGCCACATCGGGCGGCGCATAGACGCTGGTCATGCCGGCGGCGGCCATCTTCAGCTCGGGTGTCAATTCGGCGGCGAGAAAGGCCCTCACCTCGTCGCGGAAAGCCAGATCGTCTGCGCCCCAGGCTAATTGCATCGCCGTTCTCCCTGGGCGCACTCTGGCCCGCAAGGCGGTGTAGCGAAACCGGCGCTTTGGGGAGGCGCGTCAGAAGGCGGCGGGCGTTTTCGCGTCCTTCAGCGTCACGCCCAGCCGGGCGGCCACGGCCGGCGCGATGGCGCGCATGTCGATCACGCCCAGATCGCGGCCAGCGCTGATGCCGGGGCCATTGGCGATCAGGCTGGCGCGCATCGCCGGCACATCGGGGAAATAGCCGTGCATGCCCCTGGTGGTAGTTGCTTCACCCTGTACGCCATCCAATTTGCCGCCCATCAGCCAGCCTGGCTGGCAATTCACCCAGAAGGCGGCATCGGCGCTGCCGCCTGCTGCCGCGATGGCAGCCGCATCCACGACGCGCTCAATGCCAGCGGCGGGATCGGCGGCAACCTCGGCCAGAACGGCGGCAACCCTAGCTTTCAGCGCGGCATCATCGGGCCGGGCCAGACGGATGGCGGCGCTGCCACCGGCGGTCCACGGGATGGCATCCCAGCTGGCGATGGCGCTCCTATCAGGAGTCAGGCGGATCAGCCCGGCCTTGATGAACGGCACGAACAAGTTGGTGGTGCGGGCCGTGGGCGCAAAACCGTGATCGGAAACGATCACCACCGTCGTCTGCGGGTTGATGGCGCGGGCCGCAGCCACCAGCTGGCCAACGGCCGCATCGATACGCACCAGCACGGCGCGCGCAGCTGGCGAATCCGGCCCGGCTTCGTGCTGTTCATGATCAAAACCGGTCAGGTAGACGGTGGCGAAATCCGGCTTGTGGCGGCGCAGCAGGGCAATGGCCTGGGCGGCGCGGCCTTCGTCGCCGGCGATGCTTTCGTCCTTGCCGGTGGGGTAGGGGCCGGCTTCGGCAAGCGGCAGGCCGGGCGTGGCCAGCGCGGCCATCATCTTGTCATCATCGGCCATGCCGGTGCGCCAGATCTGCGGCAGGTTGGCGGTGAGGCCGGCCACGCCAACACTCACTGGCCAATGCACATTCACCACGGTGCGGCCAGCGCGACTGGCAGCCTGCCACAGCGTATCGGCCTTGATGTCGCTGGCATACCAGTACCAGCCATCAGCATTCTGGCGCAGCGGATCGAAGGTGAGATTGTTGGCGATGCCATGCTGGCGCGGCGCCGTGCCGGTGATCAGTGTGGTGTGGCTGGGGTAGGTGACAGTGGGCAGCACGCCGGTCACCGCTGCGCTGGTGCCCCCCGCTGCCAGCCCGCGCAGGGCGGGCAGATCGAGGCCGTTGTCGCGGCGCTGCCATTCCTGCGGGCGCAGGCCATCGATGGCGATCATCAGCAGCGGCGGCGCCGCGGCGGCCGGCAGGGCAAACAGGGCGACGAGCAGGGCGAGGGCGTGTTTCATGGCAGTGTCCATGCCGCAGCGATGTTGCAGATGCGTGACCTATTCCCAGTCCCGCACGCGCAGGCCGGCTTCAAACATCCCGCGCGTCCGCAGCCGGGGCGCGAGGAAATCGTAGAAGAACCAGTCTTTCACCGCATAGGGCGTCAGCGCATAGGTGAGCCGCTCCACAAGGTTCCAGCGCACATGGCCCTTCACCTGCCGGCGCGGCGCCGGCCAGCAGACATGATC
>NZ_CAMCWT010000080.1:0-7252 GCF_945882885.1 Sandarakinorhabdus limnophila DSM 17366
GCCGACCTGACTTTCTGGAAGGGCGCACGCGCCAGCGCCGGGCGGATGCCACCCAACGGCTTCCCACGCGACAACAAGTTCACCGCCTGAGCACTCGCCAGCACCGCCGGGCCTGGGTAAGGATGGCGCCATGATCGGTGTCATCCTTATTGCTGTGCTGAACGTCGCCATGTTCGCCTGGTTTTTCTACCTGGCGGCCAAGGATCCATCCAACGTGTTCAAGCGCCGCCGCCCGCCCACGGGCGCGGAACAGAATAGCCCATCCACTGATCAAGGCGGCGATCAGCCGTCAAAGGGCTGAACCGACATGGTGGTTGTCATCCTCATCCTGCTGTCCCTGGGCGTCACCGGCTTCATCATGGTCAGCGACGCGCGCAAGAACGACAGTTTCAAGCGGCTGGAGCAACGCGCCAGCGATGGCACCGTTGTCGACAGCAGCAGTGACGGCGATGCCGGCGGTGATGGCGGTGATGGCAGCGGGGGCGATTGACCCCGGCAGGCGTCCGGCCGTGAACGGCGGCTGAGCCAATGACGGCGATCATCATCATCGTCGTGGTGATTGCCGTGTTCCTGCTGTTTGGTGCCCGCGCCAGCCGGGCTGCAGCGCCTTCGCCCTTGCCCCGCCCTCCTCTGTCGCGCCGCGATATCCCGCCTGATCCGATCATCGATCCCGGCCTTGATCCATTGATCGAACCCTGGGCGGATGATGTGCCAGCGCGGCTGCGCTCCGACGAATTGATCATCGACGACGCGCCGTTCGCACCCGGTGGTGGCGACTTTGGCGACGGCGGCGCCAGCGGAGACTGGGACGACGACAGCAGCGATGAAAGCGGCAGCAGCGACGACTGATTCTGCTTGCCCGTTCGGTTCGAATCGATATAATTATGATATCGCATTTAAATCGAGGAGATCAATGTGACCACTCATGATCCGGCCCGCCAGCCCAGCCTTGAACGGGCCGGCGTTGGCGCCAACGGCATTGCCATGCTGTTCCTGTTGCTGATCAATCTGGTGGCGCTGGGCGCCGCCTTGCTGGCGCTGGTTGGCGGTGCGGGGCCGCTGGCGGTGCTGGGCGTGATCGCGCTGTCGCTCACCTTCGCCTTCGTCGCCACAGGCTTCTACATGCTGCAACCCAACGAGGGCGCGGCAATCACCCTGTTTGGCGACTATCGCGGCACCGATCGGGTGAATGGCCTGCGCTGGACCTGGCCGTGGATGGGGAAGCAGAAGATCAGCCTTCGCGCCAACAACCTGATTTCGCAGCAGATCAAGGTGAATGATCTGCGGGGTAACCCGATCGAGATCGCCGCCCAATTGGTGTGGCGTGTTACCGATACGGCGCAGGCGCTGTTCGACGTTGATGATTATCGCGGCTTCGTCACCGCCCAGGTGGAAGTGGCGGTGCGCACCATCGGCGCGCGTTACCCTTATGATGATTTCGAGCACAAGGAGATCACCCTGCGCGGCGATCACGACCGCGTGTCGGGCGAACTGCGCGCCGAACTGATCAACCGACTGAGCGTGGCCGGCATCACGGTGGATGAGTGCGGCTTCACCCACCTCGCCTATGCCCCCGAAATCGCAGGCGCCATGCTGCGCCGTCAGCAGGCCGCCGCCGTGGTCGCCGCGCGCGAAACCCTGGTGGCGGGCGCGGTGGGCATGGTCGAAATGGCACTGGCCCAGCTCTCTGAGAAGAATGTCGTCGAGCTGGATGACGAGCGCAAGGCGGCCATGGTTTCCAACCTGATGGTGGTGCTGTGCGGCGAACGCGAGACCCAGCCCATCGTCAACGCGGGCAGCCTCTATTGACGGTGCGATGACCGCGAAAAAGGCCTTTCCCCTGCGGCTCGATCCTGCCCTCCATGAGGCGCTGGAACGGGCCGCAGCGGCTGATCTGCGCAGCCTGAACGCCCAGATCGAGGTGCTGCTGCGTGAGGCGCTGGCCAAGCGCGGCATGAAGGTGGCAGTGACGCCGGGGCCAAAGCGCGGGCGGCCCCCCGCATCTGAACCGCCTCAGGACTGAACGGCAGCGTCCAGCAGCGCGGCGACCGTTTCCGTGTCGTTGGGGAAACCCGCCGCCACCCAAGCCCGTTCGAACACACCGAGCCGCTTTGCCACTTCCGGCCCGGGCGCGACGCCGCGGGCGATGATGTCCTTGCCTGACGCCGGCGGGCGGGGGCGGTGCCAACCGATCAATGGAACGGCAGCCATCGCATCACCGGCAATCAGTAACCGGTCGATCACCGCCTCGCCGCCATCCTTGTAGGCCATCGGCCAATATGGTGCCGGCCCGGCCGGCTGCACTGCCGCCACCAACCGGATGCGCTGCGCGTTGGAGAGCTTCAGCCGCGCGCCAATCTCCGCCGCCACGCGCGTCTCATCGGCAGGCAGCAACGCCGCCAGCCGGCGTTCCCAGGCCGGCGACAGGCCAGCGGCGGCTTCGGCCACCATGGTTTGTACCAGCACCGGCAAGCGTTCGGCTTGCAGTTCGGGCAGCACCGGGCGGAAGATGCCGGCATCCAGCATCAGCTCCAGTGTCGCCACCGGATCAGGCAGCGCCAGCAGCAGGCGCAATTCCATGGCAATCCGCTCGCGGGACAGCGCCATCAGATCATTGGCGCGGGCGGTGCAGGCCGCCAGCCCGTCGGCATCCACTTGCCCCGCAAAACGCGCGGAGAAACGGAAGAACCTGAGGATGCGCAAATGATCTTCGGCAATGCGCCGCAGCGGATCGCCGATGAAGCGCACCCGCCGCGCCGACAGATCGTCAAGGCCGCCCCAATAATCATCGATCACGCCGTCCGGCAGATGGGCATAAAGCGCGTTCACGGTGAAATCGCGCCGCGCAGCATCCTCGCGCCAGTCATCGGTGAAGGCGACCTGCGCATGGCGGCCAAAGCTCTGCACATCGCGGCGCAGGGTGGTGACTTCGGCGACCAGATCATGCCCCACCACCGTGACCGTGCCATGCGCGATGCCGGTGGGCACGGCTTTCAGGCCGGCGGCCCTCACGCGCTTCATCACCTCGTCCGGCGTAAACCGCGTTGCCAGATCGATATCCGCCCCGCCCAGCCCAAGCAGTCCGTCGCGCACCGCGCCGCCCACCAGCCGTGTCTCGCCCGCCGCCGCATCAAGCGCGGCCAGCAGTGCGACGCCAGCCGGCGTCGCGGACCAAGCTTGGGCCGGCAGATGTTCGGGCAGGCTCACAGTGTCTCCAGCCGGCGCGACAGGGCGACGATCATGCCCGCAGTGGCGCCCCAGATATAATGGCGATCATGGCGGATCGACCAGTAATGCCGGGTCTGGCCCTGCCATTGGCCGCTTTGGCGCAGATGATTGGCCGGATCGAGGACATGCGCCAATGGCACGTGGAACAGCTCGTCCACTTCATCCGGATGGGCGCGCAGCGTCAGGCCGGGCGGCACCACGCCCACCACCGGCGTCACCAGATAGCCGGTGCCGGTGCGATAGGGATCGAGTGTGCCCAGCACCTGTACTTGGCTGCGCGGCAGGGCCACCTCCTCCTCCGCCTCACGCAGGGCGGCTGCCACGGCATCTTCATCCTCGGCATCCTGGCGCCCGCCGGGAAAGGCGACCTGGCCGGGGTGGCGCTTCAGATTCGCAGTGCGACGGGTGAACAGCAGTTGCGGCGCGGCTTCATCGGAAATCGCCATCAGCACGGAGGCCGGAGTCAGCGCGTCAGCCGGCGGCGGGCCGGCACGATCCAGATCCCAATCGCCGTGCGGGCGCGGCGTGAACGGCCCGCTAAGCAGGGAGCGCACGCGATCAAGCGGCATCGTCGATGCCCTGCATGAACGGGAAAAACGCCCCATCGCTCCACAGGCCGGGCGGCTCTGCGCCCTCGGCCAACGCCAGATCGGCCAGACGATAGAAGGTCGCGCGGTTGACCAGCGCGAACAGCCCGCCGCGCACATGCAGATAGGGCCGCGGCGTGCCGTCGCCGCCAATCTGCACATCCAGCATATTGTTCGGACCGGCCGCCACCACATCTTCCGTGTTCAGGCGGAACAGGATGCGCCGGGCTTCCCCCTCGCCCTCCCAGTCGGCATCCACCGCGATGAACGGCGCATCCTCCACATCGATGTCCAGCTTTTCCACCGGCGTCACCAGCACATGGCTGCCATCGGGTTCACGGCGAAGGATCGAGGAAAACAGCTTCACCAGTTCCTTGCGGCCAATGGGAGAGCCGGCGTGGAACCAGGTGCCATCAGCGGCAATGCGCATGTCGCTGTGGCCGCAATGGCTGGGGTGCCATTGTTCCACGGGCAGAAGCTTGCCGGCCCGCGACAGGACGAGCAGTTCGGCAAAACGATCAGCAGGAGATTCGGTGCTCACGCGCCCTAGATAGGGCAAGACGCCGTTCAGGCAACCTTGGCGGTGCGGGGCGGGTTGCCGCTGGCGGCTTCCACCCAGGCGATGCGCGGCAGGCCGGTGGTGGGCCCGCGCAACAGCAGCCGATCATGATCGACCGGGCCGGGCAGTTCCCAGTGCCGCGTTGCCGCCGCCGAGAAACCGAAGCGGCCATAAAAGGGTGCATCGCCGATCAGCAGCACCGGCGGACTATCTGCCGAATCCAGCGCCGCGAGGCTGGTGCGCATCAGGGCGGAGGCAATGCCCTGCCCTTCGCGCGCTGCCGCCACGGCCACCGGGCCGAGCAGGATCATCGGCAACCGCGCGCCGCCCACGCTCTTCAGGCGGATAGGCCAGCATTGCAGGCTGCCCACCAGCGTATCACCGTCCATGGCCACGAATGAAAAATCACCCAGCACATCGGCCCGATCACGCAGGCGATAGGCCGTGCGATTGCGGCGCGCCGGGCCGAACCGATCGTCGAGCAGGGAGTCGATGACAGGCTGGTGCTCAGGCGCCAGCGGAAGGATGGTGATCACAGGAACGACGGCTTTCTGCAGAACGGGACGACAAACGCAAACGGGCACTGCACCACCAGGGGCACAGTGTCAGATTCGTCGGCCAAGTCGCAGAAGTCGCGTCATGATCGGCTTTTTATCAGCCGATCGATGAACACGCAATGGATTGATGGGTCTTGGGATCAGTGCAGGCGGCGGTCGAGGCCGGCGATGGCTTCGTCGGTCAGCCGGGTCTGCAGCTCCTTGTCGGCACGGGCGGCGATGATCGCTGCGGCAGCCTTGGTCACCTGGGCGGCGACTTCCGCCTTCAGCTCCGCCGTCGCGGTGCGTTCGGCCGCGGCGATGCGGCTGGCGGCAGCGGCGGTGCGGCGCGCGATGGCGTCGCTGGCGGCGGCTTCGCTGGCCTTCACCAGATCGGCGGCTTCGGTCTGCGCGCGGGCACGGATGGCGGCGGCTTCCGATTCGGCAGCGGCCTTGGCAGCCTGGGCATCAGCCAGCAGCTTTTCGGCTTCGGCGCGCAACACGGCGGCTTCGTCCAGCTGCTTCTTCACGCCGGCAATGCGGTCGTCGAGCGCCTTGGCGATCAGGCTGGGCGCCTTGAACACCACCACGGCCAGCACGATGAAGATGGCAACGCCGGTATAGACCCAGCCTTCGGCACCAACGCCAAGCAGCGTCGGTTCGGCGTGATGGCCCCCGTCTGCTACGGTGCCAGCCTGAGTTTCAGCGGTGTGGACCTGTTCTTCAGCCATGATCGATCCTCAGCGGGCCGCGATCGCTGCCGACACGTCGGCAGGGGTGATCTCGATGCCCACCAGCTTGGCAACGGCTTCGCTGGTCAGTTCGGCAACAGTGGTTTCAAGGCCGGCGCGGGCGCTGCCCAGCGCCAGTTCCAGCGAGGCCGCAGCCGCTTCGGCATCGGCATCCAGACGGGCGCCGAGGGCCTTCAATTGCGCGTCGCTGGCCTTGGCCGCAGTTTCGCGGGCCTGGGCCACCGCCGCCTGGGCGGCATCGCGAGCCGCCTTCATGGCGATTTCATGATCCGCGCGCAGCGTATCTGCCGCGCCCTTGGCCGCTTCGGCCCGATCCAGATCGCCGCCGACCTGCGCTTCACGCGCATCGATCACCTTGCCCACCTTGGGCAAGGTCGGCCGCACCACAGCAAAATAGAGCAGCGTGAAGATCACGCCGAACCAAAACAGCTGCGATGCAAAACTGGCAGTTTCAAATTGCGGCACGGATCATCCCCGGCTTGCAGCAGTGAAGGACGGGCCCCCGGTGACCAGCGTTAGGCTGGTCACCGGGGGCCAGAGCCGAAATCAAGCCGAGAACGCCAGCGCCAGCGCGACAACGGCGGCGATCAGGCCCAGAGCTTCGGTCACGGCGAAGCCGAAGATCAGGCGGGCGCCAAGCTTGTCGGCAGCGGCCGGATTGCGCAGCGCGCCCTGCAGGAACATCCCGAAGATGATGCCAACGCCAATGGCGGCGAAACCAGCACCCATGGCAGCCAGACCGGCACCGATCATCTTGTAAGCAGCGAGAGTTTCCATCGTACGTCCTTTGCGAATGGTAAAAGGTTGAAATGATTAGTGAAGGTTGACAGCGTCGTTCAGATAAATGCTGGCCAGCAGGGCAAACACATAGGCCTGCACAACCGCGATCAGCAGCTCCAGCGCCGTGAGCGCCACGTTGACGGTGAGGGGGACCAGTCCAAGTACATAGGGCAGGCTTTCGAACGCGCCCAGCGACACCACGAAGCCGCCGAACACCTTCATCAGCACGTGGCCGGCCGTCATGTTGGCGAACAACCGGATGGCCAGCGTGAACGGGCGCGACAGGAACGACAGGAATTCGATCGCAGCCACCAGCGGCGCCACGAACAGCGGCGTGCCTTCCGGCAGGAACAGCGAGAAGAAATGCAGGCCGTGCCGGGCAAAACCGACAATCACCACCAGGATGAACACGATCATGGCAAGGCCGAAGGTGACGGCGATGTGGCTGGTGGGCGTGAAGCTGTGCACGAACGGCACCATGCCGATGAGGTTACACGACAGCACAAAGATGAAAACGGCGAAGATCAGCGGCGCATAGCGCAGGCCATCCTTGCCGACGTTCTCGCGCAGCATGTCGCGAATGAAATCATAAAGCAGCTCGACGGCAGCCTGCATGCGGCCCGGCACCAACTGCGGGCGCGCGGTGCCGATGAACAGGAAGGCCGAAACCGCCAGCAGCGTGATCAGCATCCACAGCGAGCTGTTCGTGAACGACAGATCGAAGCCGCCCGCGTTCAGCGGGACGATGGTTTCGATCTTGAACTGCTCCATCGGGTTGGCCACGGCCGTTTATTCCTCGTCCCGTTTGGC
>NZ_CAMCWT010000081.1:0-7224 GCF_945882885.1 Sandarakinorhabdus limnophila DSM 17366
AGCCGCCCCAGCCCGCCAGTGCGCAGATCAGGGTGCAGGAACAGCCCGCCCACTTCCGACGCACCATCGAAATCACTGGTGAGCGACAGGAACTCGATGCGCAGCGTGCGATCCAGTTCCTTGCTGGTCTGGGTCAGCGTCGAAATCTTGTAGCTGTAGAACGGCCATTCGGCGCCCACCCGGCTGAACACCATGCCGGTGCCGCCGATGCGCCCGGTGGCGACTTCTTCCAGCAGCAGCAGGTAAAGCTCGTTCGCCGGCGCGGCATCGCTGCGCGCGAAGCTGGCATCGGACCAGGCGAGGCGTCGAGCCAGCGCGCCTTCATCCTGCGGCAGATTGGTGAAACCGCCGCCGGTGAGCTTGGCCAGTTCCAGCACGGACGGCAGATCATCGGCCCGTGCCGGGCGCACGCGCCATTCACCCGCGGCAATCATCGTTGCCACCCGTGCTGCGCCACGCGCAACAGCACAAGGGCCGCCAGCTTCGCCCGTTCCTCCAGCGAATCGGCGCACAGAAATTCATCACTGCTGTGGATGGCACCGCCGCGCGGCCCCATGGTATCGACCACGGCCAGGCCCGTCGCCGCGAGATTATTGCCGTCACACACGCCGCCGGTGTCGCGCCAGCTGATGGCGAGGCCCAGCGAGGTGCCGCAACTTTTCATCAGATCGAACAGGCGCTGTTGGTTGGCGTCCAATGGCTTGGGCGGGCGGGCAAAGCCGCCATGCACGTGGATGTGGACGTCATGCGCCAGCGCCACAGCCGCAACGGCTGCGTTGATGCCGGTTTCCGCGCGCATCTGCGCCGCGGCAGAACGTGGGCGCATGTTCCAGCGCAGCACGGCGTTATCCGGCACGATATTGTTTGGCCCGCCGCCATCGATCTTCGCCGGATTCACCGACAGATCGTCACCCGCCAGCGCGGCCAGGCGCAGCGCCAGATCGGCGGCGGCCAGCAACGCATTGCGACCGTCCTGCGGGTTGCGGCCGGCATGCGCCGCACGGCCATGCACGGCAGCGGAAAAATTGCCCGATCCTGCGCGTGCCCCGGCCAGCGTGCCATCGGGCAGCGCGGGTTCGAAGGTCAGGCCCAGATGACAGCGCTGGGCGGCTTCAGCCAGCAGGGGTGCGGAACCGGGGGAAGAGACTTCCTCATCGCTGTTCAGCACCACTTCCCAGCCAATCGCGTCCGCGAACGGGCTGGCCTCCAGCACCGTCAGCGCCGCCTTGATCAGTGCGATGCCGCCCTTCATATCGGCCACGCCGGGGCCGTTCAGCGTATCCGCATCCAGCCAGCGGCAGGACTGGAACGGATGATCGGCGGCGAACACCGTATCCATATGGCCGGTCATCAGCACCCGCACCGGCGCGTCCGGCCGTTTGACGATTTGGAGATTGTCGGCATGGGCCAATTCCCGCTGCTGCCCGCTGGCATCGAGTTGCGTGGCGGGTGCGGCAGCGACGCGGCGGATTGTCCCGCCCAGCGGGACGAACGCCGCTTCCAGCACGTCGGCCATGTGCGCCAGGCCGGCCAGATTGCGGCTGCCGGTGTTGATCGCCGCCCACGCCTCGATCTCGGCCAGCAGCGCCGGCCGCAGCCCGTCGATGCGGGCCAGCGCATGGGCTTCGGCGGGCGACAGGCTGGTCATGCCGCCACCATAATCTGTGATTTGTACAACCGCCAGCCATTTATGTGATTGATGTCACATCGCCGGCAACGCTGTCCGTCGCTCTGCCACCTTGACCGCGCCCACCATTGCTGGGCATGACGGTGGGATGACACGGCGTCGGCTCCATGGTGTGGGGTACGACGCCAAACGTTTGGCAAGGGGAAATTGCTTGAACAAATGGCGCGTGAAGTCGCTGGATTCGATCCTGGCGACCGCAGAGAAGAAATCGCTCACCCGCTCGCTGGGGGCGTTCCAGCTCACCATGCTGGGCATTGGCGGCATCATCGGCACCGGCATTTTCGTGCTCACGGCCGAAGCCGCGCAGCTAGCCGGACCGGGCATGTTGATCAGCTTCGTGCTGTCGGCGCTGGTCTGCGGCCTCGCCGCACTCTGCTATGCCGAACTGGCCGCGATGGTGCCGGTCTCGGGCAGCGCCTACACCTACAGCTATGCCACATTCGGTGAAATACTGGCCTGGATCGTCGGCTGGGCGCTGGTGCTGGAATATGCCGTGGCGGCTTCGGCCGTGGCGGTCGGCTGGTCCGGCTACATGGTCGGCGTGCTTGATAATTTCCTCGGCATTCAGTTGCCGGCCGAACTGGTGACTGGGCCTTATGCCGGCGGCATCATCAACCTGCCCGCCGTGGTCATTGCGCTCGCGGTCACCTGGCTTCTGGTGCTGGGCACCAAGGAAAGCGCCACGGTCAACTCCGTGCTGGTCACCGTGAAGGTGATCGCGCTGGCGGCGTTCATCTTCCTGGCGGTTCCGGCCGCCACGGCCGACAAGTTCGAACCCTTCCTGCCCTTGGGCGCCACCGGCGCCATTGGTGCGGCTTCCATCATCTTCTTTGCCTTCGTGGGCTTCGACGCGGTTTCCACAGCGGCCGAAGAAACCAAGAATCCGCAGCGCAACATCCCGATCGGGCTGATTGCCAGCCTCGCCATCTGCACCGTGTTCTACATGTTGGTGGGTGCCGGCGTGATCGGCAGCTATGGCGCGCAGCCGGTGTTCGGCCCGAACGGTGGAGCCCTGCAGCCCGGTTCGCCGGAACTGGTGGCCCAGTGCAAGACCTTCGCCGAAGCCACGCTGCCCGTCGTCTGCTCCAACGAAGCGCTGGCGCACGTGCTGCGCGCCATCGGCCACCCCGGCGTGGGCAACGTGCTCGGCCTAGCAGCCGGTTTCGCACTCCCGTCTGTCGTCCTCATGATGATGTTCGCGCAAACCCGCGTGTTCTTCGTGATGAGCCGCGATGGTCTGCTGCCCGGCATGCTGTCCAAGGTGCACCCGAAATATGGCACGCCGCACGTGGTGACGATCATCACCGGCCTGGGCGTGGCCATCTCGGCGGCCTTTTTCCCGGTGGGCCAGCTGGCGTCGGTGTCGAACGGCGGCACGCTGTGCGCCTTCTTCTTCGTGAGCCTCGCCATCATGACGCTGCGCCGCACCGATCCCACGCGCCATCGCAGCTTCCGCACCCCGGCGGTGTGGATCGTTGCACCGCTGGCCGCCGCTGGCTGCCTGCTGCTGTTCGGCTTCCTCAGCTTCGTGGCGCAGATGGTGTTCTTCGGCTGGGCCGCGATCGGCCTGGTGTTCTACTTCATCTATGGCCGCAGCCGTTCCAACGTGGCGCGCGGTATCACGGTGGTGGGCGAACTCGATCCAAACGTGCGGCCACAGGGCGTGGCACCGCTGCCGGGCATCCATACGCCGGGCGGCAAGGACGCGTAACACCACGCACAATACAAACAAGAAGGGCGGCCCTCACAGGCCGCCCTTCTTGTTTGTTGGTGGTGGAACTCAGCCCAGCTTGCTGGCGATCAGCGCCCGCAAATCCGCTTCCGGCCGCGCACCGAAGTGGCTGATCACCTCCGCCGCCGAAATGCAGCCAATGCGCGCGCAATCGGGGAGGCTGCGCCCCTGCACCAGCGCCGCCATGAAGCCGCCGGCAAACAGATCGCCCGCGCCGGTGGTGTCCACCACCTTGGCCACGCGTTCGCCCGCCACCTCGTAACGATGCCCGCCGCCCAGCACGACCGCGCCCTTCTCGCTGCGGGTCACCACGGTGATGCAGGCATGTTTGGCCAGCTCCGCCATCGCCGCATCGATATCGTCGGTCTGGTACAGCGCCTTCACCTCATTCTCGTTGCCGAACATGATGTCCACATGGCTTTCCAGCAGGCTGCGGAAATCGGCGCGATGGCCCTCCACGCAGAATACGTCGCTCAACGTGAAGGCCACCTTGTTGCCCGCCTCGCGCGCCACCTTGATCGCGGCCTGCATGGCCGCCCGCGGCGCCGCCGGATCCCACAGATAGCCTTCCAGATAGAGAATGCCCGATTTCGCCACCAATTCGGCATCCAGATCGCTGGCATCCAGTTCCTGGCAGGCGCCCAGATAGGTGTTCATCGTGCGCTCGCCATCGGGCGTCACCACGATCAGGCAGCGCCCGGTGGGCGGGCCGCCCGTGGCCGCCGCCGTATCAAACGCCACGCCAGCCGCACGGATATCATGGGTGAACACATGGCCCAGCCGATCGCCCGCCACCCGGCCCACAAACGCCGTGCGAGCGCCCAGCGCCGCTGCACCCACCACCGAATTGGCCGCCGAACCACCGCTGATCTCGCGCCCGGGGCCCATCGCACCATAAAGCGCCCCGGCCTCGGCGGCATCGATCAGCCGCATGAAGCCATGCTCGATCCCACGGCTGGACAGGAAATCCGGGGTCTCGCTGCTGATCACATCAACGATGGCGTTGCCCATGGCGAGAATGTCATACTGCGGCATGCACGGCTCCTGAAAATGCAGGCCGTGCCATAACCGCTTGCCCCGCCCCTGCCCAGACCTTACCTAAAGGGCGAAATGCCCGCCGCCTTCATCCTCAGCTTCGCCCAGTTGTGGGACCCGGTCATCCGCCGCATCCTGCTACGCGCACTGCTGCTCACGCTGCTGCTGTTCGCCGGCCTGGCCTGGGCGGTGTTCAAGGGCATCGCCATGATCGAAACGAACGGCTGGCCAGGGTGGCTGCAAAGCTTCTGGACCAACGGCGCCGGCGATGCCGCGGCCTTCCTGCTCTCCATGCTGCTGACATGGTTGGGCTTCACCAGCATCGGCACCGCCGTGATGGCCATGTGGCAGGACGAGATCATCGTCGCCGTCGAAACCCGCTACTACCCCGCCGCCAAGGGCCACGCGCTGGGCCTGGGCGTCGAACTCGCCATGGGCGGACGGGCGGCAATCCGCGTCGCCCTCATCAACATGGCTCTGCTGCCGGCCTATCTGCTGCTGCTGGTCACCGGCATCGGCCCGCTGATTCTGTTCATCATCGCCAACGGCTGGGCCCTGGGCCGCGAATATCTCGAAGCCGTCGCCGCCCACCACGTCCCGCTGGGCGAATCCCGCGCCTGGCCGGGGCAGCACAAATGGGATTCATGGGGCATCGGCTTCCTCACGGCCGGGCTTTTCGCGGTGCCCGTGCTTAATCTGGTCGCGCCGATGATGGGGGCGATGATGGCGACGCATATCTTCCACCGCGAGCGGGAAGACGAGGCGAAGGCGCGGGCGGCTTAAAGAATCCCGCCGCCCATGAAGAGCCGGAACGCCCCCACCACGATCACGATCAGGTTGAGGTTCCGCCCGGCATCCTTGCCCGACAGAAAGCCCAGCCCCAGCCCGACCATGGCGAGCGGGATGATCGCCCAGTTGGCCCAGCCAAGGAAGGGCAGGAAGGCGAAGATGGCGAGGCCAAGGGCGACCAGGCCGATCATGAGCGAGACGATGTTCAACATGGGTTGAATGTGGGGATGGCCGGGGCCGGCGCAAGGTGTCGCAGCGGCAAAATTCACAGGGTTGCCGCTGCCCCGATTCGAGTTTACGTAAACGTCAACCTGTAAGCTGGGGAGTGAAGCCATGGACCTGAATTTCAGCGCCGAAGACAAGGCCTTTCGTGACGAAGTGCGTGCTTTCATCCGCGACCATTATCCCACCTATCTGAATGAGAAGATTCACGAGGGCGAGGAAATGGCGAAGGAAGATTTCCTCGCCTGGCACAAGGTGCTGCACCAGAAGGGCTGGATCGTGCCGGCGTGGCCGACCGAATATGGCGGCACCGGCTGGACCGCCACCCAGCGTTATATCTGGTCGGAAGAGACCGCCGCTGCCGATACCGTGCGCCTGATGCCGTTCGGCCTGTCGATGGTTGGCCCGGTGATCTACACCTTCGGCACGCCGGAACAGAAAGCCAAGTTCCTGCCGCGCATTCTGAGTGGCGAGGATTGGTGGTGCCAGGGTTATTCCGAACCCGGCGCCGGTTCCGATCTTGCATCTTTGCGCACCCGCGCCGAGCGTTTCACCGGCGATGACGGCAAGGAATATTACCGCGTCAACGGCCAGAAGACCTGGACGACGATGGCGCAGCATGCCGATTGGGGTTTCTTCCTCGTTCGCACCGATCCCACCGCCAAGATCCAGGAAGGCATTTCGTTCCTGCTGATCGACATGAAGACGCCCGGCATCACTGTGCGCCCGATCATCACCCTGGGTGGTGAGCATGAGGTCAACGAAGTCTGGCTGGAAGACGTGATAGTGCCGGTGGAAAACCGCGTGTTCCACGAAAACAAGGGCTGGACCTGCGCCAAGTTCCTGCTGGCCCACGAACGCACCGGCATCGCCGGCGTCGCCGCTTCCAAGCGCAATGTTGAGCGCATCAAGGACGTTGCCCGCAAGACCGAAGACGGCGGCGAGGCGCTGATGGCCAACCCGTTCTTCAAGCGCAAGGTGGCCGAACTGGAAGTCGATCTGGCGGCGCTGGAATATACCGAACTGCGGACCCTCGCTGGCGAAAGCAGCGGCAAGGGCCCCGGTCCGGAATCCAGCCTGCTCAAGATCAAGGGCACCGAAATCCAGCAGCGGCTGACCGAGCTGGCGCTGGAAGCCGCCGGCACCTATGGCGCGCCGTACTTCCGCTCGATGGGCGAAGGCGACAACAGCTTCGCCGTCGGCCCGGACAGCGCCCGCCGCACCGCGCCGGTGTATTTCAACATGCGCAAGACCAGCATCTATGGCGGGTCCAACGAGATCCAGCGCAACATCATCGCCAAGATGGTGCTGGGCCTTTGAACGATTGAACGCCGCCCCGGCCTGAGCTGGGGCGGCGCATCTGCCTTGGGGAACGACGATGGATTTCAATTTCACCGAAGAACAGACCATGCTGCGCGACATGCTTTCGCGCTACCTGGCGGATACCTACACGTTCGACGCTCGCCAGAAGGTGGTGCACGGCGGCAAGGGCTGGAACCCGGCCGTGTGGCAGGCCTTTGCGGAAGAACTCGGCGTGCTGGGCGCGCCGTTTGCGGAAGCGCATGGCGGCCTTGGCGGCGGCGCGATCGAGAATATGGTGGTGATGGAAGAAATGGGCCGCGCCATCGTGCTCGAACCCTATCTCTCCACCGTCGTCATCGGCGGCGGCGCGCTCAAGCATGTGGGCGGCGCGATCGCTGATGCCGTGATCCCCGGCATAATCGCCGGCACCACCCGCATCGCCTTTGCCGCCTATGAA
>NZ_CAMCWT010000082.1:0-6969 GCF_945882885.1 Sandarakinorhabdus limnophila DSM 17366
GCCGTCCTTTCTTGTCCTCGCGTCTGTCAGCCTTGCGCTTTGCAAGGGCTTCACCTAGGGCAAGGCCAAGTCGGGGAGTGGCGCAGTCTGGTAGCGCATCTGCTTTGGGAGCAGAGGGTCGCAGGTTCGAATCCTGTCTCCCCGACCAAAGATGAAAAATTGATATTAATCAATTTGTTAGAGTTATACCGGTCGCGATGCCGTGACAGTCTGGCGTAACAGTGCTCGTAACACCTGCGCGATCATTGCCAGCCACGGTTGGCGCACCCTCAACGATGGCCCATACAGGACTTGGCGGATCGTAAGTGGCGCGCTGGCCCTGCATTTACGGTTCGAAGACGGTGCGCCGTCGGCCGGAGCCTCTCGTTCGCTGATCGACTAGACTGCAGCCGGTAGTTGTAACATTTCTGATCCGAGCACGCCATGAAGTTGCAGCGAAAACTTCAAATTAGTGTCTGTTTTCAGTCACACACCGACCTTACTGCATTGCCCTGTCCAAAACCAACGGGGTCCAATCATGTCATTCTCAACCGTCAGTCTCTCGCGGCTGCTGCTCGCTTCGGCTTTTGCCGGCACTATGGCTCACCCGGGCCTGGCACAAGCGCAAGCGCCAGCCGCGAGCAAGGCGGCCGCCGACGAGAAGGCGGCGGCGGAAGACGACGTTATCATCGTCACCGGTTCGTCGACGGCGCAGCGCAAGTTCGATGTGTCTTATGCGGTGACGTCGCTGTCCAACGCCGACATCCAGAAATTGGCGCCTCTGAACTTTGCCGATCTGCTCGGCAATATTCCCGGCATTCAGGCCGAAGCCACCGGCGGCGAAGTCCAGAATGTCTATCGTCTGCGCGGCATTCCCAACGAAGGCAGCTTCCAGGCCTTCCATCAGGATGGCTTGCCGATCTATCACGACAATGACGGCCCCTTCTTCAAGGGCGACGTGATGAACCGCGTCGATCTGATGACCCGCACCGTCGAGTTCGTGCGCGGCGGCCCGGCGCCGATTTTCGCCAGCAACGCCTCGGCGATTTACAACATGATCACCGTCACCGGTTCCGATACGCCAGCCGGCGCGGTGCGGCTGACGCTGGGTGATACCGGGCTCTATCGCCTCGATGCCTATCATTCCGGCCCGCTCGGCAAGCGCACCTATTTCGCGCTCGGTGGCTTTGTGCGCCGCCACGAGGGCTATCGCCCTGGCGGCTTCCCCAGCGATGACGGCGGCCAGTTCCGCGCCAACATCCGTCACGAGTTCGAAGGCGGCGAAGTCAAGGCCTCGGTGCTATATCTGAATGACAAGAATGTGTTTTATCTGCCGATCCCGGTCGCCGATCCGCGCAATCCGACCAGTTCGCTGGATCCGTTCCTCGATTATTTCACCGGCACGCTGAATTCGCCATCGCTGCGCAATGCCCGGCTGGTCTATTCGGACGGCGCGGGCAGCAAGGTGTCGGAAGATCGCGATCTCGCCGACGGCCGTCACACCAAGCTGCTGAGCCTGGGCCTCGAATACAAGCAGGCGCTGGGTGACTGGACGCTGGACGCCAAGGCGCGCTGGACGGACGGCAAGGTCGATTTCGACGCGCTCTATTCGACCACCAACCCGGCCGACAGCATTGTCTTTGCGAACGGCTTCCTCGCGGCGGCGCGCACCGCCTTCAACACGTCGACGCAGACGGTGGCCCGCCTGGGCTATGCCATCGGCGGCACCAACGGCGCCACCGTATTTGATCCGCGCGCCACGTCGGGCCTGGTGCTGAGCGCCCAGTATCGTGCGATCGCCAGCGATTTCTATTCGGGCCAAGGCGAAGTACGCCTCTATCGCGATATCGAAACTGGCTTTGGCAAGCACAGCGTCGTCTTTGGCGGTTATGCGTCGGCCTATGGTAACGAATATGGCCAGCGCTATCAGGATTATCTGTTCGAACTGGCCACCAAGCCGCGCACGCTGGACCTGATCGCCTATTCGGACACCAATCAGATCCTGGGTTATGTGACTGACAAGGGCGTGCTGCGTTACTCCACCACGATCACGGCGGGTGAAAGCGACGTGACGATGTGGGCGGCGTTTGCCAACGACACCTGGCAGGTGACCGACAATCTACGCATCGACGCTGGCGTCCGCCACGAACGTTATACGTTCCGCGGCTTCGGCATCGGCCAGACCACGGTCAACCTCGGCGATCCGACGACCCTGGCTGACAATGCGACACGCGCCTACACCGGCATTCCCAACAACACCCGCTTCACGGTCAACGTCACGCCGTGGACATTCGGTGCGAACTTCGATCTCAGTTCGCGGTTCGGCATTTATGGCCGCGTGTCTGAAGCGTTCCGCGTGCCCAGCGAGTTCAACGTCTATTCGGGTGCCGCCAACGTCGTGCCCAAGGCGCGCCAGTATGAAGCCGGCGTGAAGATCGCGCTGCCGGGGGTTTCGGCTTACCTAACCGGCTTCTACACCAAGTTCGACCCGTTCAATGCCTCGTTCCTGGCTTTCAACCCGGTCACCGGCCAGAACAATTTGCCATTGACCTTCATCGGTTCGGCGGTGACCAAGGGTGTAGAAGCCGATATCGACATCCGCCCGGTCAAGTGGCTGTCGCTCGCCGGCACCGTCACGGTCAGCGATCCAACGATTTCCGATCTGGTCAACGAACTGGGCGCGTCGGCGGCAGCAGTGGACGGCAATCAGTTGATCCGCCAGCCGAAGGTCTATGGCAATTTTCGCCCGACCATCACGTTCGACGTCGGCGAGGTGAATGTGCAGACCTATATGCGCTACAATTATGTAGGCAAGCGCTTCGTCGATCTGTTCAACCTCACCGAACTGCCGGCCTATGACACGCTCGGCGCGGGCCTGATTGCCCAATATCGCACCTGGACCTTCCAGGTGGTGGGCGACAATATCACCAATGCCCGCGGCCTGACCGAAGGCAATCCGCGCACCGACCAGCTCGCCGGGCAAGGCTCCAGGACGGCAATCTATGGCCGCCCGCTGTTCGGTCGGAACGTCCGCTTCGTGGTGACAAAGGCGTGGTAACACAGCGGTTCTTGCGGATGCTGGTGGTAGCGGTGATCATGCCCGCCGCCACCAACGCCGCGCCGGCTGTTGATCCGCCCATCAATGCGATTCAGGTGGTTGGCACCCACAACAGCTACGCCATTCCGGCTGATCCGCGGGTAATGGGGTTGATGGCGCCCAAACTGACAGCACTTTATGCCGCTGGCATGGCGCGCTTGCCGGCGGACCGGCGCGCCGCGCTGGCCGAAGAGCATCCGGGCGGCATAAGCGATCCGGCGCTGGCGTTCGATTATGTGCAGATGCCGCTGGAAGCGCAGTTGCGCTCCGGCGTGCGCAGCATCGAGCTTGATCTTCACCCCGATCCGGCCGGCGGCCTCTATGCCGATCCGCTGCCGTACCGCGAATTGCGCGCCGCCGGGATCACGGATCTGGCGCCGTTGCCGGTGGACACGCTGCGGCAGCCGGGCATGAAGGTGCTGCATGTCGCCGATCTCGATGTGCGCAGCCAGTGCCCGCGGCTGCGCGATTGCCTTGGCCTGCTGCGGCGCTGGTCGGACGCCAATCCCGGCCACAGCCCGGTGTTCGTGCTGCTCGAACCCAAGGGCTCGGCCTTTGCCGGTGTGGTGCCCGGCGCCGTTGCCGTGCCGCCGTTCGATGTCGCGGCCTTTGAGGAGGTGGATGCCAGCATCCGCGCGGCGCTGGGCGCGGAGCGCCTTTTCACCCCCGATGATCTGCGTGGGCGCCATCCCACGCTGGAGGCCGCCGCGCTGGCCAAGGCGTGGCCGCGCCTGTCGGCGGCGCGCGGCAAGTTCGTGTTTCTCTATTTGGTGCCGGGACTGAACCTGGCGACGTTCGCGCCTTACATGCAGGATCGGCCGTCGTTGCAGGGGCGTGTCGCCTTCGTGCAGGGCCTGCCAGGGATGGCGCACACCGCCTTCGTGCTGATGGACAATGCGTTGACCCGGCCGGATCACATCCCGGCGCTGGTCAAGGCCGGCTATCTGGTCCGCTCGCGTGCGGACATCGACACTGACGAGGCAAGACGCGGGGATGGCACACGGCGTGACCGCACGCTGGCCAGCGGCGCGCAGATCGTTTCCACCGACTATCTCACCCGGCCAAATGTGCACGGCAATGATTATCATCTGGCGCCCTTTGTCGGCGGCTGGCGCTGCAATCCTTTGGGCAACCTGCTCGCCAAGGGCTGCCGCAAATGAAGAATGCCACGCTGCTTGCGGCCTTGCTGGCGGCGGTGACGGCAGCGCCAACTCAGGTGATGGCGATGGACCCGCCCGGCTATGCCACCCCCTTTGCCGAGACGTTGGAAACGCTGAACTTCCCGCTGCTTGCCATGATCAGGCAGGTGCCAGGCTGGGCGGCGGCGGTGCGCGCCGATCCCGCCCTGCAGACGCTGGCGATGGCACGGGCGCAGCGGGTCACGGCCGCCAGCGCCTGCACGCCGCTGCCCGATTGCCTGGCCGAAGCCTGGCTGTGGACCCCGGCCGACACTGAAACCATGACCAGCGCGCTGCGCAGCATCGCGGCGCGGCCGGGCCTGGCGGATGCGCTGGTGCGAACCCACCTGCGCGCCTCTGGCCGGTTTGCTCGCCATGCCGGGCTGGGCGATGCCGAACTGCTGGCGGCGGCCTGGACTGATACGGCGGCTGGCCTGAACAATCTTGTGGCCGTCTACGGCCAGGGCAAGCCGCCGCGTTACCCGCTGATCGATGCAGGCATCCTTGATGTGAAGCGGCCGGAGTTTGCCGGCGTTCTCGATGCGCATGCGCAGGTGACCTTCGCGGCGGCGCGCGGCGATGATCTGCCGTTCGATCCGTCTCTTCGCTTTTCCGTCGGCCTGCTGCGCATGAACGAGCGTGCCGAGGCGGCGGCGTTCCGGCCGCTGCTGGCCGGCGAGAATGCGCAGGCCGTGGCCCAGGCGCGCCGCACGCGTTGGGCCGGCTGGCGCTATCCGGCGCTTCTGGTGTTCGGTCATGGCCCGGAAGACGCGCAGTCGCGCACCGGGGTGCTGGGCCACATCCGCTTGGCGCGCGCCGCCGATCTGTTTGCGCAGCGGTTGGCGCCGTTCATCATCGTCAGCGGCGGCAACGTGCACCCCAATCGCACGCCGTTCAACGAAGCCATCGAAATGAAGCGACTGCTGATCGCGCATTATGCCATTCCGGCGGATCGCATCCTGATCGACCCCCACGCCCGGCACACCACCACCAATTTGCGCAACAGTGCGCGCCTGTTGTTTGCCGCGCGTTTTCCCACCGATCGCCCGTCGCTGATCGTCACCGATCCGATGACCGCGCGCTATATTGGCAGCCCGGTGCTGCTGGAGCGCACGCGCGCCGAAACCGGCGTGCTGCCCGGCCAGGTGACGCCGGCGGACATCGCATTTGCCTTCGAATTCCGGCCGGACCGGGTGGCTTTTCACGTCGAACCGCTTGATCCGCTCGATCCCTGAGCGAAAGGATGAACCCATGCGCAATCGTTTCAAGATCATTGCGGTCGGCCTGCAGCTGGCGCTGATCGTTACAGCCACGCCGGCGGCTGCCTGGGGTGGCCGGGCGCACACTGCGATCAACCGCGCCGCGCTGGCCAGCCTGCCGGCCGATGGCCCGGTGTTCCTGCAGGCCCACGCCGATTTCATCGGCGGCATGGCCAGCCTGCCCGATCTGTGGCGGCAGCCGGTCGATCCCTTCGCCAAGATGGAGGAGGACCCCAACCATGGCTGGTTCCGCGAACAGTTCGCCTTCATGAAAAAGCCGCCGCGCTCACGATATGAATTCGTCATTGCGCTGCTCGATGCGCAGCGCAAGATGCCGCCTCGTTCGGACGCGGCACTGCGCACAAACGTGCGATGGACCGGCACCATGGCTTACGCCATCGTGGAAGCCTTTGACCGGCTGGTGGCCGGCATGCGCGTGCACCGCCGGTTGGCCGCGCAGGGCCAAGACACGCGGCATATCGATCAGGCACTGGCTTATGATGTGGTGCGGATCGGCCATTATGTCGGCGATGGCGCGCAGCCGCTGCACGCCTCCATTCATAGCGATGGCTGGCGCGGCGCCAATCCGAAACATTATACGACCGATCGCAGCATCCACAGCCGCTTTGAAACCATGTTCGTCGATGCGATCGGCCTGACTGAACAGGATGTGCTGCGCGGCGTGCCGGCCCCGGCGCGGCAGCAGGGCGACGTGTTCGACGCGGTGCTGGCGTTCCTTGACGACAGCGCCGCGAACATGGAGCGTGTATACCAACTCGATCAGCAGGGCGCGCTCGCCGATCCCGCCTCGCGCCCGGCGCGCGATCTGGTCTATGCCCGCACCGCTACCGGCTCGGCCATGCTGCGCGACCTGCTGCACCGCGCCTGGTTGGTCTCAGCCCTTCCGCTACAGAATCCAGCCGCCGATCCGTTGAGCCCGGCCAATCCGGCCTACAACCCCGAAACCGGTTCGGCGCCCGCACCCGTCAAATGACGGCGTCAGTTGCGGCCGGCCTGTTGGCGCAGACTTTTTTCTCTCGGAGCCTCTCCTTGCGATATCAAATCTTCTTTCCGTCTTTCAGTATGGCCTCGCGATATTGAAAGTAATTGGTTCCGGAGCGCTTCGTCAGGTTGAGATAATTCGTCAATGACACTCGCTTCGGCTACGGCTCGTAAAGTAAGTCGTACAAGGTCGCGGGTAGATGTCACTGGTGTGGCGTAAGCATTTGGCATAAAAGCTAACTTGACCTTTAGCTTTTTGCGTCCTGTCTCCCCGACCATGTGACGCCGCGCAGCGGCTCCGGTTGCAGGATCAACGACGTTAATCCTGTCTCCCCGACCATAATGAAAACTGCCCCGGCAATGATTGCCGGGGCAGTTTCGCGTCAGAGGCCAAGCGTCAGAAGCGCTGGCCGAACTTCACGCCGAAGAATTGCGGCCGGATCGGGAAGCTGCG
>NZ_CAMCWT010000083.1:0-6898 GCF_945882885.1 Sandarakinorhabdus limnophila DSM 17366
TGGAATCGGTTCATGGCCCAGTGCTGCCGCGACAGCCGGATCAAGCCCGAGCAGTTCGAGCAAACGCGTCGTTGCAGCTTCGATGGCAGTCAACGGCAAGATGCCTCGATGCAGGTCGAGCGCGAGGCCGCTGATCGCTCCAGAAACCATGCTGGTGGTCAGGTCGAGGTCCGAAAGACTGAAGCGACCAAGCTGCATGCCTTCAGCAAGATCAAGTTTCAGCCGCAGCCGCAGTTCCGAGACAAGGCTGTCGGCGGGCAGGCCGACATCAAAAATCAAGCGTCCAAAGCTTGGCTCTTTAGCCACTATTCGCAGCGTCTGGCGGGTTACACGGGCAAAGCGAAGCGCCGGATCCGCAAATGCTTGATTTAAGCCGGCTATTGTCGCCGCGTGGTTGGTGCCGAGAAGCTCGCCAAGATCGGCAACCAGGGCGGCAACATCCTGATAATAATTGTAGAATGTCGCATGCACCACGCCGGCATGATCGGTGATCTGCCGAATGCTGAGCGCCGCCGCCGTGTGCGTCATCAAAAGCGATTGCGCCGCCACCAGCAGCTGGTCACGTGTTCGGGCGCGTTTGGAACTGCGTAAAGGGCTGATTTCGAGCAGCACAATTTGGCATTGTATCAAATTTATTATTTCGTCAAATTTAATTTTGAGCGGTCGTCCCTTACCGGTCCACCGAGGAGAAGCCGAAAGTTCGACCTCGCCCGAAAATAGACGCCTATGTCGGGTTCTGGCGGAAACCGACATTCAGCGGCCCTGCCGAAAATGGCTGCAACGTCCCAAAATCGGGCATTCGAATAACAGCCAGCCACTGTCCGCTTTCGGGCAATCAGGGAACTGGCTGGAATGACCAAAAAAGGGGTGCAAATCCATCAACCGAATTCCCCTCACCCCAACGCCACCCGCGCCCCTGCGTGCCGGGTCAGCGCGCCTTCCAGTTCCAGGTCCAGGAGCACGCTCGCCACTTGCGCAGGCGGCAACTTGGTGAGGCGGATGAGATCGTCGATGGGGGCGGGGGTGGGGGAGAGCAGGGCGAGCAGCGCGGCGCGGGCCGCCGGATCAGGCGTGAGGGCAGGGCCATAGTCTGGCAGCGGCAGCAGCTCGGCGGCGTTGAAGCGCAGCGCGGGCTGGCCGGAGAGGGTGGAGAGCGCCTCCAGCACGTCGGCCGCCGTCTGGATCAGCGTGGCGCCTTCGCGGATGAGCAGGTTGCAGCCCTGCGCGCGCGGATCGAGCGGGGAGCCGGGCACGGCCATCACTTCGCGGCCCAGATCGGCCGCGATGCGCGCCGTGATCAGGCTGCCCGATTTGAGCGCGCCTTCCACCACGATGGTGCCGGCCGAGAGCCCCGCGATGATGCGGTTGCGGCGCGGGAAATGGCGGGCCTGCGGCTCGATCCCCGGCGGCTGTTCGGCGATCACCAGGCCCTGTTCGGCAATGCGCGCCATCAGATCGGCGTGATCGGGCGGATAGGGGACATCCACCCCGCCGGCGACCACCGCGATGGTGCCGCGCTCCAACGCCGCCGCGTGCGCCGCCGCATCGATGCCGCGCGCCAGGCCGGACACGACGACATAATCCGCCTCTGCCAGATCCAGCGCCAGTTGGCGGGCAAAGCGCGTGCCGGCCGCGCTGGCGTTGCGGGCGCCGACGATGGCCACGGCCGGGCGATCGAGCAGGGCGAGGTCTCCACGGGCATTGAGCACGGGCGGAGCGGTTTCGGTGCCGGAGAGCAGCGCGGGATAATCCGGGGTGCCGAGGAACAGCAGATGCGCGCCCAATGTGGCGGCGGTTTCAAGTTCGGCGAGGGCTTCGGATTCGGGGTGCAGCGCCAGCTGGCGATTGCCGCGCCGGGCGAGATCGGGCAGCGCCTTCAGCGCCGTTTCGGCATCACCAAAGCGGGCGATGAGCTGGCGATAGGTGACGGGGCCAATCGAATCGGTGCGGATCAGGCGCAGTCGGGAAACGGCGTCAGCAGGAACGATAAACGTTCCTTTGCCGGCGTCACCCGGCAGGCTCATCTGGCCTTTTGCCCGATTTTCGATTCGGTGCCGGCCGCGAGGCGGGAGAGATTATCCCGGTGCTGGAAGATCAGCAGCGCAGCCAGCATGGCCAGGTGCGTGGCCCAGCCGAGATTGCCGGTGAGGAACCAGACGGCGATCGGGCAGGCGATGGCGGCCAGCATGCCGCCCACACTTGAGTAGCGCGTGGCCAGGGCGCCGCAGGCCCAGGTGGCCAATGCGATCACGCCGGCGAGGGGGGCGGCGGCGAGAGTCACCCCCAAAATTGTGGCGACGCCCTTGCCGCCGCGGAACTTCAGCCAGATCGGAAAACAGTGGCCCACGAAAGCCGCTGTGCCGGCCACGATTCCCCCTATTTCGCCACCCAGCCACCGCCCGATGGCCACCGCCGCCACCCCTTTGCCAGCGTCCAGCAGCAAAGTGGCCGCCGCCAAGCCCTTGTTTCCTGTGCGCAAAACATTGGTGGTGCCGATGTTGCCGCTGCCCACCTGCCGGATATCGATGCCGATCATCCGGGTGAGCAAAAGCCCGAACGGGATCGAACCGTGAAAATAGCCGATGGCGAGAGGAATCCAGTCCATAGCAGCAGCCTAGCGGGCGGGCCGGGCTGCGTCTATGCTGGAGGCCAAGAGGGGGAAGTGCATGAAAACGTTGATCGCCATCGCGCTGGGGCTGCTGGCCAGCACCGCCAATGCCCAGATGAAGCCGACGCCGCCGCGCGACACCGCGATGGCCGCCGGGCCGTATGAAACGCTGGTGATCCGGGGCGCGACCATCATCACCGGCAATGGCGGCCCTCCGTATGGTCCGGCTGATATCGTCATAAATGGGGGAAAAATCACGGATATTCGCGCGGCCGGCACGCCGGGCCTGCCGATGAAAACGGGTCGCGCGCCGCAGAACCCCACCCGCGAAATCGATGCGACCGGGATGTATGTGCTGCCCGGTTTCGTGGACATGCACGGCCACAACGGCGACCCCGACAAGATGGACGACCCCAGTTACGCCTGGCGGCTGTGGCTGGCGCACGGGGTGACGACGGTGCGCGGCGTGTCCTTCTTTGGCGGCGACGTGTCCCGCGCCTTTGACGAGCGCAAGCGGGCGGCGGCCGGGGAAATCATCGCGCCGCGACTCTATGTTTATCAAACACTTGGCAGTGGCGCCAACGCCGGCTGGAAGGGTGGGCGGGTGCTCACGCCGGAAAAAGCCCGCGAGTGGGTGCGCTGGGCGGCGGGCGCCGGCATCGACGGGATCAAGTTCTTCAATAGGGGTGACGAGACCCCAGAGATCGACCGCGCCGCCATTGCCGAAGCGAAGAAGCTGGGCCTGGGCACCGTTGCACACCTGTCCCAGCCCAACATCGCCGAGTTCAACGCCCGCGATGCCGCCGCCGCCGGCCTGGGCACCATCACCCATTTTTACGGGCATTTTGAAAGCCTTCTGGACGGCCGCCGCGTGCAGGACACGCCGGCCGATTATAATTTCAACGACGAGCAGAGGCGTTTTGGCGGCATCGCCGAGATCTGGAACCAGATCCACGAACCCGGCGGGCCGGATTGGGTGGAGTATCTGAAGGCGCAGAAGGCCAGTGGGGTGGTGTTCGATCCCACCTTCAACATCTACAGCGCCAGCCGCGATCTGATGCGCGCCAAGCGGGCGGAGTGGCACGATCGCTACACGCTGCCGAGCCTGACCGGTTTCTTTGAGTCGAACCGCGACAACCACGGCAGCTATTTCTTCGATTGGACCAGCGAGCGCGAATATGAATGGCGGCGGTTTTACACGCGCTACATGCAATTGGTGAATGATTACAAGAATATGGGTGGCCGGGTGACGACGGGCAGCGACCCCGGCTTTATCTGGCAGACCTGGGGCTTTGGCTACATCCTGGAACTCGAACTGCTGCGAGAGGCCGGCTTTGCACCCTTGGAGGTGATCCAGGCCGCCACCATCAACGGCGCACGCACGCTGGAGGAGCCCAAGGGCCACGAGCCGGACTTCGGGCTGGTCCGCATCGGCATGCGGGCTGATCTGATCGTGGTGCCGGAAAACCCGCTGCACAATCTGAAGACGCTGTATGGCACCGGATTTGCCCGGCTGGACGAGGCGACGCAGAAGACCGTGGTGAAGGGCGGCATCCGTTGGACCATCCGCGATGGCATTGTGCACGATGTGCCGGCGTTGCTGAAGAGTGTGGAAGATCAGGTGGCGGCGGCGAAGGCGGCGCGGTGACGCTGGCCAGCATCGCCGATTACCGGGCAGCGTCCCGGCGGCGGGTGCCGCGATTCCTGTTCGACTACACTGATGGCGGCAGCTACGCGGAGCAGACGCTGGCGGCCAATGTGGCCGATCTTGCCGCCATCGAGCTTGATCAGCGGGTCCTGGTGGATGTGTCGCGCATCGAAACGCGAGTGACATTGCTGGGGCAGGCGCTCTCCATGCCGGTGGTGCTGGCGCCCGTGGGCTTGGGCGGACTGCACGCGCGGCGCGGTGAGGTGCAGGCGTGGCGCGCGGCGCAGGCGGCGGGCATCCCGATGGCGCTGTCCACTGTGTCGGTGTGCTCGTTGCAGGAAGTCACGCAGGGCGGCGGCGCGGCACCGTGGTTCCAGCTGTATCTGACCAAGGACAAGGCCGCCAACGAAGCCATGATCGCCACGGCGCGGGAGCAGGGCTGCCCGGCGCTGGTGCTCACAGTCGATCTGCCGACGCCGGGCGCTCGCTATCGCGATGTGCGCTCCAGCCTCACCGGCGCGCCGGGCCTGGCCGGCTCGCTGCACCGCGCGGCGCAGGTGGCAGCGCGGCCGGGCTGGGCGGTGGATGTCGGGCTGCTCGGTGGCCCGATCGCGATGGGCAATCTCACCGGGCTGGTCGGGGCCAAGGCGCCGCTCTCCGACTATCTCGGCTGGATCGCGCGCAATTTCGATGCCAGCGCCGATTGGGATCGGCTGGCGTGGGTGCGTTCGCTGTGGCCGGGGCCGCTGATCGTGAAGGGGATTCTTCACCCCGATGATGCGGCGCTGGCGGTGAGCCACGGCGCCGACGCCATTGTGGTTTCCAATCATGGCGGCCGCCAACTCGATGGCGCCATGTCGGCCGCCCGCGCCCTGCCGGCGATCATGGACCGGCTGGGCGGCTGCATCCCGGTCATGGCCGATGGCGGCGTTCGTTCCGGGCTGGACGTGCTGCGCTATGTTTCGCTCGGCGCCAGCGCGGTGATGATCGGGCGGCCCTGGGTGTGGGGGCTGGGCGCCGCTGGACAGCCCGGCGTGGCGCATGTGCTGCAGATGCTGCGTGCCGAGCTGGAAACCGCGATGGCGCTCACGGGTCGCACCCGGCTGGCCTGATGCACAAATCCGCTGTATCGCGGCGCGCATGACCGATCGGCTCATCATCGCCCTTGCCCAGCTCAACGCCAGCGTGGGCGATCTGGCCGGCAATGCCAATGCCATATTGGCCGCGCGCGCTTTGGTGCCGGCGGCCGATCTGCTGGTCACCCCCGAACTGTCCATCGTAGGCTATCCGCCGGAAGACCTGGTGCTGAAACCGGCGCTGGTCGCAGCGGCGCGGGTGCAAGTGGAGCGGTTGGCAGAGGCCACGGCCGACGGCGGTCCGGCGCTGCTGGTCGGCGCGCCTTGGTTGGAGGACGGCGCGCTCTACAACGCCATGCTGTTGCTCGATGGCGGCCGCATCGCCGGCATCACCCGCAAGCATGATCTGCCCAATTACGGCACGTTCGACGAAAAACGCCTGTTCAGCGCGGGGCCCTTGCCGGGGCCGATGAATCTTCGAGGCGTGCGCATCGGCGTGCCGGTGTGCGAAGACATGTGGACACCGGACGTGTGCGAGTGCCTGGCCGAAACCGGCGCGGAGCTGCTGATCGTGCCCAACGGCAGCCCGTTCGAAGTCGGCAAGGATGATCGCCGATTGAACCTTGCCGTCACCCGCGTAGTCGAAACCGGCCTGCCGCTCGTTTACCTCAATCGGGTTGGCGGGCAGGACGAGCTGGTGTTCGATGGCGCGTCATTCGTGCTCAACGCCACCCGCACGCTCGCCCACCAGCTGCCCGATTGGGACGAGACGATCCGGCTGACGGAGTGGACGCGCGGAGAGACCGGCTGGACCTGCGCGACCGGCGAGCTGAGCCAGCAGGATGACGACCCCGCCGATGTCTATCACGCCATGCTGGTGGGCCTGCGCGATTATGTGAACCGCAACCGCTTCCCCGGCGTCGTGCTTGGGCTGTCGGGCGGGATCGATTCAGCCCTGTCGGCCGCCGTCGCTGTCGATGCGCTGGGCGCCGATCGGGTGTGGTGCGTGATGCTGCCCAGCCCGTTCACCAGTCAGGACAGTCTGGACGATGCCGCCGAATGCGCCCGGCTGTTGGGTTGCCGACTGGACACGGTGCGCATCGAGCCGGCGATGACCGCGTTTGACGCGATGCTGGCGCCCCTGTTCGAGGGCCGGGCCCGCGATACCACGGAAGAAAATATCCAGTCCCGCATTCGTGGCCTCACGCTGATGGGCCTTTCGAACAAGTTCGGGCCGATGCTGCTCACCACCGGCAACAAGAGCGAGATGAGCGTTGGCTATGCCACCATCTATGGTGACATGGCCGGCGGCTATTCGGTGTTGAAGGATCTCTACAAGACGACCGTATTCCGCGTTTGCGAATGGCGAAATGCCCACAAACCGCGGCTTGGCCTGGGCCCTGCCGGCCCGGTGATGCCGACCAATGTCATCACCAAGCCGCCCACGGCCGAACTGCGCGAGAACCAGACGGATCAGGACAGCCTGCCGCCCTATGATCTGCTCGATCGCATCCTCTATGGCTTGGTGGAGCAAGAGCGTTCGGCCAGCGATCTGATCGCCGAAGG
>NZ_CAMCWT010000084.1:0-6746 GCF_945882885.1 Sandarakinorhabdus limnophila DSM 17366
GTGCCGGCGCCGGCCAGGATCAGCACCGGGCCTTCGGTCGTCGTCACGGCCTCGCGCTGCGGCGGATTCAGCCCGGCCAGCCATGGCGGCTCACGGGTCGCAGAATCATGGGCCACAGGCAGTGTCATATGTGAACAAGTAAGGAACAACGCCGCCGCTGCCAAGCGGCAAACCGTCCCCTGACTCAAAGCGCCGCGGCTGCCGCCGTTCCTCCCCTTGTGGCCTGATCGACAAGGATGAACGATGACCGCGATGCTGAAGCCGCCAGTGCAGATGGTGCGCGATCTGGGGTGGCGGCAGGTGTTGGGCCTGGATCAGGCCGATGACGGTTTCTGGGCCGAGGTGCGTGGCCAGCAGTTGGCGCAACTGGCACGCAATGTGCCGTTCAATCTCAGCCCGCTTACGGTCAACCTGGTGGCGGTGCTGGCGGTGTTCGGTCGTTCGGTGCCATTCACCGGACTGGCTCCATGGCTGTGCGGCATCGCCGTGTTGGCCGGCCTGTGGAGCCTGCGCATCGTGCGCCGCCGGCCACAACCCGGGCGGCGCCGGGCCGGCCGGTTGGAATTTTGGCGGGTGACGGCGGAAATCGGCGCGCTGGCGACCTTCTGGGCCGGGAGGGTACATGCCCTGGCGCCGTCGCAACCGGCAGAAGGCCAATCGGTGCTGTTGCTGTTCTCGCTGGTCGGCCTCGGTGCGGTGACGAGCGCGGCGGCCACCATGCCGGTTGCCGTGCTGCTGGTGTGCTGTGCCATCACAATCAGCATGGTGCTGGCCTTTCCAGCCGGCACCGCGCTCGATCATCCGCTCGTGCTATTGGGCCTGGCCAGTTTTGTTGCCATCAAGCTGCGCTCCGCGCTGGTCACCACCTATCACACCATGGCCCGGCTGAAGAGCGAGGCCGATCTTTCGGAACAGGGCGAAGTCGTCCGCCTGCTGCTCAACGAATATGAATCGAACGGATCGGATTGGCTGCTGGAACTGGATGGGCGCGGCTGCCTGACCCATGTCACAACCCGCTTTGCCGATGTCGCGCGCCGCCGCCGCGCCGACATGCTGGGCCAGCCGCTGCTGGCGCTGCTGGATCCGGTGCAGGGCGGAGCGACCACGGCGGCGCTGGCCCATGCCCTGAGCGAACGGGAGGCGTTTCGCGATCTGGTGGTGCCGGTGCCGCTGGGCCGCGACCTGCGGTGGTGGGCACTTTCAGGCACGCCGAAACAGGATGCGGCCGGCAATTTCACCGGATTTCGCGGTGTTGGCCGCGACGTGACCGAGGTGCGGCGCAGCCAGGAATGCATCGCGCAACTGGCGCGCTTCGATCCGCTCACCGGGTTGGCCAACCGCAGCCTGTTCCGCGAATCGCTCGATGATCTGGTTGAAAATGCTGCCCTGTCGGGCAAGCCGGCGGCGCTGCTGTTTGTCGATCTGGATCGTTTCAAGGCGGTGAATGATTGTTTCGGCCACGCTGCCGGCGACCTGTTGCTGCGCCAGGTGGCGCAGCGCCTGGCGGCGTTGGTGCAGGCCCAGGTGAAGGGCGGCGCCACCATCGCGCGGCTGGGCGGCGATGAATTTGCCATCGTGCTGCCCGATGGCAGCGGTGATCGCGCCGAAAAACTGGCGCAACGCATCGTGAAGGACATGGCACGGCCGTTCCCACTGGGCGATGAAGGCCGCGCCGGTGCCGCGGTGGTGGGGGCATCGGTGGGCTGGGCGCTGGCGCCGTTCGATGCCGATACGCCGGAAGATCTGCTGCGCTGCGCTGATCTGGCACTCTATCGGGTGAAGGAACAGGGCCGCGGCGCGGCCTGCCGCTTTGCCCCGGAAATGGCCTAAGCCGTGGCCGAGCGCCGCAAGCTGGAAGCCGATCTGGCCGCCGCGCTGGATCGTGACCAGTTGCGACTGCTGTTCCAGCCGGTGGTGGACTCAACGGATGAACGCATCACCGGGTTCGAAGCGCAGCTGCGCTGGCATCATCCGGAACTGGGCGTGGTCTCTCCGCTGGATTTCGTGCCGGTGGCCGAGGAAACCGGCCTGATCGTGCCGATCGGCGCCTGGGTGATCGATGAGGCGCTGGCCTGGGCGACGCGCTGGCCGGCGCATGTGAAGGTTTCGGTCAATCTGTCGGCGGTGCAGGTGGAAGAGGCGCACCTGCCCGATGTGATCGCCAAGGCGTTGGCCCGCCACCAGATCGGCCCGGAGCGGCTGGAACTGGAAATCACCGAAAGCCTGTTCCTAGCGGAAAAGCCGGCGGTGATCGACGTGCTGGCGCGACTGACGGCGATGGGGGTGAGTTTCGCGCTCGATGATTTCGGCACCGGCTATTCGGCGCTGGGCACGCTGCAGAAAGCCAGTTTCAGCCGCATCAAGATCGATCGCAGCTTTGTGGCGCGGGCCTCGGCGATGGGCGATGAGGCCAGCGCCATCATCCAGGCCATCGTGCGCCTGGCCGCCAGCCTTGATATGCAGACGACGGCTGAAGGCACCGAAACCCGCGCCGCCTTCGAATTGTGCCGGCAACTGGGCTGCACGCAGGTGCAGGGCTATCTGTTCGGCAAACCGATGCCGCCCGAGGAAGCCACGCGGTTGGTGTGCGAGGCGGTGCTGACCTGAGCTTGGCTCAGTCTTCGTCCACCCAACTCCGCAACAGCGTGTGGGCAATGGCCAACGGTGGCGGGGCGAGGAAATCGCCGGTGCCGGCCAGTGCAGCCCGCGCCTCGTCCTTGGTCACCCAGCGCACCTCTTCCAGTTCATCCTCGTCCAGCCGCACCTCGAAACCTTCGGCCTCGGCAAAGGCGGCGATCATCAGACTGGACGGGAAGGGCCACGGCTGGCTGGCGAGATACAGCACCCGGCCGGTCTCGATGCCGGCCTCTTCCCACAATTCGCGGCGCACGGCTTCCTCCAGGCTCTCGCCCGGTTCGACAAAGCCGGCCAGCGCCGACAGGAAGCCCTTGGGGAAGCGCGGCTGGCGGCCGATCAGGGCGTGGCCATCCTTTACCGCCAGCATGATCACGACCGGATCGACGCGTGGGAAATGTTCGGCCTTGCAGGCGATGCAAGAGCGGGCATAGCCGGCCTTTGAAAGCTCCGTCTTGCCGCCGCACACTGCGCAAAAGCCGTGGCGTTGGTGCCAATCGATGATGCTGCGCGCCTGCGCCACGATGGCGGCTTCGCGTGCCGGCAGCAGGGCACCGGCAGCGCGCGCATCCAGCAATTTGCCACCAAAATCCGCCACCAGTTCATCCGACGGGGCCGCGGCGGCAAAGCGCGGCCCATCCGGGCCAACCCCCAGAAAGATCGAAAGCGCATCGTGCGGCACATCCGAACGATAGGCCCACAGGATCGTCGGGTTGTCGCCCGGCCGTACCACAGGGTTGAGGCCATCCAGCACCAGCCAGCGCGCATCGGGCCGGGCGCGCATGGCAATCAGCGCGGCGGGGTCGCGCCGGATCTCGTCAGCGCGGTCGAGTTCATTGCCGGAAAAGCCGGTGACCGGCACATCATGGAAAATCGTCATGCCGCCTTGTTCCCCTTGAAATCATCGGCGGCAAGCCCCCGGCGCGCTGCCTTGGCAAAAAGCGTGGGCATGCCGGCGGATTCGACTTCGCTCAGCGCCAGCCAGTCGCCTGCGAGCGCCGGCCGAGACTGCAGGATCAGCGCCTGCACGCTGAGTTCCAGATCGAAATGGGTGAAGCCGTGACGAACCATGCCCAGCGATTGCCATTCGCCTTCCAGCGGCGGTGCGCCGCCCCCGCGCCAATCGCAACTCGGCAGCGCCCGCATGCCGCCGAGCAGGCCCTTGGCCGGGCGCAGTACCGTCAACACCGCGCCGTCCGCCTCGATCCACCAGGCCGTGCCCTGCCTTGTGGGCCGTGCCTTTTTCGCGGCCTTCACCGGGAAGGCACCGGGCGTGCCCGCCTTGTGGGCGGCGCAGGATGCGATCAGCGGGCAGGCGAGGCAACGTGGGGACCGCGCCGTGCAGACGCGGCGGGCCAGATCCATCATCGCCTGCGCGAAATCGCCGGCCTGCCCCTGCGGCACCAGCGGCGTGAGGGCCGCCCTGATGGCCACGCGGGCCGCGGGCAGGGGCGTCGCAATCCCAAACATCCGGCTCACCACCCGTTCGATATTGCCGTCGATCACCACGGCATCGCGGCCGAAACCGAACGCCGCCACCGCCGCCGCCGTATAATCGCCAATGCCGGGCAGATCGCGCAATTCGGCTTCGCTGGCCGGGAATCGCCCGCCGTGCCGTTCCACCACCGCCCGCGCGCAGGCCAGCAGGTTACGTGCGCGCGCGTAATAACCAAGGCCGGCCCAGGCCTGCATCACCGCTTCATCCCTGGCCGCTGCCAGTGCCGAAACCGTCGGCCAGGCTTTCGTGAAGGCGTGGAAATAGGGTGTCGCCGCCTCCACCGTCGTCTGCTGCAGCATCACTTCGGACAGCCAAACACGATAGGGCCAATCCGGGTCGCCCGGAAGCTGCCTGCCGGGCGGATTGCGCCACGGCAGGTCGCGCGCATGGGCGCGGTACCAGTGGAGAAGTTCGTGGGGCCAGCTATCGGTCACGCCGCGTCTATGGCATGGATCCGGCGATGCCGAAAACGCCTTCAAAAGCTGCGCCGCCAAAGCCGCAGGACAAACCGCGTGGCGGCCGCGCCAAGCCGATTGCCGAGCTGGTCAGCGATGTCGGCGGCCAGGCCTTCAAGCGCTTCGGGTTCACGCATTCGGCGCTGAATGATCGCTGGGCCGAAATCGTTGGGCCCCAATTTGCCCGGCACAGCCGGCCGCTGCGGCTGCGTTTCCCGCGCGGCCAGAAGGATGGCGGCACGCTGGCCGTGGCCGCCACTGGCGCGCTCGCGCCCATGTTGCGCCATGTCGAAGCGCAGATCATCGAACGCGCCAATCGCATCCTGGGTTTTGCCGCGGTCGCCCGCATTGCGATCGAACAGGGCGCCGCCACCATGGCACCGCCGCCCGAACCGCCACCGCCGCCGCCCGGGCCACTGCCGGAAGCCACGCGCACCACGCTGCGGGACATTGCAGACCCGGAATTGCGCGCCACGTTGCAATCGCTGGCCGAAGCGCTGGCCACCTCCAACGGCCTGCCGAAAATTCGCTGACGGGAAGGGGCTTGGCGCTGCCGCCTGCGCCACGCTACAGAAGGCTCATGCGACTTGCTCTAGCCTTCCTAATTTCCGGCCTCGCCGCTGGCCCGCTGATTGCAGCACCCGCCAAACCGGCCGCGCGCGTCGTGGTCGCTTCCGCCGATTGGTCCACGCGCCTTGCCACCACGTCGCAGGGCGGCATCTTGATGGGCAATCCCAATGCGCCGGTGAAGCTGATCGAGTTCGGCAGCCTCACCTGCCCGCACTGCCGCGCCTTTCACGAAGCCGGCCTGCCGGTGATCCGCAGCCGCTGGCTGGCGGCTGGTCAGGTGAGTTATGAATATCGGCCGTTCTCGTTGAACGGTATCGATCTGATGGCCGGGCTGCTGATGCAGTGCCAGGCCGCGCCGCAGGCCTGGGCTTTCGTCAACCGCATCTATGCCCGCCAGGATCAGCTGATCCAGCCCTTCATGACCATCCCGGAAGCCGAACGCACCCGTATCCAGGCGCTGCCGCAGGACAGTCAAGGCAATGCCATGGCCATCGCCGGCAAGCTGCCGGAATTCGCTGCTGCTGCCGGCCTGCCGCGCGCCCGTTATGACGCCTGTGTTGCGGCCAAGCCGGGGATGGACCGGCTGCTCGCCATCCGCGCTGATGCCGTGCAGAATCACCAACTGCAGGGCACGCCCAGTTTCCTGATCAACGGCCGCATGCAAACCGACGTGTTTGATTGGGCCGCGCTTGAACCATTGCTTGATGCCGCCGTGAAGGCCGCTCCTGGAAGGACGAAATGATGCGCTTGCTTCTTGCTGTTTCCGCTCTCGCACTGATGCTCGCCGCTTGCGGCGAAAAGACCGCCACGCCAGACGCCTCTGGTGCTGCCGATGCGCCGGCCGGCCCCGCCGTGGCCGCGCCGGCAGGCCAGAACTGGGTGGATGTCGTGGCCGCCACGCCAGAAGGCGGCTTCCGAATGGGCAACCCCGATGCCCGCGTGAAGCTGGTCGAATTCGCCTCGCTCACTTGCCCGCACTGCCGCGAATTCCATGAAGCCGCCACGGCCACGCTCAAATCCAAATATGTCGCCAGCGGCAACGTTTCCTATGAATATCGTAACTTCGTGCTGAACGGCCCGGATTATGCCGCCACCGTGCTGGCCCGCTGTCAGGGTCCGGCGGCCTTCTTCGGCCTGCTCGACAATTTCTATGCTGATCAGATGGGCTGGACCGAGCCGTTCGGCCGCATCGGCAAGGCCGATCAGGAGGCGCTCAGCAAGCTGCCGGAAGATCAGGCCATTGCCCGCATGGCCGAACTGGGCGGCCTGGCTGACTATGTGAAGCTGCGCGGCATCCCGCGGGCCAAGTTCGATCAGTGCCTCGCCGATCCGGCGCAGCTGAAGGCCGTGAATGATCTCAGGAACCAGGCAGTGAACGAGCTGAAGCTCACCGGGACGCCCAGCTTCATCATCAACGGCACGGTGCAGGAAGGCGTGTTTAGCTGGGCCGATCTCGAAACCAAGCTGCAGGCGGCTCTCCGGTAAGCGCCCTTGGAATTTCGCCGTCTTCGCCTTGCGGGCTTCAAGTCCTTCGTTGAACCGGTCGATCTGCTGATCGAACCGGGGTTGACCGGTGTTGTCGGCCCCAA
>NZ_CAMCWT010000085.1:0-6660 GCF_945882885.1 Sandarakinorhabdus limnophila DSM 17366
GGAACAGCGACAAGTTCTTGGGCCCCGCCATCCTGCTGCAAGCCTATCGCTGGCTGGCTGACAGCCGTGACGAGATGACCGGCGAGCGGCTCGATGCGCTGGAAGATCCATTCCGCGTCTATCGATGCCATACCATCATGAACTGCTCCAATGTTTGCCCCAAGGGCCTGAACCCGGCCAAGGCGATCGCGGACATCAAGCTGATGATGCTCGAACGCGCGGGTTAAGCCGCGCAAGGAAACGGCCATGGACGTCACGGAGCTGTGCGAACTTT
This sequence comes from Sandarakinorhabdus limnophila DSM 17366, assembly GCF_945882885.1. Taxonomy (GTDB): domain Bacteria; phylum Pseudomonadota; class Alphaproteobacteria; order Sphingomonadales; family Sphingomonadaceae; genus Sandarakinorhabdus; species Sandarakinorhabdus limnophila_A. Next base: position 275 of record NZ_CAMCWT010000085.1, read on the forward strand.
CGGCCAGCGCCGCTGTTGCTCGTATGGCCTCTGGCGAAATTTCTGCCGAAACCTATGCCACGGCACTGTTGGCGCGCTGCGGGCAGGGCGCGCATCTCAATGCCTTCATCAATCTTGATGCAGAGCAGGTTCTGGCCCAGGCTCGCTCTGCCGATGCCCACCGCACCGCCGGGAAGCCGCTCGGTCCCCTACACGGCCTTCCGGTGCCGGTTAAGGACAGTATCAACACAGCCGACTATCCCACCACCGGCGGGACCAACGCCCTTCGAGGTTTCCGCCCCGCCACCGACGCCGCTGCCGTCTCGCTGCTGCGGCAGGCTGGTGCCATCGTGCTGGGCAAGACCAATCTCCACGAGCTTTCCTTTGGCTGGACGAGTTCCAACGCTGCCTTTGGCGCGGTGCGCAATCCACATGACCCGTCGCGAATCCCCGGCGGCAGTTCTGGTGGTACAGCCGCTGCCGTGGCCGCCGGCATGGCGCCGCTGGGTGTGGCTGAGGATACCGCCGGATCGATCCGGGTGCCGGCGGCGCTGTGCGGGTTATTCGGTTTTCGGCCGACGACGGGCCGCTATCCCAATGCCGGGGTGGTGCCAATGACAGCCTTGTTCGATCAGGTTGGCCCGCACGCACGCTGCATGGACGATATCCTGCTGTTCGATGAGGTGATGACCGGGGAGCCAGCTTTTGCGGCGCCTATTCCGCTGGCTGGCTTACGGCTTGGACTGGATCTTGCCTTCTTCTTCTCCAGCCTCGATCCCGAAGTGGCGGAGGCGACTGCTGGTATCATTGCCGTTCTGGAAGCAGCGGGGGTCGTGATCGTTGATGTGCAGTTATCTGGCCTGCAGGCGCTGGTTGATGCAGCCAGCGTGCCGGTCATCTTCCATGATTTCCTGCCATCGCTCAGCGCGTATCTGGCGGCCCACGATGCGCCGGTCAGTCTGACCGAACTCGCGGCCCAAGTGGCCAGCCCTGATGTGCAAGCTGCGCTCAGCCTGTGCACACCGATCAGCGCCATGCCGGACCCGACCTATGTCATGGCCCGCGATCACCATCGTCGCACGCTGCAGCAGCTGTTGGCTAACTGCTTTGCCGATCACCGCATCTCGGCCCTGTTGTTTCCCACAACGCTGGTTCCGGCCACGCCGATCGGCTCTGATCGCGTCGTTCCGATCAACGGCGTGGAAGTGCCGTTTGCCACCGCCATTGGCCGCAACATCCTGCCCGGCAGCACGGCGGGCCTGCCCGGGCTGGTGATGCCCTGCGGGCTTGGCCAAACCAGCGGGTTGCCGATCAGCATCGAACTCGATGGCCCGGCTGGCAGCGATCGCGCCCTGCTTGCCATCGGAATGGCTATTGCGGCGCTGCTGCCGCCGATGCCGGCCCCTGCTGTCACAGCAGCTTCGCTTGCAGGGGCTTGACGGCTTTGATAGGCTGCCTGCGCAATGCTGGCCGTCGACAGCCGTAGTATTGGCATGATGGGCAGGACTGTGCAGCAGGATTTGAGCCGCGACAGGCAAAGAGAGCAGGTGAGCGCATGACCGCTGTCACCTTCTCGACCCACGCCGCTAGGGATCGCAAATCAGCGCGTATTCTGCCGCAATACAATAGCCTGCATCACCGCACCTGGTGGAAATTTGCCAGCATTGCCTTTGTGGCGCTGGCGCTGTTCCTCACCATGTACACCGGCTTCCTCGTTGCCATCGGTGGCACGCTGGCATTCCGCTTTGTCGGCTTTCCGATCCTGGTGATGGCCGGTGTCAGCCTTTGGCTGCTGCCGGACGTGGACAAGGCCGACAACGCGCCATTTTTCAAGTTGTTGGCGATCTACATGTTCCTGATGGTGGCTTGGCCATCCTATGTGGCCATTGCAATCCCAGGTCTGCCTTGGGCGACACCGCCGCGCCTGATGTTGGGCGTGCTGCTGATTGGAATGCTCACCCATTTCCCGCAGATCGCTGAAGCGCGGAGCAAGGTGGTGGATCTGTTGGGCCATGACCCGGGCGATTTTCCAACGCGTGGGAGTCTTTGATCCGGCGATGCCACGCTTTCAGGATTGGGATCTGGTGCTGCGCCTTGCCCGCATCGGGGCGCGGTTCCACTATATAAATGAACCACTCGCGGTCGCCCACGACAGCCCCGACAGCCTCACTCGTAGCCTGGACAAGGGCATCGTCGGCCGGCAGCGCTTGATCGAAAAACATGGTGAGGCGCTGGTGGCTCAACCTGCCGCGCTGGCGCGCCATCATTATGTGATGGGATCGCAGTTGCGCACCTTGGGCCGGTTTGCCGAGGCACAGGCGCAATTTGCCGCGGTGCTGCAGGCGACGCCGCTGAACTGGCGGGCCGCCGCGCAATGGCTGCTGGCGTCCGTGCATCGCTGATGCTTTACGCGGCGCAGCAGCGGCGCTAACCGCTGTTCCCATGTCTCGCGAAACATTCACCGAAGGCCCCAACGCGGGCTGGACCTGCTGGCGCCGCGATCCCGATGGCCGCTTTGCCTCGATGCTGGGCGATTTCTTCTTCCGCGAAGGCGCGCGCGGGGTGGAATGCCGCATGGAAACGGCGCGCAAGCATTCGAATGGCCTCGGATATCTGCATGGCGGGTTCATCATGTCGTTCATCGACATGGCGATGTTTGCCTTCATCTTCCGCCAGTTGGAAAACTCTGCCGCCGTCACCTTGAGCTGCGCGACCGATTTTCTTTCAGCTGGGATCGTCGGCAAGCCGATCGAGGCGCACGGTGAAATCTTGAAGGAAACCGGCAAGATGCTGTTCGTGCGCGGCCTCGTCACTCAGGATGGCGTCAACCTCTCCAGCTTCACCGGCACCATGCGCAAGATCCCGCGCCCGGCACGGCCGACGGCTGAGGGCCATGCGACGCGCCCGGGAGAGACGCAGGTTGACTGATGTTGCTGGCCGCTATGCCGAACTGCTGGCGGCGGGCGAACTGAAGCCCGATGCCGCGCAGGCGGCGGTTGTGGCCCGGCTGGCGGCGCTGGAAACGGCGCTGAAACGTCCTGTCGAAACACCCGGCCTGATTGGCCGTCTGTTCGGCAAGGCGCCGCCCGATGCCCCGAAGGGCCTCTACATCTGGGGCGGCGTGGGGCGTGGCAAGTCCATGGCGATGGACCTGTACTTCTCCGCTTCGGCTGTATCTCCCAAACGCCGCTCCCATTTCCATGAATTCATGGCCGAGGTGCACGGTGCCATCCACGCCCGCCGCCAAGCCGGTGATGCTGATCCGCTGATCAGCGTCGCCGATCAGATCGCCACATCCGCCCGCCTGCTGTGTTTCGACGAGATGCAGGTGAAGGATATCGCCGACGCCGCCATCCTGTCCCGATTGTTCACCGCCTTGCTGGAGCGGGGCGTGACGGTGGTGACCACCAGCAACCGCCCCCCGCGCGATCTCTATAAGGATGGACTCAACCGTCATCTGTTCCTGCCTTTCATCGCCCTGATCGAAGCCAGGCTGGACGTGGTAACGTTGGACGGGCCGACTGATTATCGCCTGGCCCGGCTTGGCGGCACCCAGACCTGGCATGTCCCCAATGGCCCCGAAGCCACCGCCGCGCTCTCCGCCGCCTTCTTCCAGATGACCGATTATCCGCCCGAAGACCGCGAGCATGTGCCCACGGCCGAACTGTCGCTGCCCGGCGGCCGTTTCCTGCACGTGCCCAAATCGCTGAAGGGCGTCGCCGTGTTCAGCTTTGGCCGGCTGTGCCGGCAGCCGCTGGGTGCGGCTGACTATCTCGCCATCGCCCGCCATTATCACACGGTGCTGATCGTCGGCATTCCCAGGCTTGGCCCTGAAAACCGCAACGAGGCGATCCGCTTTATCCACCTGATCGATGCGCTGTATGAGCAGAAGGTCAAGCTTGTCGCGGCCGCCGATGCCCAGCCTGATCAACTCTATCCGGCCGGCGATTCCAGCTTCGAATTCGAACGCACCGCCAGCCGATTGATGGAGATGCAGTCCGCGGCCTACTTGGCGCTTGGCCACGGCGGCTGAAACCGCCTCCCAGTTTTCACCGGATAGGGCTTTGCTGCGGTTGCACAGTGCGCCGCCGCGCTCTATCCAGCCTGCGACATTTTGCCAGAATCGTTCAGATTCTCATTCAGACGGAGACCACCATGGCTCGCAAGAAAATCGCCCTGATCGGCGCCGGCAACATCGGCGGCACGCTGGCTCACCTCGCGGCGCAGCGCGCGCTGGGCGATATCGTGCTGTTCGATGTGGTGGAAGGCGTGCCGCAGGGCAAGGCGCTCGATCTGGCCCAGTGCGCGCCAGTCGAAGGATTTGATGTGAACCTGAAGGGTTCGAACGATTATGCCGATATCGCTGGCGCCGATGTGATCATCGTCACCGCTGGTGTCGCCCGCAAGCCGGGCATGAGCCGCGACGATCTGCTGGGCATCAACCTGAAGGTGATGAAGGCGGTGGGGGAGGGCATCAAGGCCCACGCACCCGGCGCCTTCGTGATCTGCATCACCAACCCGCTGGATGCCATGGTATGGGCGCTGCGCGAGTTCTCGGGCCTGCCGCACCACATGGTGTGCGGTATGGCGGGCGTGCTTGATTCCGCTCGCTTCCGCCATTTCCTTGCCGACGAGTTCAAGGTCAGCGTGCGTGACGTCAACGCCTTCGTGCTCGGCGGCCACGGCGACACGATGGTGCCGGTGATCGAATACTCCACCGTTGCCGGCATCCCGGTGCCCGATCTCATCAAGATGGGCTGGAGCACCCAGGAGCGCATCGACGCCATCATCCAACGCACCCGTTCCGGCGGCGGCGAGATCGTCGCCCTGCTGAAAACCGGCAGCGCCTATTATGCACCGGCCACTAGCGGCATCGAAATGGCCGAGGCGTACCTGTACGACCAGAAGCGTCTGCTGCCCTGCGCCGTGAACCTGACCGGCCAGTATGGCGTTTCCGATCTTTATGTCGGCGTGCCAGTGATCATCGGCGGCGGCGGCGTCGAGCGCATCGTGGAGATCGAATTGTCGCAGTCTGCAAAAGCCAATTTCCAGGTGAGCGTGGATGCGGTGAAAGAGCTGCTGACGGCCTGCAAGGGCATCGACCCGTCGCTGGCGTGAATTTCGCCTGCAAGGCTGACTAAGGGATAGGGATTTCCAATGAACATCCATGAGTATCAGGCCAAGGAATTGCTGGCCAAATTCGGCGTTCCGGTGCCAGTCGGCTATGCCGCGATGAGCGTCGAGGAAGCGGTGGCCGCGTCGGCCAAGTTGCCGGGCCCGCTCTATATCGTGAAGGCGCAGATTCACGCTGGTGGCCGCGGCAAGGGCAAGTTTGTGGAACTGCCGCCGGAAGCCAAGGGCGGTGTACGGTTGGCCCGCAGCGCCGACGACGTGCGCGCGGCGGCGAGCGACATGCTGGGCAACACGCTGGTGACGATCCAGACCGGTGCCGCCGGCAAGCAGGTCAACCGCCTCTATGTCACCGACGGCGTTGATATCGCCAAGGAACTCTATCTCGCGATGCTGGTCGATCGTGCTACCGGCCGCATCGCCATCGTTGCCAGCACCGAAGGTGGCATGGACATCGAGGACGTGGCGCATCACCACCCCGAAAAGATTCACACCATCACCATCGATCCGGCGACTGGCGCCATGCCGCACCATGGCCGCGCCGTCGCTGCCGCGTTGGGCCTGACCGGCCCGCTCGCCAAGCAGGCGGAAAACGTCACGCTGAAGCTCTATGATGCCTTCATCGGCACCGATGCCAGCCAGATGGAAATCAACCCACTCGCCGTAACGGATGATGGCAAGCTGCTGGTGCTCGATGCCAAGGTCGGTTTCGATCCCAACGCGCTTTATCGCCACCCCGATCTGGTCGAACTGCGCGACCTGACCGAGGAAGACCCGGCCGAAGTCGAAGCATCGAAGTATGATCTTGCCTTCATCAAGCTGGATGGCAACATCGGTTGCCTTGTGAACGGCGCCGGCCTCGCCATGGCAACCATGGACATCATCAAGCTGAATGGCGCCGAGCCGGCCAACTTCCTCGATGTCGGCGGCGGCGCCGACAAGGAAAAGGTGACCAACGCCTTCAAGCTGATCCTGAAGGATCCGGCTGTGCAGGGCATCCTGGTCAACATCTTCGGCGGCATCATGCGCTGCGACATCATCGCGGAAGGCATCATCGCCGCTGCGAAGGAAGTCAGCCTGTCGGTGCCGCTGGTGGTGCGCCTGGAAGGCACCAACGTCGAACTGGGCAAGGAAATCCTCGCCAACTCCGGCCTGCCGATCGTGTCGGCCGACAATCTGGGTGATGCAGCGGCCAAGATCGTTGCTGAAGTGAAAAAGGCCGCTTGAGATGAGCATTCTCGTCAACGCAAACACCCGCGTCATCACGCAGGGCTTTA
>NZ_CAMCWT010000086.1:0-6603 GCF_945882885.1 Sandarakinorhabdus limnophila DSM 17366
TCGTGATTGAAGATATTGCCGTGGCTGAACTCCTGAATGGTCGCATTGATCAGCCACATCTGGCCATCGCGCACCTCGGCAAAGCTTTCGGCGATGCTGGCCTGGCCCTTGCGCAGCGACTTCACCTCGGTGCCGGTCAGCATGATGCCAGCTTCCACCACGTCCTCGATATAATATTCGAAACGCGCGCGCCGGTTCTCGGCAACGGTCTTCACTTTAACGCCAACGGTAGGCTTCGGTCTTGCCATCACACCAAGCCAGCGTGGGCGAGAGCGGCGTCAACCGCAGCCTTGGCAGTATCCGAAGGATCAGCGATCGGCAGGCGCACTTCAACGCCCATGCGGCCAAGCCGGTTGAGCGCATATTTGGTCGGGCCGGGCGAGGCATCGCTGAACAGCGCCGCGTGCAGTGGCTGCAGCCGATCATTGATGGCCAGCGCGCCGGCATAATCGCCACGCTGTGTCGCTTCCTGCATCTGCGCGCACAACTTCGGCGCCACATTGGCCGTCACGGAAATCGCCCCCACCCCGCCCTGCGCGTTGAAGCCCACCGCCATGTCATCATTGCCGGAAAGCTGGATGAAATCAGTGCCGCACGCCAACCGTTGCTGCGCCACTCGGGCGATGTTGCCGGTGGCATCCTTCACGCCGATGATCCGCGGCAGCTTCGCCAGCTCGGCCATCGTCTCCACCGACATGTCGGCGACGCTGCGGCCGGGGATATTGTAGATGATGATCGGCAACGACGTCGCGTCATGCAGCGCGGTAAAATGCGCGATCAGGCCAGCCTGGCTCGGCTTGTTGTAATAGGGCACGACGATCAACGCGGCATCGGCGCCGACTTTTTCCGCATGCGCCAGGTGCGCCAGCGCCGTGCGCGTGTCGTTGCTGCCACAGCCGGCGATCACCGGCACGCGCTTGGCCGCCACCTCCACGCAGGCGGTGATCACGGCATAATGTTCATCATGGGCCAGCGTGGGAGATTCGCCTGTGGTGCCCACCGGCACCAGACCATGGCTGCCTTCGGCGATCTGCCATTCCACATGCGCGGCAAAGCCATCCAGATCCACCGCGCCATTCTTGAACGGGGTGACCAGCGCCGGCATTGATCCTGTGAAGGGACGTCCATTCATTGCCTGTTCCTCTGCCGCACCTTATCACGGGCAGCATGTATAGTGTGCGCAATAGAAGCGGGTGGGCCGCCCTGTCCAGCATATCGGTGGTATTGGCCGCCCCCGTCGCCGCGCAAACGCTCGATGCCGCCACCATCGCGCGCTATCAGGCGCGGCTGGCCGACAATGAAAGCGGGCGCTTCAACCAGCTATCCGCCGCTCCGCTCACCGGTGGCCAAGCCGTGCCGGTGCTGGACGAAGTGGTGACCTGGGACCGGCTGCGGCGCGAGCCCTACAAGGCGAGTTTCAGCGAATATGCCGCCTTCCTGGCCGGGCACACGGATTGGCCGGCATCCACCACCATCCGCCGGCTTGCCGAACGCAGCATTGGCGACGATACGCCGGCCAATGAGATCGTGCGCCATTTTGCGCGCGTGGCTCCGCTCACGGCCGAGGGTAAATGGCGCTACGCCGAAGCACTGCTCGCCAGCGGACAGGCAGGCACGGCCGCCACATGGGCGCGCGACGCCTGGGATTCCGCCGGGCTGGATGACGTGCAGGAAGCCCGGCTGCTGGCGAAATTTGGCGACCGCTTGCGACCCGAAGATCATGCCAGCCGCATGGACCGGCTGTTGTGGGCCGATCGCATCACGCCGGCGGGACGCATGCTGGCCCGTGTCGATACCGATACCCGCCTGTGGGCGCTGGCCCGCATCGCCCTGAAACGGGGTGCACCCGATGTAGCCGCCCGCGTGGCCGTGGTGCCGGATCGCCTGCGCCGTGAAGCCGGGCTGGTGCTCGACGAGGCGCAATGGCTGATCCGCCAGGGCCGCGCTGCCGAGTGCCATACCCTGCTATCCGGGCCGGCAACGCCGCGCGTGGCCGGCGGGCTGCTCAGCATCGGTCTGGAAAGCTGGCTGAAGGCGCGGCTCGATATCGGCCGGGCCTTGTGGCGCGCGGGCAATGTGACAAGCGCCCGCGCCGTGCTGGCCGGGCACGGGTTGGATGCCGCACGCATGGCGGCGCGGCCGGTGGCGGAACGTTCGGCACTGTTGGATGCGGAGTGGCTTGCCGGCTGGATCGCCCTGCGGCGGTTGAACCAGCCGGCGCAAGCGCTCACCCATTTCCGCAATGCCCGCGCCGTGGCGCAGACGCCGATCAGCCAGGCGCGCGGCGATTACTGGGCTGGCCGCGCCGCGGAAGCCGCCGGCCAGCGGGAACAAGCCCGGCAGTATTTCGCCGCCGCAGCCCGCCATCCGGATTATTTCTATGGCCAATTGGCCAGCGAGCGTTTGGGCCAGCCGCTGTCGCTGGACAATCGCCCTCTTCCCGCTCTTGATGCAGTGACCGCCGGCAATTTCTGCGCCGAAGGCCGTGTGCGCGCCGTGTTTGCACTGGCCGACATTGATCGCGGCCGGCAAACCACATTTCTGAAGCAACTCGCCGATACCGCCGAAACCCCGCAGCGTGCCGCGCTGGTGGCAGGGCTGGCCGGGCCGCTCAACCGCCCTGATGCGGGTGTTCACGCCGGCAAGGCCGCACGCGGCACGGCGGAGCTGGCGCTGATTTCCGCCGCCTTCCCGGTGCTGCCGCTGCCCGAAAGCCTGCTGCCGCGCTTCACCATCATCCACGCCATCACACGGCAGGAAAGCCAGTTCGATCGCACCGCACGCTCAAGCGCCAACGCGCTCGGCCTGATGCAACTGGTGCCGGCGACGGCCGCCGAACAGGCCCAGAAGATGGGCCTGCCCGCCAGCCCGGCCAGCCGGTTGACGCAGGACCCGGTGTGGAATGTCACGCTTGGCAGCGGCTTCATCGAGCGGCTGCGGGCGAGTTACGGTGGGTCCGCGCCGCTGGCGGTGGCAGCCTATAATGCCGGGCCGGGGAATGTGCGGCGCTTCATTGCCCAGAACGGCGACCCCAGGAACGGCGACATTCTCGACTGGATCGAGAACATCCCCTTTGCGGAAACCCGCAACTATGTGCAGCGCGTGCTGGAAAATGCCGTGGTCTATGAAACGCTTTATCCCGACCGGGCGGTCACGAAAGGCCCCAACCGGCTGAGCGAGTGGTTGGGCAGGGACAACCCGGGTTAATCCAGCTTCTTCCCCAGCGCCTTCTCCGCAATCTTCACCAATTCCGCATCCGGCTCCGGCCAGCTGAGGTCCACGCCGGCGCCCAGCGCCTCGCAGATCAACTCCAGGCTGCGCACCCTTGCCCATTTCTTGTCATTGGCGGCAACCACGTGCCACGGCGCGGACGGCGGCGAGCATAAACGGAACATGTCCTCATAGGCCTCGACATAGGCCGCCCGCTGAGACCGGTTGTGGTAATCATCCGTGCCGGTTTTCCAGCGTTTCCAAGGGGTCTTGATCCGCTCTTCCAGCCGCTTGTCCTGCTCGGCCTGCGTGGTGTGCAGGAAAATCTTCACCAGCCGCACGCCATCGGCCAGCAGCAATGCCTCGAACTCATTGATTTCCTTGAAGGCATCCCGCCAACGCGGCTCCGGCGTGAAGCCATCGACCCGCTCCACCAGCACCCGGCCGTACCAGGTGCGATCGAACACGGCGATTTCGCGATTGCCGGGCAGGCGCTGCCAGAACCGCCACAGATAATGGCGCGCCGCCTCCTCGCGCGTGGGCGCCGCAATCGACCAGACCTTGCAGAACCGCGGATCGAGCGTCGCGTTCATCCGCGTCACAAGCCCGCCCTTGCCCGACGCATCCCAGCCTTCGATGGCAACGATGCCTTCCAGGCCCTGCATGATATAGGCGGCCTGGATCAGCTCCAGCCGATGCTGCAGGGCTTCAAGCTGCGTTTCATAGTCGCTGCGCGGAAGATCATGATCGACTTCGAAATCGACGAGATTGTGTGGGCTTATGGCCGGCAGGCTGGCAGCCCGCCGGCATGGAGGCAAGCCCTGCTTAGTCGACGATGCGGATATGCAGCTCGCGCAGCTGCTTCAGCGTCGCCGGCGCCGGCGCGTTCATCATCAGGTCTTCGGCCTTCTGCGTCATCGGGAACACGATCACTTCGCGGATGTTGGGTTCATCAGCGATGAGCATCACCATGCGATCCACGCCCGGCGCCGAGCCACCGTGTGGCGGCGCGCCGAACTTGAAGGCGTTGATCATGCCGGAGAAGTTGGCATCCACCTGTTCCTGGGTGTAGCCGGCGATTTCGAACGCCTTGTACATGATGTCCGGGCGATGGTTGCGGATCGCGCCCGACGATAGTTCGACACCGTTGCAGACGATATCGTACTGATACGCCTTGATGGTCAGCGGGTCCTGGGTCTCCAGCGCTTCCAGTTCGCCCTGCGGCATCGAGAACGGGTTGTGGCTGAAGTCGATCTTCTTGGCGTCTTCGTCGTACTCGAACATCGGGAAATCGACGATCCAGCAGAATTTGTAGGCGTTCTGCTCGATCAGGTCCAGTTCCGTGCCGATGCGGGTACGGGCGAGCCCGGCCAGCTTGGCCGCCTGGGCTACCTTGCCGGCAGCGAAGAAACAGCCGTCATCCGGGCCAAGGCCGAGCGCCTCGTACAGCGCCAGCATGCCTTCCTCGCCATGGTTCTTGGCGATGGGGCCGCCGAACTCACCGCCCTTGCGGGTGACATAGCCGAGACCGGCATAGCCTTCGCTGCGCGCCCATTCGTTCATGTCGTCGAAGAACTTGCGGCTCTTTTCGGCCGTGCCGGGCGCCGGAATGGCGCGCACGACGTTGCCGCTATCCACCAATTTGGCGAACAGGCCGAAGCCCGAGCCGACAAAGTGGCTGGAAACGTCGGTGATGACGATCGGGTTGCGCAGGTCGGGCTTGTCGTTGCCATACTTCAGCATCGATTCCGCATAGGGAATACGCGGGAACGCGCCCTTGGTGACCGTCCACGGATCACGGCCGCCGAAGCCGGAGAACTCCTCGAACACGCCGGCCAGCACCGGTTCAATGGCGGCGAACACGTCTTCCTGGGTGACAAAGCTCATTTCGAAATCGAGCTGGTAGAATTCACCCGGGCTGCGATCAGCGCGGGCGTCTTCATCGCGGAAGCACGGCGCGATCTGGAAGTAACGGTCAAACCCGGCCACCATCAGCAGCTGCTTGAACATCTGCGGCGCTTGGGGAAGCGCATAGAATTTCCCTGGATGCACGCGGCTGGGCACCAGATAGTCGCGCGCGCCTTCCGGGCTGCTCGCCGTCAGGATCGGCGTCTGGAATTCCATGAACCCCTGATCGATCATGCGGCGGCGCAGCGACGAAATCACATTGCTGCGCAGCATGATGTTCTGGTGCAAGCGGTCGCGACGCAGATCGAGGAAGCGATACTTCAGGCGGATATCTTCGGGATATTCGGCCTCACCGGCCACCGGCATCGGCAGTTCATCGGCGGTGGACTGGATGGTGATATCCTTGGCGCGCACTTCCACTTCGCCCGTGGGCAGCCGGCTGTTGATGGCGCCGCCTTCGCGCAGCACGACATCACCAACGATGGTGACCACCGATTCCACCCGGATGCGGTCCAGCACCGGGAACGCCGGCGACGACGGGCCGGCGACGATCTGGGTCAGGCCATGGTGATCGCGCAGATCGATGAACAGCACGCCGCCATGATCGCGCTTGCGGTGGACCCAGCCCGACAGTTTGACCGTCTGGCCGGCATCGGCGGCGCGCAGGGCGGCGCAATTGTGGGTGCGATAAACGTGCATTTTTCCGTGTTCCGGCAACTTTGTTTTGAAGGGCGGCTAGCACACGTCATTCACCGCTTTGTCAAGCGGCGAGATTGGAGTAACGGGCCCCATGCTGATCCATCCGCTGGTGACGGACACCGCGACTCTCGAACAACTTTGCGCCCGCTGGGCTACCGCTGATTTCGTCGCGGTGGATACCGAGTTCATGCGCGAGAGCACCTACTACCCCGATCTGTGCCTGGTGCAGGTGGCCTGCCCGAACGAAGCCGCCGCCATCGATCCCAAGAGCCCCGATCTCGATCTGGCGCCGTTGTTGAAGCTGCTGGTGGAAGAACCGGTGTTGAAGGTGTTCCACGCCGGCGGCCAGGATCTGGAAATCATTTACAATCTCACCGGCAAGACCCCGGAGCCGCTGTTTGATACGCAGATCGCCGCCATGGCGCTGGGGCTGGGCGAACAGATTGGTTACACCAACCTGGTGGCGGCCTATGCCAACATCCAGGTGGATAAGGGCGCCCGCTTCACCGATTGGGCCCGCCGGCCATTGAACGATCGCCAGATCGATTATGCCATCGGCGATGTCACTCATCTTGCTCAGCTGTTCCCCCGGATGGTGGACAAATTGCGCCGTACCGGCCGCGGCGAGTGGCTGGACGATGAAATGGCGCGCGCGTCTGATCCCGCCACCTATGCCAATGATCCGGAACGCGCCTGGCTGCGGCTGCGGCTGCCCAGCCGCAAGGCCGATGTGCTGGGCCGGCTGAAGGCGCTGGCGCGCTGGCGCGAACTGGAAGCGCAAGACAA
>NZ_CAMCWT010000087.1:0-6602 GCF_945882885.1 Sandarakinorhabdus limnophila DSM 17366
TTGGCCGTGCCGTCCATTCCCGCCCCGCTGAAAATCCGCGATTATCGTGCCTTCTGGGTCGCGCGCTTTTTCGCCACCGTCGCAGGCATGATGATGGTCGTCGTCATCGGCTGGCAGGTGTACGATATCGCCCGCGAGAGCATGAGCCGGGACGATGCAGCCTTTCTGCTCGGCATGATTGGGCTGGCGCAGTTCCTGCCCTTGTTCTGTCTGGCGCTTGTGGTCGGCGTAATCGCTGATCGGGTGGACAGGCGTTATATCGCCCGCGCCGCCGTCGCACTAGAAATCTGCTGCGCCGGCGTCCTCGGCTGGCTGGCGCTTGCCGGTGACATGCCGATGCTGGCGTTGTTCGTGGTCGCCGCCCTGCTTGGTGTCGGCCGCGCCTTCCAGGGGCCGTCGATGGCCGCACTCGCCCCCAACCTGGTGCCGCGCGAACTGCTGCCACAGGCCATCGCGCTGAACAGCATCAGCTGGCAGACCGGCGCCGTGCTCGGCCCGCCGCTGGGGGCCTTTCTCTATGCGGTGTCGCCAGCCACGCCCTATGTGGTGGCCGCCATCTTGTTCGCCCTCACCTTCATCTGCCTGATGCTGATCCGGCCGGTGCCGCGCCCGGCGCCATCGATTCTCACGCCGTGGCGCTCGCTGGTGGACGGCATTGCCTATGTCCGCCACAACAAGGTGCTGCTGGGCGCGATCAGCCTTGATCTGTTTGCCGTGTTGCTGGGCGGGGCGACCGCGATGCTGCCGGTTTATGCCCGCGATGTGCTGTTTGTGGGCGTGGAAGGGCTGGGGCCTTTGCGCGCCGCGCCGTCGGCCGGCGCCGTGGTGATGGCGGTGCTGCTCGCCAGCCGGCCGCTCAAGCGCCATGTTGGCGTGGTGATGTTCGGTTCGGTGGCGCTTTTTGGGCTGGCCACCATCGTCTTCGGCCTGTCCACCTCCTACCCGCTCAGCCTCGCCGCGCTGGCGGTGCTGGGCGCGGCCGATGCGATCAGCGTGTTCGTGCGCGGCAGCCTGATCCAGCTGCACACGCCCGATGACATGCGCGGGCGTGTATCGAGCGTGTCGGGCCTGTTCATTTCGGCCAGCAATGAGCTGGGCGAATTGGAATCGGGCCTCGCCGCCCGCTATATCGGCGCGGTACCGGGCGTGGTGATCGGCGGCGTGGGGGCCATCATCGTTACTGTGCTGTGGGCCTGGCGCTTTCCGCAACTGCGCAAGGCCGATCGGTTCGATCAGCAAAAGCCGGCCTGAACACACCCCAAGATTTTCCGCCGTTGGCGCGCAGCGTTTGCAGGTCTAAAACACATGCAAACAACCGGAAGGTGCCGTGATGAAGGCCAACAACATCCTCGAAACCATCGGCCGCACGCCGCACGTGCGCATGGGGAAATTGTTCCCGAACGCCGAAGTGTGGATCAAATCCGAACGCACCAATCCCGGCGGATCGATCAAGGATCGCATTGCGCTGGCCATGATCGAGGCCGCCGAAGCCGATGGCACGCTGAAACCCGGCGGCATCATCGTGGAGCCGACCAGTGGCAACACCGGCATTGGCCTCGCCATGGTGGCCGCAGTGAAGGGCTACAAGCTAATCCTGGTCATGCCGGAAAGCATGTCGATCGAGCGGCGGCGGCTGATGCTGGCCTATGGCGCCAGTTTTGATCTGACGCCGCGCGAAAAGGGCATGAACGGCGCCATCGCCCGCGCACTGGAAATCGTGGCGAACACGCCGAACAGCTGGATGCCGCAACAGTTCGAGAACCCGGCGAACATCGATGTGCATGTGCGGACGACCTCCGAAGAAATCCACGCCGATTTCGCCGACAGTCCGCCCGATGCGATCATCACCGGCGTTGGCACCGGCGGGCACATCACTGGCGTTGCGCAGGTGTTGAAGGCCCGCTGGCCGAAATTGAAAGTCTTCGCGGTCGAACCCGCCGCCTCCCCGGTGATTTCCGGCGGCTCGCCCAGCCCGCACCCGATCCAGGGCATCGGTGCCGGCTTCATCCCGAAGAATCTCGATGTCTCGCTGCTCGATGGCGTGATCCAGGTCGATGCCGGCGACGCCAAGGCCTGGGCGCTGCGCTCGGCAGCCGAGGAGGGCATGCTGGTCGGCATCTCGTCGGGCGCGACGCTGGCCGCCATTGCGCTGAAGCTGAAGGAAATGCCGGGCGCGCGCATCGTTGGCTTCAATTACGACACCGGGGAGCGTTATCTTTCGGTGCCTGAATTTCTTCCCGGCGGCTGAAGCTCCACCACCACGATCTCACCCTGCGTGCCCAGCCGAACGGGCACGATGGATGTACCGATGCCGGCGGACACCAGCATCTGCTGGCCACCGGGATTTCGGAACAGGCCGCGCAGATATTGGGAATCAAGTTTTTTGAACTGCGGCCAGCCAAAGATCTGGATCTGGCCGCCATGCGTGTGCCCGGCCAGCACCAGGTCCACGTTGGGCGGCAGCATCGTCCACAAGCGCGGTTCATGCACCAGTGCGATCAGCGGCTTGCCGGGCTGCGCGCGCGCGGCGGCGGCCCGCAGGCCCTGCACCGGCCGCTGACCGATGATCAGATCATCGCTGCCAACAATCTGGATCGGGCCAACATCAACAAGATCGCCCGCCAGCAGTTTGAGGCCGAACCGCCGCATCACCCAGCGGATCCAGTAGGGATCATCGTGATTGCCCGGCACGCTCCACACGCCGAGCGGGGCTTTCAACCGGGTGAGCGGCTGCACCGCATCGTCCATCCGCATCGGCGGGTCCCAGATCTTGCTGGCGTGGAAATCGCCGGTGACCACGACCAGATCGGGATGGAGCGCGTTGACCTGATCCATGATGCGGTTCAACCGCACCTGCGGCATATCCCAATTGCTGCCATGCAGATCGGAAAGATGCACCAGCCGCAACGGCCGTTGCAGCCCGGCCAGTTCGACGCGATAGCGCACCACCGCCGGATCGCGGATCGCGCCGAGCCAGCCCGCCCAACCAAGGGCAAGTACCAAGCTGGCAAAAATGCACGCGAACCGTTTCAAAGCCGGGCCTTGTTTTCCTTGTCTTCGGCAAGAAAGGCCTTGAACGGGTTGAGCTTTTCGGCGACGCCGCCGGCCGCAACCCGGCGCAGTTGCTGATAATACCAGGCCTGCGCGGCAAAGCCATTCATGGTCCGCACCAGCTTGAACGGCGAAGCCGGGCTGAGCCACCAGGGGCCGATCGCCAGCCGTTCCTCGTCGCGCGGCAGTTCCTCAATATGGCCTTCGAGCAGTTCGGTGACGCAAGTGGGATCGGCGCACAGCGGCCGGCCGACGCCAACAAAGGCGATGCCGCTGGCCAGCGCATCCTGCATGGCATTCAGGCTGCGGAAGCCACCCGTCACCATCAGCGGCGGCGTTTTCGCGGCCATCAGCGCGCGCGCCAGCTGCACGAAATAGGCTTCGCGCTGGCGGGTGGATTGCTGCTTCGGTTCTTCGCGCGGGGCAAGGCCATCCATGTCCATCATCGCCGGCTGTTCATAGGTGCCGCCCGACAATTCCAGGCAATCGACCCCCAGATCGGCCAGCCAGCCGGCAACGGTGAGGCATTCCTCGAAGGCAAAGCCGCCCTTCTGGAAATCAGCGCTGTTCAGCTTCACCGACACCGTGAAATCAGCCCCCACGGCGGCCCGCACTGCCTTCACCGTTTCAATCAGGAAACGGGCGCGGTTTTCCAGGCTGCCGCCCCATTCGTCGCGGCGCAGATTGGCAAGCGGAGAGAGGAACTGGCTGATCAAGTAGCCGTGCGCGGCATGGATCTGCACGCCGGTAAAGCCGGCCTCCCGCGAGACAACGGCGGCGTTGGCAAAACGCGCGATCAGATCCTGGATTTCAATGCCGGTGAGCGGATGCGGCATGCCGAACTGCCCGCCCGGCAGCGCCAGCGGCACTGCCGACGGCGCCCGCGGATGGGGATTGACGTTCTTCTGCGTCTGGCGGCCGGCGTGACTGATCTGCACCCAGGCCTGCGTATCGCCAGCGGTGGCCGCCGCAGCCCAGCGCGCCCAGGCCGCCTTGCCTTCGTCGCTGAGTGGCCCATCGACAATCACATTGCCCGGCCGTTCCAGATGGCCGCGATCAACCTGCACGTTGCCCGTGATCAGCAGCCCGCAACCGCCATCGGCCCAGCGCCGATACAGGGTTTCATGGGCGGCATTGGGCAGGCCATCGCGAAACGCCAGCCCTTCCGTCATTGCCGCCTTGGCGATGCGGTTGCGAAAGTGCTGCCCGTTGGGCAGGCTGAAGGCTTCGTTGACGTCTGGCATGCTTGCACCCCTGATTTCGGTTCAGCCTGCCGCCCCAACGGGCCCTGCGCAAGCCCGGCGGCTCCCCTCCTGTGAAGAGGGAGGGGAGCGCTTGCTTCAGGCCGCCTGCTTCGCCGCCATGGCGTAGAAGCTGTCGCCGCGCGCTGCCATGTCACGCAGCAGTTGCGGCGGCGCGAAGCGTTCACCATGGGCTTGCGCCAGCCGGTCCAGCGTGGCGACGACGTTGGCGATGCCGACGGTATCCATGTGGCTGAACGGACCGCCAGTGAACGGCGCAAAGCCCCAGCCGAAGATGGCGCCCAGGTCGCCGTCCTGCGGGGTTTCCAGCACGCCTTCGGCAAAGCAGCGCGCGCATTCGACAAGCTGGCGATAGAGCAGCCGTTCCTTCACCTCGGCGGCGGAGGGCTGATCCGCGGCGAGGCCACCGGCCACCGTTGCCGCCAGTTCCGGCCACAGATGCTTTTTGCCGCCTTCGGGATAGACATAGAAACCCTTGGCGTTCTTGCGGCCCTGACGGCCAAGTTCGTGCATCTTGGTGATGACGCCATCGGCCGGACCCGGCTTGTAGGCATCGCCCAGATCGGCCTTGGTCTGCTGACCAACCTTGTAGCTGAGATCGAGGCCGACTTCGTCGTTCACGGCCAGCGGGCCCACCGGCATGCCCATCTGCTTGCCGACATTTTCGATCAGCGCCGGCACCGTGCCTTCGCCCAGCAGCGACAGGCCTTCCTGCACATAGGTGCCAAAGCAGCGCGAGGTGTAGAAGCCGCGGCTGTCATTCACCACAATCGGGGTTTTCCGGATCGCCGCGACATAATCCAGCGCCTTGGCGATGGCTTCCGGCCCGGTTTCCTTGCCAACGATGATTTCCACCAGCGGCATGCGTTCCACCGGCGAGAAGAAGTGGATGCCGATGAAATTGGCCGGCTTGCTCCACGCTTTGGCGAGGCCGGTGATCGGCAGGGTGGAGGTGTTGGAACCGAAGATCACATCGGGGCCAACAACGGCTTCGGTGGCCTTGGTGACATCGGCCTTGATCTCGCGGGTTTCGAACACCGCTTCGATGATCAGGTCGCAGCCGGCCAGATCGGCATAATCCGAAGTCGGCTTGATGCGATCAAGGATGATCTGCGCCTTGGCCGGATCCATGCGCTTCTTGGCCAGACGATCGGCCGTGTATTGCTTGCCCTTTTCGGCGGCGGCCAGATCGCGATCGAGCAGCACCACCTCGATGCCGGCCTGCGCCGTCACCATGGCGACGCCCGCACCCATCAGGCCGGCACCAAGCATGCCGATCTTCTTCGTCGGCATCGGCGCAATGCCCTTGGGACGGCGCGCGCCCTTTTCGGCGGCCTGCTTCGAAACAAACAGGCTGCGGATCATGTTGCCGGCCTGGGGATCGGCGACGACCTTGGCGAAATATTTGGATTCAATGCGGATGGCGGTGTCCATCGGCACCTGAGTGCCTTCATAGACAGCGCTCAGGATCGCCTTGGGCGCGTTCATATTGTCGCCGGCATTCACGTGCGTCATGGCGGTTCCGCCAACGAAAATCTGCGCGAAATTGGGGTTGAGCGCGGTGGCCGGACCACCGGGCATCTTGAAATTCTTGGTGTCCCACGGCTGCACGCCGCCATTGGGGTTGGCCTTCACCCACGCCTTGGCAGTGGCGATGATCTGATCGGAGGGCACCACGGCCTGCGCCACACCAAAGCCCAGGGCTTCCTGCGGGTTCATGTTCTTGCCTTGCAGCAGATACATCAGGGCGGGCTGGATGCCCATGAGGCGCGGCAGGCGCTGGGTGCCGCCGGCGCCCGGAAACAGGCCGACCATGATTTCCGGCAGGCCCAGCGTGATCTTGGGATTGTCAGCAATCACGCGATAATGGCAGGCGAGGATGAACTCCAGCCCGCCGCCCAGCGCGAGGCCATTGACGGCCGCCGCCACCGGCTTGCCGCAGGTTTCCAGATCGCGCAGCAGCTTGTTCAGGCCGAACACGCCATCGAACAGCGCGGCCATCTTGCTCTTGCCTTCAGGCGCGGCGCCGCCGCCGAACAGCGCGCCCATGCCCTTCAGGTCGGCCCCGGCCATGAAGCCGCTTGCCTTGCCGGAGGTGAGCACGGCGCCCTTCACGGCGTCGTCGGTCTTCAGCCGCTCAATGGCGGCGGCCAGATCGGCCTGCACTTCGGGCGTGATGACATTCATCGACTGGCCGGGCACGTCGATGGTGAGCAGGAGGATGCCGTCGGCATCGAGTTCGGTGTGGATCGCGGTGGTCATTGGGGTTTCCCCTTGATGTCGTTCTGC
>NZ_CAMCWT010000088.1:0-6220 GCF_945882885.1 Sandarakinorhabdus limnophila DSM 17366
TCGGCAAGGACACGCGGCTTTCAGGCTATATGATGGAATCGGCTCTGGTTGCCGGCTTTACCAGCGTGGGCATGGATGTGACCTTGCTCGGCCCGATGCCGACGCCGGCGGTGGCGATGCTGACTCGGTCGATGCGGGCCGATATCGGCGTGATGATTTCGGCCAGCCACAACCCATTTCACGATAATGGCATCAAGTTGTTTGGGCCCGATGGTTACAAATTGTCGGATGACGACGAGATGGCGATCGAGGCGCTACTGGAGGAAGAGATTCCGCTCGCCGAACCGCGCGCCATTGGCCGGGCGCGGCGCATTGATGACGCGCAGGGGCGCTATATCCACTTTGCCAAGGCGACCTTCCCGGAACATCTGCGCCTGGATGGGCAGAAGATCGTCATCGATTGCGCCCATGGTGCGGCCTACAAGGTGGCGCCGGCGGCGCTGTGGGAATTGGGTGCCGAAGTGATCGCCATTGGCGTGGCGCCGGACGGGTTCAACGTGAACGACAAGGTGGGATCGACCCATCCCAAGGCGCTGCAGTTGAAGGTGCTGGAATCGGGCGCCGATATCGGCATCGCGCTTGATGGCGATGCAGATCGGTTGATCGTGGTCGATGAACGCGGCCAGGTGGTGGATGGTGATCAGCTGATGGCGCTGATCGCGTCACGTGCAGCGGAAGCCGGTACGCTGAAGGGCGGGGCGCTGGTGGCGACCGTGATGAGCAATCTGGGGCTGGAGCGGTTTCTGGCCACCAAGGGCATCGCGTTGCACCGCGCCAATGTGGGCGATCGGCACGTGCTGGAACTGATGCGTACAGCCGGTTGCAACGTGGGTGGCGAGCAATCGGGGCACATTATCCTGGCCGATCATGCGACCACCGGCGATGGGCTGGTGGCGGCGCTGCAGGTGCTGGCCGCGCTGGTGGGTTCGGGCAAGCCGGCAAGCGAGTTGCTCCACCTGTTCGATCCGCTGCCGCAGCTGCTGAAGAACGTGCGCTTCAAGGGCGGCGCGCCGTTGGAGGCCGAAAGTGTGAAGGACGCAATTGCTGCGGGGGAGGCCAAGCTGGCCGGGCAGGGGCGTCTGCTCATTCGCAAGAGCGGCACCGAGCCATTGATCCGCGTGATGGCCGAAGGCGAGGACAAGGCGCTGGTCGGCCGCGTGGTCGATGATATCTGTGCGGCCGTTACTGCGGCGGCCGCATGACCGCGCGCATCTTGGCCATCGCCGGGTCTGACAGCGGCGGCGGCGCTGGCATTCAGGCGGATATCAAGACGATCACTGCACTGGGCGGTTACGCCATGACAGCGGTGACGGCGATCACCGTGCAGAACACGCTGGGTGTGAGCGCGGTGCACACGGTGCCGCCGGAGATCGTGGCCGGCCAGATCCGCGCCTGCATCGATGATATCGGTGTGGATGCCATCAAGATCGGCATGCTGGGCAATGAAGCCACCATCAACGCGGTCGCCGATGCGCTTGAGGGTTGCCGTGTGCCCATCGTGCTTGATCCCGTCATGATCGCCAAGGGCGGCGCGATGCTGATCGAGGAGGATGCTGTATGGGCGATGATGCAGCGCCTGCTGCCGATGGCCAGCGTGATCACGCCCAACGTGCCCGAACTTGTCGCGCTGACCGAGACCGAGGTGGAGGATGCGGCCGACATGCTGCTGGCGGCGCAGGAATTGCTGAACGCGGGCCCGCGCGCGGTGCTGGCCAAGGGCGGGCATCTGGAGGGTGACCAGCTGACTGATTGGCTTGTGACGCGGCAGGGGCATTTGGCGTTCACTGATACGAAGATCGAAACCCGGCACAGCCACGGCACCGGGTGCACCTTGTCTGCCGCGCTGGCGTGCAGTCTGGGGCAGGGGCTGGCCTTGCCCGAAGCGGTGAAACTCGCACGGGCGTTTGTGCGGCAGGGGCTGGAACGGGCGCCGGGGTTCGGCCAGGGACACGGGCCGTTGGGCTTTTATCCGTTGCCCTGATGCTGATCGCCGGGGTTGATGAGGCCGGGCGCGGGCCGTGGGCGGGGCCAGTGGTGGCTGCGGCCGTAATCCTGCGCGGGCGGGTGCCGACGGGCCTTGATGACAGCAAGAAACTAAGCGCGAAGCGGCGTGAGGCGTTGTTCCATGCGTTGCACGACAGCGACTGCCTGATCGGTGTCGGCCAGGCCAGTGTGGTGGAGATCGACGCGATCAACATCTTGCAGGCGACCTATCTGGCGATGACGCGCGCGGTTGACGCGCTGGGGGAAGCGCCCGCCCATGTGCTGGTCGATGGCAACCGCCTGCCCAAATGGCGCTGGCCGGCCACGGCCATCGTGGGCGGCGACGGCTGCGAGCCCGCGATCTCGGCCGCGTCCATTATCGCCAAGGTAACGCGCGACCGGATCATGGCGGAACTGGATGCCGCGTACCCTGGCTATGGCTGGGCGACCAACCAGGGTTATGGTGTCGCGGCGCATGCCGATGCACTGAACAGATTGGGTGCAACGCCCCATCACCGCGCCAGCTTTGCGCCCGTGCGCGCCGTTCTGCAGCGACTGCGCGAAGAAACTTCCAGGTGAGTCTTTTGAGTCACACCACTAGGGGTTGAGCCCGTGTGTCCCGCCCGGGCTCAAGATGTGGGTTTGTTCCCCTTTTGATTCCGGAATATGACGAATCGGGGAATCTCATTGATTCCAAATGATTCTTGACCGCGAATCCCATCTGAATCATCACCGCACTCTGTCTTGGAGCGCGTGTGATGAAATCATTCCGGTCATCTGATCATCGTGATGCCGAACGGCTGCTGGTGGATACCGGCCTGGCCGGCAAGGCTCGCGCGCCCAAGCTGGAGACCGATCGCATCCTGGTGGGTGACTGCATCGAAATGATGAACAGCCTGCCCGCCGGCAGTGTCGACCTGATCTTTGCCGATCCGCCCTACAATCTGCAGCTGGGTGGCGATCTGGCCCGCCCGGATGGCAGCCATGTCGATGCCGTTACCGATGATTGGGACAAGTTTTCCAGCTTTGAAACCTATGATCGTTTCACCCGCGCTTGGCTGAAGGCGGCGCATCGCCTGCTGAAGCCCAATGGGGCGATCTGGACCATCGGTAGCTACCACAACATCTTCCGTGTTGGCGCCGCGCTGCAGGACGAGGGTTTCTGGATCCTCAACGATATCATCTGGCGCAAGGCCAACCCGATGCCCAATTTCAAGGGCACGCGTTTCACCAACGCCCATGAAACCATGATCTGGGCCGCCAAGGGCGAAAACAGCCGCTATTGCTTCAACTATCACGCCATGAAGGCGATGAACGATGATCTGCAGATGCGGTCGGATTGGACGATCCCGATTTGCACCGGCGGCGAGCGGCTGAAGGACGGCGCGTCCAAGGCCCACCCGACACAGAAGCCCGAAGCCCTGCTTTATCGCATTCTTGTCGCCTGCACCCAGCCGGGTGACGTGGTGCTCGATCCCTTCTTCGGCACCGGCACCACCGGCGCTGTCGCCAAGTTGCTCGGCCGTCGCTGGATCGGCATCGAACGCGAGCCGAAATATGTGCGAGTGGCGAGTGAGCGTATCAACAATCTGCTGCCGCTTGAGGGCGGCGACATCAAGATCAGCGAAGGCAATCGCAGCCTCGCCCGCATCCCGTTTGGCAGTCTCGTCGAGAGCGGCTACGTCCGCCCTGGCACACGCCTGTGGGGTCCGGGGCGGCGTGTGGGCGCCAGCGTACGAGCTGATGGCAGCCTGGACATGGCCGGCACGACCGGATCTATCCACAAGATGGGTGCGGCCGCGCAAGGCCTGCCAAGCTGCAATGGTTGGACCTTCTGGCACTTCGAGGACGACGATGGCCGGCTGGTTCCGTTGGATGCCAGGCGGCAGGCGTTCCGTCACGCCACTGCTGTGGACGGTTGACGCCTGGCATCCATTTCCTGTTCCGGTTGGCAATTGCCACCGGCGTATCGTTCCCCTAACACACGTGCAGCCTGACGGACTGTGGCATCAACTGCCGCAGCCCGTTGCGTATGCCTGCCGCTGTGGCTAAGCCGCGCGGCAACCGACCTGTTGGAGAGAATGACGCGTGACGTTCAAGACCATATTGGCGCTGGCCACCGGCCTGACCATGTTTGCGGTTCCGGTTCTGGCCGCCGATACCAAGCCACAGATCGGCACGTTTGGTTTCGATGTTGCCGGCATGGATACCAACGTGAAGGCTGGCGACGATTTCGTTGGTCACACCGCCGGCAAATATATGGCCGCGCTGGAAATTCCGGCCGACAAGACCAATTTCGGCATGTTCACCAAGCTGCGTGACCTGTCCCAGGAACGCACCCGCGCCATCATCGAAAAGGCCGCCGCCAGCGGTGGCGCGCCGGGCAGCGAAGCCCAGAAGGTCGGCGACTTCTTTGCCAGCTTCATGGATGAAGCCGCGATCGAGGCCTTGGGTCTAACGCCGCTGAAGCCGCAACTTGATGCCATCGCCGCCATCGCAAGCAAGGCCGATTATGCCGAATTGGTGGGCCGCAATTTCAAGCTCGGCGTGCCCGGCCCGATCTTCATGGGCGTGGGCCCCGATCGCAAGAACCCGGATCGTTTCGTCGTGCAGGCCGGCCAATCGGGCCTGGGACTGCCGGATCGTGACTATTATCTGGACGACAAGAACGCATCGTTCGTGGCCGCTCGCACCAAGTACAAGGCGTATATCGCCGCCATGCTGGGCCTGGCCGGTTACGACAATGCCGCGGCCCGTGCCGAAGGCATCTTCGCGCTGGAAACCGCCATCGCCAAGACCCACTGGACCCGCGTGGAGCGCCGTCAGGCCGAAAAGACCTATAATCCGTTGCCCGTCGCTGAGCTGCCGACCCGCTTTGCCGGGCTTGATTGGAGCCGCATGATCGCCGGAAGCAGCATCCCGGTTCAGGGTGACGTGATTATCGCCAACCCCAGTGCCGTTGAAGGCACCGCAAAGGTGATCGCCGCTGCCGATCTGGCAGTGTTAAAGGACTACATGGCCTTCCACACCATCCGCGATGCCGCGGCCTTCCTGCCCAAGGCGTTTGTCGATGCCAATTTTGACATGTATTCGAAGACGCTGGGCGGCCAGCCGGAACAGGCGCCGCGCTGGAAGCGGGGCGTGGACATCACCTCGGGCGTGCTCGGCGAGGCGCTGGGCAAGCTGTATGTGGCGGAATATTTCCCGCCGGAAGCCAAGGCCAAGGCCGATGCGCTGGTGAAGAACATCATCGCTGCCATGGATGCCCGCCTGGCCAATCTGGCGTGGATGGACCCCAAGACGCGGGTGGCTGCGCGCGAGAAGCTCGCCGCGTTCACGCCGAAGATCGGTTATCCGGAAAAGTGGCAGGATTATTCGGCGCTCATCATTTTTCGCGGCGATGCCATGGGCAATGCCAAGCGTGCGACCGAATTCGAGTTCAACGAATCCGTGGCCAAGCTGAACAAGCCGGTGGACCGCAGCGAGTGGTTCATGACGCCGATGACGGTGAACGCCTATGCCAACCCGACCTGGAACGAAATCGTGTTCCCGGCCGCAATTCTGCAGGCGCCGTTCTTTGATCCCAATGCCGATGATGCTGTGAACTATGGCGGCATCGGCGCCCTGATCGGCCACGAAATTACCCACCATTTCGACGATCAGGGCCGCAAGTATGACAAGACCGGGCGGCTCGCCGATTGGTGGACGGCTGAAGACGTTAAGCGCTTCAAGGAGGGCACCGACAAGGTCGTAGCCCAATATGGCGCGTACGAGCCGGTCGCCGGCAAGAAGGTCAACGGTGAGCTGACTCTGGGCGAAAATATCGCCGATCTGGCCGGCATCACCATCGCCTATGATGGCTGGAAGCGGTCGCTGGGCGGCAAGAAGCCGAAGGCTATCGATGGTTTCACTGGTGATCAGCGCTTCTTCCTCGGCTTCAGCCAGGTGTGGCGCCAGAAATATCGCGAGCCGGCGCTGCAGCAGCAGCTGGTGAGCGATCCGCACACGCCGGGCCATTTCCGCCCATACGTGGTGCGGAACATTGATGCCTGGTACAAGGCGTTCAACGTGAAGCAGGGCGAGAAGATGCACCTGTCGCCGGAAGAGCGCATCAAGCTGTGGTGAGGCGTTATTATCGCCCGATACTGAGTGAAGGGGAGGGGCTGCCGCTTGCCGGCGGCCCCTTTTCTTTTGCCCGCGCCGAAGAGCTGACACGGTCGGGGAGCGAGGGCTTTGT
>NZ_CAMCWT010000089.1:0-6043 GCF_945882885.1 Sandarakinorhabdus limnophila DSM 17366
GCGGTTCTGGGTCAGCACGCTCTGCCGTGTTTCGGCCTTGCGCAGCCGCTCCGGGATGCGGAACACTTCCGATCCCGGCAGGCGCGCGCACACCACCACTTCATCAACGGAACTGGGCTTGGGGCAGGCCTCGTTGTCGAACACCGTCAAGAAGCGCTGGCGCGGCTGGCTGCCATCGCCGGTGGGCAGATCGGCCGGCTTCAGCATGGTCGGCCGGGGCGGCGCTGTTGTCGGGTTGGCGGGCGGCTGCTGGGCCAGGGCAGGGAGCGCCACTGCCACGGTGAGAAGGATCAAGGGCAGGCGCATGGATATCGGCTCCGCGAGCGGGATTACCCCATCAGATTAGGCGCTTTTGCCGGCACAGGAAACCGGCAAATCGCATCACCGTTGTGCGTGGCCGCGGCTCGCTGCCCCCTGAATGACAACGCCCCGCGCCGATAATCCGGCGCGGGGCGTGTGCGATGGCGATGGTCGCCGGATCAGTTGGTAACGGCAGCCTGCATGGCTTCCAGGCGGGCGATGGCGGCATCGTCGCCGGCGGTGCGCGCAGCAGCCAGTTGGGTGGCCACGGCCGCCACGTCGATCTCCGCCACCGGGGTGGCCTTTTCAGCGAGGATGGTCAGGCCGGTTTCCGTCACTTCGGCAAAGCCGCCGTCGATGAAGAACCGCATGGTGGCGGGGCCACCATCGGCTTCATGGATGGAAATCGCGCCGGGGCGGATGGTGGACATCATCGGCGCGTGGCCGGGCAGCACACCAAAATCGCCTTCCACGCCGGGCACGACAACCATCGCCACCTTGGCCTTTGCCAAGCGGCGTTCCGGAGAGACGAGTTCGAAATCGAGCAATTCAGCCATGTTCGGTTCCCTTCCCCTCCCATTGGGGAGGGGTGTTGGATCAGGCCGCGTCAGCCGCCAACTTGGCGGCCTTGGCAACGGCGTCTTCGATGGTGCCGACCATGTAGAAGGCGTTTTCCGGCAGGTGATCATATTCGCCGGCGACGATGGCCTTGAAGCCCTTGATCGTGTCTTCCACCTGCACGAACACGCCCGGCGAACCGGTGAAGATTTCGGCGACGTGGAACGGCTGCGACAGGAAGCGCTGGATCTTGCGGGCGCGGGACACGACCAGCTTATCTTCCTCGCTCAGTTCATCCATGCCCAGAATGGCAATGATGTCCTGCAGGCTCTTGTACTTCTGCAGCACTTCCTGAACCGAACGGGCAACGGCGTAATGCTCTTCACCCACCACGCGCGGGGCCAGCACGCGGCTGGTCGAATCGAGCGGGTCGACGGCCGGGTAGATGCCCATTTCCGAGATTGCGCGGCTCAGCACGGTGGTGGCGTCCAAGTGGGCGAACGACGCGGCCGGGGCCGGATCGGTGAGATCGTCGGCGGGCACGTAAATGGCCTGCACCGAGGTGATCGAACCCTTGTTGGTCGACGTGATGCGCTCCTGCAGAGCGCCCATGTCGGTGGCGAGCGTCGGCTGATAGCCCACGGCCGACGGGATGCGGCCGAGCAGAGCGGACACTTCGGAACCGGCCTGGGTGAAGCGGAAGATGTTGTCCACGAAGAACAGCACGTCCTGGCCTTCGACGTCGCGGAAATATTCGGCGATGGTGAGGCCCGACAGGGCGACGCGTGCGCGGGCGCCGGGCGGTTCGTTCATCTGGCCATAGACCAGGGCGACCTTCGAACCTTCGGAGATGGCGTTGCCATCCGCGTCCGACGCGATAACGCCGGCTTCGAGGAATTCGTGATAAAGATCATTGCCTTCGCGGGTGCGCTCACCCACGCCGGCGAACACCGAGGTGCCGCCGTGGCCCTTGGCGATGTTGTTGATCAGTTCCTGAATCAGCACGGTCTTGCCGACGCCGGCGCCGCCGAACAGGCCGATCTTGCCGCCCTTGGCGTAAGGCGCCAGCAGATCGATGACCTTAATGCCAGTGACCAGAATGCTCAATTCGGTCGACTGATCGACGAATTCCGGGGCCTTGGCATGAATCGGGGCGGTGTTGGTCTGATCGATCGGGCCGCGCTCGTCGATCGGCTCACCGATGACGTTCATGATGCGGCCCAGCGTGGCCGGGCCGACCGGAACGCGGATCTGGCTGCCGGTGTCGGTCACTTCCTGGCCGCGCACCATGCCGTCGGTGGCGTCCATGGCGATGCAGCGCACGGCGCTTTCACCTAGGTGCTGGGCAACTTCCAGCACGAGGCGGTTGCCGTTCACGGTGCTTTCGAGGGCCGAGAGAATGGCCGGCAGCTCGCCTTCGAAGGTCACGTCGACAACGGCGCCGATCACCTGGCTGATGCGGCCGACATTGTTGGTGGTATTGGCCATGAGGCGTGCTCCTTAAAGGGCTTCGGCGCCCGAGATGATCTCGATCAATTCCTTGGTGATCGCGGCCTGTCTCGTGCGGTTGTAGGTGATGGAAAGCTTGTTGATCATGTCGCCGGCGTTGCGGGTGGCGCTGTCCATGGCGGTCATGCGGCTGCCCTGTTCGGACGCGGCATTTTCCAGCAAGGCGCGGAACACCTGCACGGCCAGATTCTTGGGCAGCAGATCAGCCAGGATCGATTCCTCGTCCGGCTCATATTCCACCGAGGCATCGGCACCGGCAGCGCCACCAGCCGGCAGCGCAGCGGGGATGATCTGCAACCGGGTCGGCTCCTGAGTCAGCGCCGACTTGAAGGTGGAGAAGAACAGGTGGGCGACGTCGAACTCACCGGCTTCGAAGCGGGCGACCACCTCGTCGGCCACGCTCTTGGCATCGGCAAAACCAACATTCTTGATGTGGGTCATGTCGACGGTGCCGACGATCAGATCCTTGTGTGTGCGGGCGAATGGCGCGCGCGCCTTCTTGCCGACGAACAGCAGCTTGACCGTCTTGCTCTGCGCCAGCAGCTCATCCATCGTGCGGCGGGCCAGCTTGGCGATGTTGCTGTTGAAACCACCGGCAAGGCCGCGTTCCGACGAGCACACCACCAGCAGGTGAACCTGATCCTTGCCGGTGCCGGCGAGCAGGCGCGGGCTTTCCGGGCCAACCGTCACGCGGCTGGCGAGCGACGCCATCACGGCGGCCATCCGCACCGAATAGGGGCGGGCAGCTTCGGCGGCTTCCTGCGCCCGGCGCAGCTTGGCCGCCGCAACCATCTTCATGGCCTTGGTGATCTTCTGCGTCGACTTCACCGAACTGATGCGCATTTTCAGAGACTTGAGACTGGGCATCTGCTTCTCTCATCGTCGGCGGGGTGCGAACGCCCCGGCGACAGATTGCTGTTACGCGAAGGTCTTCACGAAGGCGCCGATGACGTCCTTCAGCTTGGCGGTGGTGTCAGCCGAAAGATCCTTCTTGTCACGGATGTCGGCCAGCACATCGGCATGGGCCGATTTCACATGGCTGAGCAGCGCGGCTTCGAAGCGGGTGACGGCAGTCGCATCGATGCTGTCGAGGAAGCCTTTCACGCCGGCAAAGATCGACACGACCTGGTCTTCGAACGGCATCGGCTGATACTGGCCCTGCTTCAGCAGCTCGGTCAGGCGTTTGCCGCGGTTCAGCAGCTTCTGGGTCGAGGCATCAAGATCCGAACCGAACTGCGCGAACGCTGCCATTTCGCGATACTGCGCCAGCTCCAGCTTGATCGAGCCGGCGACCTTCTTCATCGCCTTGGTCTGCGCGGAGGAACCGACGCGCGACACCGACAGGCCGACGTTGATGGCCGGACGGATGCCCTGGTAGAACAATTCGGTTTCCAGGAAAATCTGGCCATCGGTGATCGAAATCACGTTGGTCGGGATGTACGCCGAAACGTCGCCCGCCTGGGTTTCAATGATCGGCAGCGCCGTCAGCGAGCCATTGCCGTTGGCGTCGTTCATCTTGGCGGCGCGCTCCAACAGGCGGCTGTGCAGATAGAACACGTCACCCGGATAGGCTTCGCGGCCTGGCGGGCGGCGCAGCAGCAGCGACATCTGGCGATAGGCAACGGCCTGCTTGGAAAGATCGTCATACACGATCACGGCGTGCATGCCGTTGTCGCGGAAAAACTCGCCCATGGTGCAGCCGGTGTAGGGCGCCAGGAACTGCAGCGGGGCCGGTTCCGAAGCGGTGGCGGCGACCACGATCGAATATTCCATCGCGCCATTTTCTTCCAGCGCGCGCACGATCTGCGCAACGGTCGAACGCTTCTGGCCGACGGCGACATAGATGCAATACAGCTTCTTGCTCTCGTCGGTGCCGGCGTTCACGCCCTTCTGGTTGATGAAGGTATCGATGGCGACAGCGGTCTTGCCGGTCTGACGATCACCGATGATCAGTTCGCGCTGGCCGCGGCCAACCGGCACCAGCGCGTCGAGCGCCTTCAGGCCGGTCTGCATCGGTTCGTGGACGGACTTACGCGGGATGATGCCCGGCGCCTTTACTTCCACGCGCATGCGGGTCACGTCCACCAGCGGACCCTTGCCGTCGATCGGGTTGCCCAGACCATCGACAACGCGGCCCAGCAGGCCCTTGCCCACCGGCACGTCGACGATGGTGCCGGTGCGCTTGACGGTGTCGCCTTCCTTGATGGCGCTGTCCGAACCGAAGATCACTATACCAACGTTATCGGCTTCTAGGTTCAGGGCCATGCCCTTGATGCCACCCGGGAACTCGACCATTTCACCGGCCTGCACATTGTCCAGACCATGCACGCGGGCGATACCGTCGCCAACGCTGAGCACCTGGCCGACTTCCGAAACCTGCGCTTCGGTACCGAAATTGGCGATCTGGTCCTTGATGATCCGCGAGATTTCAGCGGCATTGATGTCCATCTGGGTGGTCCTCTTTTAAGCTTTGAGTGCCTGGCCGAGCATGTCGAGCCGGGTCTTCAATGACGAATCAATCAGGCGGCTGCCAACGCGCACCATCAGGCCGCCCAGGATGGACGGATCAACGTTCACGGTCAGCGCCAAATCGCGGCCGATGCCGGCCTTCAACTTGGCGCCCAACGCCTTCTGCTGCGCCGCGGTCAGCTTGTGGGCTGCCGTTACGGTGGCGGTCACTTCACCCTTGCGGGCAGCGTTCAGCGCGGCAAAATCGCGGATCACCGCCGGCAGCAAGGCCAGCCGGCGATTGGCGGCAAGCACGCCCAGGAAATTCTTGGTCAGGCCATCAAGGCCCAGCCCATCGGCCACACCCGCAACGGCGGCACCCGCCGCGCCGCGATCGACCAGCGGCGAAGACGTCAACGCCGTCAGATCAGCCGATTCGGCCAGCGCCTCGGTCAGCGTCGCCAAGCTGGCCTCAACCGCGGCAAGCGCCTTGCCCTCGATCGCCAGCGCGAACAAGGCACGGGCATAGCGCCCGGAAAGGCCGGTGGCCACGCTTGATGAAATTTGTGCGTCCAAGGCTTCAGGCCCGTTTTGAATCGGATATGACAAAAGGCGCGATGAACAAGGTCCACCGTGTGCGTGGCGCGGCTAGCATGGGCCTGCCGATGTTGCAAGGCAGCATTAGAGGCGGGCGGGCTTTATGAAGAGGGGCAAGGCCGCAAACTCGAGCTGCCCGGACAGCCCGAGCAGGCTGTCTGCTGTGAAGAACGGCGCCAGATACGCCCCCGGCGCCCGCCCGAACGCAAATGCCAGCCCGAACTCGGCCAGCATCAGCCACACAAAGGCCGTGCCGCCCATCACCGCTCGCCCCGCCAGGCTGAGCGGCTGCCGCGCCAGCAAACGCCGGCCCCACCACCAACTCACCGCCAGAATCAGCGGCACCTCTATCGCCACGGCGGCGATGGCACCAATCGCCGGCGCCAACCTCAACGTGCGAATCGTGCCCAGCGCAAAGGCGATGGCGAACACGCCGGCGGAGTAGCGCAGGCCAAGGCTAAGGGCGGTCATCACCCAACCACGATAACTTGTCCCTTGCCCTCGCGAAATCCTGTGGCCAAACAGTGCCAATCGCAGGAGTGATGCCGTCCCACCATGCCCTGGCTGTTCACCATCTTTCTGGCCATTCACGTCGGCGCCGGCGTGGTGGCGCTTACCAGTTTCTGGGGGG
>NZ_CAMCWT010000090.1:0-6024 GCF_945882885.1 Sandarakinorhabdus limnophila DSM 17366
CGCCGGGCGCTGGCGGTGCGCGCGGTGCAACTGGATGGCGCCAATCTTCTCGGCCCGATTGATGGCCCGCTGATGGTGAAGGTGCGATCGATGGCACCGCTGGCGCAGGGCTGGATCGAAGGCGACATGCTGCGCTTTGCCGAACCGCAATTTGGCGTTGCCCCCGGCCAGGCGGCGGTGGCCTATATCGGGGATCGGCTGGTGGCTGGCGGCACGATGGTGGCCACCGTGGCGGCCGAACCGGGCCTGATCCCGGCCTGAAATCCGGCGTCAGGAAACTGACAGTGTCAGACGATTGACGCCCGCCGCGCCTTCATCACCCTTTCCGATCAGGTGCGCGAAGCGATGATCGGTTGGCTCAGGCGCTTTGCGACGGTGTTTGCGTTGCGCTGAGCAGTTCCAGCACTGGCGCCAGGCTGCGATCGGGGGCTTCCTCCATCGGGATATGGCCGATGCCATCGAGGATGGTAACGCGGCTGCCCTTGATCTGGCTGTTGAACCATTGCGCGACCGAAACCGGGATCAGCTTGTCTTCCCGGCCCCACAGGATCAGCGTCGGCACGGTGAGGCCGGGCAGCTTGGCCGCCGCGCCATCATCGCCGCTGTACTGGCCGAACCGTTGCACCGTGGCGCGGCGATTGCCGGGGTAGAGCAGCAGTTCCCAATAGCGATCGACCATGGCCGGGGTGGCGATGGCCTGGTTGGAAACGCTCTGCTGGAAGCTCTTTTCGATCAGGCTGCGCGGCGTCACGGTGGCGAGGATGTCGCGCGCGACGGGCACGCGCGCCAGCCGGAAACCGAGCGGCGGCGAGGAACCTTTCGGCATCGGCTGGCCGCTGGCATCGACGAGAATAAGGGCGGAGAGCCGATCAGGGTGCGCCACGGCATAGCGCCAGGCGACACCGCCACCCATCGAATTGCCACCGAGCGCGAAGCGGGTGAGGCCGAGCTTGTCGACGAGTTTCTCGACGATGCCCACGTAAGCTGCGCTGGTGTACAGCCCTTCCGGCGTTGGCCCGGAAAGCCCGTGCGCCGGCAGATCGAGGCTGATGATGCGATAGCCCTTGGCGGTGAGCCGCGCCACCCACGGCTCCCAGGTGTGCAGCGAGGCGTTTGAGCCGTGGACGAGCACGACCGGGAAGCCATCGCGCGGCCCTTCATCGCGAACATGGATGGTGGTGCCCGGCGACAGTTCCACGAACTGGCTGGCGGTGTTGGCATATTTGGCCTTCAGCGTGGTCACTGGAATATCGGGTGTGGCAAACACCGCCCACAATACCGCGATCAAGCCAGCGAACACGGCCAGCCCGTAGCCCAAAACGCGCCACCAATTGCGCTTCTTCCCACCCGACATCAGATTGCCTCGATACGGACGGGCAGGCCATCCTTGGGCTTGGGGATCGGGAACATGCGGAAATCGCTTTCCACGTCACCCAGCGGCTTTTCCGCGCCGATGCGATGGCCTTCCAGCAGGGCGAAGAAGAACATCTTCACCTGCATATAGGCGAAATGCTGGCCCAGGCACATGTGGGCGCCGCCGCCGAAGGGCACCCAGGCATATTTGTGGCGGCCACGGCTGTTTTCGGCGGTGAAGCGGTTCGGATCGAAATGTTCCGGGCTCGGCCAATATTCTTCCAGGCGATGGCTGATCATCTGGTTGACGCCGATATGCGCGCCGGCCGGCACTACATGGTTCTGGAAGGTGAAGCTTTTCACGGCGCGGCGCGGCATCGACGGCACCGGCGGGATCAGCCGCAGCGCTTCCTTGAACACCATGTCGGTGAGTTCCATCTCGCCAAGCGTCTGATAGGTCAGCTTGCCGTGGCGCTCGCGGATGCCCTTGATCTCTTCGCGCAGCTTGTCCTGCCATTCCGGATATTTGGCCAGGCACCAGACAATGCTGGTGATCGACGACGTGGTGGTGTCGTGCGCGGCCATCATCAGGAAGTTCATGTGATCGATGATGTCCTGCTCACCGAGCAGATTGTCGTTCTCGTCGCGGGCGTTGCAGACCTGCGTGAAGATGTCTTTGGCTTCCACCCCGCGCCGCTTGGGGATTTCGCCGGCGAAATACTGGCTCATATACGCCCGGCCATCGACGCCGCGCTTCATGGCGGTAAACGGCAGCGGCTTGCGGATCACGCCAACCGACGCCGCGACCATGTCGCAGAAGGCCTTGTTGATCTTTTCGGCTTCGCCACCCCACGGCACGCCGAGGAAACTGGTGGCGGCGAGATCGAGGGTGAGGGACTTGATCGATGGGTAGAAGTTCAGCGATTTGCCCTTCGGCCATTTCGCAAGGCCGCGGGTGATGCCTCCATCCAGCTGGGTGAAATAATGCTGCATCGGCTCGGTCTTGAAGGCGACGCTCAGCGTCTTGCGGTGGATGCGATGCTCTTCGAAATCCATCAACATCAGCCCGCGCGGGAACAGCAGTTCCAGCACCGGATTCCAGCCCAGTTCGCTGGAGAAGATCTTGTCCTTGTTGAACAGGATCATCTCGTTGGCTTCCGGGCCAATCATCGAAACGCCCCAGCCGCCGAAATCCTGCCGGCGCACGATGCGGCCATGTTGCTCGAACAGTTCGCGGCTGCGGCCGAGCGGGTTGGCGAGGAACTTCAGCGTGCGCAGGATCGGAAAGCGCGCCGGCGTCATGCCGGGGATATGCTCAAGCTCCGCATAGGTCGGTTCCGGCAGATCGGCCGGGATGAATTCGCTATTGGCGACGGGGGCATTCATGGGCGCTTGCCTCTTGCTGGGTGCGGAAGTGAGGTACGCATTTCCACCGCCCGGCGCAATCACAGCGGCAAACCGCCACTTCCCCCGGCGGCGTCGCCCGGCTAACACGCCAACTGTGACACCGGATTTCGATCTTGTCCTTGCTGGCGGAGGCCTTGCCAACGGCCTTATCGCGCTGCGCCTTGCGCAACTGCGCCCGGAATTGCGCGTGGCCATCGTGGAAGCCGGGGCAACCATCGGCGGCGATCACACCTGGTCCAGCTTTGGGCTCGACATCAATGAAGAACAGCGCCGCTGGACCCAGCCGCTGTTTGCGCATCGCTGGGATTGCTATTCGGTGCGCTTTCCGCGCCATGCCCGCACGTTGAACGTGGGTTATGGCAGCAGCAACAGCGAGCGGCTGGCTGCCGAAGTGGCCAAGGCGCTGCCGCCGGACCGCATCATCACCGGTGTGCCGGTTGTGGCGATGACGCCCACCAGCGTGACGCTCGCCGATCAGCGCGTGCTGACCTGCAGCGCCGTGATCGATGGCCGCGGCCAGAGCAAATCGACCGCGCTCGATCTGCGGTGGCAGAAATTCCTCGGGCAAGAAGTGGAATTGGCGGATCCGCACGGCCTTGATGGCCCCATCATCATGGATGCGACGGTGCCGCAGCACGATGGCTACCGCTTCATCTACACATTGCCGTTCGGCCCGAAGCATGTGCTGATCGAAGACACGTATTTCTCCGATGGCCGCGATCTGGCGCCCGATCTGCTGCGCCAGCACATCGCCGATTACGCGGTGTCGCAGGGCTGGCAGATTACCGCCGTTACCCGTGAAGAAGCCGGCATCCTGCCGCTGGCCATTGGCGGCGATATCGAAAAATTCCTCGATGAAGGCGTACCCGGCGTGGCGCGCGTGGGCCTGGGCGCCGGCCTGTTTCATCCGGTGACCGGCTACAGCTTCCCCGATGCGGTGCGCATGGCCGATATGGTCGCCGCGCTGCCGGCGTTCGATGCCGCGACCATCCACCGCGCCTGCCGCGACCACGCAGTGCGTGTGTGGAACAGCCGCGGCATGTATCGCGTCCTCAATCGCATGTTGTTCCTCGCCGCTCAGGACGAGGAACGGCGCACGATCCTGGAACGTTTTTATGAACATCCAGACGATCTGGTGGGCCGGCTCTATGCCGCCGACAATCGCTGGAATGATTGGCCGAAAGTGTTTTCCGGCCGGCCGCCCATCCCGCCGCTGCGGGCGCTGGGCACGCTGGTCAAGTATGAATTGGGGATAAAATGACGACTGCCGCAGTGATTGGTTCCGGTTTTGGTGGATTGGCGCTGGCCATCCGCCTGCAATCGGCCGGCATCCAGACCACGTTGATCGAAGCCCGCGACAAGCCGGGTGGCCGTGCCTATGTGTTTGAAGATGATGGCTTCATCTTCGATGCCGGCCCCACCGTGATCACCGATCCGACCTGCCTGGAAGAATTGTTCGAGCTGTCTGGCCGCAAATTGTCGGACTATGTCGAACTGATGCCGGTGATGCCGTTTTACCGCCTGATGTGGGAAGACGGCACGGTTTTCGATTATTCCAACGACGAAAAGGAACTGCTGCGCCAGATCGGCGAACTCAACGTGAAAGACGTTGCCGGCTATCAGGAATTCCTGAAATTTTCGGATAACGTGTTTCGTGAAGGCTATGAAAAGCTGGGCCATGAAGCGTTCCTTGATTTCAAGTCGATGCTCAAGGCCGCGCCGCAGTTGATGCGTTATGAAGCCTTCCGTTCGGTCTATTCGATGGTGTCGCGCCACATTGAGGACGAGCGGCTGCGTCAGGCGTTCAGTTTCCACACGCTGCTGGTGGGCGGCAATCCGTTCCGCACGTCCAGCGTCTATGCGCTGATCCACGCGCTTGAAAAGAAATGGGGCGTCTGGTTCCCGCGCGGCGGCACCGGCTCGCTGGTGCGCGGCCTCGTCAAGCTGTTCGAGGATATCGGCGGCAGCGTGCGCATGGGCAGCAAGGTGGAAGCCATCATGGCTGACAGCGGGCGTATTACGGGTGTGCGCTGCGCCGATGGCTGGTCCGGCCGTTTCGATGCGGTGTGTTCCAATGGCGACGTGGTCAACACCTATCAGGAACTGCTGGGCGGCCACCCGCGCGGCGCCGAAATGGCGGCCAAGATGAAGCGCCGCAGCTTTTCGCCGTCGCTGTTCGTGCTGTATTTCGGCCTGAAGGGCGTGCGCACCGATGTGGCGCACCACACCATCCTGTTTGGCCATCGCTACAAGGAACTGCTCAGCGAAATCTACAAGGGCGGCGAGTTGCCTGAGGATTTCTCGTTGTATCTGCATCACCCGACGATGACCGATCCGTCGCTCGCACCCGAAGGCCACGGCGCTTATTATGTGCTGTCGCCGGTGCCGCATCTGGGCAAGCTGGACATCGATTGGGAAAAGGAAGCCCCGCGGTACGCCGATTCGATTCTGGACGCGTTGGAACGCCGTGTTCTGCCCAATCTCAAGCGCGATCTGGTGACGCTGCGCACCTGGACGCCGAAGGATTTCGAAACCGAACTGTTTGCTCACCAGGGCAGCGCGTTCTCCCTTGAGCCGGTGCTGTGGCAGAGCGCCTATTTCCGTACGCACAACCGCGATGATGTGCTGTCCAACCTCTATTTCGTTGGTGCCGGCACGCACCCCGGCGCCGGCATCCCCGGCGTGGTGGGCAGCGCCAAGGCCACCGGCAAGCTGATGTTGGAAGATCTGCTGGGCAAGAAGGCGGCGTAATCTTCGGCATTCAGCCCGCTTGCGCCGCGCGGCGCAGGCGGGCAGAAGCCCATCCGTGTCTGACGTTCTTGCCAATGCCCGCGACGCCATCGCCCGCGGTTCGAAAAGCTTCGCACTGGCCAGCCGCCTGTTCGATGGCCCAACGCGCGACCGCGCCATGCTGCTTTACGCCTGGTGCCGCCACACCGATGATGTGATCGATGGCCAGGTGCTGGGCGAGGGCCGCAACGACGATCGCCGGCCACCGGCCGAACGCCTGGCCGAAGTGCATTGGGAAACCGAACGCGCCCTGGCCGGCAATCCCACGCCCGGCACGCCTTATGAGGCGCTGGCGCTGGTGGTGCAGCAGACGGGGATGCCGGCACGCTATCCGCGCGATCTGATCCACGGCTTCCGCATCGACATGGAAGCGCGGCCATTCCACACCTTCGATGATACGCTCACCTATTGCTATCACGTGGCGGGCTGTGTGGGCGTGATGATGGCGATCGTGATGGGCGTGAAGCCCGATGA
>NZ_CAMCWT010000091.1:0-5692 GCF_945882885.1 Sandarakinorhabdus limnophila DSM 17366
GCCAAGGGTTTCTTCGATGGCCAGGTCGCCGCGGTTGATCTCAACGCGTCGCCCAACGGCCTGTTCCGCATCCTTGTCACCGAAAGCCCAGACCGTGATCCGTGGCCGGACGAACGCGCCGTACGGCTGGGTGCCAAGGTGCGCGGCTGGGTGCAGATGAACACCGTACCGATCTGGTTCGAACTGTGGCGGCTGCTCAACGATTTCCCGCTGCAGTTCACGAGGCCAGGCGCAGAGCCGGCGATGAACGGCGAGGTGAAGGCGCCAACGGGCAGTGATGCGTCCTCGTCTGCCAAGTAAGGCCGGATTGCTGGCGCTGCTGCTGGCTGCTGTCCCGTTGACAGCTGTCCCCGGGGCGGCCCAGCAGCCAGACCAGCCGCAGCCCAGCAACCGGCGCCAGCTGGAGGCTGACGCCCGAGATGCCGCACAGCCGCTGCCGGCCGCAAGCGCTCCGCTCGAGCTGGCCGAGGTGCTGGCCGCCAGCCGCTTCCACGCGCCGCAAGTGTTGGAAGCGCTGGCGCGGGTGCGCGGCGCGGAAAGCCGCGTGCTCACCACCGAAGGCGCCTTCGATACGTTGTTCAGTGCCAACGCCGAAGCCCGGCCAACTGGCTTCTATGATGGCGCCGAAGCCGGCTTCCGCCTGTCGCAGCCGCTGACCACCAACGGCGGCTCCGTCTACGGTGGATACGACATTTCGCGCGGCAGCTTTTCCTCGTCGCAATCAGGCAACAACACCGCCCAGCTGGGCCGTCTCACCGTTGGCACGATGTTCGCGCTGCTGCGCGATCGCGACATTGATGAACGCCGATTCAACCGCGCCATTGCCACCGGTGATGTCGTGCTGGCCGATAATGATCGGCTGCTGGTTGCCATCGGCGTGCAGGCCCGCGCCATCACCGCTTACAACAACTGGGTGATCGCCGGTCAGCGCGTGGCGGTGTTCAAGGGGCTGCTGCAACTGGCGCTCGATCGCCAGGCCGGTTTCAAGCGCCAGGTCACAGAGGGCCTGCGCCCGGCCATCCTGCTAACCGAGAATGAACAGAATATACTGCGCCGGCAAACCCTGGTGGTGCAGGCCGAACAGGCGTTGCAGGTGGCGGCGGTCGGCCTGTCCCTGTTCTGGCGCGATGCCGATGGCAACCCGATCGTGCCCGGCCCGGAGCGGCTGCCGCGCCGGCTTGGCGATCCGCTGCCGTTGGCCGATGATATGATGGCCGCGCTGGAAAACCGGCCCGATCTGAAAGTGGTGGATGTGCGCAACGCCCAGGCTCGCACCAGGCTGCAGCTTGATCGCAACAACTTCCTGCCCCGCCTCGATGTGAAGGCCGAGGTGAACCAATATGTCGGCGATGCCGGAACCGCCGGCCGGCCGTTCACCGGCACGGCCTCCATGGTAGGGCTCAACCTGTCGGTGCCGCTGCAGCAGCGCCTGGCACGCGGTCGGTTGGGTCAGACGCGCGCCGAACTGGACGGATTCCAGCAACGCCGCCGCTTCATCGAGGATCAGATCCGCATCGAGATCTCCGGTTTGTCCATCGCCGCCCGCCAGTCGCGCCGGCTGCTGGGCATTGCCATCGACGAACAGGATCGCGCGCTTACCATGGCCGGCGCCGAACGCCGCCGCTTTCAGCAAGGTGCGTCGGATTTCTTCGTCGTCAATCTGCGCGAGGAAGCCGCGGCCGATGCGCAGGTGCGCCGGTTGGATGCCGCCTTCCGCCAGATCGTCGCCCATGCCGATCTGGCAGCCGCCACGGCGGATGTGAAAGCCTTGGGGCTGGACGGCAGCTGATCAGGGTGATTGCGGAGTTGCCCGACTGCAACGCCGCTGGCATAGAGCGGCCATGAACCGCCGCTCGTCGGGTCTGATTTTTGTCGCCATTTGCGTGGCAGCGTTGGCGCTGCGCCTGCTGTTGCCGGCGGGCTGGATGCCGGTGGCGACGGGAAACGGCGGCATGGCCATCACCCTTTGCAGCGGTGCCGTGTTGCCTACAGATCCAGGCCCGCCCGCACCGGGCGACGATCAACGCTGCGGCTTTGGGCTGGCGCTGGGGCCGCTGCTGGCCACGGCGGCGCTGTTACTGCTGCCGCTGGCCGTGTCATTCTTGCCGATGCCGGCGGTGCCGCCCGTGCGGCAGATGGCCCGCCACCACCGCGCTCGCCCGCCCGGCCAGGGGCCGCCTTTCACTTGATCACCGCAGCCGGCTCCGGCCGGCCCATGCTGTTT
This sequence comes from Sandarakinorhabdus limnophila DSM 17366, assembly GCF_945882885.1. Classification (GTDB taxonomy): domain Bacteria; phylum Pseudomonadota; class Alphaproteobacteria; order Sphingomonadales; family Sphingomonadaceae; genus Sandarakinorhabdus; species Sandarakinorhabdus limnophila_A. Next base: position 2,225 of record NZ_CAMCWT010000091.1, read on the forward strand.
TCAGGAGACCATCATGAAGTTGATTCCAATTGCGGGCCTTTTGCTGGGCCTGTCCGCGCCATCGCTGGCGCATGAATACAAGGCCGGCGCGCTGCTGGTCGACCATCCCATTATCCGCGTTGCCAGCCCGGAATCGAAAACCGGCGCCGGTTTCATGACCATCACCAACAAGGGCAAGGCTGCAGACCGGCTGCTGTCGGTCAGCACCGCTGCATCCGGTCGTTCCGATCTCCACGGCACGTTAAATGAGGGCGGCGTCATGAAGATGCGCGCCCAGGCCGGCGGCGTGCCGATTCCGGCGGGCGGCAAGGTCAGCTTTGCCCCCGGTGGCCTGCATGTGATGTTCATCGGGCTGAAGGCGTCGGTGGAGCCGGGCCAGATGATCAAGGCGCGGTTGATGTTTGAAAAGGCCGGGCCGGTAGACGTGGCGTTCAAGGCTGAGACAGCTGCCAGTGCGCATCATGACCATCATTGATCAAGCAAGGGAGACGACACGATGAAGACGAACATCATCACCACCGCTCTGGCCGCAATTGCCCTGGCCGCCCCGGCGGCAGCGCAGGATGCCAAGGCCGGTGAAAAGGCCTTTGTGCAGTGCAAGGCCTGCCACAGCGTGGTGAAGGGCCAGAACCGCATCGGGCCGTCATTGGCCGGCGTGGTGGGCCGCAAATCCGCCAGCGTCGCCGGCTTCAGCTATTCGGCGGCCATGAAAGCCAAGGGCGTCAGCTGGACCGAGGCCAATCTCGATACCTATCTCACCAAGCCGGCGGTCTATGTGAAAGGGACCAAGATGGCCTTTGCCGGCATCGCCGATGCCAAGAAGCGCAAGGACGTGATCGCTTATCTGAAGACGCTGAAGTGAGCGCCCGCGCCAACCGCCGGCTCAGCCGAGCCGGCGGTTGAGCGTGAGGTTGAGGATATGGTTGCCGGCGTTGGGGCCGGGACGATTGATATGTTGGTGCATGTAACCGGCTTCGAGATTCAGCCGCTTGCCCAGCGGCTGCAGCCAGCCCACAACCACCCGCTGCTGATCAAAGCCGCGGCGCGCGCCCCTATCGGTGCTGTTGAACGCCACGAACGTTTCGCTGATCAGCAGCGGACCGGCGGTGCCCGGCCCGTTCAGCGGCGCCTGCAGCCGCCAGAACATGCGCAGCCGCCAGCCAAGATCGTTGGCGTTCTCGAACGTACGTTGTTCCAGCCGCCAACGCGTGATCAACGCCAATCCGTTTGGCTGCCGGAACACCGGCCCCATCACCTGCTGCCAGAACCGGTGTTCGTCACTGGTCCGGCCCGGCGCCGGGTTGTTGTGCTGAAAATGGTAGCCGGCGTGGAAATCAATGTCGTTCCTGGTGCGCACACCCACGCCCACCCGCGCGATCACCTGTCCCAGCCGCCCGGCATCGCGGGTTAAGCGCGGCTGGCCTTCAGCCCACAGCAGCAATTTGCCGTCTACCGGCCCCTGCACCAGCAGCGTGTTCCAGCTTTGCACATCCTGCGCGGCGGCGGGGGCGGCCACTAGCAGGCCCAAGATGAAGCGCGTGTAATACATCACCGCTCACTGCCAAGCCAATGTGGCAGTGCTGTGACAGTTCAGGCCTTCAGCAGGCTGACATCCAGCGGCAATTTGCGCAGCCTCACGCCCGTCGCCGCAAAAATCGCACTGGCCAGCGCCGGCGCGACCGCCGGATAGGCTGGCTCTCCCAGCCCCGTCACCGGATAATCCGGGGTGAGGAAAGCGACTTCGATTGGCGGGATCAGTTCGTTGCGCAACATCGGCAAGTCGCCGAAGTTGCGCTGTTCGATGGCGCCATCGGCAAAGGTGATTTCGTGGCCCATGCACGCGCCCAGCGCATCCAATATGCTGCCCTGAACCTGGTTCATGGCGCCGGCAGGATTGACGATCTGGCGGCCGATATCGCCGGCCACCCACACATTGTGCACCTTCACCGTGCCGTCTGCCGCCACACTGGCTTCGATCACATTGGCGAAATAGCCCAGATGGCTGAAATGGAAGGCCACGCCCAGCCCGGTACGCTTGGGCAGTTTCCGGCCCCAGCCGGCCATGGCGGCAGCCTTGTCCAGCACGGCGCGCATGCGGCCGGTGTTGTACGGCCCGCGCGATTTGGGATCGCCGATGATGCGGGAAGTCCCTAAGAAATCGCGGCGGAACTGCACCGGATCAGCGCCGGCAGCGTGCGCCAGTTCATCGATGAAGCACTGGGTGACAAAGCCAAAGGCGTTGTTGGACGGCGCCCGCAAAAATCCGGTGGTGTGGATCAGCGGCAACACGGTGGCGCCCAACCGGAAATCATCGACAATGCCGGCGGGGAAATCGGTGGGGCCGATGCCGGCGGCGCGGGCGAACTTGCCGTCGCGGCCATAGCTGATGAAATGATTGTCCCACGCGATGCAGCGGCCTTGGGCATCCAGCCCGGCTTCCAGATAATGCCAGCCGCCGGGGCGCAGGAAATCCTGAGTGATGTCGTCTTCGCGGGTCCACGTCAGCTTCACCGGCCGGCCTGCCTGCTTTGCGATGGCCGCCGCTTCCACCATATAATCATTCTGCAAGCGCCGGCCGAACCCGCCGCCCACCCGCATCATGTGGATAGTGACATTCTCGGGCGGGATGCCCAGCAGTTTCGCCACGGCGGCGCGGCCCGGTTCCGGATTCTGCGTTGGCGCCCAGATCTCGACCTTGTCGCCATCAACGCGGGCCGTGCAATTGATCGGCTCCATCGGCACATGCGGGATGAAGGGGTAGGCATAGTCGGCGGCCACGCGCTTGGTGGCCTTGGCCATCGCCGCGCTCACATCGCCGCTGGCGTGGATCGGCATGGCGGGCGGCTTGCCTTTGGCATCGGCCGCCAGCTTCGCCCAATTGGCGGTGGACTGGAAGGCGGCGGGGCTGTCGCTCCATTCCACCTTCAACGCAGCGCGGGCGCGCTCGGCGTGCCAGGTCGTGTCAGCAAGGATGGCGACACCGCTGGCCAGGCCTTCATATTCCTCGGTGCCGGCCACGATGAAGGCGTCCTTCACGCCGCCCATCGCCTTGATCGCCGCCAGATTGGCCGATTTCACCTTTGCGCCCTGCACGCCAGATTTGTGGAAGGCCGCGTACAGCATCCCCGGCACCACCGCATCGATGCCGTAATCCTGCTTGCCGGCTACGATGGCGCGGTTGTTCACGCCGGGTTGGAAGCTGCCGATCAGGCGGAAGGCCTTGGGGTCTTTCACGGCCACGCTCGCCGCGTCCGGCGCGGGAAGGGCAGCGGCCCCAGCCGCGAACTGGCCATAAGGCGCGCGCTTCGTGCCGTGGACTACATGGCCCTTGTCTGTGTTCAGCTCTGCCACCGGCACGCCCCATGCGGTGGACGCTGCCTGCAAAATCATTCCGCGCGCCGCTGCGCCCACCCGGCGCATCGGTTCATATTGCGTCGGCATCGCCTGCGATCCGCCAGCCACCTGCCG
>NZ_CAMCWT010000092.1:0-5685 GCF_945882885.1 Sandarakinorhabdus limnophila DSM 17366
GGAGAGTTTGTAGCTCCAGCGCAGGCCCTCCCCGCTGCCGGTGACGGGGGTGCCGTAATCGAACAGGGGGTGATTGAGGAAGCGTTCGGCTTCGAAGATACTGCCCTGCAGGTTGCCGATCAGATCGAAATAGAGGTGCTTGCGTTCAAGAACTTCGCGGCCCGGCCCATCGTTCAGATCGCCCATCACCATCACGGCCGGATTGGCTTCCTGGGCGAAGCGGGCGTAGACATATTTGCGGATATTCTCGGCTTCGGTGGCCAGCTTGATGCGGTCGTTCATCACTTCAGCCAGGAAGGGTTCGGCGAATTCGGTGCGGGCTTCATCCACCCACACGTCCTTGGGGTTGGTGCGATTCAGCTTTGAGCGCAGGTGGGCGCCGATCAGTTCGACACGCAGGCCGGCGATGGTGGCAACCAGCACCTGCGGCTGGCGAACATGGTTCCACATGCCGGCCTTGCGCTCCGCCCAGTAATAGAGGCCCCATTTGCCATCCGTGCGCTGTTGATCGGCGGCATCGGCATATTGGCTGGCGGCAAAGCGGCGCCAGATTTTCGGATCCTGCAGCTCGGCACCCAGGTTCAGCGAGGCCTTGACCAGGAACCAGATCCACTGGCCGCCGGTGATCGGATTGTCGGGATAGCCATAGAGCTTGCACAGCGCCTTTCGCGGGTTGTTCGGCAGTTTGGCCAGCGCCTCGGCGGTCCCGGGAATGGTGGGCACGACATAGGGCACGTGCAGCGTGGCCGCCCATTGCTGCAGCAGCGGCAGATCGGGCGTGGCTTCAGTGATGCACAAGATGTCCGGGTCCATTTGCGCGATCTGTTCGCGGATGAACGGCAGACGCGCCGCATCCTTGCCGCCCGGCGCGATCGCGTCGTGCATTTGCTTGATGTTCCAGCTGGTGATCTTGAACTGCGCCATGGCCGCATCATCCCCGGTTGCGGCAGGCCTGCTGGCGCTGCCGGTGGTGCGACCCATGGACCGAGTGTCGCTGTTCGTTGCCCGGCTGGCAAGCGTGGTTGCGCGCTCAGGCCTCGCCGGCAAAGCCGAGCACGCTCAGCACGCCATCGGGCAGCGGGCGTCGCAGGGCGGCGGCCTCGCTCCAATCGGCGGTAAGCCAGCGGCGCTGTTCTTCGGCCGTGGTGAGAATCACCGGCATGGCCTTGGGGTGATGGGGCGCCACTTCCGCGTTGGGTTCGCAGGTGAGGAAGCCGAACACGGTGAGGGTCACTTCGCCTTCGGCCTTCTTGCGCACGCCGGTCCAGCGTGTGGCGAGGCCGGCGAAGCAAGCCAGCGGATCGTCTGCGGCCGGCGCGAACCATAGTGGCTGGAAGCCCGCATCCGTTTTCACATGTTCAGCGAACGCGGTGAACGGTACCAGGCAGCGATAGGGCGGGGCCAGCCAGCGCCGCCAGTGGGGACTGGCGGTGTTGCGGATGTTGGTGATGCCGCGATCGACCGTCTTTCCTTCCAGCGCAAAGGCCGGGCTTGGCATGCCCCAGCGGGCGAGGTTAAGGGTGGGGCCAGGAGTGTCGCCGCGGGCCAGACCGATGATCGGCGCTTCGGCATCGGGATAGAGGCCGCTCAATACCGGCAGATTGCCCAGCCGATCCTGCACTGCGCCCAGCTCCAGCGCGCGGGCAAGATCGCGCAGGGCCTGCTGGCCCTTGGTGAGCGCATAAAGATTGCACATGGCCAGCCCCTTTCTGCGCCCATCAAGCGCGACGACCGGGGATTGGCAAGTGGAGGCAGGGGCGCCGAGCTGCGGCCCGGCGGAAACACGCGCCGGGCCGCAGGGTGCAAGCGCCTGAAGCGCGCGGCTTCCGGTCCGCGCGCTTCAGGGCCTTGGTGGCTGCCGCATGCAGGGGTGCGGGGCAGGCACCAATGGTGGGATGGGGCGGCTCAGAGCGGGGGCGGCGCCAAAGTCCACATCCACAAGATCGTGGCCAGGGTGCCGACAACACCCAGGCCGAGGCGGCGGGCCATGCGATCCCCGCCCGGTGCCGGCGGCGGCCCCAGGCCAAGCGCGGCGCCGCTGTTGGAGACCGGCGTATCAAACGCCGAACGCCGGCGCACGGAAAGCACCAGATCGGGCCGTGTTGCAGAGGGTTGCAGCGGCGCATTTGGGTGCGGCGTACTAGGGCGCGGCGTACTGGGGCGCAGCGCCGGAGACAATGAACCACGAAGCACTGGCACGGCGACACCTCAACCCTTGATGACAGGATGAGATGTGCCACAGGCCCCTGCCGCCAGCGCGGCAGAGCCGGTCCATCATGGATGGTTCAGGCGCGGTTTCCGAACCAGATTGGAGGAAGTCGCTGCGCCCACGGCGCTGCCGCCTCCAGCTGGAACGCCAGATCCAGCAGACGCGCATCATCGCCGCGCCGGCCGGCAAAATGCATGCCCAGCGGCAGGCCGTTGGTGGCGGTCATGATCGGCACGCTCATGGCCGCGGCACCCGCCATGTTCTGCACCGGCGTGTAGGCCACCAGCCGCATCATGTCGGCCACCACATCGGCCGGCGGGCGGCTATGCGACAGATACCCAATCGGCACCGCATGGCGACTGAGCACCGGGGTAAGCAGCACATCGTGATCGCGGAAACTGGCATCATAGGCGGCGCGATAGCCCAGCAGCCGGCCGATCAGGGCCTGAAAATCGGCGGGCGACAAGGCGGCGCCCTGTGCGGCCAGATGGCGGGTGAGCGGTTCCAGTTGGGCGACGCCATCGGCGCCCATCATCTTGCTGACGAAACCCACCGACTGCGCTGCACTGAAAGCCCAGAAGCTGAGGAAGTCCCGGCCGAAATCCGCCGCGTTGAACGGCCAGACGGCATCAGAAACACTGTGGCCCATGCCAGAGAGGAGCGTGCGGGTGCGGGTGATGCCGGCCAGCACTTCCTGATCCGGCTGGCTGCCATCGGCGGTGGCGGTGATCACCCCGATGCGCAGGCGTTCGCCCACCGGGCCGGCCAGACGCGGCACGGCAGCGCCCAGCCCATCGGCACCGGGCACCTGCAGCGCCGCCATGGTGAGCGCCGCATCACGCACGGACCGAGTGAGCACATGATCCACCGCGATCTCGCCGGGATCATCCGCCGTCTTCTGCCCTGCCATGCGGCCCCGGCTCGGCTTGAAACCGAACAGGCCGGTGAGCGCGGCCGGAATACGGATCGAGCCGCCGCCATCATTGGCATGGGCAATCGGCACCACGCCGGCCGCCACTGCCGCCGCACTGCCACCCGATGAACCACCCGGCGAGAAATCCGGATTCCACGGGTTGCGGGTGGCGCCGTGCGACAAGGGCTCGGTCACGCACATCAGGCCGAATTCGGGCGTCGCCGTCTTGCCCAGCGGCAGAGTGTTCATCTGGGCAAAGGCATCGACAAAGCGTTCGTTGGCGGTGGCCGGGGGGGCCTTCTCAAACGCGCGGCTGCCGTTGCGGGTGGGCCAGCCCTTGTAGTCGTTCAGATCCTTGATGAAGGTCGGGATCACCGGCTTGCGGTCATCTGTAGGCAAGGCGTTGATGGCCCGCGGCCGATCGATCAAAATGGCAAAATTCAGCTTCGCCTGCGCCGCTTCGGCCCGCTCCAAAGCTGCCAGCACCGTTTCGCGCGCGCTCGCGTCCCCACTGCGGATGCGCGCGGCCAGACCAATGGCATCATCGGCCGCAGCCGCTGCGGCGCGCGCTGGCATGGCAGTCGCCGCCATGGCGCCGGCCAGCAAATGCCGGCGGTTGATGCTGAAATCGGCCATGGATGTGCCCCCCGTGTTCTTGCGGGGAAAGTGACATGAGCGGCGCTATCGGGAAAGCAGAAAGAAGGGGCCACCGCCCCGGATCTCTTCCGGGGCGGTGGCCTCCACTTACTTCCGCTTGAACACCTGTTTCCCGGCCAGCCAGGTGGCCGTCACCTTGATCTTCCACAGATCGCCTTCCGGCGCCGCGAACGGATCGCGTTCCAGGGTGATGAAATCGGCATATTTGCCGGGTTCCAGCGTGCCGACCTTGGTTTCATTGTGGCCAGAGCGGGCGGCCCAGGTGGTGAAGCCGGCGAAGGCATCGGCCAGGCTCACCTTTTCCCACGGGCGCCAGCCGCCGGCGGGCAGGCCGTCGCGGGATTGGCGGGTCACTGCGGCGTGCAGGCCAAACATCGGATCGGGCGGCTCCACCGGGAAATCGCTGCCGAAGGCCAGTTCGGCGCCGGATTTCTTGATCTGCTGCCACGCATAGGCGCCGCCCAGCCGGCCTTCACCCAGCCGCGCTTCGGCCATGCCCTTGTCGGACGTGGCGTGGGTGGGCTGCATGGAGGCGATCACCTTCAAGCTGGCAAAGCGGCCGAGATCCGCCATATCGACAATCTGCGCATGTTCGTTGCGGTGGCGGCGGGCGAGACGCTCGCTGAGCGGCACAGCGGCAAAGCCATCCATGGTGGAGCGGTTGGCCTGATCGCCGATGGCGTGGACATTGACCTGGAAACCATCGCGCGAGGCTTGCGTGATATAGGTCTTCAGCTTTTCGGCCGGGGTGATGTCCAGCCCGCGCGTGTTCGGCATGTCGCTATAGGGCGCGATCAAATAGGCACCGCGACTGCCGAGCGCGCCATCGGAGACCAGCTTCATCGACTGCATGGCGACAAGATCGCCCTCGCTCCACGGGATCGGGCCATTCGGCGCGATCGCCTTGCGGTTGTCGGGGCCGCCCGCCATCGCATAGATGCGCGCCGTCAGCTTGCCGGCCTTGGCGAAACGCACATAGCGATCCCAGGTCGGCTTATCCATACCGGCATCATGCGCGCCGGTCAGGCCGACTTCGGCCATGGTTTCCAGGCTTTTTTCCAGCACCAGATCCAGCCGCTTTTCATCATCATTGGGGATGACGCGGGTGATCAGCGCCATCGCCTTGTCAACAAACACGCCGGTGGGGTTGCCGGCAGCATCGCGGATGATCTCGCCGCCATCGGGCGCGTTGGAATCGCGAGTGATGCCGGCGGCTTTCAGGGCGGCCGTGTTGGCCCAGCCGGCGTGGCCATCAACGCGCGTGAACCAGGCCGGGCGGTCACCGGTGACTGCATCCAGTTCGGCGGCGGTGGGGAAGCGGTTGATTAATTTGCCATCGGCGTACCAGCGCTCCTGGTTCCAGCCGCGGCCCATGATCCAGCCGGTGGCGGGGATGCCCGCCTTGATGCGGCCCAGCGCTTCGGGGATGGAGGCGCTATCACGCAGATCGACCACCAGTTTCAGCTCGCCCAACCGCATCACGTGGCCATGGGCATCGATCAGGCCCGGCCACAGCGTGGCGCCGGCCATGTCTACCTTTGCGCCGGCGGGCAGCGTGACGCCGGCCTTCAGCGTGGCCTTCACCTTGCCAGCATCGTCCACCACCAGCGTCGCAAACCGCTGCAATTCGCCCTTGCTGTCGAGCGTGTAGCCATTGGCATTGGTGTAGAGCGTGTCGGCAAACCCCGGCGTGGCGGTGGCGAGCAGTGCGGCAAGGATCAGTTTCTTCATTTCGGGTTTTCCCCTGTTTTCAAAGGTCTTTGGCCATGAACACCCAGTGCGGGAACATGATTTCCGGCACTTCCACTTCCGGATAGGCCGAAATGCACTTGAATCCCAGCCGCTCATAAAGGCCAATCGCGGTTTCCAGCGTGGGCGACGTATCGATGAACATGGTGCGATAGCC
>NZ_CAMCWT010000093.1:0-5094 GCF_945882885.1 Sandarakinorhabdus limnophila DSM 17366
TGCGCCGATGCCCGCACCTGAGAAACCGTACCCGGCGCGCCTTCCAGCGTGTCGCTGTGCATCGTCTGGATCGAATCGATCACCAGCAGCCCCGGCGGTGCCTTCAGGCTGGTCAGCGTTGTCAAAATGTCCCGCACATTGGTTTCGGCCGCCAGCGCCACATCTGCCTTGGCCAGCCCCAGCCGCCGCGCCCGCAATCGCACCTGATCCGCCGCTTCCTCGCCTGAAACATAGGCGACACTCGCCCCTGTGCGCGCCATCTTGCCGGCCGCCTGCAACAGCAAGGTGGATTTGCCGATGCCAGGATCGCCGCCGATGAGTGTGACACTGCCCGGCACCAGCCCGCCGCCTAGCGCGCGATCAAGTTCGGCAATGCCGGTGCTCAAACGCGGCGGCAGCGCCACATCATCAGCCAGGCTCTCCAGCGCGATGCGACGCCCACCGGTTTGCAGCGATTGCTTGGCGGCAAATGGCGTGAACACCGGGGCGGCTTCCTCCACCAGCGTGTTCCATTCCTTGCAGTCCCCGCACTGCCCCGCCCAGCGCGGCGCCACCGCCCCGCAGGCCTGACACACGAAGCGCGTTTTGCCCTTTGCCATAAAATCCCATTCAGAACAGATAGGAAACATTAGGCTGGCGCGCCTGGTCTTGCAAGCGGCATGCCTGCCGTGCCAAATGCCGCCATGCGCACCATGATCCTCACCCTCCTCCTCGCCACCGCTGCTCCGGCGCTCGCCCAGTCGGCGCCGATCAAAGCCGCCCACGCCAGGATCGCCGCCGATTACGATCAGACCATTGCCGAGGTGATCGAGCTGACCGAAATCCCCGCCCCGCCGTTCAAGGAAGCGGCGCGCGCAGCGCGGATGGCCGAGAAATTCAAGGCGCTGGGCTTGAGCGACGTGCACCTGGACTCTGTCGGCAATGTCATCGGCACCCGCCCCGGCAAGGATCGCGCCGCCAAGGCGCTGATGGTCGCCGCCCACCTCGATACCGTGTTCCCGCCCGATGTCGCCATCAAGATCCGCCGCGAAGGTGAGACGCTGCACGCGCCTGGCATCGGCGACACTACCATCACCCTCGCCGCACTGCTCGCCTTCATTCGCGCAATGGATGCCGGCAAGATCCAGACCACGCGGGACATCATCTTCGTCGCCAATGTCGGCGAGGAAGGCCAGGGCGATCTGCGCGGCGTGCGCCACATCTTCTCGGCCAGCCCGCTCAAGCCCCGCATCGGTGATTTCATCAGCTTTGATGGCAGCAATGTCGCCCGCATCGTCAACGGCGGTGTCGGCTCCCGCCGCTACCGCGTCGCCTTCAAGGGTCCGGGCGGCCACAGCTATGGCGCATTCGGCATCGTCAACCCGATGGCGGCCATGGCCGGGACCGTGCAGGGCCTTTACGGGATCGTCCCGCCCACCGACATGAAGACGACCTTCGCTGCTTCCACCATTGCCGGCGGCACATCGGTCAACTCCATCCCCAATCTCATCCTCGCCGAATTCGACATGCGCTCGGCCTCCACCACCAATCTGAAGGCGCTCGAAAGCCAGTTCCTGAAGATCATCGAAGACAGCGTTTCCGCCGAAAATGCGGCCCGCGACACGCGCTATGGCAAGATCAGCGCCGTGCCCGAACTGATCGGCGACCGCCCAGCCGGCACCACACCGGCCACAGACCCCCTGGTGCAAACCGCCGAACGGCTTCTGAAAGCCGGCGGCTACGATGCCCAGCTGATGCCCAGCTCCACCGACAGCAATATCCCGATCAGCCTTGGCATCCCGGCCATCACGCTGGGTGCTGGCGGCGGCGGCTTCCGCGCCCACGCGCTGGATGAATATGTGAACGTGGAACGCGCCACCTTCGTGAAGGGGCTGACCACGGCGTTCGACATCGTGGTGGAAGTGGCCAACATCAAGCGCTGAGGCACTTCCAGCTTCTCGCCTTGAAATTCCCCAGCACTTGCGGGGGCTTGAAGCGTCAGCCAGACTGATCTGTGAAAGGAGGCCCCTTTGCAGACAAAGGAGCTGCGCCTCGCGTTGGTCTGTTACGGCGGGGTAAGCTTGGCGGTGTACATGCACGGCCTCACCAAGGAAGTGTGGAAACTCGCGCGCGTCTCGATGCGGCGGCACAGTCCAACCGGGTTGCCGCCAGCCAACGACAGGGAGATTGTCTACCAGGCGCTGCTCGACAGCTTGCCCAATCTTGACCTCAGGGTGATGTGCGACATCGTTGCCGGCGCCTCGGCCGGCGGCATCAACGGCGTGCTGCTGGCCCGGGCGCTGGTGGAAGGGCATGATCTGGATGCCATCCGCAGCCTCTGGCTGGACGGGGCAGATAGTGACGTGCTGCTCGACAAGGCGGCGGCGTCGCGGCCGCTGTCGAAACTTTGGGCGATCCCACTGGTGTGGTGGGTGCGCCGACGCGGCCTGGAGGATGAAGACACGGCCGAGGTGGCGGCGCACACGGAGGTGAAGCGCAAGCTGTCCCGTTTCATGCGCAGCCGATGGTTCAAGCCGCCGTTTTCCGGTGCGGCCTTCTCGGGCCTGCTGGCCGATGCCTTTGCCGCGATGGAAAAGGGCGAGCGCACGCCGCCGCTGTTGCCGCGGCTGCACCCGTTCGATCTGTTCGTGACGGTCACCGATTATCACGGCGCCCCCCAACGCCTGCGGCTGAACACACCGGAAGAAGTGACCGAGCCCGAACATCGCCTGGTGATCGGTTTTGCCTGCCCCGGCGACGGCGCGGAGCGGCATCTGGGGCCAACGCCGGATCTGGTGTTTGCGGCGAGGGCCACGGCGAGCTTTCCCGGCGCCTTCCCGCCGGCACGGATTTCCGAGATCGACGCGCTGCTGGCCAGCCGCGGTGAAGACTGGCCGGGGCGGCAGGCCTTCATCGATCGCGTGCTGCCAGGCCGCGCTCAGCCGGAAAGCGTCGACCTGATCGATGGCGCCGTGCTCGACAACCGGCCCTTTGGCCCTGCGCTGGCTGCGCTGGGCCGCCGTCCAGCACATCGCGAAGTGGACCGGCGCTTCGTCTATCTCGATCCCAAGCCGGGGATGCACGACGATGGCGCGGTGACCGGCCAGCCGCCCGGCTTCTTCGGCACCATCCTGCGCTCCCTTGCCGATATCCCGCGCCAGCAGCCGATCCGCGACAGCCTGGGCACGATCAAGGCAATCTCGATGCGGTCGCGCCGGCTGCGCCATATCGTGATCGGCATGATGCCGCAGGTGGATATCGCCATCGATGCCGCCATCGGCATGCGCCTGCTGCTGTTTTCGCCCAGCCTGGAACGGCTCGCAGCCTGGCGCAGCCGCATGAATAGCGAGGCGGCGAAAGCGACCGGCTTTGCCTATGGCGCCTATGGCCGGCTGAAATTCGCGCTGGTGACCGAACGGCTGGCCGAGCGCATCGCCGCGCTGGGCGGGCAGGAGGTGGGCGCAGTTCGGGCCAGCCTGTGGCGGCACCTCAACGCCGGCGGTGTCAACAAGCCGGAAACGGCGCTGGGCAAGGCGGGGGCGGCTTCGCCCTATGTGCTGTTCCTGCGCAATTTCGATGTCGATTTCCGCATCCGCCGCCTGCGTTTCCTGATCCGGCGGGTGAACATGGAGCTGACCGGAGCGGAGGGGGCAACAGCAACAGCGCTAGGCAAGATCAAGGCCGGGCTCTACGCCATTCTCGCGCCGCACCTGATGTGCTGGCCGGCCGCCGGCAGCCTGGCAGCCGCCGGCAACGCCATCGCCGATCCCGCCAGCGCACTGGCCGCCGTGGCCAACGCCCTCGACCTGAAGGGCCTTGATGCCCGCAGCGACCAAGCGCTGGTAGACCTTCTCGCCAGCGGGCTGCCGCGCCGTCTGCGCCGCGATCTGGTAGCGGCCCATCTCGGCTTCCCCTTCTTCGACATCGCCATCCTGCCACTGATCGCCGATGGCAACATCGACGAGCTAGACGAGATCAAGGTCGATCGCATCAGCCCGGAAGATTGTTCGGCTTTGACCAGCGCCGGCGGCCAGCGTCTTAAAGGCGCGCTGTTCAATGCCTTCGGTGCCTTTTTCAGCCGCGCCTGTCGGGAACATGATTATCTGTGGGGCCGCCTGCACGGGACTGAGCGGCTCATCGATCTGGTCGTCTCCTCCCTTCCCGCCAAGGCCCGGCCCGACGCGGCCACCCTCGGCGAAATCCGCTGCGCCGCCTTCCGTGCCATCGTGGCGGCAGAGCGGGCGCATCTTGTTGACATTCCCGACACGATCGCCGCGCTCGACGCCGCGCTGGCGGAATAGTCACTCCGCCGGTTGGGTTTTTCCTGCCGGCCGGTATTGCCGCAGATAATGAATGATGATCGCCATGCCGAACATCGTCGGGATCGCCCAGATCGCCGGGTTAAAGGCGTGGGTGGGGAACATCTCGATCAGGCCCACACTCAGGAACGCCGTGTAGGCCGCAATCCCGGTCGCCACCATCGCCTTGAAATGCTCCGGAATATAGGCGCGTGGGGAAGCCGGCGTGGTGAAGATGTAACGGAAGTAAGTGGTCGTGGTGCCAAAGCCGAGCAGCGCCACCATCACCATCAGGATCGGTTCCATCACCGGGCCATTGCGATCCAGCAGATACAGCCCATGCGCCAGGCAGATGCCCGCCGCCAGCATGGTACCGCCCTGCACCGCCAGCATCGACCAGTGCCGGTTGCCGGGATGATCACGCCGGTTGCTCACCATCACGAGCCCATAACGCGTCATCGAAATCGCCAGCAGCCCCAGATATACCATCATCGTCCCGAACATGCCGCGATAGAGCACTTCGTCGGTCAACTGCGGGTGCATCGCCAGCGGCCATACCAGAGACAGCACCCCCATCCCCAGCGCCTGCGCGGCGGCCATATAGATGGCCGCCGAAAACACGAACCCCCACCGCCGATGCGCCGGGCCGCCCTTGCGCGTCAGCACCGCCCCCCAGAAACTGGTAAGCGCCACCACGCCGGCGCCGACGTGAATGGCCAGAAAGATGGTGAACAGCCAGGGCATGGTGGGACGGCATCACTCCTGCGATTGGCACTGTTTGGCCACAGGATTTCGCGAGGGCAAGGGACAAGTTATC
>NZ_CAMCWT010000094.1:0-4954 GCF_945882885.1 Sandarakinorhabdus limnophila DSM 17366
CCGGTGGGCCTGATCGCGCCGGCGCGGCTGGCCGATCGCCGGCAGGGCGTGGTGGTGCTGGCCGGTGCCGAAGCGCAATTGGCGCCGGTGCCGGCCGATTGGCCCGAGGGGCAGACCCGTCTGGTGGAAGTGCTGCGCCCGGCGCGTCCTGATGGTGTGCGTGACAAGCAGGCGCGGGTGATGGCGCACGATGGCCCGGCGCGCCCAGCGCCCGATCTGGCGACGCGGCTGGCGACAGCTGGCCATGACGTGACGCCGGTGCCGGCGCATGGCCCGGATGTTCTGGCCGATGCGGGCTGGGATGCGGTGGTGGAAGAGGCACTGTCGGGCCGTGTGGAGTTTCCCGGCGGCCGGCTGCTGGTGGCGCCCACGCCGGCGATGCTGGCGATCGATGTGGATGGGACAGGCGATCTGGCGCGGTTGGCCGAAGCGGCGGCCCGCGCCGTTGCGGCCTTGATTCGCCGGCATGGTATCGGTGGCCCGGTGGTGGTGGATTTCCCTTCGCTTGGCGGCCGTGCCCCGCGCGTCGTTGTGGATACCATCCTAGCCGAAACCCTGCCGCCGCCGTTTGAAAAGACCGCGATGAACGGCTTCGGCCTGGTGCAGATCATCCGCCCGCGCCGACAGTTGAGCCTGATTGAGGCCGTGCGCCAACCGGGCTTTGCCGCGCTGGAACTGCTGCGCCGCGCGCAGCGCCTGGCCGGCCCCGTGCAGATCGAGGCCCAGGCCAGCGTAATCGATTGGCTGGCCGCGCACCCGGCCCTGATTGCGGACTGCACGCGGCTGACCGGCGGGACACTGGCGCTGCAGGCCCGCGATAGGGCAGGGAGGGGCCATGTCCAACCCGCCTGATTCGCGCCCGCGCCCGTGTGTTTATTGCCGCAAGGCCCCCGCGGCGCCGGCCTTCCGCCCGTTCTGCAGCGAGGGCTGCCGCAGCCGCGACCTCAACGCCTGGCTGTCCGATCGCTACGTGCTGCCGGCAGGAAGCGAGGCGGACGAACTTTCTGACATCTCTGCGCTGGACAACGACGACGAGGCTGGCTAAACGGCCGCCTCCCACGCGGTTTACCCAACCGCTGTGACAATTGTGGGCCCGGGTAGCTCAGGGGTAGAGCAGGGGATTGAAAATCCCCGTGTCGGTGGTTCAAATCCGCCCCCGGGCACCATTCTCACCGACGCGTGCAGATCAGGACTTCCCATGGCGGGGAACATCGGCCATGGGCTGCGACCATGAACCTCGTCCGCTTCCCCCGTCGCCGTTACACCCCCGGTTTCACCCCGCTGGAGCCGCTGCCGCGGCTTTCGGCTGCCATTGGCGGCGCGGAGATCTGGATCAAGCGTGACGATCTGCTCGGCCTTGCCGGCGGCGGCAACAAGACGCGCAAGCTGGAGTTCCTGATCGCTGATGCGTTGGCCAAGGGGGCGGACACGCTGATCACCGTGGGTGCACCGCAGTCCAACCATTGCCGGCTCACGCTGGCCGCCGCGGCCAAGGAAGGTCTGGATTGCCGGTTGGTGATCGAGGAGCGGGTGGCGGGCAGTTTCAGCCCTGACGCGCTGGGCAACAATCTGCTGTTCGATCTGATGGGTGCCGCATCGGTGCGCATGGTCAAGGCCGGGGCCGACCTGGCCGAGGAAATGGCCGTGGAAGCCGCCGCCGTGAAGGCGGCGGGCGGCCACCCCTATATTATCGTGGGCGGCGGCTCCTCGCCGCTGGGGGCGTTGGGCTACGCCGCGTGCGCGCAGGAAATCATGGCGCAAGCGTTTGATGAAGGCGTCGCCTTCGATCGCATCGTGGTCGCATCGGGCAGTGCCGGCACCCATTCGGGCCTGATCGCTGGCCTGGTGGCGCTCAATGCCGGTATCCCCGTTACCGGCATCAACGTGCGCCGGCCGCGCGCCGAACAGGAAGCCAATGTGCTGAAGCTGGCGCAGGCGACCGCCGACCTGATGGGCACGCCGCAGCCGGTGGCCGCAGACATCGTGGCGCTGGCGGATTGGGTTGGCCCCGGTTACTCGCTGCCGACGCCGGAGATGGTGGAAGCGGTGCGGCTGCTGGCAGCGAAGGAGGGCATATTGCTCGACCCGGTGTACAGCGGCAAGGCGATGGCCGGGCTGATCGCGCTGGCGAGGCAAGGCGCTTTCAAGGGTGAACGGGTGCTGTTCCTGCACACCGGCGGCTCGCCGTCGCTGTCGGCCTTTGCCGGCGTGCTGCGCGATCCTGCCTTCAATCAATGACCCACTATCGGACAATCGGCGTGATCGGCGGCATGGGGCCGGCGGCCACCGCCGATTTCCTGAGCCGGCTGGTGGCGGGCGTGAATGCCGCCAGTGATACCGATCACCCGCGCGTGCTGGTGGACAGCAACCCGCATGTGCCCGATCGTAACGCCGCCGCGCTGCATGGGACGGATTCCCCCGGCCCGGCGCTGGCCGCGATGGGCACGGGCCTGGTGGCGCAGGGCGCCCAAGTGCTGGCCATGCCGTGCAATGCCGCGCACGGCTGGGCCGATGCGATCACGGCAGCGCCGTTTGTCTCGATGATTGATGCCGCCGTCGCCGAGGCGATGGCGCACCATCCGCGCTGCATCGGCGTGTTGGGCGTTGGCGCGACGCTGGCACTTGATCTGTATGGCCGGGCCAGTCCGGTGCCGGTGCTGGCTGGCGATCTGGCCGTCGTGCAGCCGGCGGTGAATGCCATCAAGGCCGGGGACCGCAGCCACGATGTTCGCGCGGCGCTGGCCGGCGAAGCGGCACGGTTGGCGGCAGCCGGGGCGGACGTGGTGATCGCCGCCTGCACCGAAGTGCCGCTGCTGCTGGCCCAAGCCGATGTGGCTGTGCCGCTGATCGATTCCACCGCCGCGCTGGCCCGCGCCACGTTGGCGGCGGCGCGTTTGCCCGATAGGGTGTGACGATGACCAAAACGACCGCCGCCGTTCTTGCCGCCATGGGTGCGGCGCAGCCCTATGCGACCAGCCAGCCGCTGACGATGAAGACGCTCGATCTGGCGCCGCCGGGGCCGGGCGAGGTGCTGGTCCGCATCGAAGCCGCCGGCTTGTGCCACAGCGATCTTTCGGTGGTGAACGCCGATCGCCCGCGCCCGCTGCCGATGGCGCTGGGCCATGAAGCGGTGGCGCGCGTGGAAACCGCCGGGCCGGGCGCGCGGCTGAAGCCGGGCACGCGCGTGGTGATGGCCTTCCTGCCGGCCTGCGGCCACTGCACCGTCTGCTGGTCGGGCGAGCCGTGGCTGTGCGGCAATGGCGCGGCGGCCAACGGCAAAGGCGAATTGCTCGGCGGCGGCTTCCGCCTGTCCGATTGCGGCCACCCCGTGCACCATCATCTGGGTCTGTCGGCCTTTGCCAGCCACGCGGTGATCGATGAACGCAGCTTGGTTGTGATCGACGACGACATCCCCGCCGAAATCGCTGCGCTGTTCGGCTGCGCGGTGCTCACCGGCGTGGGCGCGGTGTTCAATTCGGCTGTGGTGCGGCCCGGCGAAAGCGTGGCGGTGTGGGGCCTGGGCGGTGTTGGCCTGGCCGCTCTGCTGGGGGCGGTGGCGGCTGGCGCGGAACCGGTGATTGCCATCGATCCTGTGCCGGAAAAGCGCGCGCTGGCGCTGGAACTGGGTGCACGCGCGGCGGTGGCACCGGAAGACGCGGCGCAAGCCTTTGCCAAGCATGGCGCGCCCCGGGTCGCCATCGAGAGCGTGGGCAGCGGCAAGGTGCTGGCAGAGGCCTATCGCACCGCGGCGCGCGGCGGCCGCATTGTCACCGTCGGCCTGCCCAACCCGGCCGATCCGTTCACCATCCCGGCGGTGAGCCTGGTGGCGGAGGCCAAGACCATCATCGGCAGCTACATGGGTTCAGCCGTGCCGGCGCGTGACATTCCGCGCTGCATCGCGCTGTGGCGGGCCGGGCGGCTGCCGGTGGAGCGGCTGCTTTCCGGCGTGCGGCCGATGGCCGAGATCAATGACGCGCTTGATGCGCTGGCCAGCGGGCAGGCCATTCGCCAGATCCTGATCCCCTGATGCTGCCGGCAGGCTGGTGGCCGGTCATCGGTGGTAGCCTCGGCCTACTGCTGGGCAGCTTCATCGCGCTGGTCACGGCACGCTGGCCGCAGGGGGAGACCATCCTTGGCCGCTCGCGCTGTGACCGGTGCGGGGCAAGATTGGGTGCGCTGGAACTGGTGCCGGTGCTGTCGCACATCATCCTGCGTGGTCGCTGCCGGCACTGCGGCCAAGCCATTGTGGCCCGGCACTGGCAGATCGAAGTGGCGGCGGCCGTGATCGGGGCCGGGCTGTTGTGGCGGTTCCCGGCGCAGGAAGGCTTGTTGCTGGCGCTGGCTGGGTGGTGGTTGCTGGCGCTGCTGATCCTTGATGCCGAACATCAGTGGCTGCCCGATGCGCTCACCCTGCCGCTGATCCCGTTCGCGCTGCTGCTGCCGGGGCTGCCCCTGGAACAGCGGCTGTGGGGGGCAGGGCTGGGCTTTGCCGGGCTTTGGCTGGTGGGCTTTGGTTACAGGCGGCTGCGCGGGCGTGACGGGCTGGGCGGCGGCGATCCCAAGTTGTTGGCCGGGCTGGGGGCGCTGCTGGGCGGCTGGAGCCTGCCGTTCCTGATCACCGGCGCAGCCGCACTGGGCCTGGCGCTGGCTGGCTGGGATCATTTTCGCGGTCGCCCGGTGAACGCCATGACCCGGCTTCCGTTCGGCGCCCTGCTGGCGGGCGTGGCGCTGATTCTGCTATGGCTGGGCCCCGATTGGCTGGAGATGGTTCGATGACGCGGTTTGCCGGCGCCCAGAAAGTGCCCGACAAGCGAGTGGAGATGGTGATCCGCAAGGGCTTCCTGCCGGCGGCGGATTGCGCCGGGCTGATCAGCCTGATCGATGTGCATCGCCGGCCATCCACCATCACCGATGCCTATGGCGCGGGCAGTGATTTCCGCACCAGTGAAACCGC
>NZ_CAMCWT010000095.1:0-4941 GCF_945882885.1 Sandarakinorhabdus limnophila DSM 17366
CTGGCCCACGCGTGCTGATGGGCCGGCGGGCGAAGGGCCATGTCTTCATGGCCAGCAAATGGGTGTTCCCCGGCGGGCGCCTGCACCCGGCTGATTTCCGCGTCGCCGCCGCCAGCGAATTGCATGATGACACGGCCAGCCGGCTGCACTTGACCGCGCCGCCGCCACGCGCCCGCGCCCTTGCGGCTGCGGCGGTGCGCGAATTGTTCGAGGAAACCGGCCTTGTACTGGGGTCGCCGGGCAGTGGCCGCACGAAATCGCCGGAATGGCGTGATTTCCTCGCCACTGGTCATCTCCCGCATCTGGAACCGCTGCGTTTCGTGGGGCGCGCCATCACGCCGCCGGTGCGGCCGCGCCGGTTTGATGCGCGCTTCTTCACGGTGGAGGCGCATCACCTTGTCAGCCTCGATCCCGGCGCCGGCTGCGGCGAGCTCGATGAGATCGCCTGGTTCAACTGGGACGAGGCCGAGAAGCTCGATCTGCCCAGCATAACGCGGGCCATCCTCGCCGATGTGGCGGCAAGGCTCGATGATCCGGCGCGGCCCATTCCCTATCACCGTTTCGACAATGGCCGGCATCGGCTGCTGACTCTGTGACGGCGATCACCCGCCTCACCCTCACCGATTTTCGCAGCCACGCCCACGCCACGATCACCGCGGGGCCGGGACTGGTGGTGATCACCGGTGACAATGGGGCGGGCAAGACCAACATATTGGATGCGATTTCGTTGCTGGCACCGGGGCGCGGCTTGCGCGGGGCGCCGCTGTCAGACGCGGCGCGGCAGGATGGGCCGGGCGGCTGGAGCGTGGCAGCGCATCTGATCTCGGCTGAAGGCGAAGTGCAGATCGGCACCGGCACGGCCGCCGCAGCACCCGAACGCCGGCTGGTGCGGGTGAACGGTGCCGCGGCGACGGCGACGGCGCTCAGCGATTGGCTGGCTTTGGTGTGGCTCACCCCGGCGATGGACCGCTTGTTCAGCGAAAGCAGCGGCAGCCGGCGGCGCTTCCTTGATCGGCTGGTGCTGGCGCTGCACCCCGGCCACGGCCAGCGCGTGAACCGCTATGAGGCGGCGATGCGCGAGCGCACGCGCCTGCTCACCGCCGATGGTCCAGCCGATCCGGTGTGGCTGGCCGGGCTGGAGGCCGACATGGCCGAGCATGGCGCCGCCATCGCGGATGCGCGCGCCGATGTGGTGGCAGCACTGGCGGCGGAACTGGGTGGCGCGCCTGATGGGCCATTTGCCCGGCCACTGATCGCACTGGCCGCCAATGACGCCGATGATCTGGCTGCGCGACTGGCGCGGGGCCGGGCGCGCGATGCCGCTGCGGCCCGCGCCCTTGAGGGCCCGCATCGAGCTGATCTGATCGTCACCCACGCTGCCAAGGCGATGCCGGCGGCCAGCTGCTCCACCGGCGAGCAAAAGGCGCTGCTCATCGCCATCGTGCTGGCGCATGCGGCGCTGGTGGCGCAACGCAGCGGCCGACCGCCGATCCTTTTGCTCGATGAAATCGCCGCGCATCTTGATGCCGGCCGCCGCGCCGCACTGTACGAACGGCTGACGGCGATGGGCGTGCAGGCGTGGATGACCGGCACCGATCCGGCGCTGTTTGCCGATCTGGCCGGCGGCGGCCCATCCACCTGCTGGCTGACACTGGCGGCGGGGCACATCATGCCCGCATAAAGCCGCTCTCCGCCGCGCCGTTACTCACAAGACGGTGCAGAGCGGGAGAAGGCGTGCATGTCGGAAAGCAGCTGGCCGAGTGGTGAACGCCTGCCCTTTGCGCTCCAGCCGGGGCGGGAACGGCCGCTGAGCCCGCGCCTGCTGTCGGCTGCCGAGCCCTTGCTGGCCGTGGCCGGCATCGGTGCCTAGTATTACAGCGCGGGCGGCCGGCTGTGGTGGAGTGCCGAAACCCGCCGCATCCTGGGTGTGGCCGAGGATTTTCAGCCTCTTCTGAGCAATGCGCTGCGTTTCTATATCCGCGAACACCGCCCGATTCTGTTGGGCGCGGTGAACGAAGCGTTGCGCAATGGCACATCCTGGGATCTGGAATTGTGCATCCGCCGCCCTGATGGCGAGCGCCGCCAGGTGCGGGCGCGGGGCCGGCCGGCTGTCGCCAGCGTGGAAGGCGCAGCGTTGATCGGCACGTTCGAGGATATCACTGTTCGCCACGAGGCCGCCGCCCGCGCCGCGCGGGAGTTGGATCTGCGCACCCGCACCGAAACCCTGTTGCGCGATGTGATCACCGGCATCCCGGCGGCGCTATCCGTTTATGATCGCGAAGAACGGCTGATCCTGGTCAACGATGTCTATCGCGACATCCTGCCCGATAACGGCCAATGTATGGTGAAGGGCGAGCGGCTGGCCGACATCATCACCCGGAAGGTGCTGGCCAATCACTATCGGCCGGAAGTCAGCGCCGATGATCCGCCCGAGAAGCGGCGGGCGTGGGTGGCCGATTATCTGCGCCGCCACCGTGAGCCCGGCTATAATCGCGTGTTCCACCTGCGCGACGGCAAGTTCATGCAGGCCAGCACAGCCGTTTCGGAAAGCGGCAACATCGTTTCGATCCGCACCGACGTGACGCCGTTGCTGCGCGCCGAACGCGAATTGCGTCGCCGGGCCGAGGAAGACACGCTGACCGGGCTGGCCAATCGTGACGTGCTGATGCAGCAACTGGAGCGCCTGCCCGATATCGGCCCGGCAGGTATCCTCGTGCTGTTCGATGTCGATTTCTTCAAGGCGGTGAACGACAGCCTGAGCCATGCCGCCGGTGACATGCTGCTGCGCCTGGTCGGGCGGCGCCTGCAGCGCTGCATCCGGGCTGGCGACGTGGCGGCGCGGCTTTCGGGTGATGAGTTCGCGCTGATTGTGCATGGCGTGGCCGCGCCAGACGAGATTCACGCCTTTGCGCTGCGCCTGCTCGCCCGTCTGCGCCGGCCGATGCGGCTGGGGGCCAGCCGCTATGCGCCGTCCTTTTCGGTGGGCATCGCGCCATTCCCGGCCAAGGGGTGCGGACCGCACGAACTGCTGGGCAATGCCGATGCCGCGTTGCTGGATGCCAAGCGCCAGGGGCGGGGTCGCCATGTGCTGTTTGGCGCCGAACTGGCCAACCGGGTGGTGCGCCGCACGCGGCTGGCCGATGCGCTGCGCCAGGCCATATCCGGGCGGCAGCTGGTGGCCGCCCTGCAACCGCAACAGCGGCTGGCCGATGGCAGCGTGATGGTGTTCGAAGCGCTGGCGCGCTGGTGGCACGAAGGCGAATGGGTGCCGCCGGCCGAATTTGTTCCGCTGGCCGAGGATGTGGGGCTGGCCCAGCCTTTGGGGTGCCAGGTGATGGACGCGGCACTGGCCGGCTTTGCCGCCATGCTGGCGGCCGGGCTGGAGCCGGGGCACCTGGCGGTGAATGTGTCCACGGCGCAACTGCTGGCCGATGATTTTCTCGACACGGTAAAGCGCAGCCTTGCCCGCCATTCCGTGCCCGCGACGCGCCTGGAGATCGAGGTGGCGGAGACCGTGTTGCTCGATCGTTCCATCGCGCGCATCGGCCACACGCTGGAGGCATTGCGGGCGATGGGCTGCACGCTGGCCATGGATGATTTCGGCACCGGCTATGCCTCGCTCTCCCACCTCACCAGCTTTCCGGTGGACCGCATCAAGATCGATCGCGGCTTCACCCGTGCAATCGATTCCGATGGGGATCGCGGCCTGATCGCGCGGACGCTGATCGGGCTTGGGCGCGGGCTGGGGCTGGAGGTGATTGCCGAAGGGGTGGAGACGGAGAGCCAGCGCAGCTTCCTCGTTGTGCATGGCTGCACCGCCATGCAGGGTTATCTGTTTGCCCGGCCGATGCTGGCCGACGAGGCGCTGCCGTGGCTGCGCGGGCAACAGCAGCGCTGCGCATTTCCCCCTCGCCCGCGCGCGCGGGAGTCACTATAGCCGAGGGACATTTCTGCATCCCGAGGCTGCTGCGTTGACCGACAACAATCCGAATCCCGCCCAGATCAATGATTATGGCGCCGACAGCATCAAGGTGCTGCGCGGGCTGGATGCCGTGCGCAAGCGCCCCGGCATGTATATTGGTGATACGGACGATGGTTCGGGCCTGCACCACATGGTGTTCGAAGTTTCGGACAACGCCATCGACGAGGCGCTGGCCGGCTATTGCGACCGCATCGATATCACGATGAACGCCGATGGTTCGGTGAGCGTCACCGACAATGGCCGCGGCATCCCCACCGGCATCCACGCCGAAGAAGGCGTTTCGGCGGCCGAAGTGATCATGACCCAGCTGCACGCCGGCGGCAAATTCAACAACAGCGACGACAACGCCTACAAGGTGTCGGGCGGCCTGCACGGGGTGGGCGTGTCGGTGGTCAACGCGCTGTCGGAGTGGCTGGAACTGACGATCTGGCGCGACGGCGAAGAACATTGGATGCGCTTCCACCATGGCGACGCCCAGGCGCCGCTGGCGGTGCGCGGGCCATCGAATGGCAAGCGCGGCACCCGCGTCACCTTCTTCCCCAGCATCGGCACGTTCAAGTTCATCGATTTCGATTTCGCCAAGCTCGAACATCGCTTCCGCGAGCTGGCCTTTCTGAACAGCGGCGTGCGCCTGTTCCTCAATGATGCCCGCCATGCCGATGTAAAGCAGGTGGAGCTCTATTATGAAGGCGGCATCGCGGCCTTCGTGAAGTTCCTCGACAAATCCAAGACGCCGCTGATCCCCAATCCGATCGCCATCACCGGCCAGGCCAATGATATCGGCATCGATGTCGCGCTGGAATGGAACGACAGCTATTACGAGCAGGTGTTGTGCTTCACCAACAACATCCCGCAGCGCGATGGCGGCACCCACCTCGCCGCCTTCCGCGCCGCGTTGACCCGCACGTTGAACCAGTATGCGGAAGCCTCTGGCCTGCTCAAGAAGGAGAAGGTCAACC
>NZ_CAMCWT010000096.1:0-4907 GCF_945882885.1 Sandarakinorhabdus limnophila DSM 17366
GGCAATGGCGCCGGCTTCGTCATCGCCGCGCGCCAGCACCGTGCCAAAGCCACCGGCGCTGTTGACCCGGCGGATCAGCGCATCGACCCGCACCCGGCTGGCCAGCCGGGGCAGAGGGCCATCTTCATGCACGTCAGGCGGCGACGGCCGCTTGGCCCGCCAGCGCAGCCATCATGGCTTCGGTGGTACCGGCCGCACGCAGCGCCGGCACCGCTTCGGGATCGCGCAGCGCCCGGCTGATGCGGGCAAGGGCCTTCAGATGATCCGCGCCCGCGCCTTCGGGCGACAGCAGCAGCACCAGAAGATCAACGGGCTGCCCATCAACGGCGCCCCAGTCGATCGGCTGCGGCAGCCTTGCCACCAGCGCCACACAATCGGGCAGGCCGGCCAGCCGCGCATGCGGGATGGCCACGCCACCGCCGAATCCGGTGGGGCCCAGCGCCTCGCGGGTGCGCAGGCGTTCATGGATGAGCAGGGCAGACTGGCCCACCAGATCAGCGGAATGGCGGGCCAGCGTCAACAATGCCGCATCCTTGGACAGGACCGGCAGTTCGGGAATCACCCCGCCGGTCGGCACCAACCCGGCGAAGCCGGGAGCCTGAGATACTGCATTCATTGCCGTTCTATCCTGCCAGTGCGATTTCGCGCGGGCGGTCGGCAGCATCGGCACGGGGTTCGACCCAGCCAATGGTGCCGTCTTCCCGACGATAGACCATGTTGTGCGCGCCGGTGGCGCTGTTGACGAACAACAAGGCTGTCGTGTTGCGCAAGTCAAGCATCATCACGGCATCACTGACGCTGGTGGTGGGAATATCGACGCGAGTTTCGGCGATGATCAGCGGCGCATCGCCTTCCGGTTCGGCATCTTCTGGCGCTGCAGCAAACACCTTGTATTCGGCATTATCGAGCGGTTGCAGTTCGGCCAGCGGCGGTGCAGTCCGCCCGGCGGCCGGAGAGTGCCGATCCTTCAGCCGGCGCATGTAACGACGCAGCTGCTTGTCGATGCGTTCGGCGGCGGCATCGAAGGCAATATGCGCATCACCGGCGCGCGCCGATCCCTTCAGGATCAGGTCGGCCATCACGTGCATGACGATATCGCACGCGAAATGGCCATATGGGGCCGGGCCCAGCGTGACATGGGCAGAGAGGGCGCGCGGGAAATATTTCGCCACCATCGCACTCAATCGTTCGCGCACATGATCGCCAAAGGCAGCCCCGGTATCAACCTGGTGCCCTGAAATCCGGATATCCATGTTTCTTGTCTCCTCACTCGGCCGTGCACACCGTCAATGGTGTCACGACAGCCAGAGCGGGTCCTTCAGGCCGGCCACGAAACTGGCATGCCGCGCCAGCTCCTCCTCGCTGGCATTGTGGGCCCGTGCGGCCAGACTCACCCGCTCGTAAGGAGTGTCCTCCCCAGCCGTGTCGGTTGCAAGGTCGAATCCGATCTGCCGGCCTCCGGTTAACTCGATATAGACACGGGCGAGCAGTTCGGCATCGAGGAGTGCGCCATGCTTGGTGCGTGCTGAAAGATCAATGCCATAGCGCGTGCACAGCGCATCCAGCGTGTGCTTGGCGCCCGGGTTGGCCTTGCGGCTGATCTCCAGCGTGTCGATGGCGCGGGTCATCGGGACGATCGGCATCCCGGCACGCTTCAGTTCCCAGTTGAGGAACCCCATGTCGAAGGCGGCATTGTGGGCGACCAGCGGCGCATCGCCGATGAATTCCAGGAAGCCATCAACCACCTGTTCAAAAATGGGCTGCCCGGTGAGAAAGTCGCTCGATAGCCCATGCACGCGCTCCGCATCCTTGGGCATTGGCCGCTGCGGATCGACATAGGTGTGGAAGGTGCGGCCCGTCACCATGCGGTTGATCATCTCCACCGCACCGATCTCGACGATTCGATGGCCATCCCCTGGCATGATGCCGGTGGTTTCCGTGTCCCAGACGATTTCGCGCATGGGCTCCATGTAGCGATTGGGCGGCGCGGGGCAAGCCTTAGAGGCCATCAACCAGCTGTTTTACTTCCAGCCAAGTCTCACGCCGGCCGCGTCCGGTTTCGATCACCACATCCGCCAGTGCGCGCTTTTCGCGATCCGGCATCTGGCCTTTCAATATGCCAGCGAATTTTTGCGGGGTCATCCCCGGCCGGGCCAGCACGCGGGCGCGCTGAACGCGATAAGGCGCGGAAACCACCACCGTCATGTGGCAGCGCCGCCAGCCGCCCTTTTCAAATAGCAAGGGCACATCCAGCACGATGGCGGGCTTCAAGCGGTGCGCGCCCAGGAATTCACTCTGCGCCTCGGCCACCAGCGGATGCAATATCCGTTCTAGCGCGCGCAGCTTCGTGTGATCGCCAAACACGGCCGCACCCAGTTTCTCGCGGTGCAGGCCGCCATTATGCGTTGTTCCGGGAAACAGATCCTCGATGGCCGCCAGCGCCCGCCCGCCCGGGCCCTGGACGCGCCGCACTTCGGCATCGGCATCGAACACCGGCACGCCCAGCTTGCGGAACATCGCGGCCACGGTGGATTTGCCCATGCCGATGGAACCGGTGAGGCCGATGATAATGGTGCGGCTCATTTGGTCAGCATTGCCCGCAATTCGCCATCATAGCGGCGCGGGGGATCGGCCCCATAGAACAGCCGGAAAGCCTCTGCGGCCTGCCCAATCAGCATATCGAGCCCATCGATGGTGATCAGACCGCGCGCATGGGCAGCGGCCAGCAATGGGGTTTCCAGCGGCACATAAACCGCATCGAACACCACGGCATCAGCCGGCAAGGCCGAAAGATTGATCTTGAGCTCTGGCTGGCCCGCCATTCCCAGCGTGGTGGCATTGAACACCAGCCCGGTATCGGCAGGCGGCACATCGCCCATCGCCATCACGCCGCCCGGCAACCCAGATGCGGCCAGCAAGGCGCCCGCCGCGTTGTAATTGCGCGCCATCACCCACAAGGCCGATGCGCCGCTGTCGCGCGCGGCGGCAGCAGCAGCCCGCGCCGCGCCGCCACTGCCAATCACCAGCACCGGTCGCCCGGCCATGATCGCGCCGGCCGGGCCAATGATCCCAGCGGCATCGGTGTTATGCCCGATCAGGCGGTGATCATTGCCGACCACGATGGTGTTGACCGCGCCCACCGCCACTGCTTCTGGCGCCAAGCCATCCAAGTGCGCCATCACCGCCAACTTGTGCGGCACAGTCACGTTCACACCGCGCAAGCCCATGACGGGCAGGGCGCGCACGAACGTACCCAGCTGTTCGAGCCGCACCGGAAAGCGGCTGTAATCACCATCCAGGCCCAGCTTGCCAAGCCAGAAGCGGTGGATCAGCGGCGATTTCGAATGACTGATCGGCCAGCCGATCACACCGGCAACGGCAGGTTCTCTCATGCGGCCACCACTCCCCTGACCCGCAGATAATCCAGAACGGCAAGCAGCGGGAGACCACGGATCACGAACTGATCACCTTCAATGCGGGTGAACAACTGTGCGCCAAGCGCTTCGATGCGATAACAGCCAACACAGCCGAGCACGGCATCGCCTTCCGCATCCAGATAGGCGCTGATGAAGTCATCACTCAGTCGCCGCATCGTTAGCTTCGCCGCGCTGGCGCTGCGCCACACGGGCTTGCCGGCCTCGCAGATGACGGCGGCGGAAATCAGCCGATGGGTGGTGCCGGCGAGCTGGCGCAACTGCACCTCGGCGCGCGGACGGGTTTCCGGCTTGGCGATCATGGCGCCGTCGGCAGTGACCACCACGCTGTCTGCCCCCAGCACCAGCGCGCCGGGGTGCTGGCGGCTGATCTTCAACGCCTTCACTTCGGCGAGCGCATCGGCAATGCGTTCGGGGCTGGCCTGTTCCGCCACAAGCCCTGCCGTTATCGCCTCTTCATCGACATGGGCCGGCAAGGCTTCGTGCGTCACGCCGGCTGCGTGCAAAATTGACCGCCGCGCGGCTGACTGGCTGGCCAGCACCAGCATCATGCTTGTTTCTCCAACCGCGCCTGGTGCAGGTTGATGATGGCCGCCGCTGTCTCTTCGATGCTGCGACGGGTGACGTCGATCACCGGAATATCATGATCAGCAAACAGCCGGCGAGCAAAGGCGACCTCGGCCTCGATCCGCTCAACATCGACATAGTCTGTGTCTGGCGTCTGGCCCAGGGTAAGCAGCCGGTTGCGGCGGATGGATTGCAGCCGGTCTGGCGCCGTGGTTAGGCCAACCAGAAGCGGGCCTTTGACCGTCCACACGTGTGGCGACGGCGGTGATTGCGGCACAAGCGGGATATTGGCTGTCTTGTAGCCGCGGTTGGCCAGGTAGATTGAGGTGGGCGTTTTCGAGGTGCGCGACACGCCCAGCAAGAGGATATCAGCCTCTTCCAATTCCTCGAGGCCCGTCTGGGCGCCATCATCATGCACCATCGTGTAGTTGATGGCATCGACCCGGCGGAAATAGGCCTGGTCCATCACATGCTGGCGCCCCGGCCGGCGCGTGGCGGCCTGGCCGAGCAGTTCCGACAGCGCCGAGATGGTGAGATCGAGCGGCGACACCATCGGCAGGCCCAGCGTGGCACAGCGCATTTCCAGCCGATCGCGTACCAGGCCATCAACCAGCGTGTAGATGACCAGCCCCGGCTTTTTCGCCACTTCCTCGATGATGCGATCAAGATGGCCTTCGCTGCGCACCATTGGCCAGAAATGTTTAACAGCCTGTGCGCCCTCGAATCGGGCCAGGCTGGCCTTGGCCACCGATTCCAGCGTTTCGCCGGTGGAATCGCTGATCAGATGCAGGTGCAGCACGTCCGGCACCGTCACACCTGACCCTGCCGGCAAAAATAGCCGCCCATGACTCTGTGGATAAGCATCAGGGCAAAGCGTTAACGCTGCTGTGGAGCATCCGGCAAGCG
>NZ_CAMCWT010000097.1:0-4775 GCF_945882885.1 Sandarakinorhabdus limnophila DSM 17366
ATCAGCATAAGCATGGCCCGGCGGCAGTTCGCGGCCCACATGCCAGAATTCCTTCAGATCGGCCTTGGCGTGGCCCTTGGCCGCCTCGACGCCGAAGGGGGTCAGCCCGCGCTGGCCGCCACCGCCGGGTACGACGTAACGGCGCTTCACATCTTCCGACAGCGCAAAGAACGCCTTGGTGGCGGCATTGGCGCTGTCGATCAGTCCCTGATCGATGCCGTGATCGGAAACCACGGCAAAACCGGTGCGGGCAAACGCATCGCCAAAACCGGCAGCGGCGGCAGCCAGATCGGTGTGCACCAGCGAAAGCGGAATCGGCTTGATGTCGGCAGCAAGTGTCATGTCCGCCCTTTGCCCCGGATTCAGGTCGTCTGCCAGTCCCCTTGAATGCGGATCGTACCGGTTGGCCAGTGGCCGCAAGGCCCACCCGGCGCGCATTGCCGCGGTTGATGTGTGCGTGGCGCAGAACAACCTCGGCTGCGGCGAAAGCCCGGGAAGAGCGCTTGGCCCGCCAGGGTGCACCCGGCGGCTGGACCGCCAGTGGCGAAGTGGCAGTTGGGTGATCTCGCCGACGCTGACCTTCACGGAAGCCGTGACTTGCTACAGTGATCAGCGCAACAGTTCGTTTCTGTCTGCCTCGCAAATGACCACGCGGTTGAATGGCCGGCTTTCGGCGCGTTTTTCCTTCCAGTACAACAACGAAAGCAACCCGCCGCCGGGTCGCCTGAACAGCGATACCATCACCCGCGCCACGCTGGTCTACAGTTTCTGAAACCCGGTTGACCCACAGGGACACCGCCACTATAGCAGCGCCTCCCGCTCGCCGGGATGGGGCCTGTGGCAGCGTAGCTCAGTTGGTGAGAGCGCCGGATTCATAACCCGGAGGTCGGCAGTTCAAATCTGCCCGCTGCTACCGTCCCCCCCTGCCACATTCTGCCCTGCGACGAGGATGAGGTGGCAATCCAGCGCCACCACGGCTAAACATCTCTCCGTCATATTGGGGAGAATTTGCATGTCCATTCCTGCCGCCTTCGCTGGCCGCCTGTCGATTCCGGTGATCGGTTCGCCGCTGTTCATCATCTCCGGTCCGGAACTGGTCATGGCGCAGTGCCGCGCCGGCATCATCGGCAGCTTCCCCAGCCTCAACGCCCGGCCATTGGCCCAGTTCGAAGAGTGGCTGCAACGCCTGTCGACTGAACTTGGCCCGAATGATGCGCCCTATGCCGTCAACCTCATCGTCCACCGCTCCAACGATCGGCTGATGGACGATCTGGCGCTGTGCGTCAAATACAAGGTGCCGATGATCATCACGTCGCTGGGCGCGCGCGAAGACGTGAACGAGGCCATTCACAGCTATGGCGGCATCGTCATGCACGACATCATCAACAACAAGTTCGCCAAAAAGGCCGTGGAAAAGGGCGCCGATGGCCTGATCGCCGTTGCCGCCGGTGCGGGCGGCCATGCCGGCACCACCAGCCCGTTCGCGCTGATCCGTGAAATCCGCGAATGGTTCGATGGCCCGCTGGCGCTGTCCGGATCGATCGCCACGGGCGAAGCCGTGCTCGCCGCCCAAGCGATGGGCGCCGATTTCGGCTATATCGGCAGCGCCTTCATCGCCACGCAGGAAGCCCGCGCGGTGCAGGATTACAAGGACATGATCACGCAGAGCGAGTCGTCCGACATTGTCTATTCCAACCTGTTCACCGGCGTGCACGGCAACTATCTGCGCCCGTCCATCGTCAAGGCTGGCATGGACCCCGACAATCTGCCGACCAGCGATCCTTCGGCGATGAATTTCGGCAGCGGCGGTAACACCGATGCCAAGGCATGGAAGGACATCTGGGGCTGCGGCCAGGGCATCGGCGCGGTAAAGTCCGTATTGTCGGCCGGTGAATATGTCGCCAAACTTGTCAGCGAGTATGAAGCCGCCAAAGCTCGGATCGGTCTGGGCCCAGTTGCGGTCGCAGCGGAGTGAATGACATGCAGATGGAACTCAACACGCGCACCCGCGCCCTCTGGCTTGCCGGCGCGCTGATGATGGGGACCCTCAGCCAGTGGTGCATGGCCTTTGGCCCGTGCGGCGCGCCGATCTGAACGCAGCTGCCTGAAACAAAAAGGGCAGGCGTTCCCAGTTGGGAGCGCCGGCCCTTTTTTGTTGGATAAGGCCTCAGCCGATGCGTTCGGCGCCCTTGGCCCGCGCGTCTTCACTGCCGGCAGCGCGCTGTTTCACGCCCAGCGTGATCAGCAGCGACGATGACACGAAGATCGACGAATAGGTGCCGACCACGATGCCCAGCACCATCGCCGCCGTGAAGCCGAAGATCACTTCCGGCCCGAGGAACAGCAGCGCCAGCAGCGCCGCAAGCAGCGTCACCGAGGTCATCACCGTGCGCGGCAGGGTTTCATTCACCGAAAGATCGATGATCTGCTTGATGTCCATCTGGCGGTACTTGCGCAGATTTTCGCGGATACGATCGTCGATCACCACCTTGTCGTTCAGTGAATAGCCGATGATGGTCAGCACGGCGGCCACGATGTTGAGATCGAATTCCAGTTGGGTGAGCGCAAAGAAGCCCAACGTCACCACAACGTCGTGCACTAGCGCCACCACCGTGGAAACGCCGAAATACCATTCAAACCGGAACCAGGTGAACATGGCGACGAACAGCATGGAAAGGCCGACCGCCCACAGACCATCGGTGATCAGTTCTTCCGATACTTTGCCCGACACACTTTCGACGCGAGCGAATTTCACGCCCTTGTAATCCTGCTCCAGCGCGGTGCGCACCTTGCCGACCACGCGCTGCACGGCGCCTTCTTCACCTTCCGGCAACGGCAGGCGGATCAGGATGGTTTGCGGGTTGCCGAACTCCTGCAGGGCAGAATCGCCCACGCCCACGCGGTCCACGCGGCCACGCAGCGTGTCGAGCGCCGGCGGCTGGGCAAATTCCACCTGCATGGTGAGGCCGCCAACGAAATCGACACCAAGGTTGAGGCCGCGCACCGCCAGCAAGGCGCCCGCCCCGATGGTGAGCGCCAGCGTCAGCGCAAAGGCGATGAAGCGGAGTTTGACGAACCCGATGTTCGTGTTGTCGGGAACAAGTTTCAACGGCATCGAATTTTCCTCAGATGCTCAAGGTCGCAGGGCGCGCATTGGTCAGCCAGCGCGCCGCCATCCAGCGCACGATCGTCACCGCGGTGAACACGGAGGTGGCGATCCCGATCGACAGCACCACGGCAAAGCCCTTGATCGGGCCAGAGCCGAACAGGAACATGATGATGGCGACGATGATGTTGAGGCTGTTGGCATCCCAGATGGTGCGGCTGGCTTCCTTGAAGCCGACCTCGACCGAAGCGATCACGCCCCTGCCCTTGCGCTGTTCCTCGCGGATACGTTCGTTGATCAGCACGTTGGCATCAACGGCGGCACCGATGGTCAGCACCATCCCGGCAATGCCGGGCAGCGTGAGGGTGAAGCCGGCAGCCGACATGATGCCCAGGATCATCAGCACGTTGATCACCAGCGCGATCACCGAATAGACGCCAAAGCGGCCATAGGTCATGATCATAAGTCCGGCCACGGCCAACACCGACACGATCGAGGCGATGATCCCGGCCTTGATCGAGTCCGCGCCCAGATCAGGGCCCACCGTGCGTTCCTCCACCACCTTCAGTTCAACCGGCAGCTTGCCGGAACGCAGCAGGATGGCGAGTTCGTTGGCGGTGGCAACGGTGTAATTGCCCATGATGATGCCGCTGCCGCCCAAAATCGGCTCATTGATGTTGGGCGCGGAAATCACCATGCCATCAAGGATGATGGCAAACGGCTTGCCGACATTTTCGGTGGTGGCCTGCGCAAAACGGCGACCACCGGTGGAATCAAACCGGAACGACACGGCGGGCGCACCGTTCTGATCGGTGCTCACCTGGCTGTCGACCAACTGATCGCCGGTGATGATGGCGCGGCGCTTGACGACAACCTGGCCGCCTTCCTGTGCGGTGAGGATCTGGCTGCCGGGAGGGGCGCGGCCCTGCGCCACTTCTTCCGGATCGGCAGCAGTATCGACCAGCTTGAATTCCAGCTTGGCCGTCTTGCCCAACAAAGCCTTCAGCGCTTCGGGATCCTGCAGGCCGGGCACCTGCACGACAATGCGGGTCTTGCCCTGGCGCACGATCGTGGGTTCACGGGTGCCGAGTTCGTCGATGCGCTTGCGGATCACTTCCACGGCCTGCGCCATGGCGCCATCGATGGCGGCCGCAATGCCGGCGGCCGTCGGCGTGACGGTTACCTGGCCCGGCACGCTGCCGCGGCTGATCTCCACTTCACGGGCATTGCCGACACCCAGCGGCGCGGTTGCCTTGTTGAGCAGGCTGATCGCCTGATCGAGCCGTGCCAGATCGGTAACGGTGAAGGTGAGGCGGCCACGGTTCAACGACAGATCCGTGATGGCGATGGCGCCGCCTTCTGCGCTCCGCAGTTCGCCGCGCACCGTATCTTCCAGCGATTCCAGCTTGGCCTTTTCCACATCCTGCGCCGTGGCTTCCAGCATCAGATGCGAACCGCCGCGCAGATCAAGCCCCAGCGGAAGCTGCGATTTGGGCAGGCCATCGGGGATGAGCGCCAATGTGGACGGCGCCAGGGCGTTGGGCAGTGCCAGCAACAGGCACAGCACCACCGTGGCCCACATCGACCAGGTCTTCCACTTGGGGAAATCCAGCATGGGCTCAGGCGCTCTTGTCGTTCGCCGCCGCTGGAAGCCCACGCGGTTTCACAT
>NZ_CAMCWT010000098.1:0-4693 GCF_945882885.1 Sandarakinorhabdus limnophila DSM 17366
ATGACGGGTGATGTGGAAGCGATTGCCGATCGCATCGCGGCGGCGCGGACATGGACCTATATCGCGCACCGGCCCGATTGGCTCGACAATCCCGCGCATTGGGCAGAACGCACCCGGACGCTGGAAGATCGCCTGTCTGACGCGCTGCACGGCGCGCTGACCCAGCGCTTTGTCGATCGCCGCACCGCCGTGTTGCTCAAGGATCTGAAGGCGCGCGGGGTATCAGCCCACGTTCTGATCGAAACCGATGGCGGCGTAGCGGTTGATGGCGAAGTGATCGGCCGCCTCGATGGTTTCCGCTTCACCGCGGATGCGGCAGCCCGCGCCGGCGAACAACGACTGCTGCTGGCCGCGGCCGAGCGCCATTTGTCGCGCGAACTGGGCGCCCGCGCCAAGCGCTTGGCCGAAGCGGGTGACGCGGATTTCACGCTGGATTTCGATGGTAGCCTGCCGCCGCGCCTGTTGTGGCAGGGCGCGCGGGTGGCGGTGTTGCGCAAGGGCCGCGATGCGCTGACCCCGCGCGTGGAGCTTGATCGCGCCGTTTCAGCGCTCGGCCCGGATGATCGTCGTCGGGTGCAGGAGCGGCTGGAGCGTTTTGTGGGTGAAGCCATCGCCCATGTCGCGGCGCCGCTGGCTAAGGTGCAGGCGCTTCGCGCCGAGGTTTCCGCGCCGGCGCGCGGCCTGATCGTGCAACTGGTGGAAGGTTTGGGCGTACTGGCCCGCGAGCATGTCGCCGAACAATTGGTGGGCGTGACCCGCACCGACCGGCAGGCGCTCAGCCGCTGCGGCGTACGCATGGGCCCGCTGCATCTGTTCGTGCCAGCGCTGCTGCGCCCGGAACCGACGCGCTGGCGCCTTGCCCTGTGGGCCGTGGCCACCGAACTGACCAGCCTGCCACCGCTGCCGGCACCCGGCCGGGTCTCGCTGTCGGGCGCGGCTGTGGAAGCGCCGGCCAATGTGCTGCTGGTCGCCGGCTTCTGGCGGCTGGGCCAGGGCAAGGACGCGATTGCGGTGCGCATCGACATGGTGGATCGCCTGTCGCGCCATATCCACGAGCGTCGCGATGGTCGCGCCCCGTTCATGCCAGATCCCAATTGGGCCTCCACGCTTGGCCTGTCGCAGGATGGGTTGGCGCGGCTGCTGCGGGCATTGGGCTATCGCCCGCGCCTCGTTGATGGCGCGCCGCATTTCGCCTGGGCCGGGCCACGTCCCGCCATCCGCCGGTCAGCGCCGGCGGACGACGTTGTTCCCCCGGCCAGAGGGAACGAGGCTTCGCCCTTTGCCAATCTGGCCGCGATGATGAGGAGGTAGCATTTGGTCTACGGAGCAGGGTTGAGGCTGGACAAGTTCCTCTGGTTTGCGCGCTTGGCGCCATCCCGATCCCACGCTCAGGACCTGTGTGAAAGCCGACGATTGCGTATCGATGGCCGCGTGGTGGATCGTGCAGCGACATTGGTCAGGGCCGGAGCGGTGCTCAGCTGGCCGCGCGGTGATGATGTGATCGTGGTGCGCGTGGAAGGCCTGCCGGATCACCGCGGCCCCAATGCCGAAGCCCGCGATTTCTACACCGATCTCACCCCCGGCAGAGCGGCGATCAACGCTGATGCGACCCTGTCTTCGCAAGATGCCCTCTTGCCAGAAGCCTTCGCCCTCGCCTAAGGCGCGAACGAATAACAGGGGTAACCAGCCTTTGGCGGCTGCTGCTGCCTTGAGGGGAGATTTATGGCCTACGTCGTCACTGAAGCGTGCATCAAGTGCAAGTATATGGATTGCGTCGAAGTGTGTCCGGTGGACTGCTTCTACGAAGGCGAGACCATGGTGGTGATCAACCCCAACGAATGCATTGATTGCGGCGTGTGCGAACCGGAATGCCCGGCCGAAGCCATTCTGCCCGATACCGAAGGCGGCCTTGAAAAGTGGATGGAGATCAACGCCACTTACGCCGCCCAGTGGCCGAACATCACCATGAAGGGCGAGACCCCGGATGATGCCGATTCGCACAAGGGCGAAGACGGCAAGTTCGACAAATATTTCACGCCGACCCCGGGCAAGGGCTCGTAACGCCCGCCAAACTGGTCCATTTTCGGCCTGAAAATGGCCGAAAATGAGACTTTTTGACCCGTACATGCCAATTTCGTGGACAGGCGTGCCCATTGGTATGGCAATTGTGACATGTTTCTGATATGACCTTATCGTGGTCGGCGGCGATGTGCTCCGGCCGGGTTCGCCGGTTCCGTCGCCATCTTCGCCAACCTGCTAGGTGGGCAACGGGCCAGGGTCATACAAGACAGGCAGTCAGTCACGTCAATGGGTCGTCAGCAGGTCCCCGGCAGCGCCGCTCGCACGCCGGTACGGCACGATTGATCCCGACGGCCTGAAGAAAAAGGATACTGGATCTATGGTGATTGCCAAACCGCTCGGTTTCAAAGTCGGTGATTATGTCGTGTACCCCAAGCATGGCGTGGGGCGCGTGGTGGAAATCCAGAGCCAGCATATCGCAGGTGCGTCGCTCGATCTGTTCGTGCTGCGTTTCGAAAAAGAGCGGATGACGCTGCGCGTTCCGACCAACAAGGCGGAAGGCGTTGGCATGCGCAAGCTGTCGAGCCAGGCCACCATGAACGAAGCGCTGACCACCCTGAAGGGCAAGCCGCGCATCAAGCGCACCATGTGGTCGCGCCGCGCCCAGGAATATGAAGCCAAGATCAATTCGGGCGATCTGGTGAGCATCGCCGAAGTGGTGCGCGATCTGCATCGCGCCGAAGACCAGCCGGAACAGAGCTATTCCGAACGGCAGATCTACGAAGCCGCCATCGGCCGCCTCGCCCGTGAACTGGCCGCGATGGAAAACATCGATGAACCGGCTGCCCAGCAGAAGATCGAACAAGTGCTGAAAGCCGCGTAAGCCGCTTCGGCGGAGCCAACACGGCTTCGCGATGACACAGGCGCCGCTTCCCACCCAGGGACCGGCGCCTGTTTCGTAATGGACTTGCAGCTGTCCAGCCTTTGTGTATTAATACAGCAATACACGAGGAGCTTCTGCCATGATCCGCCCTGCCCTGTTGCTGCTCACCGCTGCCATTGCCGCCGCTCCAGCCAACGCTGCGGAACGCCGGTTCGATGCGTCAGGCTTTGATAAGGTGGCCGTCGGCGGCAGCGACAACGTCTCGGTTCGTCAGGGCAATGGCTATTCGGTTATCGCCAGCGGCGAAGCGGCCGACCTCGACAAGCTGGAGGTGCGCGTTGAAAAGGGCGTGCTCCATATCGGCCGCAAGAAGGGCAATTGGGGTTGGGGCGGGAAGGACGTGAACGTCGCCGTCACGCTGCCGGCCCTGCATGGCTTGTCGCTCGCCGGTTCAGCCGATGTGCAGGCGGACAAGGGCAGTGGCGACATCTTCGATATTCGAGTCGCCGGTTCAGGCAATCTGATGCTGGCCAGCCTTGATACCCGCACCGCTAATGTGGCGATTTCGGGTTCCGGTGATGTGAAGGTCGCCGGTCGCTGTGGTGCGCTCAATGTGAAGATCGCCGGCAGTGGTGATGCTGATCTGGCTGGCCTGGCCTGTTCCAACACCGCGATCAGCATTGCCGGTTCGGGCAATGTCAGTGCGCGCGCCAGCGGTCAGGCCGATGTGCGAATCGCCGGTTCTGGCGATGTGCGCATCACCGGCGGCGCCCGCTGCATCAAGAAGGACGCCGGCAGCGGCACGGTGCAGTGCAGCTGAGGCGGTTCAGCCGCGCCAGTGGCTGGTGATGGCGGCAAGGTCGGGCCGGGGGCGTTCCTCCAGCGGCTTGCCCTGACTGCCGATGAAGAAGAAGCCGGCGATGCGTTCCGGGGCGACGCCGCCCAGCAGCGCCAGCACCTGATCGTCAAACGCCGCCCAGCCGGTCAGCCAGTTGGCAACAAAGCCATGGGCGTGCGCGGCCAGCACCAGATTCTGGCAGGCGGCGCCCACGGAAAGCTCCTGCTCCCAAGCCGGGATGTGGCTGGGCTTGGGGCTGGCGATCACAACCACCAGGCAGGGCGCCTGGGTGGCGAACTGAGTCACCGCCTCGCGCTCCAGCCGGCCGGCGTCGGGCTTGCCTGCCAGATAGATGGCCATCAGCGCGTCTGCAAAGGCGGCGCGATTGTCGATCACCACGAATCGCCACGGGTTCAGCTTGCCATGATCGGGCACGCGAGCGGCCGCGGCCAACATGGCCTGCAACTGGCTGGCATCGGGGCCGGGTGCAATCATCTCACGCGCTTTGCCGGAACGGCGGCTGGCGAGGAGGGCGGCGGTGCCGGCGGTGTTGTTGAACTTGTCCATGGCGGTCGGCAGTAATGCGGACCGTCTGAATTGCCAAATTGGATGACTGACTGTCGGTCCGGCGAAAGGGCTTCAGGCTTGCCAGCGCCGCCCGGCAGCGCGCGCCTGTAGGTTACAAAGGTTACAGTTTTTTCTTGTGCGCGCGAGGCTGTTCGACACTGCAAATTGAGACAGAGCGGCGGGCGAACCCGGGCCGGATGATAAGCGGAATCACCCCCTGTAGGACAGCCGCCGTCTAATCGGCCCGTACCACCGCCCCGCCCTTCATCACGAATCGCACGCGGGTGACGGCTGCGAGATCGGCAACCGGATCGCCCGTCACCGCCACAAGGTCGGCCAGCAGGCCGGGGGCGACACGGCCGCGATCGGAGAGGCCGAAATAGCGG
>NZ_CAMCWT010000099.1:0-4636 GCF_945882885.1 Sandarakinorhabdus limnophila DSM 17366
GATGAAATGGCGCGCGCGTCTGATCCCGCCACCTATGCCAATGATCCGGAACGCGCCTGGCTGCGGCTGCGGCTGCCCAGCCGCAAGGCCGATGTGCTGGGCCGGCTGAAGGCGCTGGCGCGCTGGCGCGAACTGGAAGCGCAAGACAAAGATGTGCCGCGCGGCCGCATCGTCAAAGACGAAACGCTGGCCGATCTCGCCTCCTCGCCGCCCCGCAGCCAAGCCGATCTGGCCAAGGTGCGCGGGCTTTCGGCGGCGTGGGGCGGCAATGCCATCGGTGCCCGCTTGATGGCAGCACTGGAAGATGCGCCGCCGCTGGAGGCCGACGAGATGCCAGCGCGCGAGCCGCAGCGGCCAGGCCTGTCATCCGAGGGCGCGCTGATCGCCGATCTGCTCAAGCTGCTGCTGAAGATCCGCGCCAAAGAGGCCGGCGTCGCACCGCGCCTGATCGTGCGCGCCGATGATCTGGAACTGCTCGCCGCCGGCCAGCGTAATGGGCTGGATGTGCTGCAGGGCTGGCGGCACGATATCTTCGGCGCGGACGCGCTGGCGCTGGTCGAAGGCCGGCTGGGCTTTGCGGTGACGGATGGCAAGCTCAAGATGAGCCAGTTGAGCGGCGATTAAGCGTATTCCAGCCGCGGCGTCAGGTTCAACGCGCCGCCCAGCAGTTTCAGCCGGCGCTGCACGGCGTCGCCACCCGCCAGATCGGCGTGGGACTGGCCCAGCCGCAGCACCAGCGTGTCGCCATGGCGCTCCAGCCGGCTTGCCGCCAGGCCAACGGCAGTGCCACCGGTCAGGCGCTGACCCAGCCGCAGCGCCAGGCCCCAAGCGCGGGCGCGCACCAGCAGCGGCACCGGAGCCAGGGCAATCAAGGTCGATATCACCGGCGCTTCCGGATCGCCGCCGAAGCAATAATGCAGGGCACAGGCCAGCGCCGCGCGTTCGGCGGCCGTGACGGCCACCCAGTTGCCGTGCAGCGCCACGTCCACGCCGCGTTCCGGGCGGAAATCCGGGTGGGCGCGCCACGCAATGTCTGAAAGCAGGCACGCCGCCAACCGCAGCCGGCGGTCACCGTCAGGTTCATCCGCAAACAGCGGGTCCATCCAGTCGAACAGCATGTCGCCATGTTCGGCGAAACGGCCCTGGCGGGCACCTTCGGCGCGGGCGGCGGTGATCAGCGGATCAAGCGCCTGATCCTGCGGCGACAGATCGGCATAGAGCATCCCTTCGCGCAGGCCGAAGCCCGAGGCAATGACGCTGGATGATCCCAGTTTCTTCACCACTGCCGCCAGCAGCATCGCCGCGCCGGGAAGCGACGGCAGCCGCGAGGTGGACAGGTGCGGCACCGCCCTCAGCGTGGCGAGTTCGGTGTGCGACAGGCTGCGAAACAATTTGCCCGGTGCTGTTGCCGGCATTTCATACTGGTGGACAATCGGCAGTGGATGGCCAGTCATCCAGATGTGGATTTGCGCCAGCGCCCGCCACGATCCACCCACCATGTAAAAGGGCTTGCCCTTGCCTTCGCCCGACCACTCAACCTTTTCGAGCGCCTTCGCGATGAACGGCCCCAGCGCGCGGCGATCCCGCTTGCGTACTGCATCCAGCCGCAGCGCTCCGATCGGCAGGCTGATGCGGTTGCCCATCTCGCCGTTCGACACCCGGATCAGTTCCAGGCTGCCGCCGCCCAGATCGCCCACCACGCCATCGGCAAAGGGAATGCCCGACACGAGGCCCATTGCGGCCCCGCGCGCTTCAGCTTCCCCATCGATCACCTCGATCACCAGCCCGCATTCGGCGGCGACCCGATTGATGAACGCCTGCCCGTTTTTCGCCTCGCGCACGGCTGCGGTGGCGACAGTGCGTACATTGGCGACCCCCATCGCCCGCACCAGCGCGGCAAAGCGGCGAAGCCCGGCCACCGCCACGTCCATGGCATTGTCGCTTAACCGGCCATTGGCGGCGATCCCACGCCCCAGCCCGGCCATGACTTTCTCGTTGAACATCGTTTCCGGCATGCGGGTGCGGCCGTGATAGACGACAAGGCGGACCGAATTGCTGCCAATGTCGATGATGGCGCAGCGGTCATCGACAGCCGGCGCCGGCACGGGGCTTAGCCCAACCTTGCGCGCCAGAGTGAGCACGGGTTCAGGCAAGCCCGGCGGCATCGCTCTGCTCGCTCAGGTCCTCATCCTCATCGGGCAGCATCAGCACCGGCACTGCCTTCGCATCCTTCATCTGGCCACGCCCCGACAGCGAGGGATTGGTCATGAAATAGCGGTGCAGGTTGAATAGCTCTTCACGGTCGTCCACCACGCGGGTGTAGCGGCCATCGGCCGACAGCTCCCAGCTCTGCTGATTGTCCTTCAGATTGGCCAGCATCACCTGGTTCAGCACCTGGGCGTGCACCGTCGGGTTCTCGATCGGCACCATGATCTCCACCCGGCGATCAAGGTTGCGCGGCATCCAGTCGGCCGAGGAGATGAACACGCGTGCATGGCGGCTGGGCAGTTCATGGCCGCCGCTGAACACGCAAATGCGGCTGTGTTCGAGGAA
Organism: Sandarakinorhabdus limnophila DSM 17366; assembly: GCF_945882885.1. Classification (GTDB taxonomy): domain Bacteria; phylum Pseudomonadota; class Alphaproteobacteria; order Sphingomonadales; family Sphingomonadaceae; genus Sandarakinorhabdus; species Sandarakinorhabdus limnophila_A. Next base: position 2,554 of record NZ_CAMCWT010000099.1, read on the forward strand.
ACGGCCAATCACGGACTTCACCCTGATATTGTCCGAAAGCCCCGGCACGCCCGGTTTCAGGCAGCAGATGCCGCGCACGATGAGATCAATCTCCACGCCCGCCGCGCTTGCTTCATAGAGTTTCTCGATGATGCCGGCATCCACCAGGCTGTTCAGCTTCACCCAGATGGCGGCATGCCGCCCCTTCTTGGCATGGGCGATTTCCTCGTCGATCAGGCCATAGAGCCGGCTGCGCATTGCCAGCGGCGCCATCGCCAGCTTTTCCAGTTTGGTCGGCTGCACGTAACCGGTGATGTAGTTCATCACCTGCGCCGCATCGCGCGCCAGCAGCGGATCGGCGGTGAAGAACGACAGATCGGTATAAATGCGCGCCGTGATCGGGTGATAATTGCCGGTGCCGAAATGCACATAGGTGCGGATCGCCGCCCCTTCGCGCCGGACCACCATGCTCAGCTTGGCGTGAGTTTTCCATTCCACAAAACCATATACAACCTGCACGCCGGCGCGTTCCAATTCGCTGGCCCAGCGAATATTCTGCTCCTCGTCAAAACGGGCCTTCAGTTCGACCACCGCTGTCACCGATTTGCCGGCTTCGGCGGCATCGATCAGGGCGCGCACGATGGGGCTGTTCTTGCCGGCGCGATACAGCGTCTGCTTGATGGCGATCACATCGGGATCGGCCGCAGCCTGGCGCAGAAAGGCCAACACCACTTCAAAGCTCTCATAGGGGTGATGAACCACCAGATCCTTGCTGCGGATGGCAGCAAAGCAATCACCGCCATGTTCACGGATGCGTTCCGGAAAGCGCGGCGTGTGCGGTTCGAACTTCAGATCTGGCCGGTCTTCCTCCACCAGCAGCGCCAGATCGTTGATGCCGAGCACGCCCGAAACCAGGATGGTGTCGCGATCATCCACGCCCAACTGGCTCTTCACCAGCATCAACAGGCCGGGCGGAGCATTTTCCTCCATGGTGAGATGGATGACCTCGCCGCGGCGGCGGCGCTTCAGCGCGGTCTGGTAAAAGCGCACCAGATCTTCGGCTTCTTCTTCCACTTCGATATCGGAATCACGGATCACCCGGAAAGCGCCATCGCCCACCAGATCATAGCCGGGGAACAATTGATCAAAGAACGCCCGGATGGTGTTTTCCAGGCTGATCCAGCGCACCGTGCCGCGACTGCGCCCATTGCCCGGCAACCGGATGAAACGCGGCAGCATAGCCGGCAGCATCAGCAGGGCGCGCAGCAGTTCATCGTCGGACTGGCGGCGCAGTTCCAAGATCAGCGAAAAGCCCTTGTTGGGGATGAACGGGAACGGGTGCGCCGGATCAATCGCCTGCGGGGTGAGCACCGGGAAAATCTGATCAAGGAAATGCGTCTGAAGCCAGTCCCGCTCCACCTTGGTGAGCTTCCCGGCGGTAATGACGTGAAAACCGGTGCGCGCCAGCTCCTTGGTCAGCAGGCTCCACACCCGCTGCTGTTCTTCCATCAGGTGATCGGCCTGTTCGGCAATGGCGACCAGCTGTTGCGCCGGTGTCATGCCCTCCGCGCTCACCGTTTCGATATTGGCCTGCACCTGGCCGCGCAGGCCGGCGACGCGCACCATGAAAAACTCATCGAGGTTGTTGCCTGAAATCGACAAAAAACGCAGCCGTTCCAGCAACGGGTGCGTGCGGTTCATGGCTTCGGCCAGCACCCGTTCGTTGAACGACAGCCACGACAGCTCGCGGTTGAAATAGCGCTCACTGGCTGGAATGGCGGGCGCGACGAGCGGGGCGGAGATGGATGTGGCCATGGCCACAGCCTTAGCCCGCAACGGGCATTCTGGGTAGAGGGACAGGCGGTTCTAGAGCGTTTTCCACCTGAACTGGCTCGTTGGGGATTCCCTTTTGGGCGGCGTTGTGATTCAGACTTCCTGCTGGTGGCAGGAGGCCAGCATGGATGGCACGAACGCTCTCACAGGATCTTCGGGACCGAGTTGTCGGTGCGATTGACGGCGGCATGAGCTGCCGAGCGGCAGCAGCACATTTTGGGGTCAGCACTTCGAGCGCGATCCGCTGGCGGCGCCTGGCCCTTCAGCATGG
>NZ_CAMCWT010000100.1:0-4533 GCF_945882885.1 Sandarakinorhabdus limnophila DSM 17366
CGATTTCCAGCGTCTTGCAGCCGTCGCGGGCTTCGTCGCGGGTGGGGAATGGGCCGACCTGCAGGCGGTAGTTTTTGCCGAATTTGCCGATCGTCGGGTGCAGGCCCTTGGTCGACTTCTTGTTCGCGGCGGCAAGTTTGGCCCAGGCCTGCATGGCGGTTTTCTGGTTGGGATAGGTGCCAAGCTGGATGCGCCAGCCGGTTTCCTTCGGCTCGGCGGCCTTCTTGGCGGCCAGTTTCTTTTCGGCGGCGCGTTTTTCAGCGGCGGCTTCGGCGGCACGGTTGGGCCGAGCGGTGGGCGGCGCCAAGGGGGACGTGCTGGCGGCCAGAGCGGGTTGGCGCATCGGTTCGGCGGCAGCGGGCGCTGAATCTTGCGCGTCTTCGGTGTCGCCTTCGCCCGCGTCTGCATCGGCATCGGCGGCTTTCAGCGCCGCGGCGTTCAGAGCGGCAGTGCTGGTGCCGAAAGCCGCTGCTGGCGCGCTGGCGACCACGATCTCCGGTGGCGGCGTGGTGACGGCCATCATCGGCGGCGGCTGTATGCCGGGCTGGAACTGCGCCGGGATGTTGCTGCCGTTGGCGAGCGATGTGGCGATCTGCCAGCCGTTCGCGCGATCGAGCGACTGGATCACTTGGGAAAGTTCATTCAGCGCCTTGGTGGCTTCGGGCAGGCCTTGCGCGGCGGCGCGCACCAAATAGGCATAGGCCAGCGGCAGGGATTTCACTGCGCCATCGCCGTTCCAGTGCACGATGCCCAGCACATATTGGGCGCGCATTTCGCCGCGATCGGCGGCAGCCTTCAGCCAGCGCACGGCTTCGGCCTTTTCGGTGGCTTGGAACAACAAGATGCCCAGATTGGCCTGCGCGGGCAGATGGCCCTTCACGGCGGCGCGGCGATACCAGTCGCCGGCGGTGGTCTTTTCGAGCGCGACGCCGCGGCCGAGTTTATAAGCCTGGCCCATGTTGAACATGGCATCGGCATCGCCGTTTTCCGCAAACGGCTGCCACATGGAAACGGCGGCATCCCACTTGCTGGCGCGCCAAAGTTCAACGCCTTGGCGCACCGATGGCGGCGGCGGCGTGGCGCGGGCAGGTGCGGCAGCGGCCGGGCGGCTGGCACGCTTTTTCTTGCCCTTCTTCTTGCGGGCGGCGAGCGCAGGATCGCCGGCCACTAGGGCCAGCACCAGCAGGGCGCCAATGATCCTTACACGCGCCAAACCACGTCTCCACCTTTGATTGTCATGCGCACGATGCCGGCGGTTGGCACACCATCAAAAGGCGTGTTGCCGGCTCCGTGAAATTTCCGTCCGTCGATACGCCAGGGGGCCGCTTCATCAAAGACCACAAGGTCTGCAGGTGCGCCCAGTTGCAGCGTTCCGGCGATGAGCCCAAAGCGGCGGGCAGGATTGAGGCTGAGCATGGCCACCAGGCGCGGCAGATCGATCACACCATCGCGCACAAGGCCCAGGCCCAGCGCCAGCAGGGTTTCAGCGCCGGCCATTCCGGCGCGGGCATCGGCGAAGGGCTGGCGCTTGTCTTCCTGGCTTTGCGGATCGTGGCCGGATGAGAGAATGGTGATCAGGCCGGCGCGGATGCCCTCGATCGCCGCCAGCCGGTCGCGCTCATCGCGCAGCGGCGGGGACAGGCGGGCAAAGCTGCGGAAGCCGGAGACGGCCATATCGTTGAGGAATAGGTGGGCGGGCGTGATGCCGGCCGTCACATCCAAGCCGCGCGACTGCGCAGCAGCAATCACGGCGAGGCCTTCGGCCGTGGTGACCTGGCGGATGTGCAGTGCCGCGCCAGTGGCTTGGGCAAGGCGGCAATCGCGGCTGATGGCCAGGCTTTCCGCAAAGGCCGGCGCGGCGGCAAGGCCCAGCCGGGTCGCATATTCGCCCGCCGTGGCGACGGCGCCGGCGGTGAGCCCTGGTTCCTCGGCATGGCTGACCACGGTCAAGCCATGGCCATGGGCATAGGCGAGCAGCCGGTGCATGACGCGGGCATCGGCGATGGCGTGGCGACCGGTGGCGACACCCACGGCGCCAGCGGCCTTGGCCAGGCCGATTTCGGCCAGTTCCGCGCCGTTCAGCCCGCGGGTGGCAGCGGCGAGCGGGTGCACCCACACTTCTGGCTTGCCCGATCCTTGGGCATAGGCAACCAGTGCTGGCTCATCCAGCGGCGGCGACTGATCGGGCATCAGCACCATGCGGGTGATGCCGCCCGCGTTGGCCGCAGCGGTATCGGCCTTGAACACGCCGGCATCGATGATCCCCGGCGCGGCCACCAACCCACGCGCATCAATCACCGTGGCCTCAGAAGGCGGCTCATGCTGGCCGATGCCAGCAACCTTGCGGTCCTTCAGCAGGATGTTGGCAATGCTGTCATGCCCGGTTGCGGGGCAGATGACGCGGGCGCCAGTGAGCGCGATGGGGGCGGTGACCATCATGCCCAGCCCTCCACACCACGCCGTTTGCGGGTCAGCACATCAAGGCAGGCCATGCGCACCGCAACACCCATTTCCACCTGTTCGGTGACGGCGCTGCGGGCGATATCGTCGGCAATGGCGCCTTCGATCTCCACGCCGCGGTTCATCGGGCCGGGGTGCATCACCAGCACATCGGGCGCAGCCTTGGCGAGGCGGGCTTCGGTGAGCCCGTAAAAACGGAAATACTCCCTCGGACTGGGCACATAGGCGCCCTCCATGCGCTCAGTCTGCAGGCGCAGCATCATCACCACGTCGGCCCCGGCAAGGCCCGCATCCATGTCGGTGAAACTTTGCACGGCATAGCCATCAAGGCCGTCGGGCAGCAGGGTGGACGGGGCCACGGCGCGCACTTCGGCGCCTAGGCTGGCCAGCAGCTGGAAATTGGAACGGGCAACGCGGCTGTGCAATATATCGCCGCAGATCGCCACGCGTAGCCCGGCGATGCGGCCCTTGCGGTGGCGGATGGTGAGGGCGTCGAGCAGCGCCTGGGTGGGGTGTTCGTGGCGGCCATCGCCGGCATTCAGCACCGGGCAATCGACCTTTTCCGAAATAAGCTGCACCGCGCCCGACGATCCGTGGCGGATCACGATCATGTCCGGGTGCATGGCGTTCAGCGTCAGCGCGGTATCCAGCAGGGTCTCGCCCTTCTTAAGGCTGGAGCCGGAGACGCCAAGATTAACCACGTCTGCCCCCAGCCGCTTGCCGGCGATTTCGAAGCTGAGCAGCGTGCGGGTGGAGTTTTCGAAAAAGGCGTTGATCTGGGTAAGGCCGGCGAGACGATCATCCCGCTTGGCCGTACGGGCGCGGTTCATGTCCACCCATTGTTCGGCTTCATCCAGCAGGAACGCGATTTCCCACGGCTTCAGCTGGGCGATACCGAGCAGATGTTCATGCGGGAACGGATGCGCGCCGCCTGCAAGAGCCGGATGGGAGGGGGTGCGCGCCATGGTGCCCACCCCTAATGGCACGGGGCTTGCCAATCAACCCGTGCAGCGGCCATCAATCGCCCCCTAAATCACTGCGCCAGCGCAGGACGGGCAGCACCGAAGCGAAATCATCGCTCCACGGCGCCAGCCCCTTCTGGCTGCGGGGTGGGCGCCAGCCGCCGCCCGCCGCCGCCAGCGCATCGAGCCGGGCGGGGTCGCGAGACAGCGCCACCCAGGTCGATCCAGCCCGATCAACAGGCCGATGGCCATCGGCATCACCAGCCGCGCCAGATCAGCGTTCGAAAGCATCGGCAACAGCCGTGCCGGACCATGGCTTGTCGGTCAAGCATCGCCGCCGTAAGGCAGCGGTCATGGCCACCGCTTTCCGCCCCAAATGGGTTGTCGTCATCGCCTTCTACAACGAGGCGAACTATATCGCGCCGACCGTGCAGTGCGCGCTGGCGCAGGATCGCGACGACATCATGCTGGTGTGTGTGGACAACGCCTCCACCGATGCCAGCGCTCAGATCGTGGCCGATGCCATCGACGGCAATCCCCGCGCCATGCTGGTCACCGAAACGAACCAGGGCCACACGTTTGCACTGCGGCGCGGCCTTGCCATCGCGCAGGAGCTCGGCGCCGGAAACATCGCCTTTTGGGATGCCGATACCTTCTACCCGCCGCATTACATCAGCCGCGCCGACGAACTGATGGGCACCGACAAGCGTATTGTCGGCGTGCAGGCCTTCGACATCTACGGTCCCTACGACAGTTTCAAGAACCGCATTGTCCGCCATCGCATGGCGCTCACCGCCAGCTTGCTGAGCGGCCAGGGCCACACCGGCACCTTTGGTCAGGCCTTCCGCATCGCGCCGCTGGTCGCCTGCGGTGGCCCCAAGAGCGATCAATGGCCGTTCGTGCTGTACGATCACGAACTCATCCACCGCGTGCTGAAACAGGGCCGCCTCACCCACGCGGCCGATCATGTCTGCTGGCCGGCGCCGCGCCGGCAGGTGAAGGGCCATGTGCGCTGGAACCTTGTGGAGCGGCTCACCTATGCGCTGACGCCCTATGCGGTGAAAGACTGGTTCTTCTACGATTTCCTCGCGCCCCGGCTGCGGACGCGCGG
>NZ_CAMCWT010000101.1:0-4417 GCF_945882885.1 Sandarakinorhabdus limnophila DSM 17366
GGGCGGCGCGCTGTTTCACCTCGCCCTGTCGGCCCGCGATCTGGTGATCGATCTGGTGGCGCGTCACGGCATTGATTGCGATCTGGCGCTCACTGGCCACCTCACCACCGCCGTGCGCCCGCGCGACCTCGACGATTTCGCCCACGAGGCCGAGGCGGCGGCCCGGCTCGGCTATCACTGCCTGTCGGTTCTGGATGCGCCGGCGGCAAAAGCGGCCGTGGCCAGCCCCAGTCACGGCGGGCTGCTCGATGCCGGCGGCGGCCATTTCCACACGCTCAACTACACGCTGGGCCTCGCCCGTGCTGCGGCGGCGGCCGGCGCGCACCTGCATGAACACAGCGCGGTGACGCGGCTGGAACGGCGGGCAGGGGGCGTGGTGCTGCACACTTCGGCGGGCCGTGTCACCGTCGCCCAGGCCATCGTCGCCGGCGATGCGCTGCTCGGTCCGCTCAATGCCCGTGTCCACAGCCGCATCATGCCGGTGGCCAATTACATCGTCACGACCGATGTTCTGCCCGATAGCGGCGCCGGCCTGATCCCCAGCAACCAGGCGGTGAGCGACAGCCGCTTTGTCGTAAATTATTTCCGCCGCACGCCCGATGGCCGGCTGATGTTCGGCGGCGGCGAACGTTATAGCCCGCGCCCCCCGGCCGACATGGCCGCGTTCGTGCGGCCCTTCCTGGAACGCAGCTTCCCGATGCTGGCCGGCATCGGCATCGCTCACGCCTGGGGCGGCCTTGTTTCGATCACCCGCAGCCGCCTGCCCGACATCGGCCGCGATGGCCCCGTGCTGTGGGCGCACGGCTATTCAGGGCAGGGCGCGGTGCTCTCAACCCTGGGCGGCGCCCTCCTCGCCGAAGCCGCCCTGGGTGACGAAACCCGCTTCACCCCGTTCGCCGCCGTGGCCCCCGCCGGCTTCCCCGGCGGCGCGCTGCTGCGCGGCCCACTGCACGTGCTCGGCATGCTCTGGTACGCCTTGCGCGATCGCACCGGGTGAAGTTGGATTGGCAATCGAAATGGTGGACGCACCAAGGTTCGCACCTAGGACCGCTGACCTCGACATCGATCCTGCGCTGGTTACAGGAGCGGCAGATCGATCCTGGGGGGTCTGGACGCATGACGACAACACCATCAGGCCGCACGCGAAGCCGGGCGGTCACACCCCGGGCGAGATCGCCGGCCAACAGGGCAGGGTGCATGCCCCCAGCCCTGTTGCAATCACATCAACCATCAGCCATCAAAGCCAAGGGTTCTCCTTCTGAACGGTACCAATTAGGGGTGCACGCCAATCAACGCCACGTTTTCAAACTGAGCGCTTACTGAAAAATCACGGACGCAGCAGGATAAAATGGCCGAGAACAAATTCGACATCATCGTATACGGGGCCACCAGCTTCGTCGGCCAGATCATTACGCGCTATATGCACGAGCAGTTCGCCGACGGGTCGATCGTTTGGGCAATCGCCGGGCGGTCACGCAGCAAGCTGCAGCAGCTCAGCGATACGATCGGGCTTTCGGGGGTCGAGCTTATTGTGGCCGACGCGGCTGATGAAAAGGCGTTGGTGCAAATGTGTGCCCGGACCAAGGTCGTGATGTCCACCGTCGGCCCGTACGCGCTTTATGGTGACCTGTTGGTGAAGGTGTGCGCAACGACCGGCACCCATTATTGCGACCTGACGGGCGAACCGCAGTGGATCCGCAAGATGCAGTCACGCCATGCGGCCGATGCAAAGGCCAGCGGCGCGCGGATCGTGCATTGCTGCGGCTTCGACAGCATCCCCTCCGATCTGGGCGTCCATTTCTTGCAACGCCATGCGTTGGAACAGTTCGGCCAACCCTGCGACCGGATCAATATGCGCGTCGTCAGCATCAAGGGCGGCGCGTCGGGCGGCACGATCGCGAGCATGATCAACATGGTCAAGGAAGCTGTTGGCGACGCAGATCTGCGTCGCGAGTTGAAAGACCCCTATAGCCTTTGCCCGCCTGGCCATGGCTTCTCGATTACACAGCCGGATGTGAAAATCGCATATGATGATGTCTACGGCGGCTGGGTTGCCCCCTTCGTCATGGCGGGCATCAACACGCGGGTGGTGCATCGGTCCAACGCCCTGAGCAACAAGAGCTATGGTGCGGCATTTCAGTACGAGGAAGCGATGGTGACGGGTGAGGGCGCGAAAGGCAAGCGGACGGCCCGAACTGCGACTTGGGGCGTGAATGCCCTTATGGTCGGCTTGGCTGCGCCGCCTGTGCGTTGGCTGCTCGAGACCATGGTGCTGCCCAAGCCGGGCGAAGGACCAAGCGAACAGGCGCAACTGGAGGGCGGCTTTGATCTTGTTTTCCTCGGGTCGACGGCAAAGGGCGACACGATAGGTTGCCGGGTCACAGGGGACCGCGATCCCGGCTACGGATCAACTGCCAAGATGTTGTCCCAAGCCGCCGCATGCCTTGCCAAAGACGTTTCTGCCGAGGTGGCGGGTGGCTTCTGGACGCCAGCGACGATCTTGGGGGATAGGCTGATCGAACGGCTGCAGGCGCATGCCGGACTTACGTTCGAGCTGTTGCCCTAGGCGGGCAGATCGCACTCGGTGGGGGGCGATCACTTGCGCCAGCGGTCGTAGCGCTGTTCGGTGACGCCGATCCGGCGATGCGCATCGGCACCAGTTCTGGCCTGTGCCAGCCCGATCTCCGCTGCACGCAGCTTGTCGATGATCGCCTCTGGCGTGTGTTTCCTCGCCATCCCATTCCTTCTTCGTGGCCGAACCTCTTCCAGATTTTGGGTCACTCAAAGCGGGGCAGGGCAGGATCACGCACGAAAAAATCGTTTCACGGCGATCAAGCCAGATTGAGCAAATCCGCCGGTAAGCATCCAAGGGTTTGTGACAGCGCCATTATTACCCTCAGAGAGGGGTTCTCCTGTCCTCTTTCAATCTCGCCTAAATATCGGAAATCCATACCTAAGCGGTATGCAAGCTCCTCTTGCGTAACTCGCAGCGCCTTTCGTCGCGAACTTACGTTTGCGCCCAATATGACGGACCAGTCTCTTTCTTGCGACACTTCCAGCAGCGCGCCCTGTTGCCGGCTGTAAAACAAGGGACTATAGTTCCTCTATTGGCCGAAATTTATTAAAATATTTATATGGAGTAAAATTAACATGATGAAGCGTTTAAACCAGAGTTCGACACGTATCTGTGCCGTCATTGCTCTGACGAGCGTACTGGGTACGAGCGTGCCCCTATCTGCGCAGCAGATGCCTCTACCCAGCGACCAGCCAGCGTTAACGTCGCAACCGTCGTCGCAACAAGTTGTTATTCCATCGAACACTGAAGTAGTCCTTCGGATGAGTGACGAACTCTCGTCAAAGGGTGATCAAATCAAGGTTGGCCACACATTCAGGCTGACGGTCGCATACGATGTCCGGATTAACGGCGTCACTGCTATTCCTAGCGGCACGCCCGCGATTGGAGAAGTGACCATGCGGACTGGTAAGGGCGTCTTCGGGAAGTCTGGCAAACTGGAAATCGCGCTTCGTCGGATCGACCTTAATGGGCAGGCCATCCCTATTGATGGAAAATTTCGTCAGGAAGGCGAAGGAAACACTCTTGCGGCGCTCGGGGCTGTGTTCATTGCCGGGGGCTTGTTGTTCGTTACAGGCAAGAGTGCGGTGATCCCGAGAGGTAGGGAGTTGTCGGGTTACACGCAGTCGGCTGTCACCGTAGCAGTAAAGTCATAATGCTTGGAACGGCATACAGCATAAAGGTCGCGCGCTTCTGACGCAAAAAGAACAACTAAAATCGTATGTAGGAAGGAAGCTCGGGTCCCATCTCGGGGAAATGTGGGTACCCCCGGGGTGTGGTCTGGTTAGGTGGGAATTTGAGGGGGTGGGAGTGCAAGATTGCAGTCACGCCGCCTTGCTTGATACATCGGCTTTGTGCGCCAACCGCGCACTGCCTCAATGTCCGTCAAGTGTCCGTTCTACCGGGCTGTAAGCCGATACGGCATGCCAATCACTGACGTGAACTCTCACTGCCTCGTCGATCGTCAAAACTTGGGGTGGATAATCTCCCCAAGTCCTCTTCACCGAGTTTGAAAATGTCCCTGTCGCACGCATTTCGGCCCCGGCCTTTGTCCTTTCAGTTGAGTTTTGGCGTTGTCACGCTTCTGATGTTTTCGTTCTTCGCCGTGGCGCCACTGCTGGGCATCCTTGTCTACAGCTACCAGGAAAATGAACGCTCGGCGCTCGCCAACCTGGAGCGGCAGGTCAACCGCAACATGGCTGAAACACAACAGGCATCAGTCGAACTGATTGATTCAGTTGCCCGCAACATGGCGATTGTCGCCGCGGTTACTGCTGCCAATCCCCGGCAATTCCGCGCAGACGGCGCCAACAACCTGCTGTGGCATGCCCTGATCGACGCAGA
>NZ_CAMCWT010000102.1:0-4178 GCF_945882885.1 Sandarakinorhabdus limnophila DSM 17366
TCCACATCGCCCACGGTGATCGTGTTGCCATTTGGCGCCATGAACACCGTCTTGCCGTCCGCACTCAGCGCCATATTGTGCGCGAACATGCTGGCTGGGGCTTCGATCTTACCCTTCAACATGCCGGTCTTGGCATCGATAACCATCCAAAAATCCTTCAGGTCCGAGCCGACAATCAAAGTCAGCCCGTCCGGCGTCACCTGTCCGCGCTCGCAGCAGGTGCCGGGCGTATAGGTGTTCTCCCAAACCTTCTTGTCGGTCGCCAGATCAAAGGCAGCCAACCGCCCGCGCGTCGAAAGATAGATCATGTTGGTTGCCGGGCTCGCCGATACGCCGGCCACTTCCTCGGGTGTAATACTCGCCGGCACATCCCAAGTCGGGATCCGCTTGACGAAGGAATAATTCTTCTCGGCATCGAGCACGATGATGCCGATGCCGTTGGTGCTGCCAGGATATTGGCCGCCGGCATGGCCGCCCGGTGTCGTGCTGTAGACAAGCCGCCGGTCGCGCCGGCCAAAGCCACTGTTGGGCCCGGCCAATCGGCCGTCGGAATGGCCTGCCGGACGATAGGGCCGTTCAAGCGTGTTCTTTGTCAGGTCGCGCGCGATGCACTGGCGCGCAGTATCGAGCACCCCGTTACAGGGTTTGCCGTCTGGAGTGGTGGTATAGGATGTTGGCGTGGCAGGCGTTTCTGCCGACGACTGCGCATGAACCGCGCCGCCGGTCGCAAGCATGGTCGTTGCCGCCAAGGCAACCCAGACCCGGTATCCCATCATCATCACTCCCCAAGATGCCAATTATTTTTATGAGATGACATCCCATTATGTGAAATGTCAATCCTATTTTTGGACAGAGCCGTGGCGGTCAATAATGTGGGGGCCGACGGCATCGATGGTAGTGCAGCCAGTGAGCGCCATGGCGACACGCATTTCAGCTTCGATAATGGACAGGAGTTGGGAAACGCCGGCCCCGCCGCGCGCGCCGAGCGCATAGGCCCACGCACGGCCGAGCATGACACCATGCGCACCAAGCGCGAGCATTCGGACGACATCGAGCCCGGAGCGGATGCCGCCATCGGCAAGGATTGTCATGCGATCTTTGCAGCGCGCTGCGATATCGGGGAGCGCTCGCGCGGAGGAGACGACGCCGTCGAGTTGGCGGCCGCCATGGTTAGATACGATGAGCCCGTCTGCGCCGAGCGCTATGGCTTCGGCAGCGTCATCGGGATCGAGGATGCCTTTGATGATGAGCTTGCCGTCCCAATGTTCGCGGATCCAGCCAAGTTCTTTCCATGTGACGGAGGGGTCAAAATTCTTCGAGAGCCAGCCGATGAAATCGTTGAGGCCGCTTTTGGCGCCTAAAACTGAAGAGATGTTACCGAGAGAGTGCGGGCGGCCGAGCAGGCCAACATCCATGGCCCAGCGCGGGTGCATGAGGGCTTGGGCGAACCGGCGCAGCGGGGCATTGGGGCCCGAGAGACCCGAATGCGGATCGCGGTAGCGTGCGCCGGGGACGGGCATATCGACCGTGAACACCAGAGCGCAGCATTGAAGCGCACGGGCGCGCGCTAGAAGTTCAATCATGAAGCCACGATCCCGGATAACATAGAGCTGAAACCATGGTGGAACGACTGAGCTGGCTGCAACTTCTTCCAGGCTGCAGACAGAGACGGTGGAGAGACATAGTGGGATGCCGGCAGCGGTGGCGGCGCGCATGGCCTGCACTTCGCCACGGCGCGCATACATGCCGCTCAGCCCGACGGGGCCAAGGGCCACCGGCATGCGGCAGGACTGGCCGAACAGCGTGGCGCTGGTATCAATCTGCGAAACATCGGTAAGGACGCGCTGGCGAAGCGCGATCGCAGCAAGATCATCGACATTGCGGCGGCTGGTGACTTCGGCATAGGCGGCGCCGTCGATGTAATCGAACAGAAATCGGGGCAGGCGCTGCTTCGCTGCGGCACGGAAATCGCTGGCGGAAGCGATGATCATTGTTTGCGCTGACCTGGCCAGCCAAGCTCACGGCTGATCGCATTGGCTGTGCCGATGACAGTTTCCATGAGTTGGGTCATGCGCGCCTCGCTCATATATTGGGCGACGCTGGAGACACTGATGGCAGCGACGATGGCCCCTGTTTCATCGCGTATGGGAGCACCGATGCAGCGGACCCGGTCTTCATTTTCCTCTAGATCAAACGAATAGCCGCCGGCGGAATAGCCCCGCATCTCGTTCCGCCAGTCGACGAAGCCGGGATCATCGGGCAGGCAAGGGCCACGCTCCTTCTGGAAGCGCTCGAGCCATTCCATTTCGCTTTGATCGAGCAGCAGGGACTTGCCTAGGCCTGTGGAGCACAGCGGATGGCGCTCACCGACGCGGGAGCCGATCTCGATGCGGCGGGCGCCTGAGAGCTTGTCAAGATAGAGCGCCATGTCGTCGTATAGGACACCCAGATGTACGGCGTCGCCGGTGGTTTCACACAGGGTTTCGAGGAATGGCCGGGCGACGCGCGGCAGACTGATCTGCCGGCGGGCGGCATGGCCGAGCTCGAGAAGCTTGGCGCCGAGCATATAGCCCTCCCCGCTCACCAGCTTCATGTAGCCGCGATCGACCAAGGCTGAAGCGAGGCGGTGGACGGTGCTTCGGTTTATGGCGAGCTGCTTTGACAAGTCCGATAGCGAAGCCGGACTGACCACAACCGCTTCCAGCAGATCGAGACCGCGCAACAGGGTCTGGCTGCCAGCGGCGGCTGCCTTGGCTGAAGCGGTCTTTTCAGACACTTCTGCGGGCTTCGTTTCGGACGGGGTTGATTTCAATCTATCCATAATATAAACACCTATCTCATTTATCGGGACAGTAACAAGTGGTTTCAGGACCAACGGGGGAGGGCGGCATGGGCATTCGTTATCAATGCGGTGACGAGACGCGGCGATGAAGCTGGTGCGTTTTGGGCCGGTTGGCAAGGAGCGGCCGGGGATATTTGAGGGTGAAGGGCAGATCCGGGATCTGTCCGGTGTGGTCACGGATATCGGGCCTGAGGTGCTCTCTCCCGCCGGGCTGGCGAGGTTGGCGGCGCTTGATCTGGCGGGGTTGCCGGTGGTGACGGAGCCGGTGCGCTATGGACCGCCGGTGGCGGTGGTGCCTAAGTTCATCGCCATCGGGCTGAACTATTCAGATCATGCGGCGGAATCGGGCATGGCCGCACCGGAAGAGCCGGTGATCTTCATGAAGGCGACGAGCTGCATCCAAGGGCCGGATGACGACGTGGTGTTGCCGCCAGGATCGGTGAAATCTGATTGGGAGGTGGAGCTTGGTGTCGTGATCGGCAGTCGCGCCAGCCATGTCGCGCTTGTCGACGCGCTGGCCCATGTGGCGGGCTATTGCACGGTCAATGATCTGAGCGAGCGGGAATATCAACTGGAGCGCGGCGGCACCTGGGATAAGGGCAAGGGCTGCGACACGTTTGGGCCAGTGGGGCCATGGCTGGTGACAGCCGACGAGGTGGGCGATCCCCAGTCTTTGAACATGTGGCTCGATGTCAACGGCGTGCGCCGGCAGACCGGCAATACCCGCACGATGATCTTCGCTGTGGCCAAGATCGTCAGTTATGTCAGCCGCTTCATGACGCTGATGCCAGGTGACATCATCACCACCGGCACGCCGCCTGGTGTGGGACTGGGGATGAAGCCGCCGCTGTATCTGAAGCCCGGCGATACCATGCGCTTGGGGATCGAAAAACTGGGCGAGCAGCAGCAGCGCGTTTTTGCTTTCCCTCCAGCACAGGAGCTGAGCTGACCATGGATGCAGAGCGTTTTGCCGGACGCACGGCCATCATCACCGGAGGCGCTTCGGGGCTGGGCCGGGCGACGGCCCTGCGGATTGTGGCCGAGGGCGGCCGGGTCGCACTTTGGGACCGCAACAAGGAGATGTTGCGCGAGGCCCAGGCCGAAATTGGTGCCAGCCATGTCGTGGCGCTGGACGTGTCGGACGCCACTGCAGTGGCCGAAGCGGCGCTATCGAGCGGGGCGGCGCTGGGCCGGGTGGATATCTTGGTGAACAGTGCCGGAATTACCGGAGCGAGCGTGCCGGTGGTGGACTTTCCGCTGGAGGATTGGCGCCGGGTCATCGAGATCAATCTGAACGGGGTGTTTTACTGTTGCCGGCAAGTGGTGCCGCTGATGG
>NZ_CAMCWT010000103.1:0-4176 GCF_945882885.1 Sandarakinorhabdus limnophila DSM 17366
CGGCCCGCTCCGGCGACAGGCCCAGATACAGGCCGCCGCCCACCGCCGCGCTGGCAAACAGGAAATTGCGGCGGCTGAGCTGGATGTTCATAGTGGCCTCACGCGGTGAGTTGGCTGGTGTCGAGCGGCAGGGTGCGCAGGCGCTTGCCAGTCGCCTGGTAAATCGCGCCGGCCAGCGCCGGGGCGAGGCTGGGATAGGCCGGCTCGCCCAAACCCGTGGTCGGATAATCGGTGGACAGGAAGGCGACATCCACGGCCGGCGCCATGTCCATGCGGGCAAGATGGAAATCGCCGTAATTCTTCTGCTCCACCGCACCATCAACAAAGGTGATGCGCTGGCCCAACGCGGCGCCGAGCGCGTCGATCACGCTGCCCTGCACCTGGTTTTCCGCGCCCGACAGGTTGACGATGTGCTTGCCGATATCGGCCGCCACCCACACGTGATGCACCTTCACGCTGCCATCACCCGCTACGCTGGCTTCGACCACATTGGCGAAATAGCCGAGGTGGCTGAAGTGGAAGGCGATGCCCAAACCGCGACGCGGTGGCAGCTTGCGCCCCCAGCCGGCCATTTCGGCGGCCTTGTCCAGCACCCCGCGCATGCGGCCGGTGTTGTAGGGCGTGCCCTTCATCGCCTCGCCGGTCTCGCCGCTGAACTCCTCGGCGATCGGAATGGCGCGTGGGCTTCCCAGCACGCCACGACGATACTCCAGCGGGTCACGCCCGGCAGCAATCGCGCAATCGTCGATGAAGCCCTGGGTGACGAAGGCAAAGGCGTTGTTGATCGGCGCGCGCAGCCAGCCCAGCGTGGAGGCGATCGGCAGCACCGTCACATCGGCGCGAAAATCCTTGATCACGCCCGACGGAAACAGCGAGCCATCGATCACGGCGGTGGGGTTCAACGCACCATCAGCGCCGAAGCTGACGAAATGATCGTGCCAGGCGATGATGTCGCCTTTCTCGTCCAGCCCGGCTTCCAGCTTGTGCCAGCCACCGGGGCGCAGCCAGTCGTGGGCGAAATCCTGTGCGCGGTCCCACTGCAGCTTCACCGGAACGCCGGCGGCCTTGGCGATAACTGCGGCTTCCACGGCGAAATCATTCATCAGCCGCCGGCCGAAACCGCCACCCGATCGCATCAGGTGGATGGTGACATTCTCCACCTTCAGGCCCAGCGCCAGCGCCACCATGCGGCGCGCGTCTTCCGGCGTTTGCGTCGAAAGCCACAACTCGGCCTTGTCGGCCGTCACATGGGCGGTGGCATTGATCGGTTCTAGCGCTGCGTGGGCAAGGAAGGGATAGCTGTAATCCGCTGTCACCTTCTTCGCAGCGGTCGCCATCTTGGCCGGCGCGTTGCCGTGGTTCATGTAACCGGGCTTCTGCGGGCCATCCTTGAACGCCTTGGCTGCGGCAGCTTCCCATGCGGTGGTTGACTGGAACGCTGCATCGCCGCCTTCCCACACGGCTGCCAGCGTATCGCGGCCCTTCAGCGCCGCCCATGTGCTGGTGGCAAGCACGGCAATGCCTTCAGGCAGCACCTCGATGCCAGGCAAGCCCACATCGATCTGCGTCTTCAGATCGCGGCGCTCGGCAACGTTGATCAGGCCCTTCACTCCCGGCACCGCCAGCGCGGCGGCGCGGTTGGCGCTCTTCAGCTTGCCGCCGAACACCGGCGATTTGGCGAACGCGGCATAAACCATGCCGGGCAGGCGGGTATCGATGCCGAACAGCGGCTTGCCGGTGACCAGTGCGCGATTGTCCACGCCGCCGATGCGCTGGCCCAGGATGCGAAACTGCGCCGGGTCCTTCAGGGTCAGGCTTTCCGGCTTGGGCGGCGCGATGCTGGCTGCGGCCTCGGCCATGTCGGCATAACGTGCGCTGCGGCCACTGGCCTTGTGATGCAGCATGGCGCTGCCGGTGGTGATCTCGCCTGCCGGCACGCCCCAGGCGTTGGCGGCGGCCTGCACCAGCATGGCGCGCGCGCCCGCGCCCAGCCGGCGCATGCGCTCGAACTGGGTCGGCGTGGCCGATGAACCCCCGGCCAGCTGCACGCCATAAACCTGGCGGTTGCCTGGCGCCGGCACCACGGTCACCTGCGCCCAATCAACGTCGAGCTCTTCGGCAATCATCATCGGGAAACTGGTGCGCACGCCCTGGCCGATTTCCGGCTGGTGGGCGGTGATGCGGATGCTGCCAGTGGGATCGATGATGACGAATGCCGACAGCGCGCCGGGCACGCTGGCCTTTGCACCGCCGGCGAATTGCAGGCCCAGCGACAGCCCGCCGCCAGCCAGCACGCCGGCTTTCAGGATGTCGCGGCGGGAGGCCTTCATGCGGCCGCCGCCTGCTTGATGGCGGCGCGGATGCGCGTGTAGGTGGCGCAGCGGCAGATGTTGCCGCTCATCGCTGCATCGATATCGGCATCGGTCGGCTTGGGCGTGGTGCGCAGCAGCGATTCGGCGGCCAGCAACTGCCCGGCCTGGCAATAACCGCACTGCGGCACATCCAGCGCCACCCAGGCATCCTGCAACTTGCGGCCCCAGGCCGAAGCGGAAAGCCCTTCAATGGTGGTGATCTTGGCGGTGCCCACGGCCGAAACCGGCGTCTGGCAGCCGCGCACTGGCTCACCATCCAGCTGCACCGTGCACGCCCCGCAGAAGCCAGCGCCGCAGCCGAACTTGGTGCCTGTCAGGCCCAGCACATCACGCAACGCCCACAAGAGCGGCATGTCCGGATCGGCAGTGACGTCAACCGACTTGCCGTTGATGTTCAGCTTCATAACGCGGACTCCCCCTGTGCGTGAGTATCAGCATAGCGGGAACGAAAGGGAAGGGGAAGAAGTGGCCTCTGGCGGGCAGGGTCGCAGACCCTGCACCCGTTCGATTTCAGCCGGCCCGCTTTCAAGAGCGCTCTTCATGCTGGCACACGAGAGCCCAGCCCAACGAACGGGTGCAGGGACGAGTCCCTGCCCGCCGGAGGCTTTCCTTTTCTGCTTGAACCCCTTACCGCGCCGGCATGATGTCCCGTCGCTCGCTTCTCTCTGTCGCTGCTCTGACGCCACTGGCCGCAGCCTGTTCGCCGCTGGGCGCCTTGAACGGCCTCAACCGGCTCACGCCCGGTGATGGCGGCGTGGAGCAACTGGTGGACGGAGCGGCCTTCGGAACCGATCCGCGCCAGAAGCTTGATGTGTGGGCACCCAAAGGCGCCAACCAGAAATTGCCTGTCATCGTCTTCTTCTATGGCGGCAGCTGGAACAGCGGCCTTAGGCAAGGTTATGGCTTTGCGGCGCGGGCGCTGGCGGCGCGCGGCTTTGTGGTGGTGGTGCCGGATTATCGACTGGTGCCGCAGGTGCGCTGGCCGGCGTTCGTGGAGGATGGCGCGGCGGCGATGAAATGGGTGGCCGCCAATATCGCAGCCCATGGTGGGGATCCGGCCCGCGTGGCGGTGATGGGCCACAGTGCCGGCGCTCACATCGCGCTGTTGTTGGCGCTCGATCGGCGCTGGGGCGTCGCGGACGGGATCAAGGCCGCAGTGGGCCTGGCCGGCCCTTATGATTTCCGGCCGTTCGTGGCCGGCGGCGCAGCCGATGCGGCGTTGGGCAATGCCGCCGATCCGAACGACACGCAGCCGATCCATTTCGCCCGCGCCGATCCGCCGCCGCTGCTGCTGTTGCATGGCGAGACCGATACCACCGTGCTGCCGCGCAACAGCCAGCGGTTGGCCAATGCGGTCACCGATCTGGGTGGCCGCGCGGAAGTGCGCCTTTACCCCGATGTCGGCCACATCGGCATCTTGCTTGCCCTGTCCAAGCCGTTTCGCGGCAAGGCCAATGCGCTTACCGATGCCAGCAACTTTCTGCTGCGTGTGCTTACGCCCTGATCAGTGCCATTGGTGGGGCCGGAGCTGCGGCGAACACGCGGCGTGTCACTAGGTCCGGGTCCAACCCGAACAGCCCGGCCGCCGCTCCGGCAAACAGGCTGTTGAGGCTGGTGGTGGGCATCAGATCGCGATCATCGAACAGGCGTGACAGGCCCGGCCAATCACCCAGCACGCGGCCCGCTGCCGGGCCACCCTTCAATTGACCTCCAGCCAGCAGCGCCGCGCTTGCCGTGCCGTGATCAGTGCCGCCGGTGCCGTTGGCCGCCACGGTGCGGCCGAATTCGGTGGCGGCGATCACCA
>NZ_CAMCWT010000104.1:0-4162 GCF_945882885.1 Sandarakinorhabdus limnophila DSM 17366
GGATCGCCGTCGATGGTGCGACCCCAAAGCGAGCTGCCGCAGCACGGCAACTCATCCCCGCATCAATCGCCGCAAGAAGCCGGACACGCAAATCCAACGATAAAGGCTGACCCATCCATGCTGGCCTCCTTCACCAGCACGGATTCTGAGTCAGAAAATCCGCCCCTTGGGAATCCCTTACGATTCAGAGCGGTCGAAAACCGCTTTAAACTGTCCGAATCTCAGCCGCACCTGAGTAAGGTCAATTCACCCCAGCCCCGCCAGAAACACCGCCGCCTGTTCCCGGATGCGGACCTGCTCCTCCGCTGAGAAGCGCCGCCAGCCGTCGTACATGCGCCTGAGGCGTTGGTTGTTCTTGAGCTTCTCTTCGTGGCGGGCGAGGAAGTCCCAATAGAGGCTGTTGAGCGGGCACGCTTTGGGGCCGGTGCGTTGCTTGACGTCGTACTTGCAGCTTTTGCAGTGGTCGCTCATGCGGTTCACGTAGGCGCCGCCGGCCGCATAAGGCTTGGTGGCCATCAGGCCGCCATCGGCGAATTGGGACATTCCGATGACGTTGGGCGCCTCCACCCATTCCAGCGCGTCGGCATAGACGGCGAGGTACCAGCGGTGTACTTCGCCCGGATCGGTGCCGACCAGCATGGCGAAATTGCCCAGGATCATCAGGCGCTGGATATGGTGGGCCATGGCGTTGCGGCGCGTGGCGTCCACGGCTTGTGACAGGCATTTCAGATCGGTGGGCGCGCCCCAGAACAGGGCGGGCAGGGGGCGGCTGGCGGCGAGGTGGTTGCGGGCGGTGTAGTCTGGCCCGGCGAACCAGTAGAGGCCGCGCACATATTCGCGCCAGCCCAGGATCTGGCGGATGAAGCCTTCCACGGCGTTCAGCGGCGCGGTGCCGGCCAAATATGCGGCTTGGGCGGCCTGGCAGACTTCGAGGGGGGAGAGCAGGCCGAGGTTAAGCGCGGGGGCGAGTAGGCTGTGGTTGAGCACGTCTTCGCCGGTGACCATCGCGTCCTGATAATCGCCGAAGCTGGCGAGGCGATGGGTGATGAAATCAGCGAGGGCAGCCAAGGCCTGTTCGCGGGTCACGGCCCAGCTGAAACCGTCGATGCTGCCGAAATGATTGCCGAAACAGCCGGCGACCAAGGCCATCACCTCGGTGGTGATGGCATCGGGGGCGAAACGCAGCGGGGGTGTGAAGCGGTGGCCTTTCGGCACGGATTTGCGGTTTTCCTGATCGTAATTCCACTGGCCGCCCACCGGCTGATCGCCGTCCATCAGCAGGCCGGTCTGCCGGCGCATGATGCGGTAGAAATCCTCCATGATCATGCGTTTGCGGCCCTTCGCCCAGCCGGCGAACTGTTCGATGGTGCAGAGGAAGCGATCATCGTCGAGGACGGTCAGTGGCAGGCGCGCGTGCTCGGCCCAGCCGCGCTGGCTGTTTACGACGCGCCATTCGCCGCCGGCAACGGTGACGATGCGGGTGGCGCTGTGGCGCTGCGCAGCGCGGGCGACTTCGCCGGCAAAATCACCGGTGTTGGCGGGATCATCAAGCCGCACATAATCCACCGTCCAGCCCTTCTCACGCAGTTCGCTGGCGAAGTGGCGCATGGCGCTGAAGAACAGGGCGATCTTTTGCGGGTGATGGGGAACGTAAGTGGCTTCTTCCGCCACCTCCATCATCAGCACCACCGCTTCGGCAGGCGTAACGGCGCGCAGGCTGGCGAGCGTGTGGGAGAGTTGATCGCCGAGGATGGGCACAAGGATGGTCATAGGCCGGGTATGGCCGGGGTGAGCGACGGCTTCAACTCGGCGTGGTGTCGCGCGGCATCCCTCTCTTCCACGGGGAGAGGTGATAGGTTGCGGGCCTGTGCCTCCCGAGTAAGCTTCCGACAGAAAAGCCGCCGGGGAGGCCATCGCCATGTCGATCGATTTCGAGATTCCAGCCGAAGCCAAGGCCGTTCGCGAACGGGTTCGCCAATGGGTGAATGATGAATGCCGGCCGGCGGAAAAGGAACTGCACGAAGGTGCTGATTACAAGACCGTGCTGAACGCGCTGCGGGCCAAGGCGCGGGCGCAGGGCCTGTGGTTGCCGTTCATTCCCAAGGAACACGGCGGCATGGGGCTGGGCCCGCTGGCCAACGCGCTTGTGCAGATGGAGCTGGGGCAAAGCCACCTCGGCGCGCTGTCGATGAACAGCCAGGGGCCGGATGATGCGACGATGCTCACCCTGCTGGCGCATGGGACGGAGTTTCAGAAGGAGAAATATCTGAAACCGCTGCTGAATGGCGAAAAGCGCGTGTGTTACTCGATGACCGAGAAGGCCGCCGGCGCCGATGCCACCGGCATGCGCACCACCGCGGTGAAGGACGGCAACAGCAATTATATCATGAACGGCGAAAAGTGGTTCTCGTCGGCCGCCAGTGCCGCCGATCTGGCCGTGGTGATGGCGCGCACCGATCCGGATGCGCCGCGCCACCGCCAGTTTTCCACCTTCATCGTGGAGCTGCCCAACCCCGGCTACATCATCAAGCGCGACATCAAGACGATGGCCATCGAAGGCCCGCTTTCCCAGGTGATGGGCGGCGGCCACAGCGAGATCGAGATCAAGAATCTGGTGGTGCCGGCGGATGATCTGCTCGGCGGCGAAGGCAATGGTTTCAACATGGGGCAGCACCGGCTGGCCTATGGCCGGCTGCGGCATGGCATGCACAATGTGGCGATGGCGCAGCGCGCGCTCGATCTGGCGACCGCGCACGTGACGCAGCGCGAGACGTTCGGGAAGCGATTGAGCGACCGCCAGGGCGTACAGTTCATGCTCGCCGAATGCGCCAGCGAACTTTACATGGCGCGGCTGATGCTGCTGCACATCGCCTACAAGGCGGAAAAGGGCATGGACCTGCGGCAGGAAAACAGCATCGCCAAGGTGTTCCTGGCGCACATGGTGCACAAGGTGGTGGATACCGCGATCCAGCTGCACGGCGCGCTGGGCTACAGCCAGGATACGCCGCTGGCGAGCTGGTACACGCATATCCGTTCGCAGCGGCTGGTGGACGGGCCGGATGAAGTGCACCGCTGGACGGTGGGGCGCAACGTGATCAAGGCGTATCAGGCGCACGGCACCACGGCTTCGGCGGCGGGTGGGGATCTGATTTAGGGGCGCCAATCAAGAATCAGAAAGAAGAATGCCTCCGGCGGGCAGGGGCTGAGCCCCTGCACCCACTTTCGTTTGGGTTTGCTCCTAAACTTCGAAACAGGGTGCCAAACCAACGAACGGGTGCAGGGGTCATCCCTGCACGCGGAGGGCACCCATCGAAACGAAGTTTCGATGGGTGCCCTCAGGGGCATTTCTCTTCTGCCTGAACGAAAAAGGCCGGGCTTCGCTGCCCGGCCTTCTCGTTTGCGTTGCTGCAGGCGCTTACGCCGCCAGCGCGATGCCTTCGTAGCGCGACAGGTGGAAATCCACCGAACCGAACAGGTTTTCGATCAGCGTGGCGCGCTTGAAATAATGGCCCACGGCCAGTTCCTGGGTGATGCCGATGCCGCCATGCACCTGCACGGCGTTCTGGCCGACGAACTTGGCGGCCTTGCCAACCTTGGCCTTGGCCATCGAAACGGCGGCGCTGCGTTCGGCGGTGTCGAGCTTGAGCGTGGCCATCATGGTCATGGAAACGGCCTGTTCGACCTCCATGAACATGTCGACCAGGCGGTGCTGGATCACCTGGAAATCACCGATCGCCTTGCCGAACTGCTTGCGCTGCTTGGCGTAATCCAGCGTGGTGGCATGCAGCACCTTCAGCACGCCGCAGGCTTCGGCGCACACGGCGGCGGTGGCTTCGTCCACAACCGCTTCGATCAGCGGCAGGGCTTCGGCGTTCAGCACATGTTCGGCGCCCACGGCGACATTTTCGAAATAGACTTCGCTGGCCGACGCGCCGTGCACCGTCAGATAATCGCGGCGGGTGATGCCCTTGGCATCGGCCGGGATCAGCAACAGGGCGATGCCGCCAGCATCACGCTGGGCGCCGCCGGTGCGGGCGGTGACGAGCAGGTGTGTGGCATGCGCCGCGCCTTCCACAACGGCTTTCTGGCCATTGAGCAGGCCACCCTTCAGCGTGGTGGTGAGATCGTTGAGATAGAAGCGGCCCTGCGGCTCATAAGCGGC
>NZ_CAMCWT010000105.1:0-4115 GCF_945882885.1 Sandarakinorhabdus limnophila DSM 17366
CGCCACCATCATGGTGGTCGAAAGCAGGAGTGGCAGCTTGTTGGTCATTATCTTGTCCCCGGTCGAAATGCGGTGGCCGGCAGCTGCGAAGGTCGCGCCGCCGGCCCCAGCCCTTACTGGATCGGCGCTTACTGGATCGGCGAGGGGGCTGCGGTGCAAGCGCTGGCGCCGGTGCCAACGCCGCAGGTCCAGCCGGCATACCAAGTGTCAGCAGCGTTACGGAACGCGCCAACAAAGGTGGTTTCATCGAAGAAAGTGCCGGTGCCGGTGAAGGCCGTGCGCGGGTTGGTGGCAACCGCGCCGGCTTCGAAGCTGCCCGGCAGGAAGATGTCGGTCAGGGTCAGCGTCACCGGCGGCAGCAGGTTGTTGGTGCCGGTGATGATCGGCGTGATGCTGGCTAGCGGCACATCGCTTTCGTCACGGGCAGCGCCAAAGCAACCGAAGATCACCGAGCGGAAGATCGGCGCACCGGCTTCATCGGTGGTGGCATCAGCCGTGGTCACTGCGGTCTGGGCGCCATCGATGTCGAGGCACAGGCCGGTGGCCGTGGTGTTGCGGATGATGCCGTTGGTCAGCCCGTAATCGGTGCCGCCGCGCAGCAGAACGCTGTCGGGCGTGCGGTTGCCGATGAAGGTGAAATTGGCAATGCGCGGGTTGGAACGCGGGGTCTTGGTTTCGCCGCCAGCCGTATCGGCTTCGATCACGCGATCACCGCCATCGGTGCGCTGCACGACCAGCACGTATTGCATCAGGCCTTTAAAGCCGAGATCGGTGTCGATCGAGTCATCGTCGGCGCCGGTGATGACCAGGAACTTGTGGTTCAGCCGGCCACCGAACCATTCGATGCCATCGTCGGAGCTGTTGTGGACCTGGATGTTATTCGCAAAGGTGCCGGAACCGACACCGGCGAAGGTTATGCCGTTCAGTTCGTTGCCGGGGCTGACTTCGAAGCCCGGATAGCGGACCTGGATAAACTGCATGCGGCCCGAGTTGTCGGACGGGGAGCCGCCACCGTAGAAGGCGCCAGTGAGGCCTTCAACCGCCGACTGGCAGTTGACGGTGGCCGGGGTGGCACCAACGCCAATGCATGTGTTGATCGGCGCGCGGCCCAAAACGACGATGCCACCCCACTGGCCGATCGAGCTGGCATTCACGCCGCCTTCCATGTTGGAACGGCTGGTGAAGATGATCGGGCGGGTGGCGGTGCCTTCAGCGAAGATCTGCGAGCCGCGGTTTATCACCAGCGCATCAGCGCCAGAGGAACCGAACACAACCACGCCCGGCTCGACGGTGAGAATGCCCTGGCTACCGCCAGCGGCCGGCGCGCCAGGATCGGCACCGAGATCGACGCCGACATTGACGCGGCCGTTCAGCGAATAAACCACACCACGGATGTTGCGCAGGGTCAGGGCACCGGTAATGGTGCCGGAGAGTGAGCAGTTACGCAGGCTGTTGATCACGCCAACGTTTGCCGTACCGGTGGGGCAATCGGTTGCCGCGCCGGTGGGCGTAGGGGTCGGCGTGGGGGCTGGCGCCGGCGCCGGGGCCGGGGCTGGCGGCGGGGTCACCAGCGTGCCTTCGCCTGGCGACGCGATGTTCTTGGCGCCATCACAGGCAGCCAGCGTGAGCGCCGAACCGATCATAAGGAGCGTGCGAAGGCGGATATTGCTTGAGCGTATCATGGGGTCACCCCTGTTGGCCGTGTGGTTTGAACAAACTGGGGTGCGCCTTGTGGCAGAGCACGCCCCCACGTGGCGTAGGCTTTAGGTGCGATTCGTGGCGGCGTGGTTACGGCACGGTTGCGATCGGGTGACATATGGATGACAGTGCAGTGACGCTCCGGTTGCAGTTTCATGAAAGCGCGGGCTGTCACGGTCAGGGTGTGACCACAGCTTCCCGCTGCGCAATGCCGCGGCGATAGACGACCTGCAGCCGGCCATTGGCGGCCAGTTCCTGCGGCAGCTCCATGATCTTCTCTTCCGAAATCAGCGCCGCCCCGTTGGCCGACAGCAGCACATCGCCGGGCTTCAGGTCAGCCCGGGCGAGCGCCGCCAGCCCGGCCAGGCTGCCCACTCGCCAGCCCACCAGGCGGCCCTGTTCCCGTAGCGGTGACAGCGCCAGCCGCCATGGCGTCGGATCGCCTCCTGGCGGTATGGGAGGCCCGGCCATGGCTGGCGCTGCATCGGCAAAGGCCAGCACAATCTCGCCGGACGGTCCGGCCAGGATGGCGCAGCCCGGCTCCACGCGCAGCAGCTTCATACCGCCGGGCAGGGCACGGTCGGGGCGCAGCAGATATTGCTTTCCGCCGGCCACCACGATGGCCATGCCGCCATCAGGCCCGGCGCGCAGGCCGGCGAGTGCCAGATCGGAGGGTGCCGAAACGACCGCAGCAACAGGCGGTGGCGGAGAAGCTGTGACGGGCGGCGGTGGTGGCGGCGGCAGCCATGCAGGCGGCGCCTCATCACCGCCGCCTCGCAGCACCCACACTAGCCCTGCCGACAAGGCCAGGCCGCCGCCGATGGCCAGCGCCCATTCCTTCGGCGTATTTGTGCGTCGTGCGGCCACTATTGCGGGCAACCGGCGAGGCCAGCCACCGGCAGCACCAACGCGCTGCCATCGGCTTCGGTGATGGTCAGGCTGCCATCGCGCACCACGGCGCCGCCGGCCGTGGCGGGTAACATGGTCAGCCGCACCTCGAAACCGCGGTTGGCAGAGCGGAAGCGGCTGATGGGCGCAAAGCCCATTACCTCTTCGCCCTCACGCGCTTGCGCCGGCAGATCGGTGGAGCGGCCGTCGATGATGGCGCGCAATGTTGCCGGCGTACGGCCCAGCATGGCGATGCGCTTGCCGCTGGCCCGGTCCCACAGGAACAGCGCGCATTGGCCAGGCTCCAGCACCTGCTGCGGCAATTCGGTGAAGGGCGCCGGCAAGGCTGAGGGAGGTGTGGGCTGGGTGGTGGCCAGCTGCAGCGCGATAAGGGCCGTGATGATCATGCGCCGCTGTCCTCTTTCACCAGGGCGCCGCCCTGCTCACGGAAACCAGCAGCAGTCAGCGCTGCGGCTTCGCCCACGCCGGCACCCGAAACCGCCAACCGCGCTGTCCAGCGGCCCGCCGTGATGGTCACGTCCAGCCGTACTCGGCCATCGCCGCTGGCCAGCGGCAGCAGCAGTGCCGCTCCGTCGCAGCGTGGTGCACCGGCGAGTTGGCGCTGGCCCGCCAGCGGCAGTGCCAGATCGGCCATCACCTGCCCGCCGGCCGCTTCGCAGCGTCCGGCCCCATCCAGCGTCGCCATCACATCGGCAAGGCTGATCCCGGCCAGCGGCAGTCCAGGCAGCGGACTGCCGTTCAACCGGCCATTCAGGCCCACCACGCCGCCGGCCGTGAAGCCGCGCCAGATCTGTCCGTTCAGACTGCCTGCTGCCTGCCAGCTGAGCCGGCCCTTCAACAGCGCCCCCGGCTGCAAGGCCAGTGCCACATCCCCCAGCTGCATCCGACCCAGCGCCGCGCCGGACAATTGGGCTTGCCACAGGCTGCCCGTCACCGAAGTGGCGGCCAGCGGCGGTGCCGGCAGCAGCAGCCGCGCCGGGGCAAGGGCCGCCAGCCCAACGATCACTCCAAGGCCCAGCGCCAGCATCCGCATCACTGTGCGCTCCGCACCAGCAGCCGCGCCCGCACCGATTGGTCGGGATTGCGGGTGGCCTCCAGTTGTTCGATCACCAGGCCATCATTCTGCTCAAGCGCGGTGGCCCAGCCGATCAGCAGGCGGCCATTGATGGCGGCGATCTCCAGCAGCGCCTGGCCCGGCCCCTGCGCTTCCAGCCGGGCGGGTTGCAGCCCGGCATCGGCCAGGCGGCGGTTCAGCACGTCGATCACGGCGCCCGGGTTGGCGGCGGGGCGGGCCTTGATGGCCGCGGCCAGCGCTTGGCCCTGCGCAAGCCGGGCGGCAGCCGCGCCGGCATCGGCCTGCGCCGTAGCGTGCGCGGCAGCCAGCGGGCGCACCAGCACCAGCCAGAACAGCAGTGCGGCCAGCAACGCCAGCATCACGCCGATCAGCCAACGCTCGCGGCCCGTGCGCTGCGCCCACCACGGAGAAAGCATCGCCATCATTTCGCGCG
>NZ_CAMCWT010000106.1:0-4046 GCF_945882885.1 Sandarakinorhabdus limnophila DSM 17366
AGCTGGGCCGATCTCGAAACCAAGCTGCAGGCGGCTCTCCGGTAAGCGCCCTTGGAATTTCGCCGTCTTCGCCTTGCGGGCTTCAAGTCCTTCGTTGAACCGGTCGATCTGCTGATCGAACCGGGGTTGACCGGTGTTGTCGGCCCCAATGGCTGCGGCAAATCCAATCTTCTGGAAGCGCTGCGCTGGGTGATGGGCGAAGGCAGCCCGAAGTCCATGCGATCGGGCGGCATGGACGATGTGATCTTTGCCGGCACCAGTGCCCGCCCGGCACGCGAGTTCGCGACTGTCACGCTGCACCTTGCCGGCAGCGCCGGGGAGGAGATCGAGGTGCAGCGCCGTATCCAGCGCGGCGCTGGTTCGGATTACCGCCTCAACGGCCGCGATGCCCGCGCCCAGGATGTGCGCCTGCTGTTCGCCGATTCAGCCACCGGCGCGCACAGCCCGGCGATCGTGGGCCAGGGCCGCATCAGCGCCATCATTGCCGCCAAGCCGGCCGAACGCCGCCAGTTGCTGGAAGAAGCCGCCGGCATCGCTGGGCTTGCCGTGCGCCGGCGCGAGGCCGAGATTCGCCTGCGCGCCGCCGAAGCCAATGTGACGCGGCTGGACGATGTCATAAGGGGCCTTGAAACGCAGGCGGGAACATTGCGCCGGCAAGCCAAGTCTGCCGAACGGTACCGCAGCCTGTCTGACCGGATCCGCCATGGCGAAGCCGCACTGATCCACGCCCGCTGGCACACCGCCGTGGCGCTGAGCGAACGCGCCCGCAAGGCCGCCGTGGCTGCCGAAACGCTGGCCGGCGAACGCACACGGCTGGCTGCTGGGCTCACGGCTGAGGCCGCCGATGCCAATGCTGCCCTGCCAGCGCTGCGCCAGTCTGAAGCGGAAGCGGCAGCCGCCGCCCAGGCCCTGCGCCAGCGCCGCGCCTTGCTGGACGCCGAAGCGCAGGAACTGGCCCGCCGCGATGCCGCACTGGCCGCCAGCATCGCCAGTATCGACCGCGACGCGGCGCGCGAAACCGCCCTTGCCGATGATGCCGCCGCCGCAGGTGAGCGACTCGCTGCTGAAGACGCCGCACTGGCCGAACGCCTGGCGGCGCTGGCGACAGAGCGCCCGGCGCTGGCCGAACGGCTATCGCTGGCGCAAGCCGCCGCCCTGGCCGCCGAAACCGCCCTGTCTGATGCGATGGCCGCCCATGCGGCTGCTGCGGCCGCTGCCCGCGCCGCCAGCGATGCTGCTGCCGCCGCCACCGCCCGCGCTGCCCGGGCCGAGGCCGAAGCAAAGAGCCTGGCCGAACGGCTGGCACGGCTGGCCCCGGCGCCGGATTTGGAACCGTTCCACGCGGCCGTGGCCAAGGCGCAGACTGATGTTGCTGCCTCCGAAACCGGCGTTGCCGAAGCAGAAGCGGCCCGCCCCGCCTCAGAAGCCGCACGCAGCGGAGCCGCCGCGGCGTTGGCCGCCGCCCGCGCCACGCTGGCCAGCCTGGAGGCCGAAGCCCAGGCTTTGGCCCGCCGGCTGGCGGCTGATCAGGGGAAGGGTCCGCGCATTGCCGATCAACTGGTCGTTGCTGCCGGATATGAAGCTGCGCTGGCTGCCGCGCTGGGCGAAGACATGGAAGCGGGCCCCGCTAGCTCCACCGCGCCGCGCCGCTTTGCCGGCAGTGTGGCTGCTGACGATCCGGCATTGCCGGCGGGCGTTGTGCCGTTGGCCGGCCAGGTGCAGGCACCGCCCGAACTGGCGCGCCGGCTGGCGCAGACCGGCGTTGTTGATGCCGCGCCTGATGCGCCGTTGCTGGCCGCGCTGAAGCCCGGCCAACGGCTGGTGAGCCGCGACGGCAAATTGTGGCGCTGGGATGGGCTGGTTGATTCGGGTGGCCGCACCGATGCCGCCGCCGCCCGCCTGCGCGCCCGTCGCCGCGCTGCTGAACTCGAGGCCGAGCGTCAGGCCGCTGCCGGCACAGTTGAAAAGGCGAGCGCGATTTTGCGCGACGCTGAAGCCGCTGCCGCCGGCATTGCCGCGGCCGAGCGCGCCGCCCGTCAGGCCCGCGACGCGGCGGCGCGGTTGCTGACGGAAGCGCGCGGCCGGCTGGCGCAAGCCGAAACCGCGTCGGCCCGCGCCGCCGGCGAGGAATCCAGCCTGAAGACTTCCGCCGCCCAGGCCGAGGCCGACCGCGCGCGGCTGGCGGCCGAAGCCGAAACGGCGCGCGCGGCCGTGCCGGCGGCCGATGCACTCGCCGGCCTGTCGGCGGCGTTGGCCGCTTCCCGAACCGGGAACGACACCGCCCGCACCGCGCTGTCCACCGCGCGCGCCGCCGTGGACACCGCCGGCCGCGATGCCGACGCCGCTGCCCGCCGCCGCGCCGCGATTCAGGCGGAACAGGGTGATTGGCAGCGCCGTATCGCAGCCAGTGCGGGCCAGCGCAGCGAACTTGGCCGTCGCCGCGAAGCCGCCGAGGAGGAACGCGCCGGCCTTGCCGCCCGCACCCGCGCCATTGCCGCCGATCTGGCTGGCCTGGCGTCCACTACGCAAACGGCAGACGCCGCCCGCGCTGCTGCTGCCGATCGGCTGGCCGCGGCCGAATCTGCCCTGAACGCCGTCTCCGCCCGCGCTCGCGCTGCCGATGCCGATGTAGGCGAAGCCCGCGAGCTGCGCGCCACCGCCCGCGCCGAGGCCGAGCATCAGGATGCCGCCCGGCTCGATCTGGAACGCCTGTGCGGCGAGCGGTTCCAATGCCCGCCACCGCTGTTGCCCGGCCGTTTCGGCTTCGGCATCGAACCCGGCGATCCGGCGGCGCTGGCCGTATCCCTCGATGCGCTCACCGCCGAACGCGATCGGCTGGGCCCGGTCAATCTGCGGGCCGATATCGAGCTGAAGGAATTGGAAGAACAGGCCCTGCTCACCGCATCGGAAAAGGCCGAGCTGGATACCGCCATCGCCCGCCTGCGTGGCTCCATCGGCAGCCTCAACCGCGAAGGCCGGCAGCGGCTGCAAGCGGCGTTCACCGCTGTCGATGGCCATTTCCGCACGCTCTTTTCCGATCTGTTCGGCGGCGGCGAGGCGCAATTGGCGCTGATCGAATCCGATGATCCGCTCGAAGCGGGCCTTGAGATCATGGCGCAGCCGCCGGGCAAGAAGCTGCAATCGCTCACGCTGCTTTCCGGCGGCGAGCAGGCGCTCACCGCCACGGCATTGATCTTCGCGCTGTTCCTGTCCAATCCCGCCCCGATCTGCGTGCTCGACGAAGTCGATGCGCCCTTGGATGACGCCAACGTGGAACGCTTCTGCGACCTGCTCGACCGGATGGCGGCAGAGACAGCCACCCGTTTCCTGATCGTCACCCACAATGCGGTTTCGATGAGCCGCATGCATCGCCTGTTCGGCGTCACCATGAGCGAACCCGGCGTCAGCCAGCTGGTGAGCGTTGACCTGCAGACCGCGGAGAGACTGGTGGCCATGGCGTAACCGCCACAACGCTCGCAATTGCACCAAGGTTGCACTGCACAACGGTTGACAGGCCCACCCCCCGCATCTAGGACGCGCGCCAAGTCTTGTCGGCATCGCTGGCGGGGCCGTCTGTCATATGCGGCAGGCAGTGAGATCACAGGGATTTGCGCCTTGGCCAAACCACCCACCGACGAGGATAGCCTCGCGCGCCGTATTGCTGCGGCCCGGGCGGCGGAACCGAGCCGGAAGGATGGCGCCAAGCTGCAGGAAAATCAGGGCTGGCAGGCGGCGTCGGAATTTATCGGCGCCATGCTGGCAGGCGGTTTCATCGGCTGGTTCATCGACCGGCAGGCAGGAACCGGCCCCTGGGGTCTGATCACGATGTTGTTGCTGGGGTTTGTGACGGGTCTTACCCAGTCATTGCGCCGGCAGAAGCGGATGGACCGAGAGTCCGCCAAACGGGACGAGGAATAAACGGCCGTGGCCAACCCGATGGAGCAGTTCAAGATCGAAACCATCGTCCCGCTGAACGCGGGCGGCTTCGATCTGTCGTTCACGAACAGCTCGCTGTGGATGCTGATCACGCTGCTGGCGGTTTCGGC
>NZ_CAMCWT010000107.1:0-3932 GCF_945882885.1 Sandarakinorhabdus limnophila DSM 17366
ATGGCGGCGGCCAGATCGGCCTGCACTTCGGGCGTGATGACATTCATCGACTGGCCGGGCACGTCGATGGTGAGCAGGAGGATGCCGTCGGCATCGAGTTCGGTGTGGATCGCGGTGGTCATTGGGGTTTCCCCTTGATGTCGTTCTGCAATGGACTGGCGGTTGCGCTCAGATCCGTTCGATGATGGTCCCGGTGCCCATGCCGGCGCCGACGCACAGGTTGACCAGCGCGGTGCCCTTGCCGGTGCGTTCCAGCTCATCGAGCACGGTGCCCAGGATCATCGCGCCGGTGGCACCCAGCGGGTGGCCCATGGCGATGGCGCCGCCGTTCACGTTCATCTTGTCGTGCGGGATGTTCAGCGCCTGCATGAAGCGCAGCACGACGGACGCAAACGCCTCGTTCAGCTCGAACAGGTCGATATCGTCCTTGGTCATGCCGGCGCGCTGCAGCACCTTGTTGGCCACAAACTCGGGCCCGGTGAGCATGATCATCGGCTCGCTGCCGATCGAGGCCATGGCACGGATGCGAGCGCGCGGCTTCAAGCCATATTTCTCACCCATCGCCTTGTTGCCAACCAGAATGGCCGAGGCGCCGTCAACGATGCCGGACGAGTTGCCACCGTGGTGGACATGGTCGATCTTCTCGATTTCCGGATAGCGCATCAGGGCGATGGCATCAAAGCCGGGCATCTGCTCGCCCATCGCCTGGAAGGCCGGGGCGAGGCTGCCCAGCGACTGCATATCGGTCTGCGGGCGCATATGCTCATCATGGGCCAGCACGATCTCGCCGATCACGTCCCGCACCGGCACGATGCTGTTCTTGAAGCGGCCTTCACTCCAGGCTTGGGCGGCGCGGCGCTGCGATTCCATCGCATAGGCATCCACGTCGGAGCGCGAGAAGCCATATTTGGTGGCGATCAGATCGGCGCCGATGCCCTGCGGGGCGAAATAGGTCTTGTAGGCCACGGCCGGATCCATCGCCCAGGCGGCGCCGTCGCTGCCCATCGGCACGCGGGACATTGATTCCACGCCGCCACCGATGGCGAACATGGCTTCGCCCGACATCACCTTGGCCGCCGCCATGTTGGTGGCTTCCAGGCCCGATGCGCAGAAACGGTTGATCTGCACGCCCGCCGT
Organism: Sandarakinorhabdus limnophila DSM 17366; assembly: GCF_945882885.1. Classification (GTDB taxonomy): domain Bacteria; phylum Pseudomonadota; class Alphaproteobacteria; order Sphingomonadales; family Sphingomonadaceae; genus Sandarakinorhabdus; species Sandarakinorhabdus limnophila_A. The sequence continues at coordinate 1,138 of NZ_CAMCWT010000107.1, forward strand.
GGTTTCGGCATAATCGGCGTTGAGCACGGCGACGCGCGCGATATCGCTGCCCTGCTCACCTACCGGGGAGACGCAGCCCAGCACGACATCGTCCACATCGGCGGTGTTGATGCCGGTGCGGTCGCGCACGGCCTGCAGCACCTGCGTCGCCAGTTGGATCGGCGTGATCTCGTGCAGCTTGCCGTCCTTGCGGCCCTTGCCGCGCGGGGTGCGAACGGCGTCGTAGATGTAGGCTTCAGTCATCGTCATTCCTCTCAGAACATCTCGGCGGGCAGCGCCATCACGGTATCGGCGCCGGCTTCCAGTTGGGCTTTCAGGCTCGCGGTTTCCGGCAGCACCCGCGCCGCGAAAAACCGTGCGGTCATCAGCTTGGCGTTGAAGAAATCCGCATCGCCGGTGCCGGCATCAAGCGCAGCCAGCGCTGCACCGCTCATCTTCAGCCACATATGGCCCAGCGCGACATGGCCCATCATCCGCATGAAGGCGGTGGCGCCAGCGCCGGCATTATCCGGATTGGCCATGCCGTTCTGCAGCAGCCACATCACCCCGGCCTGCACATCGCCAAGCGCGCGGACAAGCGGCTGCGCGATGAAGGCAAGCCGTTCGTCGCTCGCCGCCGCGATATCACCGGCCACGAGACCCAGCCACGCCTGCGTGCCGCGCCCGCCCTTGAAACCCAGCTTGCGGCCGACCAGATCGAGCGCCTGGATGCCATTGGTGCCTTCATAGATCATGGCGATGCGGGCATCGCGCACGAACTGATCCATGCCCCATTCGGCGATATAGCCGTGGCCGCCCAGCACCTGCTGGCAGTTGGTGGCGACCTCGTAACCGCGATCGGTGCCATAGCCCTTGATGACGGGCGTGAGCAGGCTGATCAGATCGTCGGCCATCTCGCGCTCGGCCGCATCAGGCGCTTTGCGCGACAGATCAACCCGGATGGCGCCCCACAGCATCAGCGCGCGCATGCCTTCGGTATAGCTGCGCGCGTCCATCAGCATGCGACGCACATCGGGGTGAACGATGATCGGATCGGCCTTGCCTTCGGGATTCTTCGGCCCCGTCAGGCTGCGACCCTGCAGGCGGCCCTTGGCGTAATCGACGGCGTTCTGATAGGCGGCATCGGCCTGCGCCAGGCCCTGGATGCCCACGCCCAGCCGCGCCGCGTTCATCATGATGAACATGGCAGCGAGGCCCTTCATCTCCTCGCCGAGCATGTAACCAGTGGCACCGTCGTAATTCATCACGCAGGTGGCGTTGGCGTGGATGCCCATCTTGTGTTCGATGCTGCCGCAGGTAACCGCATTGCGCGCGCCCAGCGAACCATCGTCGTTCACGACGAACTTGGGCACGATGAACAGGCTGATGCCCTTCACGCTGTCCGGCGCGCCCGGCGTCTTGGCCAGCACGAGGTGGATGATGTTTTCACTCAGATCATGCTCACCGGCCGAAATGAAAATCTTGGTGCCGGTGATGGACCATGTGCCATCGGCATTCGGTTCGGCGCGGGTGCGGATCAGGCCGAGATCGGTGCCACACTGCGGCTCGGTCAGGTTCATGGTGCCGGTCCAGCGGCCCTGTACCATGTTGGGCAGCCACTTGGCCTGCTGCTCCGGCGAGCCCACCACCTCGATCGCCGCCTGCGCGCCTTCCGACAGGCCGGGATACATGCCGAACGCCATGTTGGAGGCGGCAATGAACTCCTGCATCACGGCACCGATGGTGTAGGGCAGGCCCTGGCCGCCGTGATGCGGGTCCGCGATCAGCCCGCCCCAGCCGCCGTCGCAGAATTGCTTGTAGGCATCGCGAAATCCATCGGGCGCCGTCACGCTGCCATCGGCATGACGCGTGCAGCCCTGGCGGTCGCCGGGCAGATTGAGCGGTGCCAGCACTTCGCTGCAGAATTTGCCGCCCTCGTTCAGCACGGCCTCGACCAGATCGGGCGAGACCGCCTCGAAGCCCGGCACATGGGACTGGTTGTAGAGGCCGGCAACGGCCTCCAGCACGAACAGCGTGTCTTTCACCGGGGCGCGATAGGTGGGCATGGAATCAGGCTTTCATCGATTGTTCGACGATGTCGCAAAATTGTTGCAGCTCGTGGATGGTGGCGTCGATATCGGCGCGCTGTTCTTCCAGCAGGGCAACCCGCGCGCGGCATTTTTCCAAGGTGACGCGCTTCTGGGTCAGCCGGTGATCGCCCACGTCATACAGATCGATCATCTCGCGGATTTCGGCGAGGCTGAACCCGACATTCTTGGCCCGCAAAATCCACGCCAGCCGGGCGCGATCCCGCCTGGAATAGATGCGGTTCTGCCCCTGCCGCTCCGGCGCGATCAGGCCCTGGTCTTCATAAAAGCGGATGGCGCGCGGTGTGATGTTGAAGGCCAGCGCCAATTCGGTGATCGAAAAATGGCTGGCATCACCAGCGGCGGGCGGGGCGGGCGCGGTGGCAAAGGCATGCAGCAGCGCCGCGGGCGACTCGTCGTTTTGGGGAGCCTCAGCCGGATTGCTCATGGATCAAGGGGGGTAGTTGACGTTTACGTTAAGGTCAAGCTGGCGATGGCGCGGTTGGTGTGGCGGAACACGCCGGGTTCGTTGGACTTCGTCAGCGCAACGATGGCACCCGCCACCATGCCAGCTGGCAGGCTGCCGAGGTCGCGCGGCAGGGCGAGGTCCATCACGGGCGCGGCCCATTGCAGGAAGCGTTCCACCGGTCGGCGTTCCGCGCGAAAGCCGATGAGCAGGCCGGGCTGGAGGATGTCCAACCGGGCAAAGCCCATGGCGGCCAGCGCCGC
>NZ_CAMCWT010000108.1:0-3898 GCF_945882885.1 Sandarakinorhabdus limnophila DSM 17366
TTCGGCGTGCTGGCGTGCGGGGCGATGCCGCCGGCCATCCTTGAAGCCGAAATCATCGCGACACGGGCGCTCACCAGCAAACCGTTCGGCGTCAACCTGATCACCCTGCACCCACAGCTGGATGAACTGATCGATATCTGCGGCCGGCAGGGCGTGAGCCATGTCGTGCTGGCCGGCGGCCTGCCATCGGGCGCGGCGATTGCCAAGATCAAGGGCTTTGGCGCCAAGCTGATGTGCTTTGCGCCCACCGCCGCGCTGGCGAAGAAGCAGGTGCGGTCGGGCGTCGATGCCATCATCATCGAAGGTTCGGAAGCCGGCGGCCATATCGGCCCAGTGTCGCTCACCGTGCTGGCGCAGGAAATCCTGCCGGTGATCACCGATGTGCCGGTGTTCGTCGCTGGCGGCATCGGGCGCGGCAATGCCATCGCCGCCTATCTGGAAATGGGCGCTTCGGGCGTGCAACTTGGCACACGTTTTGCCGCTGCAGCCGAAAGCGTGGCGCACGACAAGTTCAAGGCGGCGTTCGTCCGCGCTTCGGCTCGCGACGCGCTGTCGAGCGTACAGATCGATCCGCGCCTGCCGGTGATCCCGGTGCGCGCCCTGAAGAACGCTGGCAGCGAGGCCTTCAACGAACGCCAGCGCGAAGTCGCCGCCGCCGTTGATCGCGGCGAGATGGATCTGGCGGCCGGGCAACTGGCCATCGAACATTATTGGGCCGGCGCCCTGCGCCGCGCCGTGGTGGATGGCGATATCGAAGGCGGCAGCCTGATGGCCGGGCAATCGGTGGGTATGGTCACCAGCGTGCAGCCGGTGGCCGAGATCATCGCGGAACTCACCAGCGACGCAGAAGCCGCCCTGTCCCGCCGGACCGTCAGAGAGGCCGCTGCCTGATGGCCCAGGTCAACGCCGCCCGCGAGATACTGCGCCGCCTTCACGATGTGATGGCCGGCAAGGCGGCGGCGCAGGTGAAGCTGAACCAGGTGGTGAAGCTGGTGGCGGCCGAACTGGGCAGCGAGGTCGCTTCCATCTATCTGCTGCGCGATGGCGTGCTGGAACTGTTTGCCACGCAAGGCCTGGCGCAATCGGCCGTGCACGTCACCCGGCTTTCCATGGGTCAGGGCCTGGTCGGCAATATCGCCGCCCGCCGCGAACCGCTGGCATTGGCCGAAGCCAAGGCCCACCCCGATTTCGCCTATCGCCCGGAACCCGGCGAAGATGATTTCCACAGTTTCTGCGGCGTGCCGATCCTCCGCCGCGAAGCCGCCATCGGCGTGCTCGCCGTGCAGCACCGCGAACCGCGCGATTATGCCGAGGTGGAAATCGAAGCGCTGCAAACCGTGGGCATGGTGCTTTCCGAACTCATCCACGGCGCCGGGCTGGTGGATGATGCCCAGGCCGCCCGCATGCGCGCGGCAAACTCTGGGCCGTCGCGGTTGAACGGCTTGAAGCTGGTTGATGGCCTCGCCCACGGCGTGGCGGTGTTTCACCAGCCGCGCGTGGTGGTGGAACACACGGTGGCCGACGATGTCGATGCCGAAGGCGTGCGGCTGGTTGATGCCTTTGCCCGCATGCGCACCCAGATCGACGACATGATGGGCCGATCCGAATTCGTTGCCGGCACCGATCACCACGAAATTCTCGAAACCTACAAGATGTTTGCCTATGATGAAGGCTGGGCGCGGCGCATCAACGAGGCGATCGAAACCGGCCTCACCGCCGAAGCCGCCGTGGAACGGGTGCAATCGCGCAACCGGCTGCGCATGCGATCGATCGACGATCCGTACCTCAAGGAACGGCTCACCGATCTCGATGATCTCGCCAACCGGCTGCTGCGCACCCTTTCCGGCCAATTGGGCACGGCAGCGCAGTTGGGCATCACCGGCGATGCCATATTGATCGCCCGCAATCTCGGCCCAGCCGAACTGCTGGAATATGACAAGCGCCACCTGAAAGGCGTGGTGCTGGAAGAAGGCAGCCTGACGGCGCACGTCATCATCGTGGCCCGCGCCATGGGCGTGCCCGTGCTTGGCCGCGTCGATCAGCTGTTTGCCAACGTGAATGACGGCGATGAACTGATCGTCGACGCCGGCAACAATGCGCTGCTGATCCGGCCGACGGCAGCCACGATCAAATCCTACCAGGCGATGCGGGCGCTGAAAGCGCGCCAGGCCGAACAATGGGCCAAGGTGCGTGATCTGCCGGCCATTTCCAAGGACGGCCGTTCAATCGCCCTCTACATGAACGCCGGCCTGCTCGATGATGCCGCCGCGATTCCGCTGGCCGGCGCCGATGGCATCGGGCTGTTCCGCACCGAATTCCAGTTCCTGGTTTCGGCCACCCTGCCCCGCCGCGAACGCCAGCAGAGCCTGTATCGCGGCGTGCTGGAAGCCGCGGGCGACAAGCCGGTGGTGTTCCGCACCGTCGATATCGGCGGCGACAAGGCGGTGCCCTATATCGACGGCGACGAGGAAGACGAAAACCCGGCGATGGGCTGGCGCGCCCTGCGGCTGGCGCTCGGCCGCTCCGGCCTGATGAAGGTGCAGGCCCGCGCCCTGCTCGAAGCCGCGGCCGGCCGCACCTTGAACGTGATGTTCCCGATGGTGTCCGAACCCTGGGAATTCGCCGAAGCCCGTGCGCTGGTGGAACAGCAACGCGAACGGCTGGCCAGCACCGGCCACGCCGTGCCCACCGAGATTCAGTACGGCGCCATGATCGAGGTGCCGGCCCTAATCGAGCAGCTCGACCTGCTGCTGCCGATGACCGATTTCGTGTCGATCGGCACCAACGACCTGACGCAATTCCTGTTCGCCGCCGACAGAGCCAATCCCCGCCTGGCCGACCGCTATGACTGGCTGTCACCCGCCATCCTGCGCGTCATCCGCCGCGTGGTGTGCGCCGCCGCCGAGCATGATGTGCCGGTGACCGTGTGCGGTGAAATGGGCGGGCGCCCGCTTGAGGCGCTGGCGCTGATCGCGCTCGGTGTCGAGCGCCTTTCCATCACGCCGGCCGGAATTGGTCCGATCAAGGCGATGATCCGTTCGGCGGCGCTGGAGCCGCTGTCGCAGGCCATGCAGGAGTGGCTGGCCAAGCCGGGGGTCAATATCCGCGCCGAGCTGTCGAGCGCGGCGAAGCGGCAGGGGCTCAGCTTCTAGGGCAGCACCTTGTGCCAATTGGTCACCGACCGGCTCTCGAACAACCCGGCCAGGTGATAGGGATCGGCATTGGCAAAGGCGATCGCCGCATCGCGATCATCGAATTCCATGATCAGCAGGCTGCCCATCGCCCGGCCATCGGGACGCAAAAGCGGCCCACCAACCAGCACCTGATCCTTGAAGGCGTTGATATGGGCCAGATGATCGGACCGCGTTTGCACACGCAGTTCGGCGCTGTCGGGCTTGTCGATGCAATGAATGGCAAACCAGGGCATGAATCGAACCTGCCGGCGCCGTTGATTCGCCACCGTTGATTTTGGTCTATCCCGGCAAAAGCGGTGAGAAAAGGGCCATGTGCCCGATTGGAGGCGGCCTGAACCGGGCGCGTGCCTGGCGGCGATTCGCGGCGACCCGGCCCGGCCTGCCGCAAACGGCGTTGGCCAAGGCGCTGAAATGGCCGGGCTGCCGAGGGGAAAGGCCGCGCAACAGTTGACGCCGCAGCGCCCCTCCGCTATGCACGCCGGTCTGTTGCTGGTCCGTACGGGCTGGCATTTCCGAAATTCTTGATGACAGGATTGAACGATGTCGCGCGTTTGCGAATTGACCGCCAAGGGCCGCCAGGTTGGCCACAACGTGTCCCACGCCAACAACAAGACCAAGCGCACCTTTCTGCCCAACCTGCAGAACGTGACGCTGATCTCTGATGCGCTGGGCAAGGGCGTGCGTCTGCGCGTGTCGATGAACGG
>NZ_CAMCWT010000109.1:0-3834 GCF_945882885.1 Sandarakinorhabdus limnophila DSM 17366
GTTGCCTTGCCATCCACATGCACGGTGCACGCGCCGCACAAGCCGGCACCACAACCATATTTGGTGCCGGTCAGTCCCGCCGCATCGCGCAGCGCCCACAGCAGCGGCGTATCAGGCTGCATCAGAAATTCGACAGGATTGCCGTTGACGGTGAACTTGGTCATTTCTCTCCCATAGACTTGTGGAGGCTGCGATGGAACTGAAGACCCTCGATTACAGCGTGAGCGACGGCATCGCTCGCATCACCCTGTGCCGCCCCGCCGAACTCAACACCATGAACGGCGATTTCTGGCCCGAAATGGTGCAGGTATTTCATGCCATCGCCCATGACATGGATGTGCGCTGTGTCATCCTCGCCTCGACCGGCAAGCATTTCACTGCCGGCCTCGATCTCAACTGGGCCGGGCAGAATGCAGCGGCGAGCACGGGCGGCGATCTTGGTCGCCAGCGCGAAGCCTTCCGTCGCCACGTGAAGGAGCTGCAGCAAAGTTTCAACGTCATCGATGATTGCCGGGTGCCGGTGATCGTGGTGACGCAGGGCGGCTGCATCGGCGGCGGCGTCGATCTGGTCACCGCCTGCGATATCCGCATCTGTTCATCGGAAGCCTATTTCACCATCCAGGAAATCAATGTCGGCATCGTTGCCGATGTCGGCACGCTGCAGCGCATCCCGCACCTGCTGCCACAGGGGTTGATCCGCGAACTGGCCTATACTGGCCGCAAGTTCCCGGCCGCCGAGGCGCTGCGCTACGGCTTTGTGAATCGGGTGGAAGACACACATGCCGACGCGCTGGCTGCCGCAGAGGTGATGGCCCGCGAGATCTGCGCCAAATCCCCGCTGGCCATCACCGGCATCAAGCAGGTGCTGAACTACGGCCGCGAACATTCGATTTCCGATGGCCTTGAGTATGTGGCGGTCTGGAATGCCGGGATGCTGCAGGGCGAAGACATGAAGGAAGCCGTGAAGGCGCAAATGGCGCGGCTATCTGCCACCTATGCAAACCTGAAAGCCTGACAATTTGGCGGGCCCTGTGCGCTTTTGACCGGGGTTTCCGCTTGCCTGTTGCGCTGCAGCGCGGCATAGCAAATTCATCTTTTGGCGGCTCAGTCCGCTCGTTTCAGGCTAGGGGCAGTATGCGCCGCATCATATCGATGATCATTTCCGCCGGGGCGATGGGCGCTTCGGCACGCAGTTTCGCACAGGAAGCCGTGGCGGCTGCGCCGGTGCCGCCGGTGGCCACCACCGATGTGCCCGCGGCCGTGCCGGCGCTCACGGCGCCGTCGGCGGATTATGGCGTGCCGCGTGGTGGCTGGGATCTGCAGTTGCCCGCCACCGATATCGCGGTGGAAGCCCACAACATGATCAACTGGGTACTGAACCCGGTGATGGCCGGCGTCGCCATGTTCGTAATGATCCTACTGGCGTGGACGATCTTCCGCTATCGCGCCGCGGCTAACCCGGTGCCGTCGAAGACCAGCCACAACACCGTTATTGAAGTGATCTGGACAGTGGCTCCGGCGCTGATCCTGGTGGCCATCGCTTTCCCAAGCTTCCGCCTGCTGGCCAATCAATATGATCCGCCCAAGGCCGATATCACCATCAAGGCCATCGGTCACCAATGGTATTGGGAATATGAGTATCCCGATCAGGGCGGCTTCACCTTCGATTCGGTGATGCTCACCAACGAGGAGGCTGCCGCGCGCGGCACGCCCAAGCTGCTCGATGTCGATAACCGCGTGGTGGTGCCGGTTGGTGCCACGGTGAAGATCCTCACCACGGCGGCCGACGTGATCCACAGTTTCGCCATGCCAGCCTTTTATCTAAAGATGGATGCCGTGCCGGGCCGCATCAACGAAACCTGGTTCAAGACCGATCGTCCGGGCGTGTATTTTGGTCAGTGTAGCGAGCTGTGCGGCACCAAGCATGCCTATATGCCGATCGCCATCGAAGTGCTGCCGAAGGCGCAGTTTGATGCTTGGGTTGCCGCCAAGCAGAAGGAAAATGGCATTGAGCCCAAGGTGGCTGAAGCCGCCGCCCCTGCAGAAGCTGCTCCCACCGCCGTTCCCGCTGCCGATGCAGCTGCCCCGGCCGCTGTTGCGGCTGCGGCGGCTCCGGCTGCCCAGTAAGATTCGAGAAGAGGACCCGTATCATGGCTCACGCCGCAACCGCCGGTGCCAATGACCGCGATCATGATCACAAGCCCGGCTTCATCCAGCGCTGGCTCTTTTCGACGAACCACAAGGATATCGGAACGCTCTACCTGATCTTCGCGATCATCGCCGGCACCATTGGCGGCGCGATTTCGGGCGTCATGCGTCTCGAACTGGCTGAGCCGGGCATCCAGTGGCTCACCTTCATGACCCAGGGCAATGTCGATCAGGCCAACCATTTGTGGAACGTGTTCATCACCGCCCACGGCCTGATCATGGTGTTCTTCACCGTCATGCCCGCCATGATCGGTGGTTTCGGCAACTGGTTTGTACCGATCATGATCGGCGCGCCCGACATGGCGTTCCCGCGCATGAACAACGTGTCGTTTTGGCTGCTGGTCCCGTCGTTCCTGCTGCTGTGCGGCTCGATGTTCGTCGAAGGCCCGGCAGGCGCCAATGGCGCCGGTACCGGCTGGACGGTGTATCCGCCGCTCTCCACCTCCGGCCACCCTGGCCCGGCTGTCGACATGGCGATCCTGTCGCTGCACATCGCTGGCGCCAGCTCGATCCTGGGCGCCATTAACTTCATCACCACCATCCTCAACATGCGCGCACCGGGCATGACCCTGCACAAGATGCCGCTGTTCGTGTGGTCGGTGCTGGTCACCGCCTTCCTGCTGCTGCTGTCGCTGCCGGTTCTGGCTGGTGCCATCACCATGCTGCTGACCGACCGCAATTTTGGCACGCACTTCTTCTCGGCTGATGGCGGTGGTGATCCAGTGCTCTATCAGCACCTATTCTGGTTTTTCGGCCATCCCGAAGTCTATATCCTCATTCTGCCGGGCTTCGGCATCGTCAGCCAGGTTGTGTCCACCTTCAGCAAGAAGCCGGTCTTTGGCTATCTCGGCATGGCCTATGCCATGGTCGCCATCGGCTTCATCGGCTTTGTCGTTTGGGCGCACCACATGTTCACCGTCGGCCTCGACGTGAACACCAAGATGTATTTCACCGCCGCCACGATGATCATCGCGGTGCCTACCGGCATCAAGATCTTCAGCTGGATCGCGACAATGTGGGGCGGTTCCATCAGCTTCAAGACCCCGATGTTGTGGGCGATCGGTTTCATCTTCATGTTCACCGTGGGCGGCGTTACCGGCGTGCTGCTGTCCAACGCCGGCGTGGATACCTATTTCCACGACACCTACTATGTGGTGGCGCACTTTCACTATGTGCTGTCGCTGGGTGCCGTATTCGCCATCTTCGCCGCCTGGTATTATTGGTTCGGCAAGATGTTCGGCAGGCAGTATAACGAGACGCTCGGCAAGCTGCACTTCTGGATCTTTTTTATTGGCGTGAACGTGCTGTTCTTCCCGATGCACTTCCTGGGTTCGGATGGCATGCCGCGTCGTATCGCCGATTATCCGGATGCCTATGCCTACTGGAACCAGATCGCCAGCTATGGCTACGGCATTATGGCCATCGGCATGGTGTTCTTCTTTCTCAACCTGATTGTCAGCCTGGCTTCGCGCCGCAAGGTGGAAGACAATTACTGGGGCGAAGGCGCCACCACGCTGGAATGGACCTTGTCCAGCCCGCCGCCGTTCCACCAGTTCGAAACCCTGCCGGTCATCAAGTAACCGGCGATCCGGGGGCAGGGCGACCTGCCCCCCGACAGGCCAGACG
>NZ_CAMCWT010000110.1:0-3792 GCF_945882885.1 Sandarakinorhabdus limnophila DSM 17366
TCTTTGGCCATGAACACCCAGTGCGGGAACATGATTTCCGGCACTTCCACTTCCGGATAGGCCGAAATGCACTTGAATCCCAGCCGCTCATAAAGGCCAATCGCGGTTTCCAGCGTGGGCGACGTATCGATGAACATGGTGCGATAGCCGAAGGTGCGGCCATCTCGGATCAGCCGCTCAGCCAGTTGGCGGCCCAGCCCCTGCCCCTTGGCAATATCGCGGATATAAACGCGCTTCATCTCGCACACGCCGTCCCGCACGCGGCGCACGCCGCCCATACCGATTGGTTGGCCGTCCTGTTCCAGAATGTAGAAACAGCTTTCCGGCGGACCGGGGCCGAGCGTTTTCGGCAAGGCGGCAGGCAGATAGGCGCGGATGTCGCCGTCGGGGAAAATGTCGGCCAATGTGATGCCAAAACGCGCAGCAACGCCGGAGAACACGAAGTGCAGATATTCGGCGTTGAGATCGATCAGCAGCGCCTCGTCATCCGGCAGGCGCGCAGAGCGCCAGGTGATGCTCACCGCGCCAACCGCCGGATCAGGCTGGACGTATCCTGCCGCGCACCGCCCATGGACTGCACATCGGCATAGAATTGATCGACCAGCGCGCCCATCGGCAGCGGCACGCCCAGCCGGCGGGCCTCGTCGAGCGCCAGGCCGAGGTCCTTGCGCATCCAATCCACCGCGAAACCGAAATCGAACTGGCCGCGGGTCATCGTCTTGGCGCGATTGTCCATCTGCCAGCTTTGGGCGGCGCCCTTGGAAATCACGTCCACCACCGCATCCATGTCCAGACCCGCCTTCAGGCCCAGCGCCAGACCTTCGGACAGGCCCTGCAAAATGCCGGCGATGCACAGTTGGTTGACCATCTTGGTGAGTTGGCCGCTGCCGGCCGGCCCCATGTGGCCGATGCGTTGGGCGTAAGCCTGCATCACCGGTTCGGCGGCGGCAAACGCGGCCTCGGAACCGCCCACCATGATGGTGAGCTTGCCATTTTCGGCCCCGGCCTGGCCGCCGGAGACGGGCGCATCCACCACGTGCAGGCCGCGCGTTTCGCCTTCAGTGGCGAGCCGGCGGGCAATCGCGGCGGACACCGTGGTGTGATCGATGAACAGCGCGCCGGGCGCCATGGCGGCGAACGCACCATCGGGGCCCAGTGTCACCGCTTCCAGATCGGCATCGGCACCCACGCAGGCGATCACTACATCGGCGCCTTGCGCTGCCGCCGCCGGGGTGGGCGCAGCGCGGCCACCATGGGCGGCCACCCAGGCGGCGGCCTTTTCGGCGGTGCGATTGTACACGGTGAGATTGTGCCCGGCAGCCGCCAGATGGCGCGCCATCGGCCCGCCCATCACGCCCAGCCCCAGATATGCGATGTTCTTGCCCATGCGCCGGCCTTAACGCCCGCGCCGCGCCTAAGCAATCAGAGCAGGATCAATTGGGCAGGAACAACGACACCACGTCGCGGGCCAGCCGCGCCGGGCGCATGGTGGCAACATCGATGCAGCACCAGGTGCTCTTCACTTCGGCGATCACCTGCTCGCCGCGCTTGAACATGGTGGTGAAAAACGCCCGCGCGCCCTGCACATTTTCGGCGACCACGCTGGCCACCACATTGTCTTCCAGGAACGCCGGCGCGCGATAACTGATATTGTGATTGAGCGCGACCCACAGATGATTGGCCACCGCTTCGGGCGGCGCGGTGTTCTGCCAATAGGCCACCACCGCATCCTGCACCCAGCGCAGATAAACGGCGTTATTGACATGGCCCATATGGTCAATGTCTGCCGCTGCGACTGCAACATCGTGCCGATACATCACGCGATTCCCATCTTTACCAATATTTCCACCATGCTCACCCGCCCGCTCACCGGTCAAGTCGGCAACCGGCGCATTCCCAATACGGACAATGGGTAGCGCGGCTGCAACTGCGGCGTTATGGAACAGGGATGAACGCCACTGCTCCTGTTTCGCCGGCTCCACTGCCGATCGCCCTTGCCGATGTGGAGGCTGCTGCGCTGGCCATTGCCGGCAAGGTGATCCGTACGCCGTGCCTGAAATCGGAAACGTTGAGCGCGATGACCGGCGCGCAGGTGTGGCTGAAGTTTGAAAACCTGCAGTTCACCGCCGCCTACAAGGAACGCGGCGCGCTCAATCGCCTGCTGACGCTGACCGCGGAAGAACGCGCCCGGGGCGTGATCGCGGCGTCGGCCGGCAACCATGCACAAGGGTTGGCCTATCACGCCCGCCGGCTGGGCATCCCGGCCACCATCGTGATGCCGCGCTTCACGCCGATCGTGAAGGTGCAGCAGACCGAAAGCCACGATGCCAATGTCGTGCTGTTTGGCGAGAAATATGATGATGCCAGCGCCCACGCGCTGGAACTGGCCGAGAAGAAGGGGCTGGTTTACGTCCACCCGTTCGATGATGCCAAGGTGATGGCCGGCCAGGGCACCGTGGGCCTGGAAATGCTGGAAGATGTGCCGGAACTCGATACGCTGGTGGTGCCCATCGGCGGAGGCGGGCTCATCTCCGGCATTGCCACGGTGGCCAAGGCGCAGAACCGCGAGATCAGCGTGATCGGCGTGCAGGCGGAGCTTTACCCCTCCATGTATGCCGCGATGAAGGGCCAGAGCGCCACCTGCGATGGCGACACGCTGGCCGAAGGCATCGCCGTCAAGAACCCCGGCAAGCTCACGCAGGAAGTCGTGCGCGCACTGGTCGACGATATCGTGCTGGTCGGTGAACGGGATCTGGAACGCGCCGTCTCCCTGCTGCTCGGCATTGAAAAGACCGTGGTGGAAGGCGCTGGCGCTGCCGGCCTCGCGGCCTTGCTGGCCCACCCGCGCCGCTTCAAGGGCGCCAAGGTTGGCCTGGTGCTGTGCGGCGGCAATATCGATACACGCCTGCTCGCCAACGTGCTGCTGCGCGATCTGGCGCGCTCCGGGCGGCTCGCCCGCTTGCGCATCCGCCTGAAGGATCGGCCCGGGCAATTGTTCGAAGTCGCCCGCATCTTTGATCAACAACAGGTCAACATCCTGGAAGTCTATCACCAGCGCGTGTTCACCAACCTGCCGGCCAAGGGCCTGATCACCGACATCGAATGCGAAACCCGCGATCGCGATCACCTCGATCGGCTTGTGGAAGCCCTGCGCGCCGCCGGTTACGAAACAAGGATGGTTGAAGCGGACTGAATTAACGCCTGGGGACTGGCCAGCCGCGTAAAGTCACGTTAACGTCGCCGTTATCGGGGGAGCAGTGGCAGTCGAGGGTCTTCACGGGTGACGGATCAGTCTTATCGATTTCCGCGTTTCTTCGTGACGGCCCCTTCGGCCTGCCCCTATCTGCCGGGGCGGACCGAGCGCAAAGTGTTCGCCGAACTGAAGGGCGATGACGCGCCGGCCATGGCCGAAGCCCTGGGCCGCATCGGTTTCCGCCGCAGCCAGAATGTCGTCTACCGGCCCAGCTGCGATGGCTGCAACGCCTGCATCTCCGTGCGCGTGCCCGCCAGCCGCTTCAAACCGGGCCGCAGCCAGAAGAAACTGCTCGCCCAACACGCCGATCTCGATGTGCACGCCTGCGAACCCTGGGCCACCGAAGAACAATGGAGCCTGCTGCGCCGCTACCTCGGCGCCCGCCACCCCGATGGCGGTATGGCCGCCATGGACGCCCATGATTTCTCCGACATGGTGGAACAATCGCCCGTTGATACCGTGATGGTGGAATATCGCGAGCGCACCACCGATGGCCGCCTCGGCCGCCTCATTGGCTGCTGCCTCACCGACAAGCAAAC
>NZ_CAMCWT010000111.1:0-3703 GCF_945882885.1 Sandarakinorhabdus limnophila DSM 17366
AAGGCGGCATCGTCGGCGCTGCCGGCCTTGAACGGCTTTTGCACACCGTCGCCCTTTGCCGCGCCGGCACCGCCGGAATCGGCACCAAAGCCGCCAGCAATCACGCTGATGAAGCTGCGGTTCATCGCCTTGCACATGATGTACGACAGGATGGCGCCCGACGAGCCGACCAGCGCGCCGGTGATGATCATCGCGGTGTTCTGCAGGGTGAAGCCCATCGCCGCGGCGGCCCAGCCCGAATAGCTGTTCAGCATCGAAATGACGACCGGCATGTCGGCTCCGCCGATCGGGATGATCAGCGTCACGCCGATGATGAAGCTGAGGCCCAGGATGATCCACATCAGCGGGCCCTGGCCCATGCCGGCAGCCGCATCAAAGGCAAACACGCCGGTGAGCACGATGATCCCGGCCAGCACGCCAAGGTTGATGATGTGACGGCCGGGCAGCAGGATCGGCGAGCCCGACATGCGACCCGAAAGCTTGAGGAAGGCGATGATCGAGCCGGAGAAGGTGATCGCACCAATGGCAACGCCCAGGCCCATTTCCACGCGGCTCACGGCCAGGATGGCGCCGGTTGCATCGGTGATGCCGAACGCGCCCGGATTGAGATAGGCAGCACAACCGACCAGCACGGCGGCCATGCCGACGAGGCTGTGGAAGCCCGCGACCAGTTCCGGCATCGCCGTCATCTGGATGCGCTGGGCAATCACCCAGCCAATGCCGCCGCCGATGGCGATGGCGCCAATGATCAGCAGCAGGCCGGTCGGGTGCAGCGCGAGCGTGGTGCCCACGGCCAGCGCCATGCCGATCATGCCATTGCGGTTGCCCGCCTGGGATGATTCCGGCGACGACAGCCCGCGCAGGGCGAGAATGAAGAGCACACCGGCGGCGAGATAGGCCAATACGGCCCAGGCCGGGGTAGCGGCGACTGCGTGTTCCATGGTCGTTTGCCCCAATCTCTTCCTGCAACGCCTTACTTCGAAGCCGCCGGCTTCTTTTCTTTTTTCTTGTACATGGCGAGCATGCGGCGCGTGACGGCAAAGCCGCCGAAGATGTTGACACTGGCCAACACAACACCCAGCAGGCCCAGCCACTGCGACAGGCCACCACCATCAGTGATGGCGCCCGCTGCGGCCGCGATGAGCGCGCCGACGATGATCACCGATGAAATGGCGTTGGTCACGGCCATCAGTGGCGTGTGCAGCGCCGGGGTGACCGACCACACGACATAATAGCCGACGAACACCGCCAGCACAAAGATCGACAGGATCGACAGGAAATCCATGTGCGTGCCCCTTAACCCAACAGGCGATCGTGGACGATCTTGCCGCCCTCGGTCAGCTTGATGCCCTTCACGATGTCGTCATCGGCTGGCCACACGGCGGCTTTCGCTTCCTTGTCCCAGAAGGCGTTGATCATGTTGAACAGGTTGCGGCTGTACAGCGCCGATGCATCGGGCGCGAGCCGGCTGGCCGGGTTCTTGTGTCCGATGATCTTCACGCCGTGGCGCTCGACGATTTCGCCGGCCACGGCGCCTTCAACGTTGCCGCCGCTGTCCACCGCCAGATCGACGATGACGCTGCCCGGCCGCATGGAAGCGACCTGCGCATCGGTGACCAGGCGCGGCGCCGGCCGGCCCGGGATCAGCGCGGTGGTGATGACGATATCCTGCTTGGCGATGTGCGACGATACCAGCTCGGCCTGCGCCGCCTTGTATTCGTCGCTCATTTCGGTGGCATAGCCGCCAGCGCCTTCGCCGCTGATGCCCGCCACCTTCTCAACGAAGATCGCCTTGGCGCCCAGCGATTCAATCTGTTCCTTGGTGGCGGCGCGCACGTCGGTGGCGCTGACCAGCCCGCCCAGGCGACGGGCGGTGGCGATGGCCTGCAGGCCGGCAACGCCAACACCCATGATGAACACGCGCGCGGCGGAAATGGTGCCGGCCGCCGTCATCATCATCGGGAAGGCGCGGCCATAGGCTTCGCCGGCATCGATCACCGCCTTGTAACCGGCGAGGTTGGACTGGCTGGACAGCACGTCCATCGATTGTGCGCGCGTGGTGCGCGGCATCAATTCCATCGCATAAGCGATCAGGCCGGCCCCTGCATAAGCGTCGATCTTGGCGCGATCGCTGAAGGGCGACTGGATGGCGGCCAGAATCGTGCCGGCCTTGATACCGGGCAAATCGGCCAGCGCCGGACCCTGCACGCCCAGCACCAAATCGGCGCCGGCAATCACATCGGCGCGCGGCGCCACGGTGGCTCCTGCGGCGGCATAATCGGCATCGCTGATCTTGGCACCAAAGCCGGCGCCGGTTTCCACTGCCACGCTGGCCCCAAGAGCCATCAGTTTCTTCACCGTTTCCGGGGTGGCCGCAACGCGCGTTTCAACGCCGCCGGCTTCCTTCAGCACCGCGATCTTCATGGTTTCGCCCCCAAAGCTGCGCTGCAATCAGACCAGGAACACGTAAAGCGAAGCCACGACCACAATCACGAAGATCGTGCCCCACTTGGTAAAGCCGGTGAAACTTTCGTAGGTGGAACGGTGGCTGTCGTTCTGCTGTTCGTTGCTGGCCATGACCGGCGAAACCCTCGTTGAATTGCAGTGGCTGGTTGCAAAACCGCAACCTGTGCGGATTGCCTGTTAGCAGACACGGCGCGGCTGTGAAGGGGCAAATGCCCGCTCAGGCCCGTGCGGGATGGCAGGCCCGCCAAAGCGTGAGGGCTTGGACGGTTTCAGGCACATCATGAACGCGCATGATCTGCACCCCGGCATCGGCCCCGGCCAGCGCCAATGCCAGGCTGCCGGGCAGGCGCTGTTCCACGGGTACTTCGCCCGCCAGCTTGGAAATCAACGACTTGCGGCTGGCACCGAGCAGGATCGGCACGCCCAAGCCGTGCAGCAAGCTGAGGCCCTTGAGCAACGCCAGATTATGCTCCAGCCCCTTGCCGAAACCGATGCCGGGATCGGCAATGATCTTGTCCGGCGCGATCCCGCCGGCCACGGCTGCGGCAATCCGTCTCTCCAGCCAGTCGAACACATCGAGCAGGGCGTTGTCGTAATGCGGCGCGATCTGCATCGTTTCCGGCGTGCCCTGGTGGTGCATCAGGATCACCGGGCAACCGCGCGCGGCGACCAGCGCCATGGCCGCCGGATCATGGCCCAGCGCGCTGACATCATTGACGATCATGGCGCCCTGATCCAGCGCGACCGCCATCACCGGCGATTTGCGCGTGTCGATCGACACCGGCAGCCCGGCCAGCCCGGCCCACAGTGGTGCAAGCCGCGCCAGTTCATCCGCCACCGGCAGTTCGGGCGCACCCGGCCGGGTGGATTCTGCCCCCACGTCGATGATGGCCGCGCCGGCCGCATGCATGGCGCGGGCAGCAGCAATCGCGGCATCCGGCACATCATGGCGGCCGCCATCGGAAAAACTGTCAGGCGTGATGTTGAGGATACCCATCACCAACGGCATTTGGTATTCGAACCGAGCCAGAAATGGCCGCGGCCGTGTCAGCCGCTCCAGCCAATCCAACGGCACGTCCGCCGCGTCCACAAAGCCCTCGCTCCCCGACCGTGTCAGCTCTTCGGCGCGGGCAAAAGAAAAGGGGCCGCCGGCAAGCGGCAGCCCCTCCCCTTCACTCAGTATCGGGCGATAATAACGCCTCACCACAGCTTGATGCGCTCTTCCGGCGACAGGTGC
>NZ_CAMCWT010000112.1:0-3646 GCF_945882885.1 Sandarakinorhabdus limnophila DSM 17366
AAGGAAATCCTCGCCAACTCCGGCCTGCCGATCGTGTCGGCCGACAATCTGGGTGATGCAGCGGCCAAGATCGTTGCTGAAGTGAAAAAGGCCGCTTGAGATGAGCATTCTCGTCAACGCAAACACCCGCGTCATCACGCAGGGCTTTACCGGCAAGCAGGGCACGTTCCATTCGGAACAGGCCATTGCCTATGGCACCAAGGTCGTCGGCGGCACCGCGCCGGGGAAGGGCGGTTCCGTCCATCTTGGCCTGCCGGTGTTCGATACCGTGGCTCAGGCGCGTGAGGCCACCGGCGCTGATGCGTCGGTCGTCTATGTGCCGCCGCCGGGTGCCGCCGATGCGATTTGCGAAGCCATTGCGGCCGAAATTCTGCTGGTTGTCTGCATCACCGAAGGCATTCCGGTGCTCGACATGGTGCGGGTGAAGCGGGCGCTGCAGGGGTCGAAGACACGCTTGATCGGGCCGAACTGCCCCGGCGTGCTGACGCCGGGCGAATGCAAGATCGGCATCATGCCGGGCAACATCTTCCGCAAGGGATCGGTTGGCGTCGTCTCGCGTTCCGGCACGCTCACCTATGAAGCCGTGCACCAGACCAGCGCTGTGGGACTGGGCCAGACGACGGCTGTCGGTATCGGCGGTGATCCCGTGAATGGTACCAATTTCATCGACATGCTCGAACTGTTTCTGGCCGATGAGGCTACCCAGTCAATCATCATGATCGGTGAAATTGGCGGCGATGCTGAGGAACAGGCAGCCCCGTTCCTGATCGATGAAGCCAAGCGTGGCCGCAAGAAGCCGATGGTCGGCTTCATTGCCGGCACCACGGCGCCTCCGGGTCGCCGCATGGGCCATGCCGGCGCCATCGTTTCGGGCGGCAAGGGCGATGCGGCGTCGAAGATGGCGGCTATGGAAGCGGCCGGCATTCGCGTGTCGCCGTCACCATCGCTGCTGGGCGAAACGCTGATCAAGGTGCTGAAGGGCTGAAGCCCATGGATTTGGCGCGGAAAATCATGTCGCATGTCGGCATTGCATGGCCGGCATGCGACAGTTTGTCATGACATGACCATTATGTGCCGTTAAACAGTTCAGAATCGCGAGATTGAGGACAGTCACGATGGATATGGAAGCCCTGCTGCCCGGACCGGAAGATCGGCCGGCGCCAAGTTGGGCCCGGCCGAACTGGCCGATCCTGCCCGGCGATGATCTGACGCGCGGGCTTGATGCCGCCGGTATGTTTGCCGAAAGCACAGCCAAGACCGCCGGTCGGGCTGCTGCTGCGGCGGCTGCTGCCGGTGCCACCCCGGAAGACATTGCCCGCGCTGCCCAGGATGCGATTAGCGCGCTTATGCTGATCCGCACCTATCGCGTGCGCGGTCACCTTGCGGCCAATCTTGATCCGCTCGGCCTTGCCATCCGCGATCTGCCGGCCGATCTCACCCCCGGCTATCACGGCTTTGGCGGCAATGATCTGGATCGCACGGTGCACATCGGCGGCGCGTTGGGCCTGCAGACGGCAACCATCCGTGAACTCGTCGGCATTCTGCAGCGCAATTACTGCGGTAACGTCGGCCTTGAGTATATGCACATCAACGATGTGGAGGAACGGCGCTTCCTGCAGGAAAAATTCGAAGGCCGTGATAAGGAAATCCAGTTCACCGCCAATGGTAAGCGGGCGATTCTGAACAAGCTGGTTGAAGCCGAGCAGTTCGAGAAATTCCTGGGCCGTAAATATGTCGGCACCAAGCGTTTCGGCCTTGATGGCGCCGAAGCCATGATCCCGGCGATGGAATCGATCATCAAGGTGGGCGGCGCGATGGGCATCACCGAAGTCGTGTTCGGCATGCCGCACAGGGGCCGGCTCAACATGCTGGCCAACGTGCTGCAAAAACCGTTCCGCACCATCTTCCATGAATTCGCTGGCGGTTCATCGAATCCGGATGATGTGGGCGGTTCGGGCGATGTGAAATATCACCTCGGCACCAGCACCGATCGCGAGTTCGATGGCAACAAGGTGCACCTGTCCCTCGTGCCCAACCCTTCCCACCTCGAAGCGGTCGATCCGGTCGTGCTGGGCAAGGTGCGCGCCATTCAGACGATCATTGGCGACAATGCCCGCAAGCAGGTGATGCCGATCCTGCTGCACGGCGATGCGGCCTTTGCCGGCCAGGGTATCGTGGCGGAATGTTTCGGTTTTTCAGGGCTTAACGGCTATGGAACCGGTGGCACCATCCATTACGTGGTGAACAACCAGGTTGGCTTCACCACCAGTCCGCAGTTTGCGCGTTCGTCGCCCTATCCGTCGGACATGGCAAAGATCGTTCAGGCGCCGATCTTCCACGTGAACGGCGATGATCCGGAAGCCGTGACCTATGCCACCAAGGTCGCCACCGAGTTCCGGCAAAAGTTCGGCCGCGATGTGGTGATCGACATGTGGTGCTATCGCCGGTTTGGCCACAACGAAAGCGACGAGCCGAGCTTCACTCAGCCGCTGATGTATGCCGCGATCGGTAAGAAGAAGACGGTGAGCGAGCTGTATGCGGATCGCCTGTCGGGAGAGGGCGTGCTGACCGGCGATGGCTACAAGGCCATGATTGATGGCTATGTCTCCATGCTGGAAGACGAATTCGACGCTGCTGCTGGCTTCAAGGCCAATGCAGCCGATTGGTTCGGCGGCCGCTGGGCCGGGCTGGGCAAGCCCAAGGAAGCCATCGACAGCCGCCGCGCCGCAATGACAGGCGTGTCGATGACCGAACTGCACCAGTTGGGCAAGCAGCTGACCACGGTGCCCGACGGTTTCAATATTCACAGGACCTTGGCGCGGGTTCTTGATGCCAAGGCGGATATGTTCTCCACTGGCGCCAACATCGATTGGGCGACGGGCGAGGCGCTGGCCTTCGGGGCGTTGCTGAAAGATGGTTATGGCGTGCGCCTGTCCGGCCAGGATTGCGGCCGCGGCACCTTCAGCCAGCGGCACTCCGTCTGGACGGACCAGAAGGACGGCGGCCGCTATGTCCCGCTGAAGGCGATGGACCCGCGCTTTGAAGTGCTGGACAGCCCGCTTTCGGAATTCGGCGTGCTCGGTTTCGAATATGGCTATGCCCTGGCTGATCCGAAGAGCCTGATCCTGTGGGAAGCCCAGTTCGGCGATTTCGTGAATGGCGCCCAGACCATCATCGATCAGTTCATTGTTTCGGGCGAAATCAAGTGGTTGCGCGCCAATGGTCTGGTGATGCTGCTGCCGCATGGCTATGAAGGGCAGGGGCCGGAGCACAGCTCGGCGCGCGTCGAGCGCTTCCTGAGCCTGTGCGCGGAAGACAATATCCAGGTCGCCAACTGTACGACCCCAGCCAATTTCTTCCACTTGCTGCGCCGGCAGATGCTGCGGGATTTCCGCAAGCCACTGATTGTGTTCACGCCGAAATCGTTGCTGCGCCACAAGCGGGCGGTGTCGAACCTGGCCGAAATGGGCCCGGCGACGACCTTCCACCGCTGCCTGGATGATCTGAAGCCCTGTGATCCGAAAGCGGTGAAGCGCCTCGTGCTGTGCACCGGCAAGGTCTATTATGATCTGCTCGACGCCAGCGAGAAGGAGAGCCGGGACGACGTCTATCTGCTTCGTGTCGAGCAGCTCTATCCGTTCCCGGG
>NZ_CAMCWT010000113.1:0-3490 GCF_945882885.1 Sandarakinorhabdus limnophila DSM 17366
GCATCTGCAGGTGGGCATCGAAGCGATGATGATCCTGCGCGACGAAGGCCCGGCGCTGCACAGCCGCAAACTGCGGGCGTTTGATGAACCTCCCTTCCGGTGAGGTTCAGAGACTGAGTTCAAGCTCCGATAGCAGCGCCTTCCGCGCCGCCTTCACGCCGCGCCACAAGTCCGGGTTCGTCATGTCCGCCGGGCCAATCGCCTCCGGCCACCAGTGCTCGACCAGCCGTTCCAGCCGATCCGCTTTGGCCTCGCCCAGCAAGAAGCGCGCATCGACCCGCGCTGGATCAGCCACCACGCGCAACCGCAGACACGCCGGGCCACCACCGTTCTGCATGGATTCACGCACGTCGACGAAATGCGCCGCACGGATGGGGCCGTTGCCGGCCACCAGCGCCGCCAGCCAGGCCTTCACGCTCGGGGTCTCTTCGGCTTCCTTCGGCAACACCAGCGCCATGCTGCCATCGGGCAGGGTGAGCAACTGGCTGTTGACCAGATAGGACTTGATTGCATCCTCAAGGCTAACCGCGCTGGCCGGCACCTCGACATACACCGCGTCGGGCATCCGTCGCGCCACATCTGCCTTCAGGCCGGCCGCATCGGCAAAGGCGTGCTCGTGCGCAAACAGCACATTGCCGTTGGCCACCGCCACCACATCGTTGTGGAACGCGCCGACATCGATGGCGGTCTGGCTTTGCGCCACGAACAGCGCGTTGCTCACGCCATGACGGCGGGCAATGGCTTCGCTGGCCCGGCGGTTCTGGCGGGCGGGGAAACGGCCGCCTTCCTCGCCATAGACGAAGATCTCAAGGCCGGGCGCGTCGTGGGCAGCGCACAGGCGCATGAAATTGGCCGCGCCTTCATCGCCGAATGCGGCCGGCAAAGCTTCATGCACCGCGAACGCCGGATCGGCGAACGCGATGGCCAATTGCGCGTGGGTTTCTGGGTGTTCGATGCTGCGATGGGCCATGCGTGACAGGTTGGCGGCGCTGATATGGCAGCGGCCGTCTTCAGTGTCGGGCGCCGGCGAGACGGAGGCGGCATTGGCCGTCCACATCGAACTGGCGGTCGCCGCGGTGGCAAACAGGCGCGGGTCTTCAACCGCAGCGCGAGCGATCACCTGCTCGTCCGTCCCGACAAACCCCATCTGGCGCAGGAAGCCGACATTGGGACGGTCCAGCGGCAGCAGGAATCCCTGTGTGAGCCCCAGCCCCATCACCAAGCGCATCTTGGCAATGCCCTGCAAGGCAGCGGCGCGCGGGCGCGACGTCGCCCCGCCGTGGCGCGCGCTGGCGAGATTGCCGAGCGAGAGCGCCGCATAATTGTGGCTCGGCCCGATCAGGCCGTCGAAGTTGATTTCGCGGATCATGGGCGCAGGCCCGACGTGATGCCGCCGCCCAGTGCATCGGCCGCCAGCGTCGCCACCGGGAAGGCGCAATAATCGGCGGCGTAATAGGCGGATGGTCGGTGGTTGCCGCTGGCCCCAATGCCGCCGAAAGGCGCGGCCGACGACGCGCCGTTGGTCGGCCGGTTCCAGTTGACGATCCCGGCACGGCTGCGCGCCCAGAAATCATCAAAGCGTGCCGCATCGCCGCCGATCAACCCAGCGGCGAGGCCAAAGCGCGTGGCATTGGCTGCCGCGATGGCCGCATCCCAGTCAGACACACGGACGATCTGCAACACGGGGCCGAACAATTCATCGTCGGACGGCGCATGGTCGGTCATGTCGATGACGGCAGGTGAAAGGATCGGCCGGTCAGCGCGGGCGCGCACCAGCGGACGCAGCACGTGGCCACCCGCCGCCTGCAGCTGCGCCCAGCCACGCTCCAGCCCATCGGCCGCCGCATTGGCGATCACCGGTCCCATGAACGGCTGCGGATCGCCGAAGGGTGCGCCGACGATCAGCCGATCCGTCAGCGCCAACACGGCTTCGACCAGCGCATCGCTCCCCGGCCCGACAATCAGCCGCCGCGCATTGGTGCAGCGCTGCCCGGCCGACAGAAACGCCGATTGCACCACGGTCGCGGCCGCCGCGTCTATATCGGTCAAATCCCACGCCACCAGCGGATTATTGCCACCCATTTCCAGCGCCAATATGAGGTGCGGCGTCTCGGCAAACTGGCGCGCCAGCGCCGCGCCAACATGCGCCGAACCCGTGAACAACAGGCCGTCGATCTCTTCCCCGGCCAGGTCGCGGCCCACATCGCCGCCGCCGTGCACAAGATTCAAAACGCCCTCGGGCAGGCCCGCCTTGGCCCACAGCCCGGCCATGAAATCCGCCACAGCCGGCGTCTGTTCAGACGGCTTGAACACAACCACATTCCCGGCCAGCAGCGCCGGCACGATATGGCCATTGGGCAGATGCGCCGGGAAATTATACGGCCCCAGCACCGCCAGCACGCCGTGCGGCTTGTGACGCAGCATCTGGCGCACGCCGGCGGCCTCGGCTGCCTTTTCACCCGCCCGCTCGGCCTGCGCAGTGATGGAGATCTCCACCTTGGCGGCGACGCTGGCGACTTCGGTGCGGGTTTCCCACAATGGCTTGCCAGTTTCGCGCGCAATCATTTGGGCGAAGGCGGCGGCGTCGGCCTCCACCGCCGCCTTGAAGGCGCGGACGACGGCGATGCGCTCAGCCAGCGGCCGCCGCGCCCAACCCGGCGCCGCAGCACGGGCGCGCGCCACAGCGGCCGCCACGCCGCCCACTGGCCCAGTCCAGATCGCCTCGCCAGTGCAGGGATCGGTGGAGACGAGTTCAGCAATCGACATGGTGGATCCTCGTGCCGGGCGTGAGGCCCAGCGGCGCGGCGACGGCGGCGGGCAGCGTTCGGCCCGCATCAGCGAGCGGCGACAGAAAAGCCTGGAAATCGTGGAGATGGCCAGTCGCAACCAGCTGCGGCGGCCCTTCCACCGCATCGGCCAGGGCGGCCACTTCGGCTGCGCGGGCCCCGCGGATGGACTTCAGATCATCGATGCGGGCGCTCACGGTGGGGCCGCCGTCGAAAATGTCGACATAATTGTCGAACGCAAAGCCCTCCGCCAGCAGCATGGCCAGCGCCGCGCGGCCACTGCCATGCGGTTGGCCGATGGCGGCGCGGGCCTGGTCGGTGAGCAGATTGGTGTAGACCGGGTGGCGCGGCATCAGATCGGCGATGAACTGGTTGCCGTGGACAGCGTTGAAACGGTCCGCTTCCGGAAACGACAGGCCGAAGAATTTGGCGCCCAGCGCGTCCCAGAACGGCGAATTGCCGTCTGCATCCATCACGCCGCGCAGCTCGGCAATCACGCGGTCGCCGAAGCGCGCGCGGTGCTGGGCGATGAACAGATAGCGGGCGGGCGCCAAAAGCCGCCCCAGCCCGCCAGTGCGCAGATCAGGGTGCAGGAACAGCCCGCCCACTTCCGACGCACCATCGAAATCACTGGTGAGCGACAGGAACTCGATGCGCAGCGTGCGATCCAGTTCCTTGCTGGTCTGGGTCAGCGTCGAAATCTT
>NZ_CAMCWT010000114.1:0-3469 GCF_945882885.1 Sandarakinorhabdus limnophila DSM 17366
GGATCATCGGTAACGAAACCGCCCATGTGGTGCACCAGATCGGTCACGGTTAACGCGTCGCCCCAGCCGGCCACTTCCGGCACATGCGCCGCCACCTTGTCGTCCAGCCGCAATTTGCCTTCGCCGGCCAGATCAAACAGCGTCAGCGCTGTGAAGGCCTTGGTCATGCTGGCAATACGGAAGCGCGTGTCGGCCTCTACCGGGCGGGCAGCATCCACATCGGCGATACCGGAAACGCCGCTGTGCACCAGGCCTTCGCCGCGCTTGACGATCCCCCAGGTCAGGCCCGGCACCTGGTTGGCGTCGGCCCATTCCCGCATGCTGCGATCGATGCTGGCGGCAAGTTTGGGCGGAAGCGGCGCGGCGGTTGCCGGTGCGGCGAGCAGGGCGCCAAACGCCAGTGGGGTGAGCAGCGCCCTCACAACTCTTTCCCGCCGCGGATTTTGTAGAACACGCCGGCGCCGTCGCCGCCGGCCAGTTCCAGCGTGCCTTCAATGGTGCGCACATCATAATTCATCGGCACGGCGCTGGAGACCTTCACCTCGATGAACTGCTGCGGGCCGGGATTGAGGTGGAAGGGGCAATGCGGGCGGCGGCTTCGGCATTGGCGCCGGCATAGGGATCGGTGCCATCGGGGGCGTAGTGGCTGTAGCCCGGCATGCCATCAAAGGCGCAGGCAACAACAGGGCCGGCCACGGACAGGGCGGCAGCGGCGGCAAGAACGGCGATCAGATCCATGGAAAACCCCTCCCATCGGCTCAGTCTCGCCATATTGTCACATTCACGCCCACCCCGCAACGCGTCTGCCGGGGGCAAATGCGGCAGACGCGGTGGCGGTGCTTGCCAAGGCCCGGCCAGCGCGGCAATGGGCAAGATTGAGCTGCAAGGGACGGGATCAAGATGCGCGCGCTGAGACGGGTAGTTATGTGGGCGGCGCTCGCCCTGCTAGGGGCAACGGTGCAGGCCAGCCCGATCGTTCAGACCAAGGGCGATTTCGTCGACAAGTTCCGCCAACTGGAAGGCGAGGATTGGCCAACCCCCACCGATTACCGCAACGCCGCCGGCGCGCCGGGCCATCGTTACTGGCAGCAGAAGGTGGATTACCGCATCACTGCGCGGCTGGATGAAGCCGCCCGCAGCATCAGTGCCAGCGAAACCATCACCTATCATAACAACAGCCCGGATGCCCTGAAGTATCTCTGGCTGCTGCTCGATCAGAACTACAAGCGCGATCACATCGCCGAGCGCGCTGAAACCGTGTCGCCGGGCGGCCAGATCAGCATGACCGACGTGCGCAAGGCCATGCGCTTAAAGGAATGGGAAGGCGGCTTCGACAATTTGAAGGTGACCGACGCTTCGGGCCGCGCGCTGAAATTCACCGTGGTCGATACGTTGCTGCGCATCGATCTGCCGACGGCGCTGGCCAGCGGCGGTGTGACGACGGTGAAGATCGATTTCACCCTGCCGGTTCCGGAAACCCGCGTGGTTGGCGGCCGATCGGGCTATGAATGCTTCACCAAGCCGGACCAGGATGGCAATTGCATCTTCCTTGCCGCGCAATGGTTCCCCCGTGCGGCGGTCTATTCCGATTACGAAGGCTGGCACAACAAGGCCTTTGTCGGCGGCGGCGAGTTCACCCTTGAATTCGGCGATTATGATGTCTCGCTCACCGTGCCGGCCGATCACGTTATTTCGGCCACTGGCGAACTGGCCAACCCGGATATCCTGTCGGCTGCCCAGCGCGCCCGCCTGAGCCAAGCCCGCACCGCCAAGGAACCGGTCTATATCGTCACCCCTGACGAAGCGCTGGCCGCCGAAAAGCAGAAGGCCAGCGGCAGCCGCACCTGGCGCTTCACGGCAAGGAATGTCCGCGATTTCGCCTTCGCGTCCAGCCGCAAGTTTGTGTGGGACGCGATGGGTGTCAAACAGGATGACAGCGCTAACCCGCTGGTGATGGCGATGAGCTTCTACCCCAAGGAAGCCCGGCCGCTGTGGGATGCCTATTCCACCAAGTCGATCGCCCACACCATTGACGTCTACAGCGAGTTTTCCTTCCCCTATCCTTATCCGGTGGCGCAGAGCGTCAACGGCCCGGTGGGCGGCATGGAATATCCGATGATCACCTTCAACGGCCCACGCCCGGTGAAGGACAAGAAGACCGGCCAACTCACCTATACCCAGCGGGCCAAATATGGCCTGATCGGCGTGGTCATCCACGAAGTTGGCCACATCTGGTTCCCGATGAGCGTCAACAGCGACGAGCGCCAGTGGACGTGGATGGACGAAGGCATCAACAGCTTCCTGCAGTTCGAAGCCGAAAAGCGCTGGGACCCGGTGAAAACCCGCGGCCGCGGCGAACCGCGTGACATCACCGAGTATATGATCAGCCGCGATCAGGTGCCGTTGATGACGCACAGCGACAGCCTGCTGCAGTTCGGCAACAACGGCTATTCCAAGCCGGCCACCGCGATGGTGATCCTGCGCGAAACCATCCTGGGCCGCGAATTGTTCGATTTCGCCTTCAAGGAATATAGCCGCCGCTGGCGCTTCAAGCGGCCCACCCCCTATGATTTCTTCCGCACCATGGAAGAAGCGTCGGGCGTGGACCTCGACTGGTTCTGGCGCGGCTGGTTCTACACCACCGATCATGTCGATATCAGCCTCGACAAGGTGGTGCAGGCCCGGCTCGACACCCGCAATCCGGAGGTGGAGAAGGCCTGGGCGAAGGACCGCGACAAGACCGCGCCGACCCCGCTCACCGCTGTGCGCAACACCGAGCCGCCGATGATCGATCGTGATCCGAAAACGCGCGATTTCTACGACGAAACCGATCGCTTCACTGTGACGGTCAAGGATCGCAAGGATTACGCGGCCACCCTGAAGAAGCTGGAGCCGGAACAGGCTGCCGCGCTGGCCTTCAAGGACAATTTCTATCACTTCAGCTTCCGCAACATCGGCGGCCTGGTGATGCCGGTGATCCTGAAGCTGGATTATGAGGATGGCTCGACCGAAACCATCCGCATCCCGGCCGAAGTCTGGCGCTACAACGCCAAGGCGGTGACATGGCAGCATGTCAGCCCCAAGAAGCTGAAGGCCGCCGAGATCGATCCGCTGTGGGAAACGGCGGACGCGGATCGCAGCAACAACGCCTATCCGCGTCGCATTGAACCCACCGTGCTGAAGGTGCGCGATGATCCGGCCGGCGGTGACAACCGGATGGCCGACAGCGAACTGGAAGTGTCGCCGGACAGCATCAAGACGCGTCCGGTGAAGAAGGACGAGAAGAAGGACGACGAGTGAGGCTGCTGGCCGCGATCGCGCTGCTGCTCGGGCTTGCTGCCCCGGCCCAAGCGCATCGCGGCCACGCCAGCCTGGCGGTGGTGGAGATTGACGCCAAATCAGGCGCCGTAACCGTGACCCACCATCTGCAGGTCCATGATGTCGAACCGGCGCTGGTCGATATCGCGCC
>NZ_CAMCWT010000115.1:0-3443 GCF_945882885.1 Sandarakinorhabdus limnophila DSM 17366
GACAAGCGAGTGGAGATGGTGATCCGCAAGGGCTTCCTGCCGGCGGCGGATTGCGCCGGGCTGATCAGCCTGATCGATGTGCATCGCCGGCCATCCACCATCACCGATGCCTATGGCGCGGGCAGTGATTTCCGCACCAGTGAAACCGCTGACCTGCCGGCCGATGATCCGCTGGTGGGCCGGGTCTATCGCCAGCTGGCCGATTATGCCGGGCTCAACATCGCCCATGCCGAAGCCTTGCAGGGCCAGCGTTATGCCGTGGGCCAGCAGTTCCAGATGCACACCGATTATTTCGAGCCGACGGGCCTGGATTATTATCCGCACACCGCCGATGGTGGCCAGCGCACTTGGACGATGATGGTGTATCTGAACGAGCCCAAGGCTGGCGGCGCCACCGGCTTCCAGCATCTGAACAAGACCATCCAGCCCGAAACCGGCAAGCTGGTGGCCTGGTGCAACCGCCTGCCCGATGGCCAGCCCAACGCCTTCACCCTGCATGCCGGTATGCCGGTGCGGGCCGGCACCAAATATATCATCACGGCCTGGTTCCGCGATCAGCCCCGGCGTCATCCGGCGGTTATCTAAGGAACGACCGCTATTCGCCAGTGACCTGACACGAAAAAGCCGCCGGAGCACAGGGCGCCGGCGGCAGTTTCGGGGGACTCAAGTTAGAACTTGGCGGAAACGCTCGCCTGGAAAGTGCGACCCAGCACATAAGTGTTGGTGTCGATGCGGCTGGCATTGAGGCGCTGGAATTCCTGATAACGTGTGTTGGTCAGGTTGCGGCCTTCCAGCTTCACTTCCACTTCGCTGCCGAACAGCTTGATGCCCTGGCGCACCACGACATCCAGACGGATACCGGGCTTTTCCACCAGATCGGGCTGGCCTGACGGGCCGCGGAAGGCAACACGGTTGCTGGCATAGTTCAGCAGGATGGTCTGTTCCGACAGGCCTTCATCATCCTGGAAGCCGAATGACAGGTTGGCAACATGATCCGACTGGCCGGTAAGCGGCAGGCCGCTCTTGAAGATGTCGGTTGCCGGTACGATCGCGCCCGAAAGCGGGAAGCGAGTGGTGTCACCCGCCTTAACGCGCAGCTTGCTGTCGGTATAAGTGTAGTTGGCCGAGATGTAGAAGCGGCGGGTGGCGAAGAGATCACCCCAGCCCGACAGGTCGAAATACTTCTGGGCTTCGATTTCGGCGCCATACAGGCGGGCGTTCGGCACGTTGGCAAACGTCGTCTGAAAGGTGCCGCCCTGCACGAAGGCGATGGCATCGATCGGCTGGTCAATATCCTTGAAGAAGCCGCCAACGGCCAGCCGTTCGTCACGACCGAAATACCATTCGTAGCGGGCTTCCACGTTGATCAACTGCGAATTGGTCAGGAACTGGTTGCCGAAGCTCAAACGGTCGCTTTCGGTGTCGAAATAGGGCTGCGGCGCCAGTTCGCGGAACTGCGGACGCGCGATGGTCTTCGACGCGGCAAAACGCAGCTGCATGTCTTCAGCGAAGTTCCAGGTGACGGTCAGCGCCGGCAGCCAATAATCCTCACTGATGTTGGTGGGCGTGTTGAAGGCCGAACCGCGGTTGGCGTTGAACACGTCAGCCGGCGTCACGTTCTGCTTGCCGGATTCATAGCGCACGCCAGCCACCAGCTGCACGCCATCGGTCGGTTCGATCTCGACCTGACCATAGCCGGCATTCACGGTCAGGCCAGCATCATAGCGCGGCGCCACCGTGGAGATGGTGTTGAGGATGATGCCGTAGGTATAGACGTTGTAGTCCGACAGCAGGAAATCAGGGCGCTGCTGGCTGACGGCACCGGGCAGCGCCGCGTTGGACTGATAGCGATAGTCAAAGCGTTCTGACACGCGATCGGCCTTGCTGTAAGCATAGCCGGCGGTGAGCTTGATCGGGAACGGGCCGCCGCGGATCTTGTAACCCAGATCGAGGCCGCCGCCCCACACGTCTTCGTTCAGGCGGCTGAAGGCGACCAGGCTGGATTGGCCCGGCGACCGCAGATCGTTCACGTAATCCTTGAACTGCGCCGAGAACGCATAGTTGTTGAACCGCTCATAAGGGGCGAGACGCTTGGAGTTGGCATAGGTGCCGCGCAGATCAACGGTGAGATCGTCGAACTTGAATTCGCCCACGAACTGCGTGTCGATCAGCTGGCGGCGGAACTGCGCGGTGGCGTTGCGCTGCAGCAGCACGTCGCGACCCACGTTGATGTCGTCGGTGCCGACCTGGATGCGGGCTTCCTTAATGGTGTCGTTCACATAGACGTTAGCGAAACGGATCTTGTGATCGCCGAATTCGGCACCAATGCTGATCAGGCCGTTGACTACGCTGCGGAATTCCGTGGCGGCAAAGTCGAAATCCTGATCCGGCTTGAGCTGCAGAGTGCCGCCCTGGCCCACCGCGGCGCCGCCGGAAAGTTGCTGCTTGCCGGCCTTGGTCTGCCAATCGTTCGACAGGCCGGCGGCAAACACGAAACCAATGCGCGCGTCACCCACGTTCCAGGCGCGGCCGCCCGACATGTTGCCGCTCCAGTTCACCGGGATATTGTCGTTGCGGAGGATCACGTTGGTTTCGGCGTTGGCCAGGGTTGCGGTGATGTCCTGCAACTGGCGCAGCGAGAAAATGCCGCCCACGGCCAGCGCCTTACCGGCATTCTGGTTGGCCTGAATGCCGGTGGGCAGACGGCGGGTGCCGTCGTCATAGCCGGTCCAGTCCTTGCCGCCGCCCGCATAGACATAACCCAACTGGCTGGTGGTGGCGGTATTGGCACCAACGCTGCCGCCCACCGTGAAGAAGGCTTCCTTGGGCACGGCCCGCGTCGTCAGGTTGATGACGCCGCCGCCGAATTCGCCGGGGAAATTGACCGAATAGCTTTTCTGCACAACAGACGAAGCCAGCACCGAGGTCGGGAACAGATCGAGCGGCACCACGCGGCGCAGCGGATCCGGGGACGGGATTGGCAGGCCGTTCAGCAGCGCCAGCGAGTAACGCTCGCCCAGACCACGCACATAGACATAACGGCCGCCAACAACCGACAGGCCCGTCACGCGCTTCAGCGCGCCGGCGATGTCGCCTTCACCCGAACGCGCGATGTCGGCCTGGCTCAGCACCGACACCACTTCGCGGCTCAGCCGCACGGTGTTGGGGATGCGACGGCCGATGACGACGATTTCGCTGCCGCCGCCGCCGGGGATCGAAATGTCAACTGGTTCTTCTTCCGGCGGCGCTTCGGCAGCCGGAGCCGGTTCGGGTGCCGGCGGGGTCGCCGGTTGTGCCCAGGCAGGGGCAGCGAACGCCACCATCATGGTGGTCGAAAGCAGGAGTGGCAGCTTGTTGGTCATTATCTTGTCCCCGGTCGAAATGCGGTGGCCGGCAGCTGCGAAGGTCGCGCCGCCGGCCCCAGCCCTTACTGGATCGGCGCT
>NZ_CAMCWT010000116.1:0-3330 GCF_945882885.1 Sandarakinorhabdus limnophila DSM 17366
GATGATCTGAAGCCCTGTGATCCGAAAGCGGTGAAGCGCCTCGTGCTGTGCACCGGCAAGGTCTATTATGATCTGCTCGACGCCAGCGAGAAGGAGAGCCGGGACGACGTCTATCTGCTTCGTGTCGAGCAGCTCTATCCGTTCCCGGGTGACGTTGTTGCTGAATATGCAGCGAAATTTCCGAATCTGGAAGCCGTGGTCTGGGCCCAGGAAGAGCCGCAGAACGGCGGCGCCTGGACGTTCGTGAACCCGCTGATTGAGCAGGCAACGGGCAAGCGCCCAATCTATGCTGGCCGTGCTGCAGCGGCGGCGACCGCGACGGGCCTTCTGAAGCGTCACAATGCCGAGCAGGCCAAGCTGGTGGCCGAAGCACTGG
Organism: Sandarakinorhabdus limnophila DSM 17366; assembly: GCF_945882885.1. Classification (GTDB taxonomy): domain Bacteria; phylum Pseudomonadota; class Alphaproteobacteria; order Sphingomonadales; family Sphingomonadaceae; genus Sandarakinorhabdus; species Sandarakinorhabdus limnophila_A. The sequence continues at coordinate 377 of NZ_CAMCWT010000116.1, forward strand.
GCGCGACGACCACTGAAGTGAAGGCCGCGATCCGCGGCGGCCTCAAGAAAAAATAAGAAAGACAAGAGCATGGCAACCGATGTTATCGTGCCCGCCCTGGGCGAATCCATCACCGAAGCCAGCGTTGGCCAGTGGCTCAAACAGCCCGGCGAGGCGGTGGCGGCCGACGAGGCCATTGTGGCGCTGGAAACCGACAAGGTGGCGGTGGAAGTGCCGTCGCCGGTGGCCGGCGTGTTGGGCGAGCAATTGTTCCAGACCGGCGACACTGTCACGGTTGGCGCGCTGATTGCGCGGATCGTGGAGGGCGGGGTGCCGGCGGCTGCCGCACCGCTGCCGGCCGCTGCCGCCCCGGTTCCGCCTGCTGCCGCGCCGGCGCCGGCCGCGGAAACGCCGGCCTATGACGCCATCAGCCCGGCGGTTCGCGGCCTGCTCGACACTTATAATCTCGATCCCGCCAGCGTCGGCGGCTCCGGCAAGGATGGCCGACTGACCAAGGGTGATGTGCTCGCCGCGATCGAGGCCGGCACTGCCCGCCTGAAATCCGCTGCCACCCCGGCCCCTGCTGCTGTCGCGGCCGCTGCCGCCGCCCCGGCCGAGCGCCGCGAGGAGCGGGTGAAGATGACCCGTCTGCGCCAGACCATCGCGCGCCGGTTGAAGGAAGCCCAGAACAGCGCCGCCATGCTGACCACGTTCAACGACGTGGACATGACCGCCGTGATCGAGGCCCGCGCCAAATACAAGGACATGTTTGAAAAGAAGCACGGCATCCGGCTTGGCTTCATGTCGTTCTTTGCCAAGGCCGTGGTGCTGGCGTTGAAGGATGTGCCCTCGGTGGGCGCCGCCATCGAAGGCGATGAAATCATCTACAAGGATTATGCCGATCTGGGCGTCGCGGTGTCGTCACCCGGCGGGCTGGTCGTGCCGATCCTGCGCAACGCCCAGGCCAAGAGCTTTGCCCAGATCGAGAAGGACATCGCCGATTTCGGTGACCGCGCCCGCAAGGGCACGCTCAAGATCGACGAGTTGCAGGGCGGCAACTTCACCATCTCCAACGGCGGCGTGTTCGGCTCCTTGCTGTCCACCCCCATCCTCAACCCGCCGCAATCGGGCGTGCTCGGCTTGCACAGGGTAGAGGATCGCCCGGTGGTGAAGAACGGCCAGATCGTGATCCGCCCGATGATGTATCTGGCGCTGTCCTACGATCACCGCCTCATCGATGGCCGCGAAGCCGTCACCTTCCTGGTGCGCGTCAAGGAAGCCATTGAAGATCCGGCGCGTTTGCTGATCGACCTGTAACAAGAAAGGCCCACCCCATGGCCAACCCTGAATTTGATGTCGTCATCATTGGCGGCGGTCCCGGCGGCTATGTCGGCGCCATCCGTGCGGCCCAGCATGGCCTGAAGGTCGCCTGCGTGGAAAAGCGCGCGGCGCTGGGCGGCACCTGCCTCAATGTCGGCTGCATCCCGTCCAAGGCGCTGCTCAACGGCAGCCATCTCTATGAGGAACTGGCTGGCGGTCATCTGGCCAAGTTTGGCGTGAAGGCCGACAATGTCTCCTTCGATCTTTCCGCCCTGCTGGGCGAGAAGGACAAGGCGGTATCAGAGCTGACCGGCGGCATCGCGATGCTGTTCAAGAAGAACAAGGTGGAGTGGATCAAGGGCGAAGCCAGCTTCATCGACGCCAAGAGCGTGAAGGTGGGTGATCGCACCATCACCGCGAAGAATTTCGTCATCGCCACCGGTTCCGAAGTGGCCCTGCTGCCCGGCATGACGCCGGATGGGGAGGTGATCGTCACCTCCACCGAAGGGCTGAACCTGCCGAAGGTGCCCGAGCATCTGGTGGTGATCGGCGGCGGCTATATCGGCCTGGAAATGGGCAGCGTGTGGCGCCGCCTGGGCGCCAAGGTGACCGTGGTGGAATATGCGCCGCGCATCGTGCCGGCGATGGATATCGAAGTGGCCAACGCCTTCGCCAAGATCCTCACCAAGCAGGGCCTGGTGCTGAAGACCGCCACCAAGGTGGTGAGCGTCGAACGGACCGGCGCTGGCGCTACGGTGACCGTGGAGCCGGCCGCTGGCGGGCTTGCTGAAACCATCACCGCTGATGTCGTGCTGCTCTCCATCGGCCGCCGGCCCAACACCGATGGCCTGAACCTGGCCGCAACGGGCCTCACGCTCGATGCCAAGGGCCGCATCCCCATCGGCCATGATTTCGCCACCAAGGTGCCCGGCATCTGGGCCATCGGCGATGTGGTGGAAGGCCCGATGCTGGCCCACAAGGCCGAAGACGAAGGCCTGGCCTGCGCAGACAATATCGCCGGCCTGGCCGGTTATGTGAACCACGATGTGATCCCGGCCGTGGTCTATACCCACCCGGAAGTCGGCACCGTGGGCAAGACGGAAGAGGAATTGAAGGCCGCGGGCATCGCCTACAAGGTTGGCAAGTTCCTGTTTGCCGCCAACAGCAGAGCCAAGACCAACCGCGACACCGATGGCTTCGTGAAGGTGCTGGCGGATGCCAAGACTGATCGCGTGCTGGGCGTGCACATCATCGGCGCTATGGCCGGCACGATGATCGCGCAGGCTGCACAGGCGATGGAGTTTGGCGCGTCGAGCGAGGATATCGCGCTGACCTGTCATGCGCATCCGACGCATTCGGAAGCGCTGAAGGAGGCGGCGATGGCGGTGACGGGCAAAGCCATTCACATATGATGCGCCGCCGGCTGCACGCCAGTGCGCCAGCTTTCACGCAGCAAGGCCAGACACGCATACAGGTGACGGCTCGCCCGCTCCCCGCTACAGCCACATCCATGCTGTCGCCCCGCACCACTCGCACCGTTCGCTGGCTCCATCTGTGGACCGGGGTTTTTGTTGGCATCCAGATCATCCTGTGGGTGGTGTCTGGCCTGGTGATGGTGGCGCGGCCGCTGGATGAGGTGCGGGGGACGACGCTGC
>NZ_CAMCWT010000117.1:0-3327 GCF_945882885.1 Sandarakinorhabdus limnophila DSM 17366
GGCCATGCTCAGAAAGATCGGTGAGCGGACCGTGAACGGCCTCTGGGACCTGATCGGCAGGCTCGTCGATATCTTCAAGCCAAACGAATGCGCAAACTACTTCACATCGTGCGGCTATGATCCAGACTGATCGAAAATCGCTCTAACCCGCAACCCTCGGCCTGTGCTCGCAGCCCGAGCGTGATGAATTGGTCGCAAAAGCGGCGAAGCGCGGTGGAATTGAAGAAGACCAAGGCGCAAGCGACGTGCGGCTGGGCACGGACCGCGATGCGCTAATCGAGGAATTGCAAGCCGAGCGAGATGCGCACGACAGCCAGCTCCACGGCGGCTCAGAAAGCTGAGGCACACGCCTGGCTCGAAGCGCGCCATGCGGAAGGCCGCTCGGAAAGCTGAGGTGGCTTAATCAACCAAAGTCAGCGCGGTCTCACCGTCTGTGCCGGGGAGACCGTGGCTGAGCCGTCCTTCAACCTGTGCGCCCTGTTCCATTGTCACGGCGCCATAAGCAACGTCGCCGTGAATGCGGGCGCTCTTAGAGATCGTCAGTTGCGCAACTTCGATCCCGCCATGCACTGTGCCAGAGAGACGCGCAGATTGCGCCTTGATTGCGCCGTGGATGACGCTTGCTTCGCCTTGCACCAATGCAGCGCACGTGATGTCGCCTTCAACATGGCCATCGATATGCAGATCGGCGCTGGCGGTGATGTGTCCCTTAATCACCAAGTCGGCGCCGAGCACGGAAAAGGTCGAGGCCATGGCGTTACTGGCCGCTGCCTGGCGAACCGGGGCTGGAGACGTCGGCTCGGGCTTCTTGGCGAACATGCGGTTTCGACTCCATAACTGGGGCTTCAAGGAAGGGGCGCGGATCGACCGCGCGGTCGCCGATCCGCACTTCAAAGTGCAAGTGTGGACCGGTTGATCGCCCATTATTGCCGATAGCGCCTACCGCGCTGCCAGCGGCGACACTTTGGCCCACGCCCGCACCGATCCGCGAAAGATGGGCGTAACGCGTCAGCAGTCCATTGCCATGGCTGATCTCAAGGCAACGGCCATAGCCTTGTTTCACGCCGGCGAAGCTCACTCTTCCTGCCGCAGCGGCATAGACTGGCGTTCCGATCGGGCCACGAAAATCGAGCCCTGCATGAAAGGCGCCCCCACCCGTAAACGGGTCGTTTCGGAAGCCGAAGCCGCTGGATATATATTGGAGGCCGGCGGGCAGTGTGTTCGGAATACGGGCGAGGCCCTGAACCATGCTGTTCAAGCGGGCAAGGCTGGCCCCCAACCGAGCAAACCGGGGGTCGATCGTATCGCCAGGCCCCGTCAGCAATCGGATGAGCGGGCCACCCGTGGCATTGCGGTCCTGAGCCGCGATGACCGACGGATTGAGCCCGACCCGGCGCATAGCGGCCTCAGCGCGGAGCGCCCTCGCATCCGCATAGCGCGTCAGTTGCTCAACAAATACAAGTTGGCGGGCCTCCAGTTGCGCAAGCCCTGCTGCTTCTGGCAGGACCATCGAAATCTTGCGCACGGTCTTGTCCGCCTCCGCGCGGCTGTCGGAAACAGTTCCGCGCGGCAAATCCCGCGGTAGCGGGCCAATCGCCCCTTGCACGCTTTTCTCGATGAAATCCTGCCGCTTGGCGAGATCGGCAGCCACTGCGCCCAAGCCACCGCGATACTTTGCAACACGGCTCTCGGCCGAAGCAACCGCTGCCTCACGCTCCAGCAGCGCAGCGCGGTCATAGGAACTGATCAACCCCGATATGAGCATCCACAGCACCATGATCATCCAGATCAAGAGTGCAGCAGCGATTGCCCCGGCAATCCGCATCTGCAAAATACTCGAAATCCGGATGAAGCGCACTTGGCCGTCGGCGCGCATGAAAAACTCGCGCTCGGGGAACCAGACGCGCAAGCGCGTCAGGATCGCTTGCCAGGATTCTGCTCCTAGCCTGCCTGATGTTAGAATCGGTAGAATATCGACCCCCAGCATGGCTTTTAGCTGATCAGGCGCGCATCGGCTATCGGGGCATTACAGTGCGGTCGGATCACCTAGCCCAAAGCCAAGGCGAAACGTGCTTTTTCTTCGGCGAACCGAGCCGAAGATATTGTCTTGTTTGCGTTCAAAGCGGGTGCAGGGGCTCAGCCCCTGCCCGCCAGAGGCGTTCTTGCTTGCTGTTCTGTTCTACACGAGCCAGGCCTATCATCATGCTAGGGCCTTGATCGCTAGAGGAAAAAATCCTGAATTCCGGCGATTCTGTCAAAACTGGCAAAGCGGGTGCAGCGGGGAGAGACGCGGAAAAAGAAAGGGGCGGCTGGTGGGCCGCCCCTTCCGGATCTGGTGATGGTGGGGAGCCCACCCGAAGGTAGGCCGCCTCAATGTCCCGCAAGCGCCGCCAACAGCAGCAAAGCCACGATGTTGGTGATCTTGATCATCGGGTTCACGGCGGGGCCGGCGGTGTCCTTGTAGGGGTCACCTACGGTGTCGCCGGTCACCGCCGCCTGGTGGGCGGGGGAGCCTTTGCCGCCGTAGGCGCCTTGTTCGATGACTTTCTTGGCGTTGTCCCACGCGCCGCCGCCGCTGGTCATGGAGATGGCCACAAAGAGCCCCGAGATGATGACGCCCATCAGCAGCGCGCCCAAGGCGGCAAAGCCGTTGCCCTGGCCAGCCACGGCGGTGATGACGTAATAGACAACCACGGGTGCGAGCACCGGCAGCAGTGACGGCACGATCATTTCCTTGATGGCGCCGGCGGTGACCAGGCCCACGGTGCGGGCATAATCGGGCTTCACTTCGCGGGTGGCGATGCCGGGGTTTTCGCGGAACTGGGCGCGAATATCCTGCGCCACGGCTTGGGCCGTGCGGCCCACCGCTGTCATCGCCATGCCGCCGAACAGATAGGGCAGCAGCGCGCCGAGCAGCAGCCCGACGACCACGTATGGATTGGACAGGGAGAAATCGACCGGTACGTCCTTGAAGAACTGGGCCAGATCTTCGGTGTAGGTGGCGAACAGCACCAGCGCGGCAAGGCCGGCCGAACCGATGGCATAGCCCTTGGTGACGGCCTTGGTGGTGTTGCCCACCGCGTCGAGGGCATCGGTGCGCTGGCGCACTTCGCCATCAAGCCCGGCCATTTCGGCGATGCCGCCGGCGTTGTCCGTAACGGGGCCATAGGCATCGAGCGCGACGATCATACCGGCCAGGGCCAGCATGGCGGTGGCGGCAAAGGCGATGCCGATCAGGCCGCCCAGTTTGAAGGTGGCGATGATGCCGGCGACGATCACCAGCGTGGGCAGCGCGGTCGATTCCATCGACACGGCGAGGCCCTGGAT
>NZ_CAMCWT010000118.1:0-3324 GCF_945882885.1 Sandarakinorhabdus limnophila DSM 17366
GGCATCATGCTGACCGGCACCGAGGTGAAGTCGCTGCGCAAGGGCCAGGCCAGCATCGCCGAAAGCTTTGCCGAGGTGCGCGATGGCCAGATGTGGCTGATCAATGCGACCATTCAGGAGTTCAGCCACGGCAATATCTTCAATCACGAGCCCAAGCGTCAGCGCAAATTGCTGTTGCATGCACGCCAGATCGAAAAGATGCACACGGCGGTCAGCCGCCAGGGCATGACGCTGGTGCCGCTCGTGATCTATTTCAATGATCGTGGCCGCGCCAAGATCGAGATCGCGCTGGGCAAGGGCAAGCAGCTCCATGACAAGCGCGAAACGTCGAAAGAGCGCGACTGGCAGCGCGACAAGGCGCGGCTGATGCGGGACAAGGGCTGACGCTGATGGCCGATGGCATCCGGAGCAAGCTTGTCGCCATCAAGCAGGCGTGGGCGCAGGCCGGCCGCCTGCTCACCGGAGAACGCGATCCCGATCACGCCAATCGCCTGCCGCCGGGCCAGCGCCTTGTCACCAGCTGGCCGGTGCTCGATCTGGGAGTAAAGCCCGATATTGCCAAGGCCGATTGGCGGCTGACAGTCGATGGCGCCGTGGCCAACCCGATCAGCTGGGATTGGGCCGCCTATCAGGCCCAGCCGCACAACGAGGATGTGTCGGACATCCATTGCGTTACCCAATGGTCGCGCTTCGACAATCGCTGGACGGGCGTCGCCACCAGCCATCTGCTCAGCGTGGTACAGCCGCTGCCGCAGGCCAATGTGGTGGTACTGCACGGGGCCGATGGCTATACGACCAACATCATGTTGGAGCGTTTCGCGGGCGATGATTGCCTGATCGCCCATGCCCATGATGGTGTGCCGCTGTCCCGCGATCACGGTGGGCCGGTGCGGGCGATAATCCCGCGCTGGTATTTCTGGAAATCGGCCAAATGGCTTACCCGCATCGAAGTGCTGGCCGTGGACAAACCCGGCTTCTGGGAGGTACGAGGGTATCACAACGAGGGCGATCCCTGGACGGAGCAGCGTTATAACTGAACCAACCGCCCCTGCAGCCGTGAACGACTGGATGCATTTCCAGCCCGTTCAAGCCGCCTGGCCAGCGCCCTATGCCGAAGGGCTGGCCAGCCCGTGGATCGGCACCCTGTTGATGAACCTGCCGATTGCGCTGGCGCTGCTCGATTCCTCGGGCCGCATCGTCACCGGCAATGATGCCATGCAGGCCACGGCCGGCACCGGCTGGCGCCCCGGCATGCGCCCGGAAGCGATGGTGGTGGGCGACGATGCCGGTATTTTGTCGCGCGCTGTTGCCGATGTGCTGGCCGGTGGTGAGCCGCACGTCCTGCGCCTTGCATTGGCCGAGCACCCCGATGAAGTGCGCGATATCAACGTGATGTCCACCCCGCCGGGCTTTGGTGTCTCGGCCCTGGTGGTGATGCGTGACATTCGCGAACAGATGCGGCTGGAAGCCCAGGTTGCCGCCGTCACGCGGCTGCAGGCGGTTGGCCAGCTTGCCGGCGGGGTGGCGCATGATTTCAACAATCTGCTCACGGCCATCCTCGGCCATGCCGAACAACTGCTGGAACGCTTTCCCGATGCTGGCGCCGAACATGATGCGGTTGTGGAAATTTTACACAACGGCAAGCGTGGCGCCAACCTGGTGGCGCAGTTGCTGGCCTTTGCCCGCCAGCAACCGCAGAACCGGCAATTGCGTTGTGTGCGTGAACTGGTGCAGGGGCTGCGGCCGCTGCTGACCAAATTGCTTGGCCCAGCCATCGAGTTGGATATTGTCGCGCCGCCGGGGCAGTTCTTCGTTCGGGCCGATCCAGGCCAGCTGGAACAAGTGATCGTCAATCTGGCCGTCAACGCCCGCGATGCCATGGAAGGCAATGGCCGGCTGGTGATCAGCATTGCCGATATCCTGCGCCGCGATGTGGTCGGGCTGGGCCATGCCATGATGCCGGCCATCGATTTCGTTTCCATCGATATTTCCGATACCGGCAGCGGGATTCCGCCTGAGATCGCGGCCAAGATTTTCGAACCGTTCTTCACCACCAAGCCGCTGGGGCAGGGCACTGGCCTTGGCTTGTCCACCGTTTATGGCATCATGAAGCAGTCGGATGGCTATATCTTTGCCAAGCCCGGCCCAGGTGGGTGCGGCACCACCTTCTCGCTCTATCTGCCAGGCCGGCCGCAGCCAGCCAAGGTTGCGCCGGGGCAGGTGGTGGCCGACGTGGCACCCGAACCGGTTGCCGCCGGCCGCCGCGTGCTGCTGGTGGAAGATGAACCATCGGTGCGGGCAGTGTTCGCCCGTGGCCTGGAACGCAAAGGCTGCGTGGTGACCACAGCGGGCGATGCCATGGTGGCGCTGGCCATCCTGCGCGACGGGCAGACCTTCGACGTGCTGGTGTCAGATGTGATGATGCCCGGGATCGACGGCGTTGAACTGGCCTTCGAAGCCGCGCGCATGTGGTCGGAAATGGGCATCGTGCTGATGTCGGGCTATGCCGAACTGCCGCGCCATCGCGAAGCCGATGCGCGCGGAATCCGCTTTCTGGCCAAGCCCTTCGCGCTGGCCGAGCTGGTTGCAGCCATCGCCACCGCACAGCCGTTGAAGGGCTGATTGGACAAATATTTCCGCCTTCCGTTCTCTTCTTGTTCTCAAAGAACAATTGGTGTACATCAAAAGCCGTTGACGAATTTGGATCGCGGCTTCAGGGAAGGGATCGGGTCATGGCATCTGCTCTAAAAGTGGTGGAATCGGGAATGGATCGGCAAAAAGCACTCGAGGCGGCCCTGGCCCAGATTGACCGTGCGTTCGGCAAGGGCTCGGTGATGAAACTGGGCCAGCGCGACGCGATGGAGGTGGAGGCGATCTCCACCGGTTCGCTCGGCCTTGATATCGCGCTCGGCATCGGCGGCTTGCCGCGCGGCCGTGTCGTGGAAATCTATGGCCCGGAAAGCTCGGGCAAGACGACGCTGGCGCTGCATGCCATCGCCGAAGCGCAGAAGAATGGCGGCACCGCGGCCTTTGTCGATGCCGAACATGCGCTCGATCCGGTTTATGCCAAGAAGCTGGGCGTCAATATCGACGAACTGATCGTCTCGCAGCCTGATACTGGTGAACAGGCGCTGGAGATCGTCGACACGCTGGTGCGTTCCAACGCCATCGATGTGCTGGTGATCGATTCGGTCGCCGCGCTGGTGCCGCGCGCTGAAATCGAAGGTGAAATGGGCGATAGCCATGTCGGCCTGCAGGCCCGCCTGATGAGCCAGAGCTTGCGCAAGCTCACCGGCTCGATCAGCCGCTCGCGCTGCCTCGTCA
>NZ_CAMCWT010000119.1:0-3244 GCF_945882885.1 Sandarakinorhabdus limnophila DSM 17366
CGTGGCGACGGGACTTCAATGAGACCCGACCTCACACGTCACTGGGGTTCATGACACCGGCCGAATTTGCTTCATCGGCCGGGGTTAACCCCGGCCGATGAAGCGCCAGATCTCTCATTCTGGCCGGATACAAAACTGGGACAGGGTCAAACAACCGCCCGGCTCTAATCCCCGCTGGATGAAATCAGGGGGTCAGGTCAGCTGGGCGAAAAGGCGCTGATCTGTACTACCGGCGGCTTGGCCATTGGTGATACCCACGCGGCGGCGGCCGTGCTGGTGAATGGCGCACCCGAGTTTGGGCTGGTTCGCTCAAGTAGAGAACACCCAGACCGGTTATGCGGTTGGCAGCGGTTCCGAGTTCAACCTGACCAAGGCCGTGGCTTTGCGCGCCGAATATCTGTTCACCGATTTCGGCAAGCAACGCGTTTTGGCCGCCGGCAATGCCGCCGTGCGCGGCATCGCGGCGCTGGACGGCATCGATTATCTCACTGCCGTTCCCAATCGCGACGGTGCGGCCCGTGTGGGCCTGACCATCGGTTTCTGATCGGCAGCTTGCGACCCAAAGCCCCGGTTGGTCATGGCCAACCGGGGCTTCTCTTCCCCTTTCGGCGCGCCGCTGGCACAAGGCCAGCCATGATTCGCAGCCTTGCCTCCTTCGTCCTTGCCCTGCTTGCCCTGCCGGCGCTGGCCGCACCGGTCATTGAGCAGCCGCACACGCGGGTGGAATTGATCGCGCAGAGCAGGGCGCCCGCCCCCGGCAAGCCATTGCAACTGGGCATCGTGCTCACACCCAAGGCCGGCTGGCACACCTATTGGCTGAACCCCGGCGACGCCGGTGCGCCGACGCGGGCGGAATGGCGGCTGCCGGCCGGCGTGTCGGCTCCGCCAGGGCTGCAATATCCGGTGCCGGGCACGCTGGTCGTGTCGGGCCTGATGAACCATGTCTATGAAAAGCGGAACATCCTGCTGACTCAGATTGACGTGCCGGCTGGCCTTGCGGCAGGCAACGCGCTCCCGATCGAAGTGCAGGTCGATTGGCTGGTGTGCAGCCACGAACAATGCGTACCGGAATCGGCCACCTTGTCGCTACCGTTGGTGGTGGGCGACGGCGTCGATGATGCCACCATGGCGCCGCAGATCGCCGAAGGCCGCGCCGCCCTGCCGCGCGCGCTCGCCGCCACCGCCACCTGGGCGAAAGCCGGCACGCGTTTCGTGCTGAGCGTGCCGATGGCCGGCCTCGACAAGGTGAAGAGCGCCTGGTTCTTCCCCACCGGCGACGCCGTGATCACCCATGTAACGCCGCAGAAGGTCACGATCGCCGGCGACGCGCTGCGCATCGAGACCGACGCCGGCACCCCCGGCCCCGAAGGCGAAATGACCGGCGTGCTGCGCGTCGAGATGGCGGGTGAGGCGCCGATGGGTTTTGCCATCACTGCCAAGGAAGGAAGCGTGCACGGCCCCGGTGCGGCGCTGGCCGCCACCGGCGGCAACGACGATGCGGCCGGCGGTGGTGACGGCCCCGGATTGCCGCTGACCCTGCTCGGTGCGGTGCTGGGCGGCCTGATCCTTAACGTCATGCCCTGCGTGTTCCCGATCCTCAGTCTCAAGGCGCTTGCGCTGTCCAAGGGCAATGTCGGCCCGGCCGAAGCCCGCACCGAAGCGCTGGCCTATACCGCCGGCATCGTCATCGTTGTCACCGCGCTAGGCGGCCTGGTGCTGGCGCTGCGTGCGGCCGGTTCGCAGGTTGGCTGGGCTTTCCAGTTGCAAGATCCGCGCGTGATCGCTTTCCTGCTGCTGCTGGTCACCGGCATCGCGCTGAACCTTGCGGGCCTGTTCGAAGTCACCCTGACCACCGGCAATCTGGGGCAAGAGAAAGCCCGCTCCGGCGGTGCCTCGGGCGCCTTTTTCACCGGCGCACTGGCGGCGTTTGTGGCCACTCCCTGCACCGGCCCGTTCATGGCCGGCGCGCTGGGCGCCGCGCTGGTGCTGCCCACGGTGCAGGCGCTCTCCGTCTTCGCCGGCCTTGGCCTTGGCCTCGCCCTGCCCTTCCTGCTGATCGGCTTCAGCCTCACCCTGCGCCGCCGCCTGCCCAAGCCGGGCGCGTGGATGGTCCGCCTGCGCGCCATCCTCTCCGTCCCGATGTTCCTTACGGCGCTGGCGCTGGCCTGGGTGCTGGGCCAGCAGGTGGGCGTCAACGGCATGGCGATGGGCCTGGCCGGCACGCTGCTCTTTGGCCTGTTCCTGTGGTGGTTGGGCAGCCGCCAGTACGGCGGCAAGAGCCTCGCCGTTCCCGGAACGCTGAGCATCGCCACCATCGTCGCCGCCGTGCTGCTGGTACCCACCGCTGCCCCCGAAGGCGCGGCCAAAGCCACCACAACGGCCGCCAGCGAATTGAACGCGGTGAAGTTCACCCCTGCCACGCTGGCCGAACTGCGCGGGGCCAACAAGCCGGTGTTCCTCTACATGACCGCCGATTGGTGCCTCACCTGTAAGGTCAATGAAAAAGGCGCCATGGCCGATGCGGCCGTCGCCGACTATTTCAAGGCCAAGGACATCACCGTGATGGAAGGCGACTGGACCCGCAACGATCCCGCCATCTCCGCCTGGCTCGCCGAACACAAGCGCGCTGGTGTGCCGGTCTATGTCTATTATGATCCGGCTGGCGGCGAGACGGAACTGCCGCAGATCCTGACGGTGGAAGCGCTGACGGCGTTGAAGGATTAAAGAAGGGGCCTCCGGCGGGCAGGGTCGCAGACCCTGCACCCGTTCGATCCTGTTTGGCCCCTCACCTGTCATGCTGGCGCTTATTGTGGATGGGCCGCCCTAAAACGAAAGTTGGGGCAGGGGCTCAGCCCCTGCCCGCCGGAGGCCCTCTTTTCTACGCCAGTGTCAACGAAACCGACACCGGCCGGTGATCGCTCGTCTCCCCTACCTTTCGAGGCCGCATCGCGTTCACGCGTTCGTGGATGGCGTTCCACCAGGCCGGCGCGGCCGCGGATGCTGGGGAGCGTGTCTTTCGCCACGAGGCGCTGGGTGAACATGATATGATCGATCAGCAGGTGGGGATCGCGGGTGGGGTCCACCGGGTCCTTGCCGGAGAGTTTGTAGCTCCAGCGCAGGCCCTCCCCGCTGCCGGTGACGGGGGTGCCGTAATCGAACAGGGGGTGATTGAGGAAGCGTTCGGCTTCGAAGATACTGCCCTGCAGGTTGCCGATCAGATCGAAATAGAGGTGCTTGCGTTCAA
>NZ_CAMCWT010000120.1:0-3139 GCF_945882885.1 Sandarakinorhabdus limnophila DSM 17366
ATCGCCCGGCGCATCCGCGAAGTTGGCGTTTATTGCGAGATCGTGCCCTTCGCCAAAGGCGGCGAGGCATACACACGGATGCAGCCCAAGGGCGTCATCCTGTCGGGCAGCCCGGCCAATATCAGCGATGAAAACGGTCCGCGCATCCCTGATGTCGTGCTGGCCGCCGACGTGCCGCTGCTTGGCATCTGTTATGGTGAACAATCGCTCTGCTATCAGCTCGGCGGTGCCGTAGTGGCCTCCGATCACCGCGAGTTCGGCCGCGCCGAAATCGATATTGTCGACGATTGTGCCTTCTTTGCCGGCGTGTGGGCCAAGGGTGACCGGCCGACCGTGTGGATGAGCCACGGCGACCGCATCGAGGCGATCCCCCCCGGCTTCCGCGCCGTGGCGGTGAGCGCCGGGGCGCCGTTCGCTGCCATCGCCAACGACGAAGCCCGCCGTTACGGCGTGCAGTTCCACCCCGAAGTGGTGCACACGCCCGATGGTGGCGCACTGCTGAAGAATTTCGTCGTCAATGTCTGCGGTATCACGCCGAACTGGTCGATGGCCGGCTTCCGTGCCTCCAAGATCGCCGAAATCCGCGAGCAGGTGGGATCGGCCAAGGTGATTTGCGGCCTGTCAGGCGGGGTCGATTCGGCTGTGGCCGCCGTGCTGATCCACGAAGCCATCGGCGATCAGCTCACTTGCGTGTTCGTCGATCATGGCCTGATGCGGTTGGGCGAAGCCAAACAGGTCGTCACCCTGTTCCGTGAACATTATCATATCCCACTGGTGCACGTGGAAGCCGAGGAATTGTTCCTTGGTGGCCTTGCCGGCGTCACCGATCCGGAAGCCAAGCGCAAGCTCATCGGCAAGACCTTCATCGAGGTGTTCGAGGCCGAAGCCAAGAAGATCGGCGGCGCTGATTTTTTGGCCCAAGGCACCCTCTATCCCGACGTGATCGAGAGCGTCTCCTTCACCGGCGGCCCCAGCGTGACGATCAAGAGCCACCACAATGTCGGCGGCCTGCCGGAACGCATGAACATGAAGCTGGTCGAACCGCTGCGCGAACTGTTCAAGGACGAAGTGCGCCGCCTGGGTGTCGAGCTCGGCCTGCCGCCAGCCTTCGTTGGCCGCCACCCGTTCCCCGGCCCCGGCCTCGCCATCCGCATCCCCGGCGAAGTCACCAAGGAAGCCTGCGACACGCTGCGCAAGGCTGATGCCGTCTATCTTGACGAGATCCGCAAGGCAGGGCTGTATGACGAGATCTGGCAGGCCTTTGCCGTGCTGCTGCCGGTGCGCACCGTCGGTGTGATGGGTGATGGCCGCACCTATGATCGGGTCTGCGGCCTGCGCGCTGTCACCAGCGTGGATGGCATGACCGCCGATGTCTACCCCTTCGAGGCCAGCTTCCTCACGCGCGCTGCCACCCGCATCGTCAACGAGGTGAAGGGTATCAACCGCGTGGTTTACGACTATACGTCAAAGCCGCCGGGCACCATCGAGTGGGAATGAGGCCGGCGATACGGGGACGGGAATGAGCGAAGCGGATACGACCCCGGCACTGGCGCGCACATTGAAGCGCCGGCATGTCACCATGATCACGCTGGGCGGCGTCATCGGCGCCGGCCTGTTCGTCGGCAGCAGCGCCGCCATCGCCTCGATCGGTCCGGCCGTGGTGATCAGCTATGCGCTGGCTGGTGCCATCGTGCTGATCGTGATGCGGGTGATCGCGGCGCTGGCCGTGGCCGTGCCGCATGCCGGCACCTTCACCGAATATGCCCGCGCCGGGCTGGGCCGCTGGGCCGGTTTCACCGCTGGTTGGCTCTATTGGTATTTCTGGGCGGTGGTGATCGGCATCGAGGCAATCGCCGGGGCCGGTATCGTCGCGCTCTGGGTTGATCTGCCGGTTTGGCTGATCGGCACCGTGCTCACCTTGCTGATGGCCGGTTCCAATCTGCTTTCGGCGCGCAGTTTCGGCGAGTTCGAATTCTGGTTTTCCACCATCAAGGTGGTGGCCATCGCGCTGTTCATTATCATCTGCAGCGTGTTCCTGTTCGGATCGCCGGCCTCCACTGGCATTGCCAATCTCACCAACGATGGTGGGCTGGCGCCGATGGGCTGGGGCGCAGTGATTGCTGGCGTCACCACGGTGATCTTTGCCCTGGTTGGCGCCGAGATCGTTACCGTTGCCGCAGCCGAAGCCGAGGATTCGGGCGATATGGTCGCCAAGATGGCGAGCACGCTGATCCTGCGCATCAGTGTCTTCTACATCGGCGCCATCAGCCTGATTGTCTGCATTGTGCCCTGGCGCAGTATCGTGGCCGGCCAATCACCCTTTGCCGCCGCGCTGGATGTGATCGGCGTGCCGGGCACGGCGCTGATGATGAACCTGCTGGTGCTGGTTGCCGTGCTGTCCTGCCTCAACTCTTCAATCTATGTCGCCAGCCGCGCGCTGTTCACGCTGGCCGCCAATGGCGATGCGCCGCGCTGGAGCGTGGCGGTGGACAGCCGCGGCGTACCGGCACGTTCCATCATCGCCTGCACATTGGTGGGCCTCGCCTGCGTGTTCGCTTCCGTGCTGTCACCGTCGCTGGTGTTCGCCTTCTTGGTCAATGCGTCCGGCGCCACCATGGTGTTCGTCTACTCGCTGGTTGTTGTCGCGGCGATCCGGATGGGTGTCGGCGGCGGCTTCCTGCGCTGGGGGCGGTTTGTGGCGGTTGCGGCCATGCTGGGCGTGCTGGCGGCCATGGCGCTTACCCCCGATCTGGCACCGCAATTCTGGGCCAGCATGGGCTTCCTCGGCCTCGTGCTGATCGCCGCGGCGGCCACGCGCAAGCGCCGCTGATCCGAACGGATTTCCAGCGCTAACCTGCTTGTTAGAAAAGGTTTCCGGCCTTCACTTTGCCGGCTTCCCGCCATTCAAACCGGATGGATTTTGCGGGACAGGATCAACCGACGTGAAGCGGCGGGCTCTTGATTGGCCGAAAGAGAGGGGCAGGAGAGCCATTAGAGCGGTTTCCAATCATTTGGGTTCATACCCGCACGATCTGAAGTAGTTTGCGCATTCGTTGGGTTGGAAGATATCGATGAGCCTGCCGATGAGGTCCCAGAGCCCAGTGACGGTTCGCTCGCCGATCTTTCTGAGCATGGCCTT
>NZ_CAMCWT010000121.1:0-3024 GCF_945882885.1 Sandarakinorhabdus limnophila DSM 17366
CGCATGAAGATGCCAGAACCCGACGCTGCTGTCATGGCCCGACAGGCCCAGATTGCCGCTGCCCTCGCCGCCATTGTGCCGGATGGGGTAATCGCCGATGCGGCAGGCGTCTCAGCCTATGGCAGCGACGGGTTGGTAATGTATCGGCAGAGCCCGTTGGCCGTGGTGTTGCCGCGGACGACCGAACAGGTGAGCAAGGTCCTTGCCTGGTGCCATGCCAATGGCGTGAAGGTGGTGGCGCGCGGTTCGGGCACGTCGCTTTCGGGCGGGGCGCTGCCGCTGGCTGATGGGATCGTGCTGGGCATGGCGCGCTTCAACCGCATCCTGGGCGTGGATTACGACAATCGCTGCGCCGTGGTGCAGCCGGGTGTCACCAATCTGGCCGTCTCCCAGGCAATTGCCCACAAGGGCTTTTACTACGCGCCCGATCCGTCGAGCCAGATTGCCTGTTCGATCGGCGGTAATGTCGCGGAAAATGCCGGCGGGGTGCATTGCCTGAAATATGGCACCACCAGCCCCAATCTGTTGGGCGTTGAGTTGGTGCTGATGGATGGCGCGGCGCTGCGGCTGGGCGGCCCGGGGCAGGAGCAGGCCGGTTATGATCTGCTCGGGCTGGTGTGCGGTTCGGAAGGGCTTTTGGGGGTTGTCACCGAAGCCACGGTGCGCATCCTGCCCAAGCCCGCCACCCAGCGCGCGCTGCTGCTCGGTTTTCCCTCCGTCGCCGATGCCAGTGATTGCGTTGCGGCCATCATCGCCGCTGGCATCATCCCGGCGGGGCTGGAGATGATGGACGCACCGGCCATCCGCGCCGCCGAAGATTTTGTGCAGGCTGGTTACCCCACTGATGTCGAAGCGCTGATGATTGCCGAGGCCGATGGCAGCGCGGCGGAGGTGGACGATCAGCTTGCCCGCATCACCCAAATCGCCAACGCCCACAACTGCACCCATCTGCGCGCCTCCACAGACGAGGCGCAGCGCCTGCTGTTCTGGGCTGGGCGCAAGGCGGCGTTTCCCGCCGTGGGGCGCATCGCGTCGGATTATTATTGCGTTGATGGCACCATCCCGCGCCGCCAGCTTGGTGCGGTGCTCGGCAAGATCAGCGCCATCGTTGCCCGCCACGGCCTGGGGGTAGCCAATGTCTTCCACGCTGGCGACGGTAACCTCCACCCGCTGGTGATGTATGACGCTTCTGTGCCGGGCCAGACCGAGGCAGCGGAAGCGGCCGGCGCCGAAATCCTGATGGCCTGCGTCGATGCCGGTGGCGTGCTGACCGGCGAACATGGCGTGGGTGTCGAGAAACGCGACCTGATGGAACACCAGTTCTCAACCATTGATATTGAGGTGCAGAGCCGGCTGAAATGCGCCTTTGACGCGCACGGCCTGCTCAATCCCGGCAAGCTGTTCCCCACCCTTTCGCGCTGTGCCGAAATGAACCACATGCACGTGCACGGCGGGCAGCTGCCGTTCCCTGAACTGCCCCGATTCTGATGGCTTATCGTCCTGCCACGATCGAGGAACTGGCCGAGATGATCCGCGATGCAGCGGTGCATGGGCGGTCGTTGGCCGTGTCCGGCACCGGCAGCCGGCCCGGCATCGGTCCCGGCGCCGCAGACGCGGACCTGGATCTGACCGGCCTTGGTGGCAGCATCGATCATGATCCGGGCGAATTGCTGCTCACCCTGCCGGCATCGACTTCGCTGGATCATGTCGAACGGTTGCTGGCCCGCGCCGGCCAGTGTCTGGCGTTCGAGCCGCCTTCGCCCGATGCAATCTGGGGCCTGGGCCATGGCACCATTGGTGGCGCGGTGGCGAGCGGGCTTTCCGGGCCGCGTCGGCCGTTTGCCGGGGCGTGCCGCGATCATGTGCTGGGCCTGTCTGGCGTGACCGGGCGCGGAGAGATCTTCACGGCGGGCGGCAAGGTGCTCAAGAATGTGACGGGCTTTGATCTGCCGCGATTGCTCACCGGCTCACGTGGCACGCTGGCGGTGTTGACACAAATCACTCTGAAAGTGCTGCCGCTGGCGCCTGCGCAGGCGACGCTGCAGCTGCCCGCCGACACGGCGGCCAAAGCGGTGCGCATCATGGCCGATGCGCTGATGGTTGATGGCGGTATCACTGGCGCGGCGTGGAGTGAGGGTGAGGGTGAGGTGCAGTTGCGCATCGAATCCAGCCCGGCCGTCCTGCCGGCGCTGGTGGACGCCGCCCGCGCCCGGCTGCCGGCCAGCAGGCTAATCGAGGGCGACGCTAGCCGCGGGCTTTGGACGGCGACCGCCAGCCTCTATGGCCACGCCCGCGCCGACGAAATCATCTGGCGTTGCCCACTGCCCGCCAGCCGCGCGCCGGCGCTGGCCGCGTTGTTGCCGCCTGATGCACGCCTGAGGCTCGATTGGGCCGGCGCCCTAGCCTGGGTGCTGCTGCCGGCTGGTGCCGCCGATTTCGATCTGCATGCACTTGTGGCGCAAGCCGCCGGTCGCGATGGCCATGCCGAACGGCTGCGCGGGCCGGCCTCACCCATCCCGGCACGTGCGCCACCGGAGCCGGGTGTGGCGGCACTTTCAGCACGGGTGAAGGCGTTGTTCGATCCGGCCGACATTCTCTCTCCGGCGGCGGCACCAGGGGGCGCAGCATGACTGGCATCGACGTAACCGCCGCCCAAGGCCGCATCCGCAAATGCGTGCATTGTGGGTTCTGTACCGCCACTTGCCCCACCTATCTTGTCACCGGCGATGAGCTGGACAGTCCGCGCGGCCGCATCTGGCTGATGAAGGACATGCTGGCCAACCCGGAAGTGGCCCCGTCGGCGCGCGCCGTGCACCATATCGATCGCTGCCTGTCGTGCCTGTCATGCACCACCACCTGCCCGTCCGGCGTTGATTACATGCACCTTGTCGACGCTGCGCGCGTGCACATCGAGAACAATCATCGCCGCGCGCCGACTGATCGGCTGCTCCGCACCCTGCTGCCGGCGGTGCTCACCCGGCGCGGCCTGTTCCGGGCGTTGCTGCGCGCTGGCCGGCTGGTGCG